>NZ_JBIAUP010000004.1:162360-535813 GCF_042892945.1 Streptomyces sp. NPDC001678 | reverse complement strand
GATCAACACCCCAACGACAAGGGGCTCTGCTATGTCACCAACCACCACCTCTGACTGCCCGTTTCACCCCCGCGGGACAGGATGAAAGAGGTTCAGTGACACCAGAGGTGTCACTACTGCCCACGGTGGACTCGACATCTCTGATGGCGTGCGCCGCGATGTTGTCGGCGCCGGGGCGGTGGGCCTTGCCAACACGGCGCAGCAAGATATACAAGGCGCACAGAATCAGTGCACCTGTGCTGCAGGGAAGTCCGTGAATACCTGTTGCAGCAAGAAGCGCTCGCCGTCCGCCAAGTAGCCCGGCACGACCACGAAGCTGACATCGGATGCGGGGTCACAACTTGACCAGACACGCTGAGTCGACTCGTCCACGGGGAAGCCCGGATCGCAGTCGTAGTCCCAGACGAACTCGATGCCACGCGCCTTGGCTGAACCAAGGATTTTCTTGATCTGAAGGGCTGCCTGCCCAGCAGCACGCCAGCAGTCGTCGCCTTTACGCGCCTTCAACATCCTGCGTACGCGCAGCAAATCGATTTCAGCCGGTCCCAGATATGATATGCAGAGGTTCCTCGTCAATTCGGCCACCCGACGCTGCGAGTCCTTTCCTTCTCTCCTTCGGGAGCCCGCGTAGGCAAGTTTAATAAGCTTCTGACCGACAAACGCCTCGATCTCCTCGGCAAGAGCCCGATGCATCTCATCCTGGATGCCTGTCAGATCTTCCCTGGAGTGGGTCAGGTGAGCCAGCAGGGCGTGGAGCTTCTCGTCGAGTTCAGAGATCTGTGTGCCGACTTCGTCGATTCTCTTTAGGGCATACTCCAACTTCCTGTTCATCTCTTCTGGGAGTGTCTCGCGGTTCTCGCCGTTCACTTCGCAGCCCTCTGTTGTTGACGGTATCATGGCGGTTTCTATTCGACTGGAGTGAACCTGATGTGGGCCGTTGTAGCCTTTTGGGTTGCCTTGACGAGTGCAGAGACTCTGATCTGAACCTCGCCGAACATCATGGAAAGGCTCACCGATCGACGCTCAAAAGGCAGGTGCATTACCTCGGAGAGGTCGACTGTCACCTCGCCGATCTTTTCGCAGCCCAGGTCCGTGGTGTACCTCGGGCTTTTTGAGTCTGATTTGTAAAGCTCGAACTCAATGGCTTTTTGATCCGGGTACAGGGGCGAGAAGGATTGTGTGACTTCCTCGTCGACAGGGACGCTCTGTCCAGCGGAAACGAATGTGCTGAACCGGTTTTTACACCTCACTCCGTACGGCAGGCTGAGCTTGTACTCTTCGGGGTCAACACCTTCTCTGAAGGGTGCGACAGTATTGCAGCCGTAGGTATATTTAGTGCGCCGCGATTTAGTCTGAGGGTCATAGGTGTAGTGCACAGCCCCCAACAACACGGCCAACTGCGGGTCGGGCGGAACTAGGATATCGGCCCGGTCCGCCAGGTGCTCCTGCAGCCTTTCTTGTAGATAGGGGGAGTTCCCGAACCCCCCGACCAGAATCACCAATTCTTTGCCGGGGGCGTTTCGGCGCTGCACTCGCATCTCGGCCAGTTGCTTGTCCACAAGTGCGAGGATGCTGGGGACGACGGATTCGAATACATCCCGTGCCTCGCTCGACCTCACGACGATGGCATCCGCAATACCATCCTGCTGATCTCCCAGAGTTGCTCGCTCCTCCTTGCTGAGCAGGACGTAGATCGCAGCCGGTAGCTGCAGGAAGATGTCATCGCTTTCTGTTGTTGTGATATTGAGCTTGGCCTTTTCCCAATAGTTCAAGAGCTCCAAGAAGGCGGACGGGGCCTCCGATTGGATTCTCTCGATGACATCGAAGGAGCCCAGGCGCTTGGTCAGGACCTGTTCCAGGAAAGCTTGGTTGACATACTCTGAGCCGTACTTCCCACCGCATTCCCGGCCGATTTCTTCGAGGCGGTTTCTATCGTCGGTGCGATAGGCGGTTATATCGATTGTCCCACCGCCACAGTCGGCCACCAGGAAACGCGATCCCTTGGTCATCAGACTCGCTCGCCGTCCACTGGCACGCACCGTCCTGACGCCCGAAACTCTCGCGTGGTAGGCGGCAGCCTCGGGTTCGATCACCAGCTGTAGACGCTTTGCGTCCTCGGGAAGCCCGGCAGCCACGGCTGCCTCCCTCATCAGCTGCTTCTGGTAGTCATCCCAGATCGCCGGGACGGTGAGGCACCAGCGCACCTCATCGCTCGAGTATCCGCCCCTCTCGATCTCCTCCATTGCGGCTGAGTAGATTTTCTCGAGGTAGGCTGTGACGAGTTGCCTCGATTTTTCCGGTGAGAATCTCCCGCCACTGATCTCCTCCATGCCTTCGCTCTTTTCCGCGGCAAGTGACATCTTGAAGCTGCTCACATATTCGTAGCCCTCCGTTTCACCTCGTGCCGCATGGGTTGCCCACTTACGGCGGGCCTCATATCCCCAGGAAACGACCTCGCCCTTGTCGTTCAAGAGCAAGGCTGTCAGATTCTTGGGATAGGGTGTCGGTAGATCCTGCCAGCGCGTCCTGAAGTGAACCAGTCGCTTCTTTGGGTCCTTGTGTCGGTCTTCGATGGTTGTCCAGGCGTAGCCCGTGCCGTGCGTGCCAAAGTCGATTGCTGCAATGATTCGCTGCTTTTTCAACGGTTCCTCCAACCGAGGTTGCGCAAGACGTTATTCCGGGCAGCAGATTCCAGTATGAGGCGGGCGCGGTTTGCTTCATCTGTTCTGCCGAGTGAAACGAGCGTCGAGGAAAGCTGCCGAAGGGTTCCAATCGAAGCTGGAAAGGACCCCCTCGAGGCGGTGTCCGCAGCGGTAAGGGCGAGGAGCGCGGCGTTTTCTGCGTGGTCGCGCAATCCCGCTTCCAAGTACATCATTGCCTGGCCCACGCGGGCGGACACAACATCGATCCGATGGCGCTCGAGGGCTACTTCGAAGGACGTCGCGAGGCCGGCGGCGATCACCCTGCGCTCTGCCCCCATATTTGCTGGAAGCATGGTGTGAAGTCTCGGCATGCGGCCATGCCTCACCAGGTGGAACCATTCGGCGATCAGGCCGGCGGTAATCGCCGTAGACCCGCCGAGTTCGTCCTCGAAGGCGAGACGATGTGCGGCGTGATCCTGATTCGAAGGACCTGAGGCGGGAAGGGAAAGCGGCGGAAAGCTGACATGAACCGACCGCAACTCGGGCGAGTCCACGATATTCCAGGCGTAGAGAGAGGGCCAGACTCGATGATTGGACTGGACCCCTCCGTGTACCAGTACTACTGGCAGGCTCTGAAGGGCTCTCTGGAGGACGAGGATGTCCATATCTGTCTTGTGCAATGGGCGCTTGAGTGCACCGTCGAGACATACCAGATCTGTTGACCACTCCGACTGTAGCCAGGATTGCCTGATGGAAACCCGAAAAGAGTGTGGCCCTTCGTCGTTTTCCTGGCCACTCAAATCATCCCGATAGAAAGGGGCGATCAGCAGGGCAGGAACTGTGCCGCCTCTTGTGGCTTCATAAACGAGTTCGTAGAACTCCTCCTGAGAATAGCTGAAAGGTGACTCCTCCAGCTGTCGGTCCATGCGTTCCTGAATTGCCTTGACGTGGATCCCGATGTGGGCCTGGCGCCAGTCCCTCTCGATTTCATATCGGTTTCCGGCGGCGGCCTCTTGTATCCTGTCCTGCGCATTTATTGCGTCTCTTTCAAGGCTCCGTCGATGGGCGTTCTCGGCCTCCTCGACCCGCAGGGTATGCAACAAGGTCTGCTGTGCGCGGTAGCTGCCGTCCTGCTTCATTTTGTACAGCGTGAGCAGGTTTCCGCTAAGACTCGAAAGGCTGGTGAACAATCCTGCAGATATCAACTGGAAGGCCCCCGCATGATCGGACTGGCGGTCATCCTAGCCCCGGTGTGACCTGCGGGTAGGCGGAATAAATCATTCGCCCCAAATGCCGGGTGCCTGCGGGTACCTGGACCTTCGATCCGAGGCATCCTGGGTCGGGCCCTCAGCTACATGTGGCTGAGCAGGGGTCTCGATGCTCCAGTCCGCCTGCCGCAGGACGGACTTCAGAGTGCCAGGTGCCAGATCGGCATGCTGGGGAACGATCACTGTCAGGCCGTTCGGCCGGTACTTGGCTGGCTGCCTCGGTTCGAGACGTATTCAAAGCCGCCACGCATGAGGGCTTTGCCTACCTCTGCCCGGACAGCCCGCGAGGAAGCGCCGGGCTCACGCGACGCGGACCTCGATGGGACGGTGATGACCTGGGCCTCGTACGCCTCGGGTGCGGGCGCATCTTCGAAGTAAAGCTCCAGTGCCTCGCGCAAGTTATTGAGGGACTCCTCGAACGTGGCGCCCTGACTGGTCACCTCTACTCGCAGACAGCGTGCGACGTACCACTCATCTTCTTTGGTGACGGCGGCGGTCAGATGCAGCAGGGCATGTTCCGTCATACAGCCAGTCTTGTATGTGCGCTGCCGGAGGGCGTCTGGGCGGGCCCGCAGGCAGACCGCTTCGAGCGGTTTCGACGGAGGAAGCTTGACGAGCCGCAAAAGAACGGGGGGAAGGAGAGGAGCCGGCCAGGGGGCCGGCCCGCAGCGACCGCGTGAGCGTCAGTGCCCCGTCTCTCCCCGGTTGACGGCCATGACCATGACCGCGCCGATCAGGACCAGACGGTCCGTCAGCGCGTCTAGCTGCTGGCGTTGTTCCGTCGGGAGGTGCCAGTCCTCCCAGGAGGAGGTCTGCTGCTTCGAGGGCGGGGCCTGCCACTCGGTGGTCCAGTCGCGGCCGAGCCGGGCCGCGAGGGGGGCGGCGGTGCGGGCCAGGCCGCCGTAGGCGCCGAGGAGGCCGATCATGTGGCTGTCCGGGAGCCAGCCGCGCCAGGCGTCCAGCAGCTCTCCGGCGAGGTGGGCGACGTCTTCCAGCCAGAGGACGTGCTGGGTGACCCAGCCCTGGGGGCTGGGGGACATGGGCATGCCCGGCAGCAGTCGCTGCGGCATGGCGTCGCGACGTGTGAAGAAGTCGCGAGCGAGGGTCAGCTCGTGGTCCGAGGGGGTCCAGGAGCGGTCGTTCAGGGCGATCGCGGCGGCATCGACCGCGTCGACGGCGTGGCTCATTCCGATACCGTACGTGCCCCGCAGGCCGAGGGGCGAGCGGGTCGGGGAGCCGTCACGTACCGGGCGCGGCGGCCCGCCGCCAGCCATTCGGCCCGCAGCCGCTCGTAGACATCGCGCTCGGCGCTGGTCAGCGTGCGGCCGCGACGGGCCGTGAGGAACATGCGTATCTCGTGGTTGAGCTGCTCCGGGGTCGGGGTCAGGGTCGCGTTGCATGACATGCCCTCAGGCTAGGGCGTGCCACTGACAACGGGCCCGTCCCCAAGGTCGTGTTTGCGGAACGCTCATCGAATGGTCATGAAGTCGGTGGGTGAACCTTGAGGTCGTTCTTACCCCGGTCTTACTCCGCGGCCCCGTTACTCCGCCGCCGGTCGTCGCAGCCTTGCCACGCTGTGTTGTCCCGGGGGCAACCCCCGGACCCCCGGCCGGGCCGGGGCCGCGCCGCTACTCCGCCGCCGGCCGCCGCAGCCTGGCCACGAACTTGTAGCGGTCGCCCCGGTACACCGATCGCACCCACTCCACCGGCTTGCCCTGCGCGTCCAGCGAGTGGCGCGAGAGCAGCAGCATCGGCAGGCCCACGTCCGTGCCCAGCAGGCCGGCCTCGCGCGGGGTGGCCAGGGAGGTCTCGATGGTCTCCTCCGCCTCCGCGAGGTGGACGTCGTAGACCTCGGCCAGCGCGGTGTAGAGGGAGGTGTACTTCACCAGGCTGCGGCGCAGGGCCGGGAAGCGCTTCGCCGACAGGTGGGTGGTCTCGATCGCCATCGGCTCGCCGCTGGCGAGCCGCAGGCGTTCGATGCGCAGGACGCGGCCGCCGGGCACTATGTCGAGGAGCCCGGAGAGGCGGTCGTCGGCGGTGACGTAGCCGATGTCGAGGAGCTGGGAGGTGGGCTCCAGGCCCTGGGCGCGCATGTCCTCCGTGTAGGAGGTCAGTTGGAGGGCCTGGGAGACCTTGGGCTTGGCGACGAACGTGCCCTTGCCCTGGATGCGCTCCAGCCGGCCCTCGACCACCAGTTCCTGGAGGGCCTGGCGCACCGTCGTACGGGAGGTGTCGAACTCGGCGGCCAGGGTGCGCTCCGGTGGCACGGGAGTGCCGGGAGGCATGGTTTCGGTCATATCCAGCAAGTGCCGTTTGAGCCGGTAATACTTGGGAACGCGCGCTGTCCGTCCGCCGCTCGCGGCGCTGCCGCCCTCCGCCGTCTCGCCCTCGGTCGCCATGGCGTGCCTTCCCGACCTTCCCGACTCCGATGATCCTGCTGCCGTCACCGGCTCCTCCGTCTATAGCGGTCACATGGTGGCACGGGCAGAGCCCGAGGAGACCGGAGATACCCGCGTCGACCTCGAGGTGTCGGTCCGGTAACGGAGCCGACAGCGACTCTTATACACCCTTGACACCCCAAAAGGTCTAGGCCAAGCTGCGGGCACTGGTCTAAACCATTAAAGACCACATTCGGTCCTCAAGGGAGAGTGCTGTGAAGCGTGGGCTCATAGCGGCGACGGGTGTCGTGGCCATGATGGTGAGTGTTGCTGCCTGTGGGTCCAGCGACAGTGACAAGGGATCGGCCGACGGCGGTTCCAAGGACAAGAGCCTCACGGTCTGGTTCATGGATGGCTCGAATCCACCGGGTTGGACGAAGGCCGTCCAGGCCGAGTTCGAACAGAAGACCGGTGCGAAGCTCAACGTCCAGGTCCAGAAGTGGGACGGGATCCAGCAGAAGCTCACCACCGCCCTCTCCGAGTCCAGCCCGCCGGACGTCGTGGAGGTCGGCAACACCCAGACGCCCTCCTACGCCCAGACCGGTGGCCTCGCCCAGCTGGACGACCTGAAGAAGGAGATCGGCGGGGACTGGACCGAGTCCCTCAACAAGCCGGCCGTCTTCGAGGGCAAGCAGTACGCCGCCCCCTGGTACGCGGCCAGCCGCGTCGTCATCTACAACAAGAAGGTCTGGGCCGACGCGGGTATCAAGGACACCCCGAAGACCCGGGACGAATTCTTCAAGGACCTCGAGGCCATTCAGCAGAAGGGCGACGCCGAGCCGCTCTACCTGCCCGGCCAGAACTGGTACTTCTTCGACGGCCTGACCATCGGCACCGGTGCCGACCTGGTGAAGAAGGACGGCAAGAAGTACGTCTCCAACCTCGGCGACCCCAAGGTCGCCAAGGCCATGGAGATCTACAAGAAGTACCAGTCGTTCAGCAAGGCCCCCAAGGACAAGGACGAGGCCACCCCGCAGCAGGCCGACGTCTTCGCCAAGGGCAAGACCGGCGCCTTCATCGGCATGGGCTGGGAGGCCGCCACCGCCATCAAGGCGAACCCGGAGATCGAGAAGGAGATCGGCTACTTCACCATCCCCGGTGAGACCGCCGACAAGCCCGAGGGCGTCTTCCTCGGCGGCTCCAACCTCGCCATCTCCGAGGGCAGCAAGAAGAAGGACCTCGCCAAGGAGTTCCTGAAGATCGCGCTGTCCGACAAGAACGAGGGCGCGCTGGCCAAGGAGGTCGGCTCGATCCCCAACAAGGACGCGCTGCTGACCAGCCTCAAGGGCCAGCCGGCCGCCGAGGCCGCCGCCCCCGCCGCCAAGACCGGTGGCACCACTCCGCTGATCCCCGAGTGGGCCAACGTGGAGAACGCGCCGAACCCGATCAAGGCCTATATGACGGCCGTTCTCGGCGGCAAGTCGCCTGAGGAAGCCGCCAAGCAGGTCGAGGGCGACATGAACAAGCGCCTCGCCCAGAAGCAGTAGGGCCAGAAGCGGCAGTGAATTCCGTACGGGCCGCCGTGGGGGCGGCCCGTACGGGACCCCGCAGCACGCACCACCGTGCAGCACGCACAACCGTTCCACAGGGGAGAAGGCGGACGACGATGTCAGCGCAGATCGAAGAGGCGGCGGCCACCGGCCCGGCGCCCCGGATCGGCAAAGGCGGCGCCGCGCCGCCCCGCCGCGACCGGGAACGCGCGGCAAAAGGCCTGCCCTACCTGCTGATCCTTCCCACCGTCGCCGTCGTCGTCCTGCTGCTCGGCTGGACGCTGGTGAAGAACGGCCTGCTGTCCTTCCAGAACCTCAACAAGCGCCAGCTGATCCAGCGCGTCACCGAGTGGACCGGCGTCGACAACTATGACAGCGTCCTTCGCAGTTCCGAGTTCTGGCACGTCACCGGCCGTTCGGTGGTCTTCACCGCCGCCAACGTCGTCCTGATCATGGTGGTGGGCTGTCTGATCGGCCTGCTGCTCGCCCGGCTCGGCACGAAGCTGCGCCTGCTGCTCTCGCTCGGCCTCGTCCTCGCCTGGGCCATGCCCGTCGTCGCCGCGACCACCGTCTTCCAGTGGCTCTTCGACCAGCGCTTCGGCGTCGTCAACTACCTCCTCGACGCGCTCGGCCGGCACTCCATGGCCGGCTACAACTGGACCAGCGGCCAGCTCTCCACCTTCTTCGTGATCACCGTGCTGATCGTCTGGCAGTCTGTGCCCTTCGTGGCGATAAACCTCTACGCCGCCACGACCACGATCCCCAAGGAGCTCTACGAGGCCGCCTCGCTCGACGGCGCGGGCACCTGGAAGCAGTTCACCTCGGTGACCTTCCCCTTCCTCAAGCCGTTCTTCCTCGCCACCACGTTCCTCGAGGTCATCTGGGTCTTCAAGGCCTTCACCCAGGTCTTCGCGATCAACGAGGGCGGCCCCGACCGGCTCACCGAGACCCTGCCCGTCTACGCCTTCACGGAGGGCATGGGCAGCCAGCACTTCGGCATGGGCGCGGCGATCTCCATCCTCACCATCGTCATTCTGCTGGCGCTGACGGCCTACTACCTGCGCCTGGTTCTCAAGCAAGAGGAGGACGAGCTGTGAGGCGATCGCTGATCGGCCGAGTCTGGCCGGGGGCGACGGCGGTCGTCCTCTTCGCCTTCTTCGCCTTCCCCGTCTACTGGATGTTCGCCACGGCCTTCAAGGCCAACAAGGACATCGTCAGCGACACCCCCATCTGGTTTCCCACCAGCCCCACCTTCGAGCACTTCGACAGGGCGGTGAGCGCCGACGGCTTCTGGACGTTCGTCGGGAACTCCCTCACCGTGACCCTGGTGGCCGTGGCCCTGTCGCTCGTCATCGCGCTGCTGGCGTCCTTCGCCGTCGCGCGCATGCGCTTCAAGGGTCGCAAGAGCTTCATCCTCGTGATGATGATGGCCCAGATGGCGCCCTGGGAGGTGATGGTCATCGCGTACTACATGATCGTGCGCGACGCGGACATGCTGAACAGCCTGCCGCCGCTCATCGCCATCTACACCGTCATGGTGCTGCCCTTCACCGTCCTGACGCTGCGCGGCTACGTGGCCGCCGTGCCCAAGGAGCTGGAGGAGTCCGCCATGGTCGACGGCTGCACCCGCACCCAGGCCTTCATCAGGGTGATCTTCCCGCTGCTGGCGCCCGGCCTGATGGCCACCTCGCTCTTCGGCTTCATCACCGTCTGGAACGAGTTCCCGATGGTCCTGATCCTCAACAAGGACCCCGGATCGCAGACCCTCCCGCTGTGGCTGACCGGCTTCCGCACCACCTTCGGCGACGACTGGGGCGCCACCATGGCCGCCTCCTCGCTCTTCGCGATCCCGATCCTCGTCCTGTTCGTCATCCTCCAGCGCAAGGCGGTCGGAGGCCTCACGTCCGGCGCAGTGAAGGGCTAGGAGCATCGACATGACCATCCTCACCCAGCACCGGGACAGCCGGGGCACCCCGGACAGCCTCACCCGGGACGCCCTGACCGTCCTCCAGCCCGGCTTCACCGGGACGACCGCCCCCGACTGGCTGCTGCGCCGGCTCGGCGAAGGGCTCTCCTCCGTCGGCCTGTTCGGCCGCAACATCGCCTCCCCCGAACAGCTCGCCGCCCTGACCGAGCGGCTGCGCGCCGAGCGCGGCGACGTCCTCGTCGCCATCGACGAGGAGGGCGGCGACGTCACCCGGCTGGAGGTCCGTACGGGCTCCTCCTTCCCCGGCAACCTCGCCCTCGGCACCGTCGACGACACCGCGCTCACCCGCGCCGTCGCCCATGAGCTGGGCCGCCGGCTCGCCGCCTGCGGCGTCAACCTCAACTGGGCGCCCTCCGGGGACGTCAACTCCGACCCCGACAACCCCGTCATCGGCGTACGGTCCTTCGGCGCCGACCCGGCGCTCGTCGCCCGGCACACCGCCGCGTACGTCGAGGGGCTCCAGGCCGCCGGGGTCGCCGCCTGCACCAAGCACTTCCCCGGCCACGGCGACACCGCCGTGGACTCCCACCACGACCTGCCCCGCATCGACGCGGACCTCGCGACGCTCCACGCCCGCGAGCTGGTGCCCTTCCGGGCGGCCGTCGCGGCCGGCACGAAGGCCGTGATGAGCGCGCACATCCTGCTGCCCGCGCTCGACGCCGCCCTGCCCGCCACGCTCAGCCCCCTCGCCCTCCACGGGCTGCTGCGCGCGCCCGTCACCGCCGGGGGCCTCGGCTTCGACGGCCTGATCGTCACCGACGGCATGGAGATGCGGGCCATCGCCGGTACGTACGGCATCGAACGCGGCAGCGTCATGGCCATCGCGGCGGGCGCCGACGCGATCTGCGTCGGGGGCGGCCTGGCCGACGAGGAGACGGTGCTGCGGCTGCGCGACGCGCTCGTCGCGGCCGTGCGGTCCGGTGAACTCGCCGAGGAACGGCTCGCCGATGCCGCCGCCCGGGTGCGGGCGCTGGCTCGCTGGACGTCGTCGTCGGCGGCGGGCCCGGACGCGGTGGCGTCCGACCCCGACGTGGGGCTCGTGGCGGCACGGCGCGCGCTGCGGATCACGCGCTCCGGCGCGGGGTACGGGCTTCCCGCCGGGCCCGTGTACGTCGCCGCCTTCACGCCCGTCGCCAACATCGCCGTCGGCGACGAGACGCCGTGGGGCGTGGGAGCGGAGCTCGCGCGGCTGCTGCCGGGCACGCTCACCGAGACGTACGGGCCGGACTCGGCCGGGGCGGAAGCGGTGCTCGCGGCGGCGGGGGAGCGGCGGATCGTCGCGGTCGTGCGCGATGTCCACCGGCATCCGTGGATGGCCCGGGCGCTCGGGACGGTGCTGGCGGCGCGGCCCGACACGGTCGTGGTGGAGATGGGGCTGAACGAGGCGCCGCCGAGTGGTGCGCTGCACGTTGCGACGCACGGTGCGGCGCGGGTTTGTGGGGTCGCCGCCGCCGAGGCGATCGTCGGGGCGGGGGAGTAGCCCCAGCCCCGCCCTTTCACCGTTTCCGAGGGGGCTGTGCCCCCTCGCACCCCCTGTACCGCGCTTCGCGCGGTGTCCTCAAACGCCGGACGGGCTGAATTCAGCCCGTCCAGCGTTTGAGGACCGGGGTCCGGGGCGGAGCCCCGGAAACACCTACAGTCCCTGCCAGGCCGGCTTCGCCGCGTACGTCGCGCGGAAGTAGTCGGCCAGCTTCAGCTTCGACGCGGCCGCCTCGTCGACGACGACCGTCGCATGGGGGTGGAGCTGGAGGGCCGAGGCGGGGACGAGGGCGGAGACCGGGCCCTCGACGGACGCGGCGACCGCGTCTGCCTTGCCCTCGCCCGTGGCCAGCAGCACCAGGTGGCGGGCCTCCAGGATGGTGCCGATGCCCTGGGTGATGACGTGGTGGGGCACCTGGTTTATGTCGCCGTCGAAGAAGCGCGCGTTGTCGACGCGGGTCTGCTCCGTCAGCGTCTTGATGCGGGTGCGGGAGGCCAGGGAGGAGCACGGCTCGTTGAAGCCGATGTGCCCGTCCGTGCCGATGCCCAGCAGCTGGAGGTCCACCCCGCCGGCCGCCGGCAGCGCCCGGTCGTAGGCCTCGCACGCGGCTTGGACGTCCTCGGCGGTGCCGTCGGGGCCCATGAAGGAGGCCGCCGGCAGCCCCAGCGGCTCGACGACCTGGCGCAGGACCGTCGAGCGGTAGGACTCGGGGTGGTCGGCGGGCAGGCCGACGTACTCGTCGAGCTGGCAGACGCGGGCGCGCGAGACGGCCACCTCGCCGGCGCGGACCTTGGCCGTGAGCGCCTCGTAGACGGGCAGCGGGGTCGAGCCGGTGGCAACGCCGAGCAGCGCGTCGGGCTTGCGGCGCAGCAGGGCGGCCATGGCCTCCGCGATGAGCTCCCCGCCTGCCTTGGCGTCCGGGACGATGACAACTTCCACGCTGGGCCTGCCGATCTGGAGAGGGGGTGTGGTATAGACCAATTTAGCAGAACGGGCGCCGCCCGCCCCGGCTGGCGGGGGCGCGGAGACCCGTGGTCGACTGAAGGGGCCGCCCCGCGCGCGAGCGGGCGGTTCCCCGGGAGGTGGGCCGGTGTGACCAGGGAGAGACCGGGCCTGATCATGGCCGGGGAGACGGCCGAACAGCCCGCCGTGCTGCGCCGCGTCCTGGACCGCGGCGCGGCCGCCGCCCAGGAGGTCGCCGGGCGCATCGCCGCCCGTGGTTTCCGGTTCGTCCTGCTCACCGCGCGGGGCACCTCCGACAACGCGGCCCTGTACGCCAAGTACCTGCTGGAGGTGCGGCTCGGCAAGCCCTGCGGGCTGACCTCCATGTCGACGTTCACCGCCTATGGCGCCCGGCCCGATCTGCGGGACGTCCTGGCCGTCACCGTCAGCCAGTCCGGCGGCTCCCCGGACCTGGTGGCCTCCACCGAGGCCGCCCGCGCGGCCGGCGCCATCACCCTGGCGGTCACCAACAACCCGGACTCCCCGCTCGCCGCGGTCGCCGAGTACCACCTCGACATCCTGGCCGGGCCGGAACGGGCGCTCCCGGCGACCAAGACGTACACGGCCTCGCTGCTCACCCTCTACCTCTTCGTCGAGGGGCTGCGCGGCGGCGACGGCTCGGCCGCGCGGGAGCTGCCGGAGCTCGCCGGGCAGGTCCTGGCGCGCGGCGCCGAGGTCGCCCGGCTCGCCGCCCGCTACCGCTTCGCCGAGCGGATGGTCCTCACCTCGCGCGGCTACGGCTACCCGACCGCCAAGGAGGCCGCGCTGAAGCTGATGGAGACGAGCTACATCCCCGCCCTCGCCTACTCGGGCGCCGATCTGCTCCACGGGCCGCTGGCCATGGTGGACAACATCTTCCCCGTCATCGCGATCGTCCCGGCGGGAAAGGGCGGGGAGGCGCTGTCTCCCGTGCTGGAGCGGCTGCGCGGGCGAGGGGCCGACCTGGTCGTCGTCGGGACCGGGGCCGAGGTCGCGCGGGCGACGGACGGATTCGTCCTGCCCTCGGAAGGGGTGGCGGAGGAGGTGCAGCCGGTCCTGGAGATCCTGCCGCTGCAGCTGCTCGCCCATGAGGTGACCGTCGCCCGTGGGCAGGACCCCGACGCGCCCCGGGCGCTGGCCAAGGTCACCGAGACGAGGTGAGAGACGGGCCTGTGAGCGACCACGGGCCCGGAGACGACCCCACGGGTCCGGAGGCGACCACGGGCCCCACGGGTCCGGAGACGACCACGGGCACCACGGGTCCGGAGGCGACCACGGGCCCGGAGACGACTACGGGCCGCGGCGCCCGCCGGGACCCTCAGCCCAGCCGGCACCGCAGCCCGGAGCGAATCGGCCGGTCCGGCGCTCGTGAGGTGTGCGGGCCCCACGGCCGGGTCGGCCGACGGGAGTCCCGGCCGCCCTGGGGCGGGCCGGGCCTCGCTCCGCCCTCTTGTGCGGCGAGGGCGGACGTCTTGGCGCCCATTGTGGACTAGACCATTCCTCGCTGTCCATGCTGTTGCCGCACGGACTCCATGGGTATGCCGATCATCATGTGTCCTCCACCGACCGGCCCGTCCCACGCCCCACGGAAAAGAACTAGGCTCACCACCGTGCCCTCCATGAACGACCTCGTACGCCAGCACACCGCACTCGACGACTCCGATCTGGAGTGGCTGCATCTGCTGGTCTCGGAGTGGCAGCTGCTCTCCGACCTGTCCTTCGCCGACCTGGTCCTCTGGGTGCCCACCCTGGACGGCACCCGCTATGTGTCCATCGCCCAGATGCGGCCCAACACCGGACCCACCTCCTACCACGACGACATGGTCGGCCACCTCGTCCCGCGCGGCCGCCGCCCCATGCTCGACGCCGCCCTCGACGAGGGCCGGATCGTCCGGGAGGGCGACCCGGAGTGGCGGGAGGAGGTCCCCGTGCGGGTCGAGTCCATCCCGGTCCGCCGGGAAGGGCGGGTGCTGGGCGTCATCGCCCGGAACACCAATCTGCTGACCGTGCGGACGCCCAGCCGGCTGGAGCTCACCTACCTCCAGAGCGCCTCCGACCTGGCACAGATGATCGCCGGCGGCTCCTTCCCCTTCCCCGGCCAGCAGGTCGACATGGACGCCTCGCCGCGCGCCGGCGACGGCCTGATCAGGCTGGACGCCGACGGGGTCGTCCAGTACGCCAGCCCCAACGCCCTCTCCGCCTATCACCGGCTCGGCCTCGCCGCCGATCTCGTCGGGCATCATCTGGGCGAGACCACCGCTCAGTTGGCGCCCTCGCGCGCCCCGGTCGACGAGGGCCTGGCCAAACTCGCCAGCGGCTGGGCGCCCCGTGAGTTCGAGGTGGAGGCCAATGACGGGGTCATTCATCTGAGGGTGATCCCGCTCAAGCCCAAGGGCAGTCACATCGGTTCACTCGTACTGTTGCGCGATGTGACCGAACTGCGACGGCGCGAACGCGAATTGATCACCAAGGACGCCACCATCCGGGAGATCCACCACCGGGTGAAGAACAACCTCCAGACCGTGGCGGCCCTGCTGCGCCTCCAGGCGCGCCGGATCGGCTCCGCCGAGGGCCGTGAGGCGCTGGAGGAGGCGGTCCGCCGGGTCGGTTCCATCGCGATCGTCCATGAGACGCTGTCGCAGAACCTCGACGAACGGGTCGAATTCGACGAGATCGCCGACCGGGTCCTCGCCATGGTCGCCGAGATCTCCCCGGGCCGGGTCACCGCCCGGCGCACGGGCCGCTTCGGGGTGCTCGACGCCGAGGTCGCCACGCCGCTGTCGATGGTCCTCACCGAACTGCTCCAGAACGCCCTTGAGCACGGCTTCGGGCCGGGGGAGCAGGGCACGGTCGAGGTCACCGCGGTCCGTGGCGGCACCCGCCGGGACGCCCGGCTGCTGATCTCCGTCCAGGACGACGGACGCGGTCTGCCCGAGGGCTTCGACCCCCATCGCGCCGGCAATCTGGGACTCCAGATCGTACGCACCCTGGTGGAGGGCGAGTTGGGCGGAAAGTTCGACATGGTGCCCGCGTCCGGGCAGGGGACGCGGGTGGTGCTCGACCTTCCCGTAAGGGCGGAGAAACCGTGAAACAGCGGTAAGCGGCAGTAGGCAGCAGTAAACGGCTGTGAACAGCACTGAGCCCCGGTCCTCTCGTTCGAGAGGACCGGGGCTCAAAGCTTTTATGCCCGCAAAACTGTGCTTAGCGCACGGGTGGGGGGTACTGCGCGCTGCGGCTCGGGGGCCGAGAGGGGCGGGGCGACTCGCGTCAGGCGGTGGCGTTGCGAGCGCGGTTGCGAGCGGCACGGCGCTTCATCGCGCGGCGCTCGTCCTCGCTGAGGCCACCCCAGACGCCGGAGTCCTGACCGGACTCGAGCGCCCACTGCAGGCACTGCTCCATGACGGGGCAGCGGCGGCAGACGGCCTTGGCTTCCTCGATCTGCAGCAGCGCAGGACCGGTGTTGCCGATGGGGAAGAACAGCTCGGGGTCTTCCTCGCGGCAAACGGCGTTGTGACGCCAGTCCATGGCTGCTCCATCTCCTCGTGTTACGGCTACGTGGCTTGTGAATGTGAACGCTTTCACGAATCCCCCCGCAAGGGAAGGGCCGACCTCCAGCCAGGCAGACTGGTGCGGTCCAGGAAGATAAGGAGGGGGTTCGGGCTCTTCGGGGAAGCCTTGATGGCGGGCTGTCCCGATCGCCACGAAAAGACTCGCAAACCTCGGCGACGGATACAACCCCTTCTGGAAAGTTTTTTTTGATTCCTCGGTGTCGGCTAGGTCACAGCCGTCATTCCAGGGGGTGGAACCCAGTCTAAACGTTCGAGTGGAAGGACTTTAGGCCCTAGCACTCACACAATCACACGCAGTGCACGGCGAACGCCTGTGAACGTCACGCTGGTGCGCAGTCCGAGGTGGTCGCCGTCCATCTGGAAGGGCAGGGGGGCCTGCGAATGCAAGGTGAACGAGTCCTGGTCATGCAGTGACACAGCGTGTTTGCCCTGCGGGCCGCGCTCCGGCGTCGACGTCAGCAGCTGGGTGCCGTAGCGGGTCGCCGCCAGGGTGGACAGCTTGGTGAATCCCAGCACGTCAAGGGCGGTGTCGAAGGACGCCTGCGGCAGCGCGTACATCGGCCGGTTGCCGAAGTACGTCCATGGGGCCGTGTTGCAGATTATCGACATGACGAGATTCTCGAGTGGCTCCTCGCCAGGCCGTTCGAGGGTGATCGTGCCGTGTCGCCGGTTCGTTTCTCCGAAGAACTGGCGCATCACCTGTCGCACATACAGGGAGTGCGTCGAACGCTTGCCGCGCTCCCGCTGCTGCTCCACCCGGCCGACGACGCCCGCGTCGAAGCCGAAGCCGGCGCAGAAGGTGAACCAGCGGCCCGGCACCGCCTCGTCCTCCGTGCCCGGCGTCCCGCCCGCCAGGCCGAGCCCCACGGTCCGCTCCGAGCCCTCCCGCAGCGCGTCCAGCAGGGCGCCCGTGGCCTCCACCACGTCATTGGGCAGGCCCAGCGCGCGGGCGAAGACATTGGTGGAGCCGCCCGGCACCACCGCGAGCCGCGGCAGGCCCTCCGGATCGGGCCCGGCGTGCAGCAGGCCGTTGACGACCTCGTTGACCGTGCCGTCCCCGCCGAGCGCGACGACCAGCTCGACATTGCCGCTCTCGGCCGCCCGGCGCGCCAGGTCGCGTGCGTGACCCCGGTACTCGGTCGTGGCGACGTCCAGCTTCAGGTCGCTGGCCAGGGCGTGCGCCAGGACATCGCGAGTACGGGCACTGGTGGTGGTGGCCGAAGGATTGACCACAAGAAGCGCACGCATGCGCGCCAGCCTACCTACCTGTCGGTACACGGCCCGTCCCAGGCCCGGCTTCGAAGGATTTGCGTACCGATACCCTGCTGGGGTGAGCAGCAAGCAGTCCGCGTCGAAATCCGCCCGGAAGGGTGCGTCCAAGGGAGCCGCCGTGGCCCCGGTCACGCCCCCGCCCCGGCCCGCCCGGCTGACGGCGGCCGCCGGGCTGGTCGCCCTGGAGGGGCTGGCCCTCGCCGTCTCGGGGAGCTATCTGCTGATCATGGGGCTGCTGGGCAAGCCGGACAGCCCGCAGCAGGCCGAGATGGGCGGGCTGACCGTCCTCGCGCTGGCCGCGCTGCCGCTGATCGCCGCGCGCGGCCTGTGGCTGCTGCGGCGCTGGAGCCGCGGCCCCGCCATGATCACGCAGATCATGGCGCTGCCGGTCGCCTGGACGCTCTACAACGGCGGCGGCGCGCTGATCGCCGGCGCGGTGGCGCTCGCGCTGACCGCCGTGGCCACGCTCGTCCTGCTGGTGAACCCCACCGCGACCGAGGCGCTCGGCATCGGCCCGCGCGAGTCCTGAGCGTTTTCTTCGGTTACTCCGGTCATTCCTCGATCAGCAGCCGGTCCCGGAGCTGGGCGAGGGTACGGGCCAGCAGCCGGGAGACGTGCATCTGGGAGATGCCCACCTCCTGGGCGATCTGCGACTGCGTCATATTGCCGAAGAAACGCAGCAGCAGGATCTTCTTCTCGCGCGGCGGCAGATCCTCCAGCAGCGGCTTGAGGGACTCCCGGTACTCCACGCCCTCCAGCGCCTCGTCCTCCGCGCCCAGGGTGTCCGCGACCGCCGGGGACTCGTCGTCCGTGTCGGGGACGTCCAGCGAGAGCGTCGAATAGGCGTTGGCGGACTCCAGGCCCTCCAGCACCTCCTCCTCGGAGATCCCCAGCTGCTCCGCCAGCTCATGGACCGTGGGAGCACGGCCGTGCCGCTGGGAGAGCTCGGCGGTGGCCGTCGTCAGCGACAGCCGCAGCTCCTGGAGCCGGCGCGGGACCCGCACCGCCCAGCCCTTGTCGCGGAAGTGCCGCTTGATCTCGCCCACCACCGTGGGGGTGGCGTAGGTCGAGAACTCCACCCCGCGGTCCGGGTCGAAGCGGTCCACGGATTTGATCAGGCCGATCGTGGCGACCTGGGTGAGGTCGTCGAGCGGCTCGCCGCGGTTGCGGAAGCGCCGGGCCAGGTGCTCCACGAGGGGCAGATGCATCCGCACCAGGTGATTGCGCAGCTCCGCCCGCTCCGGCGAGCCGTCGGGGAGTGCCCGTAGCTCGATGAACAGGGCGCGGGCGCCGCTTCGGTCGTGCGGATCCGCGTGCTGGTGCCGCTGCCGGCGCTGGTGCTGATCCATGTGGTCCGCCCGCTCTGATGGGTCGCTCACCCGCTCCGCCGCCGGGCCGGCGGGATCCGCTGGAGCCGCCGGGTCCATCGGAGTCGCCGGGTCCGCCGGGGCCGCCGGGCTCGCCGGGTCCACCGGGTCCGCCGCGGCGTCCGGATCGAGGCCTTCCGGATTGAGGTCTTCCGGATCGGGCCGGGCAGGCTGCTGCGGGATGGCCGGAGTGCGCACTCCCCGCGATGACGCAGTACTCACGGAGCCCCCTCTTCCGTCACGGCTGCCCGGGGCCGGCGCCGCGCTTCTTGTGCAGGCTGATGCTCACCGTCCGGTCCTCCGCGACGGTGGAGTCGACCTCGCCGGCCAGGGCGGAGAGCACCGTCCAGGCGAAGGTGTCGCGCTCGGGGGCGCGGCCGTCCGTCGTCGGCGCCGAGACGGTCACCCGCAACGCGTCCCCGACGAGCCGGAAGACACAGCTGAGCACGGAACCGGGAACGGCCTGCTGCAGCAGGATGGCGCAGGCCTCGTCCACGGCGATGCGCAGGTCCTCGATCTCGTCGAGGGTGAAGTCCAGCCGGGCCGCGAGGCCGGCTGTCGCCGTCCGCAGCACCGACAGATAGGCACCCGCAGCGGGCAGCCGGACTTCCACGAAGTCCTGGGTCGTCCCAGGCTCGCCAGCGATTGGGGACACCCTCACCTCCAAGGTGGCACAAGCTCATTGAGCTGTCGGGAGCGCCGGTCCCACGGCCCCCGGAGGAGGGCGGCGCGGGCCGGTGCGGCACATGGTCCGGCTGAGACGCTATCGCGATCTGCGGTTCCGCGCCGCAGGCCCACGACTGTCACTCATGGTAAACCCGTAAGCACAGACGGTGGGTAGGGCTGTGCGGCCTCAAATCGAAAGCGAGGTCGGCCTGTTGGGATTTTCGTCACTCTGTGCGAGCGTCGCAAGAGCCTGGAGCGGTTCTCCTGACAACCTGCGGACGGTCCACTCGTCCATCGCCTCCGCGCCCAGCGATTCGTAGAAGGCGATCGACGGCGCGTTCCAGTCCAGCACTGACCATTCGAAACGCTGGTAGCCCCGCTCCACGCAGATCCGGGCGAGCTCCGCAAGGAGCGCCCTGCCGTGGCCGCCGCCGCGGGCGTGCGGGCGCACGTAGAGGTCCTCCAGGTAGATACCGTGCGTACCCGTCCAGGTCGAGAAGTTGCGGAACCACAGGGCGAAGCCCACCGTTTCCCGACGGTCCGCGTCACTCTCCGCTATCAGCGCGAAGACCGCCGGGTCCGCGCCGAACAGGGCGTCGCGCAGCTGTTCCTCGGTCGCCCGCGCCTCGTCCAGCGCCCTTTCGTAGTCCGCCAGTTCACGGATCATGGCAAGGATCTGCGGGACGTCGGCCGGAGTCGCGGGTCGGATCATGCGGGCATGATCTCAGACGCTGTGCTCGTCCCGGACGTTGCGCTCGTCTCAGACGATGTGCTTGTCCTCGTAGCACCAGCGCCAGCTCTGCCCCGGCTCGAAGCTGCGCATCACCGCGTGCCCCGTCTCCTCGAAGTGCCCGGTCGCGTGGCGGTACGGGGACGAGTCGCAGCAGCCCACATGGCCGCACACCAGGCACAGCCGCAACTGCACAGGATGGCTGCCCGCCGTCTCGCACTCCGGGCAGGTCTGGGTCAGCGGCGCCGGCTCGGGGCGCGGCAGCTCGTCCACATGCGAACACTCGATCATGATGGCCAGGTTAGAGCGCGCGAGCGGAACGCGAACGGTAAGGGTGGAGGAACCATGGACGTCATGCCGCTGCTGACGCTGATCGCGGGTGGCGCCGCGGTTGCGGGCGCCGCCCGGAGGACCCCCGTGCCGGCGCCGCTGCTGCTCGTCGCCGTCGGCCTCGTCGCCTCCTACGTCCCCGGCGTACCGGACTACACCCTCGACCCCCACATCGTGCTGCCCCTGGTGCTGCCGCCCCTGCTGCACACCGCCGCCCTGGAGAGCTCCTACCTCGATCTCCGGGCCAATCTGCGGCCCGTGGCCCTGCTCAGCGTGGGGTACGTCCTCTTCGCCACCCTCGCGGTCGGCTACGTGGCCTCCCGCGCGGTGCCCGGCCTGCCGCCCGCCGCCGCGCTCGTGCTGGGCGCGGTGGTGGCCCCGCCCGACGCGGTGGCCGCCACCGCGATCGCCCGGCGGCTGGGTCTGCCGTCGCGGATCACCACGATCCTCCAGGGCGAATCCCTGGTGAACGACGCGACCGCCATCACCGCCTACAAGGTCGCCCTCGCCGCCGCCCTCGGCGCCGGCGCCACCTGGGCCGGCGGCATCCGGGAGTTCGTGATCGCCTCGGTCGGCGGCATCGGCGTCGGCCTGATCCTCATGGTGCCGATCCACTGGCTGCGCACCCACCTGCGGGATCCGCTGCTCCAGAACACCCTCTCGCTGCTCATCCCGTTCGTCGCCTACGCCGTCGCGGAGGAGGTGGAGGCGTCCGGGGTGCTCGCCGTGGTCACGGTCGCGCTCTACCTGGGACACCGGTCCTGGCAGGTCGACTTCGCCACCCGGCTCCAGGAGGCGGCCGTGTGGCGGGTGGTCTCCTTCCTCCTGGAGTCGGCCGTCTTCGCCCTCATCGGGCTCCAGTTGCGGATCGTGCTGCGGGACCTGGGGGCGTACGGGGTGGGGGAGGCGCTGGGGTACGCGGTGATCGTGTTCGTCGCCGTCGTGGTCGCGCGGTACGTGTGGGTCTTCCCGGCGACGTTCCTGCCGCGGGCGCTGTTCCCGCGGATCCGGCAGCGGGAGCCCGACACGGACTGGAAGGCGCCGGCGGTGGTGGGGTGGGCCGGGATGCGGGGCGTGGTCTCGCTGGCCATCGCCTTCTCCATCCCCGTCGCCACGGACGACGGATCGCCGTTCCCGGCCCGGAGCCTGATCCTCTTCCTCACGTTCACGACGGTGATCGGGACGCTGGTGGTGCAGGGGCTGACCCTGCCGCCGCTCATCCGGCGGCTGCGGCTGCCCGCGCGGGACGTGGCCAAGGAGACGCTCGTCGAGGCGCAGGCGCAGAGCGAGGCGTCGACGGCGGCGGAGCGGCGTCTGGAGGAACTCCTCGCGGACGAGCGCAACGCGCTGCCGCAGCCGCTGGCCGAGCGGTTGCGTGCCGTTCTGGAGCGTCGGCGCAACGCCGTGTGGGAGCGGCTGGGGGCGGTCGACGAACGGACGGGGGAGTCGGTGGACGACACCTACCGGCGGCTGGCACGCGAGGTGATCGGCGCGGAACGGGAGGTCTTCGTGGCGCTGCGGGACGCGCGCCGCATCGACGACGAGATGCTGCGGACGCTGCTGCGCCGCCTGGACCTGGAGGAGGCGGCGGCGTACCGGGAGGGGGAGGAGGGCTGAGGCGACCATCCCGGTTTGTGGGCAATCGTCCCGCAGGGCGGGACGGGTGGGCACAAACCCGCCCACCGGGCCGCACCACCCCTACGGCGCCCCCGTGATGACGGCCACCACGCCCGTGCCGGGTGCGAACGCGCCCTCGCGGGCGAGCGTCGTCAGCCCGTACAGCATCTTGGCCACGTACACGCTCTCCAGCGTGATGCCATGCCGGACTGCGAAGTCCGCTGTGAACCCCTCCAGCTCGGCAGAGCTCTTCGCATAGCCCCCGCCGTGGAAGCGGTCGTCCAGGACCCAGTCGCCCCGCCGGCCGCCGAAGGCCTCGTCCTGGAGGCGGAGTATCTCCGCCTCCAGGAAGCCTCCCTTCAGGACCGGGAAGCCGATCGCCCGCTGTCCGTCGGACAGCCCCGCCGCCAGGCCCGCGAGCGTGCCGCCCGTGCCGCAGGCCACGCCCACCACGTCCGCGACGCCGCGCAGCTCGCGGCCGAGCTCGGTGCAGCCCTGGGCGGCCGCCGCGTTGCTGCCGCCCTCGGGGATGACGAACGCGTCCGGAGGGGCCAGGGAGGCCAGAACCTCCGGTTCCGCCTTGCGGCGGTACGTCGCGCGGTCGACGAAGCGCAGCCGCATGCCGTCCGCCGCGCAGCGGGCCAGGGACGGGTTGAGCGGCCGGCCGGCCAGTTCGTCGCCCCGGACGACGCCGATCGTGCCGAAGCCCAGCAGGCGGCCGGCCGCCGCCGTGGCCCGGAGGTGGTTGGAGTACGCCCCGCCGAACGTGAGCAGCGTCCGGGCGCCGGACGTGGCCGCCGCGCGCAGGTTGGGCTCCAGCTTGCGCCACTTGTTGCCCGGCAGGTCCGGGTGTATCAGGTCGTCCCGCTTGAGCAGCAGCCGCAGGCCCCGCTCGGCGAAGCGCTCGTCCGCGAGCTCCGTGAGCGGGGAGGGCAGAGCCGGCCGCAGCGCGTCGGGACCGGCCGCGCCGGGGGGATTGTCGCTGGTCACGCAGTCCATTTTGTACTCTTGCGGTCGCCGACGACGACGTCGGTGACACCGTCAGGAAAGCGCAGAGCACCATTGGATTACCAGGCCGTCCTCGAAGAGGTCGCCGAGTTCGCCCGGCCGCTGGTCGGCCGCGGGCAGGTGGCCGACTACATTCCCGCTCTGGCGGAGGTGGACACCGGTCAGTTCGGCATCGCCGTCGCCGATGTCGACGGCCGGGTGTACGGCGTGGGGGACTGGGAACGGCCCTTCTCGGTGCAGTCCATCTCCAAGGCGTTCAGCCTCGCGCTGGTGCTGGCCGAGGGCGGCGACAAGATCTGGGAGCGGGTGGGCACCGAGCCCTCCGGCAACCCCTTCAACTCGCTGGTGCAGCTCGAGTACGAGCACGGCATTCCGCGCAATCCGTTCATCAACGCCGGTGCGCTGGTCGTCACCGACCGGCTCCAGACGCTGACCGGGGACGCCAGCACGACGATGCTGGACTTCCTGCGGGCGGAGAGCGGCAACCCGGACGTCTCCTTCGACGCGGCGGTGGCCAGGTCCGAGTCCGAGCACGGCGACCGCAACGCCGCCTTGGCCCATTTCATGGCCAGCTACGGGAATCTGGACAATCCCGTGCCGACGGTGCTGGAGCACTACTTCTGGCAGTGCTCCGTCGAGATGAGCTGCCGGGACCTCGCGCTGGCGAGCGGCTTCCTGGCCCGGCACGGGCTGCGGGCCGACGGGACGCGGCTGCTGCCGCGCCGCGAGGCCAAGCAGGTCAACGCCGTGATGCTGACGTGCGGCACGTACGACGCGGCGGGCGACTTCGCCTACCGGGTGGGACTGCCGGGCAAGAGCGGCGTGGGCGGCGGCATCGTCGCGGTGATACCGGGACGCTGCACGCTGTGCGTCTGGAGCCCGGGGCTGGACGCCCGGGGGAACTCCGTGGCGGGTGTCGCGGCGCTGGATCATTTCACGACGCTTACCGGGTGGTCCGTCTTCTGACGGGCGGGTGCCCCCGGTGTCGGCCGGGGGTCCGGGGGTTGCCCCCGGGGGATGCAGTACGACGCTTACCGGGTGGTCTGTCTTCTAACGGGCGGGTGCCCCGGGCCTTCTGAGTCGCGGGGCGACTTCCCTCGGCGCATGGTGGTGCCATGGAGCATGAGCTGCGCGCCGAGTACATCGACGGCCGGGCCGCCGCCGACCCCCGGGCCGAGATCAAGATCTGGCACGTGGTCCGGCAGGACGGCACGACCGCGATGTGCGGACGGGAGCTGGAGAGCGCCGCCGCCGTGCGGTCGACGGACGACTGGGGCAACCCGGACGTGCCGATGTGCCACTCCTGCGGCGCCTTGTTCCTGCGTGAGCAGCCCTGATCCGGCCCGAGACCGGGCCGGGGGGTCGGGGGCGCTCCCCCGGAAACGGGGAAGGGGCGGGACCGGGGCCATCCCCCCGGGTATCCCTACGGGCAGCGGATGACCTGCCCCGCATACGACAGGTTGCCGCCGAAGCCGAAGAGCAGGATCGGCGCGCCCGGCGCCACCCGGCCGGAGGCCACCAGCTTCGACAGAGCCAGCGGAATGCTCGCCGCCGACGTGTTGCCGGACTCGGTGACGTCGCTGGCCACGATCGCGTTGACCGCGCCCAGCTTCCGGGCCACCGGCTCGATGATGCGCAGGTTCGCCTGGTGGAGGACGACGGCCGCCAGCTCCTCCGGGGCGACCCCGGCCCGTTCGCAGACCGTGCGGGCGATCGGCGGGAGCTGCGTCGTGGCCCAGCGGTAGACGCTCTGGCCCTCCTGCGCGAAGCGCGAGGGCGTGCCCTCGATCCGTACGGCGTGGCCCATCTCCGGCACCGAGCCCCAGACGACCGGGCCGATCCCCGGCTCGGGCGAGGCCGAGGCCGTGACCACGGCCGCGCCGGCGCCGTCGCCGACCAGGACGCAGGTGGTGCGGTCGGTCCAGTCCGCGACGTCCGTGAACTTCTCCACGCCGACGACCAGCGCGTTCGTCGCCGACCCGGCGCGGATGGCGTGGTCGGCGGTGGCGAGGGCGTGGGTGAAGCCGGCGCAGACGACGTTGATGTCCATGACGGCGGGCGAGGGCAGGCCCAGCGCGGCGGCGACGCGGGCGGCCGTGTTGGGGCTGCGGTCGACGGCGGTGCAGGTGGCGACGAGGACCAGGTCGATGTCGGCGGGGGCCAGCCCGCTGTTGGCCAGGGCCTTGGCGGCCGCCTGGCCGGCCATGTCGGCGACCGTCTCGGTGGGCTCGGCCACCCGGCGGGTGCGGATGCCGACACGGGTGCGGATCCACTCGTCGCTGGTGTCGACCATGGCGGCCAGCTCGTCGTTGGTGAGCACCCTGGCCGGCTGGTAGTGGCCGAGGGCCAGTACGCGGGACCCGGTCATCGGCGTTCCTCCTGCGCGCGCGGGGAAATCGGGATCTCCCAGTGTTGACCCTGGACGGCGGCGGAGGGGTACGCGATCCGCCAATGTTCCGGCGGGTAACTGGTGAGAAACGCACAGGGCCCGGCCGCCGGGGCGGCCGGGCCCTGACCCTACGGAGGGGTCACCGGACGGTGTGTCAGCGCAGCGAGAGCGCCGTGCGGATCGTGGTGAAGAGCTCGGTCTGGTCGGTGACGCCGAGGACGCGCTGGGACTGCGGGCCCTGGGCGGCGATCCGGACCTCGGTGCCGGTGTGCTCCTGGGACTGGCCCGGGGTGTTGGTGGAGTAGTTCACCTTGAGCTGCTGGCCCTCGTTGGTGATCAGGGTCGAGGACAGGCCGGGCGGGTTGGCCTCCAGCGGCACGATCTGGCTGCTGTGGCCGTGGTCGGCGGTGGTGACGACCAGGGTGTCCGGGTGCTGGGCGGCGTACTCGCGGGCGGCCTTGACCGCGCGGTCGAAGGCGGCGGTCTCGCCGATCTGGCCGCAGGGGTCGGCGGCGTGGTCGCGCTTGTCGATGGAGGCGCCCTCGACCTGGAGGAAGAAACCGTTCTTCTTGCCCTTGCCGGTGTTCAGCAGCTCCAGCGCCTTGCGGGTCTGGCTCTCCAGGTCCGGGGTGCCGGCCTTGCGCTCGGGGTTGCTCGTCACACAGCGCTGGGCGGCGGTGCCGCCGACGGCGGCGTTCTTTCCGGTCCACTCGACGGGGACGTTGCCCGGGGCGAAGAGGCCGAGGACGGGCTTGCCGGACTTCGCCGCGGACAGGCCCTTGGCGTCGGTCACGATCTGGTAGCCCAGCTTCTCGGCCTGCTGGGTGACGGTCATGCCCTGGTAGCGGCCCTCGGTGATCTTCTGGTCGAAGCGGTTCTTGCCGCCGCCGAGGAGGACGTCGACCTTGTGGTTCACGCTCTGCTCGGCGATGGAGCCCGGGCCGCCCTTGGCGACGGTGTCGTTCGGGCAGGCCTTCATGTCGGCCGGGCCCTGGCAGCTGCGGTCGGTGGCGTGGGAGGCGAGCACCGCCGGGGTGGCGTCGGTGAGCTCGGCGGTGGTGACGCTGCCGGTGGCCAGGCCGTTGCGCTGGGCCAGCTCCAGGACGGTGGTCATCGGCTTGTCGGTGCCGGGCGTCTTGGATATCCGGCCGTTGACGGTCTTGCGGCCGGTCGCCCAGCCGGTGCCGCTGGCGGCCGAGTCGGTGACGTAGTCGGGCTTGCCGTTCTTGTCGACGGCGTACGTCGTGTAGGCGCCCGTCATGGGGAACTTGTCCATGTTGAGCCGGCCGGCCGCGCCCACGGTGTAGTCGCGGGCGAGGGTGATCTCCGAGTCGCCCATGCCGTCACCGATGAGCAGGATGACGTTCTTGGCCTTCTTCGGGGTGTGGCTCGAGACGTCCGACGAACCGTGGTGCTCGGCCGCCGAGGCCGCGGCGGGCACCGCGATCCCGGCGACGAGCAGCGCGGCGGCGCCCCACGCGAGACGGCGTCGGTACGGACGAGAACCCATGGGATGTTCCTTCCTGGAGGTCCGGGCGGGGTGCGCGGACGCAGGAAGGACACCAGGGGCGGGTGTACCGCGGGGGACCTCCAGGTGACGTGGAGGTCACCGGGTGCTGTCGACAGCGCTTCCCTGTGCGGCCTGCGGGGTAGGAGCGGCGGGAGCGGCGGAGGAGGTAGCGACGGGCGCTTCGGCAGCGTCGCTCTTCATCGCCTTGGCCTCGCTCTTGAGGATGCGCATGGACTTACCCAGGGAACGGGCCGTGTCGGGCAGTTTCTTCGACCCGAACAGGACGACCATGACGAGCACGACCACGAGGATGTGCCAGGGCTCCAGGGCGTTTCGCAGCATGACGGCTCCACCGCCTCTCTACCGATCTCTACCGGCTCTTGTGACGTTCCGATGTGACGTTCCGACCTGATGGCTGACCACACAATACTTGCTAGATTGCGCAACTGGACAACCAAAGTTCGTGACAACCCGTCCTACCGGGCGGAACGGCACGAACCGGGGGAGCGATGAGGGTACGGACATGACGGGCACGCGAGGCAGGCCGAGGCGTCGGGTGCGGATCGTCACCGTGGTCGTGGCGTCGTTCGTCCTGCTGCTCGCCGCCGGCGCCGGATGGGTGTATCTGCGGCTCGACGGCAACATCAGCACCTTCGACGCCGACGGTCTGTCCAAGGACCGCCCCGGCGCGGGGGTGGCCGGCCAGAACGTCCTGGTGATCGGCTCCGACTCGCGCTCCGGCGACAATGCCGCGCTGGGCGGCGGCGAGGGCGACGTGGGCCGCTCGGACACCGCCTTCCTGCTGCACGTCTACGGCGACCGTGAGCACGCCGTCGCCGTCTCCATCCCCCGGGACACCCTCGTGGACATCCCGCCCTGCCGGCTGCCCGACGGCGATTGGACGAACGAGCAGCAGCACGTGATGTTCAACTCGGCCTTCACCGTGGGCGGCTCGCCCAAGGGTAACCCCGCCTGCACCCAGAACACCGTCGAGCGCCTCACCGGGCTGCGCGTCGACCACACGGTCGTCGTCGACTTCGCAGGCTTCTCCGCGATGACGTCCGCGGTGGGCGGCGTCGACGTGTGCGTCCCCAAGGACGTGTACCGGGGCGACCTCAACCCCAACCTCGGCTCACGCGGCGACCTCCTCTTCCATCAGGGCCGGCAGACCGTCTCGGGCCAGAAGGCGCTCGACTACGTACGGGTGCGGCACGGCATCGGCGACGGCTCCGACATAGGGCGCATCCAGCGGCAGCAGGCCTTCCTCTCCTCGATGATCAAGAAGGTCCGGTCCCAGGGCTTCAAGCCCACCACCCTGCTCCCGCTCGCAGACGCGGCCACCAAGTCGATGACCGTGGACCCGGGGCTGGGCTCGGCGGACAAGATGCTGTCGTTCGCGATGTCGCTGAAGAAGATCGACCTCCACGACATGAAGTTCGTGACCCTGCCCTGGCGCTACGACGGCGACCGCGTGGCGGTCGTCCAGCCCGACGCGGACGCCCTGTGGGCCTCGATCCGGGCGGACCGGACGCTCGACGGCAAGGACGCGGGCCGGAAGGGCGCCGGGGGTGGCGCTGGGGGTAGCGCTGGGGGTGCGCCTTCGCCTTCGGGTGCCGTCTCGGGCGCGGGCGTGAAGGTCTCCGTCCGCAACGGCACCACGGTCGACGGGCTCGCGGCCCGCGCCGCCGCCTCCCTCAAGAGCAGCGGCTTCGAGGTCACGGACACCGCCACGGCCGGCTCGCAGGACGAGACGGGCACGGTGATCGAGTTCGGCCCGGGCCAGGCGGGCAACGCGCGGAACGTCGCCCGGCTCTTCCCGGGGGCGTTCGTGCGCGGCGCCGACATCAGCGGCGTCGTGGTCACGCTCGGGCGCGACTACGCGGACGCGCCGTCGTCCTCGCCCTCGTCCACGTCCTCCCCCTCGCCGCCGTCGTCGGGCGCCCCCAGCGGCGCCCGCTCGGCGGACGACGACCCCTGCGCCAACCTCTCGTACGGCTGAGACGCGATGGAACCCAATGGAACCCGTATGAACGGAACGGAACTATGAACGGAACCTATATGCCTGATTGATCCGTTTTGGTGGTAGGTGCACAGTAGACCGTGAAGACGCCGAGGAGCCATGCCATGTCCGCCGTCGCAGTCCCCCGGGCGCTCGCCAGGCCGTTCCGGAACTGGCTCGTCCCTTTGATCGCAGCCCTGCTGACCTGCGCCGGCGCGCTGCTGTACGCCCCCGCCGCGCACGCGGCCGACACCGGGCTGGACGCCGCGGCCCAGGCGCTGCGCAAGGGCCCCGTCTACGTCGACCCCAGGGCGTCGGCGCAACTGCCCGCCGCCGACGCCGACGCGCTGGCGAAGAAGATCAAGGACGCGGGCAAGCCGGTCTTCGTCGCCGTGCTGCCCAACGCCCCCGAGTTCCCGCAGAGCACGGTGCTGCGGGACCTGCGCACCAAGGTCGGGATCGCGGGCGTCTACGCCGTCCACCTCGGCGACAAGTTCAACGCGGCCGCCGACCGCTCGGTGATGTCCCGCAACGCCGTGAGCAACCTCGTCGGGTCCGTGCAGCGGTCCGGCGGTGACGCGAAGGCACAGCTGAACGACTTCGTCGACTCGGCCGACCGGACGGCCCGGGGCCGCGCCCCCGGCTCCTGGGGCGGCGGCACCGAGGGCGTCGGCGCCACGGGCCTGATCACCGGCGGTGCGATCATCGTCGCGGGCGGCGGCGGGGCGTACGCCCTCTACCGGCGCAACAAGCGCAAGCGCGAGGAGCGCGAACGCGCCGAGCTGGACAAGCTGCGCGTGGTCGTCGACGAGGACATCACCGCGTTCGGCGAGGAACTGGACCGGCTGGACTTCTCGCCCTCCGAGGCCGGCGCCACGGACGAGATGCGCGCGGACTACGCGCGGGCGCTGGACGCCTACGAGGACGCCAAGTCCCGGATGGCGGCGGCGGGCAAGCCGGAGGAGGTCCAGGGGGTCACCGAGACCCTCGACAACGGCCGCTTCGCCCTGGCGACCCTGGCCGCGCGCCGCACGGGGGCACCGCTGCCGGAGCGCCGGCTGCCCTGCTTCTTCGACCCGCGGCACGGGCCCTCCGTCCAGGACGTCCAGTGGGCACCGCCGGGCGGCGCGCTGCGCACCGTACCGGCCTGCGCGGCGGACACGGCCCGGCTCGCGGAAGGCCAGGAGCCCATGACCCGCCAGGTCCAGACCGACGCGGGCCCCCAGCCGTACTGGAACGCGGGCCCCGCCTACGGCCCCTGGGCGGGCGGCTACTTCGGCGGCGGCCTGCTGCCCGGGCTGTTGGTCGGCACCATGCTGGGCGGCCTGATGACCGGCCCGGCCTACGCGGCCCCCGGCTCCGACTACTCCGGCCCGGAGGGCGGGGACGACACGGGGGCGGACTTCAACCCGGACGACTTCGGTGGTGGCGGGGGCTGGGGCGACGGTGGGGGCGGCGGGGGTGACTTCGGCGGCGGGGGTTGGTGAGTGAGGCCCCGGTCCCGCCCTTTCACCGTTTCCTAGGGGGCTGCCGCCCCCTAGGACCCCCGCTTGTCCTCAAACGCCGGACGGGCTGGATAAATCCAGCCCGTCCGGCGTTTGAGGACCGGGGTCCGGGGCGGAGCCCCGGTTACGGGAAGGGGCGGGTCAGGGGAGACAACCGCCCTGACCGGGCCACCCACAACGCCCCGCCGTACAGTGCGAGCACCACCGCCAACAGCCCGTAATAAAGCGGCGGCAGCGGCGACATCGACAGCATCGCTCCGAGCGGCGACAGCGGCAGCAACAGGCCGACGATCGCCAGCCCGGCGACGGCCAGCCGCACCGGCGACGGGGTGCGCAACCGCCCCGACCGCAGCAACGCCATCACCATCGCCTGCGTCAGCAAGTTCTCCGTGAACCACCCCGCGTGGAACGCGTCCTGCCCCGCCTCCGCCCCCAGCGACCGCACCGCCAGCGCGAGCACCGCGAACGTCGCGAGGTCGGCCGCGGCGTTGAGCAGGCCGAAGCCCGTCACGAAGCGGAGCAGGGCGCGGGGGCGCAGCACCGCCGGACGGGTGTGGGCACCGGAGTCGCGGTCGAAGGCGAGGGCGAGCTGGGCCGCGTCGAAGAAGAGGTTCTGGACGAGCACCTGGGCCGGGAGCATCGGCAGGAACGGCAGCATCAGACCGGCCACCAGCATCGCGATCACGTTGCCGAAGTTCGACGACAGGGTGATCCGCAGGTAGGCCGAGATGTTCGCGGTGGCGCCCCGGCCGGCGACGATGGCGCGGTCGAGGGAGGTGAGGTCCTTCGAGGCCAGGGCGACGTCGGCGGCCTCCCGGGCCACGTCCACGCCGTCGCGCGGGCAGACGCCGACGTCGGCGGCGTGGAGGGCGGCCAGGTCGTTGACGCCGTCGCCCAGGAAGCCGGTGGTGTGGCCCGCGCCGCGCAGGGCGTGGACGACCCGGGCCTTGTGGGCGGGGGCGCAGCGGGCGAAGACGGTGGTGCCGGCGGCGAGGTGGGCGAGCTCCGTGTCGTCCAGGGAGTCGATCCGGTCGCCGGTGACCGGGGTGCCGGGGTCCAGCCCCAGTTCGCGGCAGATCCGGGCGGCGGTGCCCGGGTGGTCGCCGGTGAGGACCTTGACCGTGACGCCGTTGCGGGCGAGGCCGGCGAGGGCCTCGGCGGCGGTGGGCGCGGGCGCGTCGGAGAGGCCCACGAAGCCGGTGAAGGTCAGGTCGCGTTCGTCGGCCTCGGTGTACGGGCGGTCGCGCGCGGGCCGCTCGGCGCGGGCGACGGCCAGGACGCGCAGGCCCTCGGCGGCCAGGCCGTCCGCGCGGCGGGTGAGCCGGGCCCGTTCGGCGGGGTCGAGGGCGCAGCGGTCCAGGACGTCCTCGGGGGCGCCCTTGACGACGAGCGTGTGCGTCCCGGCGAGGGCGAAGCGGGGGTCGCCGGGGCGGCGGACGACGGCGGTGGACAGCCGGCGGCCGGGTCCGCAGGGCAGCGCGTCGACGCCCTCGAACACCGCGAACCGGGGGTCGTCCCCGTGCGCGAGGACGTCCGCGGCGTCGGCTTCGAGGACGGCCTCGTCGAGGGCGTCGGGCACGGGCAGCTCGGCCAGGTGGAGGGTCCACAGGGCGTTGACGGCGGCCCAGCGCAGGACGTCCTGGTCGGCGTGGCCGTCGGGGTCCTCGGCGAGGGCGAGGACGGGCCGGTCCTCGGTGAGGGTGCCGGTCTTGTCGACGCACAGCACGTCGACCGCGCCCAGGTCGTGGAGGGCGGGCAGCCGGCGGACGATCACCTCGCCGTCGCGGGCGAGCAGCGCGGCGCCGCGCGCCAGCGCGGAGGTGACGATCACCGGCAGCATCTCGGGCGTCAGCCCGACGGCGACGGCGACGGCGAACGGCAGGGTCGCGAGCCCCCGGCCGCGTACGAGGGCGTCGGCGAGCAGGACGAGGGGCGCGGTGAGCAGCATGAACCGGATGAGGGTCCAGGCGATGCCGTTGACCGACCGGTCGAAGGGGCGGAGGAGCCGCTTGCCCTTGCCGGGACCGGCGTCCTGACTATCGGCAGGGAGGGCACCCGAGAGGACGGTGTCGCGCCCGGTGGCGACGACGACGCCGCTGCCGGTGCCGGACACGACGCTGCTGCCCTGGAGGCACAGGTGGCCGGGCGCGGTCGCGGTGGTCGGGGCCGGGGCGGCCTTGTCGGCCGGCGCCGACTCGCCCGTCAGCGCCCCCTCGTGGACGGTCAGTCCCGTGGCGCGCAGCAGGCGCAGGTCGGCGGGGACGAGGTCGCCGGGGCCGAGGAGCACGAGGTCGCCGGGGACGAGCTGTTCGACGGGGAGCTCGCGGGTGGCCGGGGGAGCGGAGTCGGTCGCCCGGCGGCGGACGGTGGCGGTGGTGGCGACCAGTTCGCGGAGGGCGGCCGCCGAGCGGTCGGCGCGGTGCTCGCCGGTCGCCCGCAGCACACAGCTGACCGTGACCAGGACGGCGATGACACAGGCCGTGCCCCAGGAGGCCATGACCGCGGAGACCAGGCCGAGGCCGATCAGGACGGCGGTGAAGGGGTCGCGGAGGCTGCGCGCGAAGCGGCGCGGCCAGGGAGTCGGGCGGCGGCCGGGGAAGACGTTCTCGCCGTGCCGCGCCAGGCGGTCCTCCGCCTCCGCCTCGGTCAGTCCGCGCGGCCCGCTCTCCAGGGCGCGCAGCACCTCCAGCGAGGTGCCGCCCGTGTCCCGGCCGGGGGCCGTACGGGCCTCAGGCGCCCAGGCCACGGAGGCGTCCGGCGCCGGCGTTCACCCCGGTGTCGGCGGTGTCGGCCCTGCGGTCGCCCTTGCGGTCGGCGAGCTGGCCGACCATGAGCCGGACGATGGTCACCACGTCGGGATCGTCCACCAGGTAGACCACCCGGCGGCCCTCGCGCCGCGAGCGCACCAGGCCGGCGAGCTTCAGCTTGGCCAGGTGCTGGCTGATGGCGGGCAGCGCGCCGCCGACCCGCTCGGCCAGCCCGCTGACGTCGCTCTCGCCCTGGGCCAGCGCCCAGACCAGGTGGAGCCGGGCGGAGGAGGCGAGCAGACCGAAGGCGGCGGCCGCCTCGGCCAGTACCTCGGCCGACGGGTCGCATGTGCCGTCGAGGGGCCCTTCGAGACTCCCGAAGCTCCCGACGCGTGCCGTCACTGTCGCTCTCCCATCCCCGTGGATCTCCCGGCGGTCCGCACGCCCGGAAGGCCCCAGTCTAGGCATCGTGCCGGTCGGGCGGTCCGACATGCACCCACCGTGCGCTGGGCAGGGTGTATCGACAGGAATCGGTCACAAGGGGGAGGTCATGGAAATCTCGGGAATCGTCAGCGCGATCGTGATCGGCGCGTTCATCGGCGTTCTGGGCCGGCTGGTCGTCCCGGGGCGTCAGCACGTGGGCGTCGTGATGACGGTCGTCATCGGCATCGTGGCGGCCTTCGTGGGCGCCCTCATCTCTCATCCGCTCGGTCTCTACGACACCAAGGGCATCACCTGGCTCGTCTGGCTGGTCCAGATCGCCCTGGCTGCCCTGGGCATCGCCTGGTACGACCGCCGGAAGCGGCGCTGAGGGCGCCTGTGCGCCCGAGGGCGGTCAGCTGAGCTTGCCGTCGTAGTCCGGCAGCTTGAACGTCCGCTCCGCGTGCCCGCCCACCAGGTCGGTGGTGTTGTTCCCGATGTTGGCGATGATCGTGTAGCCCTTGGCCTCGATCTCCGCCCGCTTGGCGGTCTTGTACGTGCTCACGTCCTGGAAGAGGTCCGGGAGGTGCCGCACGTACAGACCGCTGACGGGGTAGCCGACCTTGCGCAGGTTCCACTCCGTGGCCGGGGTGAGGACGCCGGGGCGCGCGGTGACGAAGAAGACGTCCGCGCCGCGCTCGTGCGCGAGGCGCGCGAGCTCCAGGACGGGCGCGACGGCGGGCGTGGGGACGGTCGCCCAGTGGAAGTCCGTCTCCAGCGAGGTGTTGTCGATGTCGAGGACGACGGCCTGCTTGCGCCCCTCCGCGTGGGCGGTGCGCTCGACGACGTAGGGCTTGGCCCGGTCGACGACCGCCTGGACGTCCTTCAGCCACGCGTCGTGGTCGACACCCTTGAGACCGGCGGTGCCGGACGTCCGCGCGGCGGGGGTGGGAGTCGCCGCCTCGGCGGGGGCGGTGGCCGCGCCCGCGAGGGCCAGCACGGTGGCGGCCGCGACGGTCGCGGCGGCGCGGCGGGCCGTGATCGTTTCGCTCATGCGTGGCATGCTCACGACGCGCGGTGGCGCGTCGGCGACGCGGACCTGAACGGCGCACGACGCGGGGATGCACCGTTGGCCCCATGCCGACGGCGGCCGCTTAGGCCGTGTCCGGCGAATCGTGTCAGGGGGGCGGTCATGAAGCGCCGCAGCCCTGGGCCATTCGGCGGCTCAGCGGTGGTGGGACCCCATGGCGTGCGGTGTGCTGACAAGGGGAAAGCGCTTCCGGCCTGTCCCTGTGCCTCTGGAGAGACCGTGACCATCGCCCTCAACAAGCTGAACGACCCGGCCGTGCGCGCCTTCGTGGGCGCGCTCAACGCCGGTGACCGCCAGGCTTTCGCCGCCGCCCTCACGCCCGGGGTCGCCATGACACCTGGGGCGAGATGCGCACGTCCTGGCGCTTCACGGTGGAGGACGGAAAGGTCAGCCGGTTCGAAACCGGGCAAGCCTAGACCGACCCATCGGACATGCCTTAGCGGGGCCCGCCTCCGGGAGGCCCGGGCAAGGGCGGGGGAGTCGGCATGTCGCTCGGCCAACCGTCGGGGACGCCGGTGGGGAATCCGGTGGGGAATCCGGTGGGGAATCCGCCGGGCGGGCCGGGCCGCTGGCTCTCGCGGACCTGGCGGCCCGTGTCCTTGATCTTCTCCTCCACCACGCCCGCCGCCGGCCGGAGGACGGCCAGATAGAAGCCGATGAACGAGAGCGCCATCAAGACGAAGACCGTCAGGAAGGCGAGCAGACAACCCGTGGCGAAGAGGTTCTCGGTCCGCTTGCCGGGCGGAATGGCCGTGGCCCGGTCGGGCCGCCCCTCCGGATAACGGACGACGACCCGGTCCCCGCCCACCACCGTGCGCGGCCCCCCGGCCTCCTCGAACCGCCGCACCTCCCCTTCCGGGGTGGTGAATTCGTAGACGTGATGCCACGTGCTGTGGCTCGGCCCACCACCGTGCCCGGGTCCGTGGCTGGTGGTGACCACGTACGCGCTGACGCACACTCCCTCGGCCGTGACCCCGCTGCGCCATGCGGCATTCAGCCGCCGCATCCGCACCACGGCCCACACCATTCCGGCGATGCCCCCGGCGGCCAATAACCCCGGCAGAGCCAGGAAGAACACGTCGCGCATGAATCCCTCGTCGACTGGATGTTTTCGCTCATCCAATCGGTCCGGGAATGGTCCAGGCCATCGATTAAGCCCAGGGCGTCCTAGGGAACCGTGTGCCCCTCTTCCGCCTCCGCCGCCGCCACCATCTTCTCCATCGGGTCCACCGCGACCGGTCCCGTGACGACGATCGCGACGATCACCGCCGCACCCGCGAGGACGTTGCTCAGCCACACCACCGTGTGCGCGGGCAGGGTGTACGCCGCGACCACCCGGGAGACCGATTCGGTCAGCAGGGCCAGGCCCCACACGAGGGAGAAGCGGAGCTCGGCGCGGCGGAAGCGGGCGGATTCACGCTGGAGCCGCTCCCACGCGGCGGTCTTGGCGAGGTCGCCGCCCTTGGTGATCCAGGGCTTGAGCCCTGCGGTCATCATCGGCCGCCCTGCGACCACGGAAATCAGCACGGACGCGCCGATGACCCCACTGCCGGCGCTGTCTTTGGCGAGCATCAGCCGGGCGTCACCGGTGACAGCGCTCATCGCCAGTCCGACGGCGTTGACGACGAGCATCAGGCTGGCAAGCGCGTTGAGACGACGGTCCTTGAGGAGCGACCAGATCGAGCGCGCCGCCGGGAGGACGCTCGTCCACGCGAGCGCGGCGACGGTGCCCATGCCGAATCCGTCGGTCAGGACGTAGTACGCGGCCATGGGCACGAGCGCGTCCACGACCAGCGGCGTCAGGCTCTGCGCCAGGGCCCGGCGCTCCCCGGCGGGTGCGGGGGTGGTGGTGAGCGTCTGCATGGGCGGGCCCCTCCGTGTCGTCGTCCGGTCCCCGTCGGGGACACGTACAGACTCCCGGGAGGGCCCACCTCGGCAGCAGAGCGAAGCGTCCTGAAGCGGCCGTGACTTTTGTCAGCGCGTCGGCGCGTCCCGCTTACAGCCGTCCGTCCTTGACGGCTCGCGTGAAGGCGCTGAACCCGCCCGCGCCGACGCGGATTATGGGGCCGTCCGGCCGTTTCGAGTCGCGTAAGGCCATTGCGTCGAGTGCGGCGACTTCGACGCAGGTATGGCCCTCGTCCCCGCTGTGGGACGACTTGCGCCATTTTCGCTCGGGCAGATCATGACGTAGCACGTGCTGAACCTCACCTGTGTTCAAGTTCATCCGCGATGGACGAGATCAGCTCAATGGACTGCCGCGACGACAGAGCCGAGGCTCGCAGCCCGTCGAGCGCCCGCCTATACCTTGCCACCGGCTCATCCTCCTCCAGGTACAAGGCGCCGTCGAGGTATTCGACTTGCACGACGTCCAAATCCAGCGGATCCGGGTAGGAATAAAGGACGAAGGAGCCACGAGTTTCTGTGAAGACACCCTGAGAGAAGGGGATGACCTGGATCGTCACCTCTGGTGGCTGGCTCACGGCCACCAGGTGGCGAAGCTGTTCGGCCAGTACCTCGGGGCCGCCGATCTCCTGACGAAGGGCGCCCTCCTGGATGATGGCGAGGTATTGCGGCGGGTCTCCTCGGAGAAAGATTTTCTGCCGCTCCATACGGAGATCCACATAAAACTCGAGTTTGTCGGCAGTCAGTTGTGCCGATGAGCCGTTGATGACCGCAGTGGCGTAGTCCTGGGTTTGGAGGAGCCCTGGGATGATCTGAGACCGGAATGTGGCGATTCGCGCGGCATCGGACTCGAGTGTGAGCAACTCCTTGAATCCCGGCGGAATCATCTCGCTGTGCTGGCGCCACCAGCTGCGCTTTCCGCCCTCCGCCGCGAGGGCGATCAGCCACTCGCGTAGTTTCTCGTCCTCGACCCCGTAGAGGTCGAGCAGCACGTCGAGCTCCAGTCGCAGGACGCGGTGGCGTCCGGTCTCCTGTCGACTGATCTTCGACTTGTCGCCGTGGATCGCTCTCGCCGCCTCCTCGGTGGTGACCTTGGCAGCCTCCCGGAGCGCTTTGAGCTCGGCTCCCAGCCTGCGGCGACGTGCCGTACGGCGAGCGGGTTGTCCCACGTCTTCCTCCCCTGGCTCGTTTTGCGGCCCAGTGTGGTGCAGGTGTGCGGATCCTTCCGGAGGGTGGGGAGATGGTCACCCACAGGAGTTAATTTCCGCAATGCGAAGCTCTATGGGTGGCGGATCCGGGCATCGTGAGGGCCGACTCGATGAGCCGAATTGGGGAGGCGATAGCGCCATGACCTACCGGAACGGTGCCTACGTCATGGACACCCGCGAGAACAGACTCGCGCAAGTGATCGGAAGCACCGACGCCCACGTCCAGGTGCAACGCCCCGGCGGCGGCCTCCAGTGGGAGGTGCCCGTCGCGGACCTCCGCCTGGCCACGCGCGAGGAGCGCGAGGCGGCGGGCCTGCCCGCAAGCGCGTCCCCCGTCGGATGCACGGAGTGCGCCGCGCTGGTGGCGGCGCGGCGGGAGGCCGGGGTGAGCGGGGACGAGGAGAAAGTCGTGGACGCGATGGTCGCCGTGCGGACGCACTTCCGTGACGCGCACGTGCTGCCGTACTGGACCCGGCGATGAGCGCGGCGCCCCTGGCCGGGGGCCGTTGCCAGCACAACCCTTCAGGCTGGACCCACGCCGGAGGCGAATCCCGCTGCCACTCGTGCGGCGTGCGACGCTTCAGCGGCTACGGCGCGCTGCGGCCCCCGGGGCTGGCCGCCGCGATCGCCCCGGCGCCCCGGGATCCCCGCGCCGCCGACCGCGCGGCCGCGCTCGGCCTGGCGAGGGCCCGACGGGCGAGGTGGTGGTGGCGCCGTCCCGTCGGCTCGCCCCCGGCGACAGAACCGGCGGCGCCCGGACGCCGATAAGTGGCCGCCCGGTGCTTATGGCCGTAGACCGGTGTCATCGGTGTCATCGGTGTTGGCCGTGCGCGACGGGCGAAGGAAGAAGGATGGTCACGGTGATGGAGGACCGGCGACCGGTGGTGGCCACGCGGACCGGCCGTGTGCGTGGGGTCGTGGAGGGGCCGGTGGCGGCCTTCCGGGGCGTCCCGTACGCGGCCTCGCCGGTGGGCGAGCTGCGCTTCGCCCCGCCCCGGGCCCATCCGGGCTGGGGCGAGGTACGGGACGCCGCCCGCCCCGGGCCGGCGGTGCCCCAGGAGCACTCGCGGCTGGAGGGGGTGATGGGACCGCGCGTCCCGGACTGGGACGAGGACGGCTGCCTCAACCTGAACGTATGGACCCCGGCCGAGGCACTCGCCGACGGGTCGGCGCCACGACCGGTGCTGGTGTGGTTCCACGGGGGCGGCTGGTCCAGCGGCTCCGGCGGCTGGGACTGGTACGACGGCGGACGTCTCGCCGCGCTCGGCGACATCACCGTGGTCACCGCCAACTACCGCATCGGCCCCCTCGGCTTCCTCCACCTGCCCGCCATCGGCGCCGAGAACCTCGGCCCCCAGGACCAGGCCGCCGTCCTGCGCTGGGTCACCGAGAACATCGCTGCCTTCGGCGGCGACCCCGCCCTCGTCACGGTCGGCGGCCAGTCGGCGGGCGCGTACTCGACGATGTCGCTGGCGACCGACCCCGCCACCGGCCGGATGGTCCGCCGGGTCATCGTCCAGAGCGGCCCCCTGGGCCTGCCGCCCCAGGACCCCGCCGACGCCACCGCGACCACCGCCGCCTACCTGCGCCTCCTCGGCCTCGGCCAGGCGGCCGACACCGGCCGGGCCCTGCGCGCACTGCCCTGGCAGCGGCTCCAGCGCGCCTACCAGGAACTGGCCGACAGCCTCGATCACCGGCCGGGCGACATCGCGCCGCCCATGTGGTCCGTCCTCGGCGGCCCCGGCCAGCCCCGCGCCTGGCAGGAGGCCGTGGCCGAGGGCGCGCTGGACGGGACGGACGTGCTGATCGGCACGGTCTCCGACGAGATGACGGCCTTCCTCACGACCGACCCCCGTCTGCGCTCCCTCACTCGCGAGGCCGCCCTCGATCTGCTGGGCGCCCTCCCCGGCCGGCTCGGCGCGGACGCCCCGCTGGCCTACGAGCGCTACGAGGCCCGGCGCCCCGGCGCCACACCCGCCCACGTCTACACCGACCTGGCCGGCGACCGCGTCTTCCGCGACGGCAGCCTCCAGGTCGCCGCCCACCGCGCCGGCCACGGCCTGCCCGTCTACGTCTACCGCTTCACCCGCCGCCCCGAGCCCGACGACCACGGCCTCGGCGCCACCCACTGCGCCGAGCTGCCCTTCCTCTTCGGCACCTTCGACACCTTCCCCGACGCACCCATGCTCGGCACGGTCGACGGCCACGACCACGACCTGGCCCGCGCCTTCGCGGGCGCGCTCGCCGCCTTCGTCACCACCGGATCCCCCAACGGCGACGGCCTCGCCGACTGGCACCCGTATGGCCCCGGCCCGGACCCGTACGTCAAGTACTTCGGCCCACGGCCGGTCTGACGAGGGGTGTCACGCTGTGGCTGCGGTGTTCGGGATTCCTCGCCATGCGCGGCGGCTCGCCGTCACGGCCTACGCGGTGCTGGTCACGGCCATCGGGTTCGACCTGAGCAGTGGCCCGCACTGGACCGCTTCCCCCGTGCTCGCCGCGGCGCCCGTGCTGGCCGGTGTCGGCACCCGGCGGGCCCGGATCCCGCTGACGGTGGGGCTGGCCGCGCTGGTGCTGGTCGCGCTGCTGGGGGCGCATGACCGCTCCGTTCCGCTGCTGGACCATCTGACCTCGGGCTTCGCGGTCCTGGCCACCACCTGCATCAGTGCCGCCAACGTCGTCCTGGTGGCCACGCGCGAGCGGGAGCTGGTGCGCTCGCGCTCGGTGGCCGAGGCCGCCCAGCTGGCCCTGCTGCGGCCGGTGCCCGAACGCGTCGGCGGTCTGCGGGTGGCGGTGCGGTACCTGGCGGCGGCCGCCGACGCCCGGGTGGGCGGAGACCTGTACGAGGTCCTGGAGACCCCCTGCGGAATCCGGCTGATCATCGGCGACGTGCGGGGCAAAGGCCTGTCGGCCGTCGAGACCGCGGCCGACGTGCTTGGTTCGTTCCGGGAGGCCGCCCAGGTCGAGGCCGACCTCGGCACGGTGGCACGGCGGCTCGACGCGGCGGTGCGGCAACGCGGGGGCGGCGAGGAGTTCGTGACCGCCGCCCTGCTGGGCATCGCGCAGACGGAAGCACCGGTGGAACTGGTGAACTGCGGGCACCCGCCGCCCCTGCGCAAACGAGGCGAAGAGGTCACCCCGCTCCGGACACAGAGCTCCGACAGCGCCCCACCGCTGGCCCTGCGGTACCTGGCCGACGGCCCGTACGACATCGAACGGTTCGCCTTCGGAAAGGACGACCTGCTGGTGCTCTACACGGACGGCGTGACCGAGGCACGGAACGCGAACGGTGATTTCTACCCGCTGGAGAGCCGGCTGTCCCGGATGCCGGAGAGCTCCCCGGACGCCCTGGCCGACCACCTCGTCGCGGATCTGCTGGCCCACGCCGGCGGCACACTGCAGGACGACGCGGCCCTGCTGGTGATCCGCCGCCAGCACCGGAACCGGTGACGCCGCCCCAGAACCCGCCGGACGCCTGCGGCGTCACCGGACGGCCCCGGACACACCGAAGGGGCGCCCCCGGCCAAAACCGGTGGCGCCCCTCGGCGCGCGTCTAGCGGAAGAGGAAGGCGTCAGGCCTTCTTCGTCTCCCAGAAGATGCGGTCGATCTCGGCGATGAGCTCGAGCGCCTTCTCACCCGTCTTCGGGTCCGTCGACGCCTTCGCGGCGCTCAGCGCCTTGAGGGTGTCGTTGACCAGCTGGTGCAGCTGGGGGTACTTCTCGAAGTGCGGGGCCTTGAAGTAGTCGCTCCACAGAACCGAAATGTGGTGCTTGGCCAGCTCGGCGCGCTGCTCCTTGATGATGGTGGCGCGAGCGCGGAAGTGCGCGTCCTCGTTGGCCTGGTACTTCTCCTGGACGGCCTTGACCGACTCGGCCTCGATGCGGGCCTGGGCCGGGTCGTACACACCGCAGGGGAGGTCGCAGTGGGCGCTGACCTTCACCTTGGGGGCGAACAGGCGGGAGAGCATTGTGCTGTCCTTCCTCGTGATCGTCTTCTCAGGTGCGAGATTACTCGGTGCGGGAAGGCTTTTCTCGGGCGCCCCGGGGGGCTTAGGACAAAAGACCGGTGTCAGTCTGGGACTGGCGGAGAGACGGACGCGGAGGTTGCCGTGATGCAGGACCAGCTGGACGAGCGCGGCCACGAGCTGGAGCGGGAGCGCCGCGGGCTGCTGCGGGTCGGGCTGGCCGAGGTGTACAACCCCTCGATGGTCCCCACGCTCAACCCCGGCGACCAGCTGGTCGTGCGGTACGGGGCCCCGGTGCGGCCGGGGGACGTGGTGGTGCTGCGGCATCCGTTCCGCCAGGACCTGCTGATCGTCAAGCGCGCGGTGGAGCGGCGCGACGGCGGCTGGTGGGTGATGGGGGACAACCCGCTGGTGGAGAACGACAGCCGGGAGTTCGGCACGGTGCCGGAGGAGTTCGTGGTGGCCCGGGCGTGGCTGCGGCTGCGGCCGCCGCCCGGGGCCGGTCAGCGCTCGGCGGGGGCGCTGCTGTCCTGGGCGGCGGCCGCCGTACGGCCGATGCGCTCCGCCGGCTCGGCGGGGCGGGCGTTCTCCAGGCGCTTGCGGGCGCGGTAGGCGGCGACGTTGGCGCGGGTGGCGCAGCGGTCGGAACAGTAGCGGCGGGAGCGGTTGGTCGAGGTGTCGAGGTAGGCGTTGCGGCAGGGCGCGGCCTGGCAGATGCCGAGGCGGTCGACGCCGTATTCGGTCAGATGGACTGCCAGGCCCATGCTCGCCGTGGCGGTGTAGACCGCGCCCGCGTTGGCCGCGTGGTCGGCGATGTGCATGTGCCACTTGGGGCGGCCGTCCTCGTCCCGGTGCTCGTGGCCCGAGATCTGGGGGCTGACGGGGAACTCCATCAGCAGGGCGTTGAGCAGGTCCACGGCCCTTACCTCGTCGCCCTCCGACGCGGCCTCGAAGACCGCGCGCAGCCGGGCCCGTGCCGAGCGCATCCGGGTGAGGTCGCCGTCGACGAGCCGGCGGGCCGCCTGCGAGGCGGCGCCGAAGAGCTCGCGGGCCACGTCGAGCGAGGTGAGGGTGTCGGTGCCGCGCGCGGGCTGCTCGGTGTTGACCAGCCGCACGGCGAAGTCCGAGTAATAGGCCAGTTCCACTTGTAGTCCTTACGCAGCCGGGCTAGGGTCGCTGTCGTCGACCAGTAATGGCCGATTCTGCTTAGAGGGTATTACAAGGCGCTGCGGAGAGAGGGCGACGGGATGACCGAGAGCGTCACCGCCATGGATTGGAACGCCTGGCAGACCAGCTGGGACCGCCAGCAGGAGTGGTATCTGCCCGACCGCGAGGAGCGGTTCCGGGTCATGCTCGACATGGTGGAGGCCTTCGCGGGGCCGAAGCCCCGGGTGCTGGACCTCGCCTGTGGCACGGGCTCCATCACCGCCCGTCTACTGGAACGATTCCCCAAGGCGACCTCCGTAGGCGTCGATCTCGACCCGGCCCTGCTGGCCATCGCCCGGGGCACCTTCGACGGTGACGAGCGGGTCACGTTCGTCAGCGCGGATCTCAAGGATCCGCGCTGGACCACCGGGCTTCCGTATGACACCTACGACGCCGTCCTCACGGCCACCGCCCTCCACTGGCTGCACAGCGACCCCCTCCGCACCCTCTACGGGCAGCTCGCCGGGCTGGTCCGCGACGGAGGCGTCTTTATGAACGCCGACCACATGCCGGACCCCGCCACCCCGCGCATCAACCAGGCCGAACGGGCGCTGCGCCACGCCCGGCAGGAGCGGGCGAAGGCCGAGGGCGCCCTCGACTGGGCCGACTGGTGGCGGCTGGCCGCCGCCGACCCGGTCCTCGCCGGCCCGACCGCCGAGCGTTTCGTGATCTACGGTGAGCACGCCGACGGCGACACGCCCCCGCTCGACTGGCACGCCCGCACCCTGCGCGAGGCGGGCTTCGCCGAGGCGCGCGCTGTGTGGAGCTCCCCTATGGACGCCATGGTGCTCGCCCTGAAGTGAGCCGCTCGTGAGGGACCTGAAGTGAGTCGCTCGTGAGGGAGGGGCGGTACGGCCTGCCCGGCCGTACCGCCCCTCGCCGTACCCACCCCGCGGCTACAGCACCTTGGACAGGAACGACTTCGTCCGGTCGTGCTGGGGGTTGGTCAGCACATCCCTCGGGCGGCCCGACTCGACGACGACGCCCTGGTCCATGAAGACGACCGAGTCGCCGACCTCGCGGGCGAAGCCCATCTCATGGGTGACCACGATCATCGTCATGCCGTCCTCGGCCAGGCCCCGCATGACGTCCAGGACGTCGCCGACCAGCTCCGGGTCCAGCGCCGACGTCGGCTCGTCGAAGAGCATCAGCTTCGGCTCCATCGCCAGCGCCCGGGCGATGGCCACGCGCTGCTGCTGGCCGCCGGAGAGCTGGGAGGGGTAGTTGCCGGCCTTGTCGGCGAGGCCGACGCGATCGAGGAGCTTGAGGGCGCGCTCCCGGGCCACGGCCTTCGTCTCGCCCTTGACCTGGACCGGCGCCTCCATGATGTTGGCCAGCGCCGTCATGTGCGGGAAGAGGTTGAAGCGCTGGAAGACCATGCCGATGTCACGGCGGTTCTGGGCGACCTCGCTGTCCTTGAGCTCGTAGAGCTTGTCGCCCTTCTGGCGGTAGCCGACGAGCTGGCCGTCGACGTAGAGCCGGCCGGCGTTGACCTTCTCCAGGTGGTTGATGCACCGCAGGAAGGTGGACTTGCCCGAACCGGAGGGGCCGATGAGACAGAACACCTCGCGCGGGGCGACCTCCAGGTCGATGCCCTTGAGGACCTGCACGGCGCCGTAGGACTTGTGGACGCCCTGCGCCTTCACCATCGCGTTCATGCGCTGACGCCTTCCTTGGAACGGTTGCCGAAGGCAGCCAGGTTGGCCCTGACCTTCTGCCACGGGGTGAGCGGCAGGCTGCGCAGCGCGCCACGGGCGAAGCGCCGCTCAAGGTAGAACTGGCCGACGCTGAAGACGCTGGTCAGGATGAGGTACCAGGTGGCGGCGAGGAACAGCATCTCCACTGTCGCACCGGTCGTCTGCCCGATGTCGGACGTGGAGCGCAGCAGCTCCAGGTACTGGGCCGCCGCCGCGGCCAGCGACGAGGTCTTGAGCATGTTGATGAACTCGTTGCCCGTCGGCGGCACGATCACCCGCATCGCCTGCGGCAGCACGATCCGGCGCAGCGTCCTGCCCTGGCTCATGCCGAGCGCGTGGGCGGCCTCGGTCTGGCCCTCGTCGACGGACTGGATGCCGGCCCGCACGATCTCGGACATATAGGCGGCCTCATTGAGCCCCAGGCCGAGCAGCGCGGCCATGAAGGGGGTCATGAAGTCGCTCATCTCGTCCCGGTAGATCGGGCCGAGGTTGATGTAGGGGAAGATCAGCGCCAGGTTGAACCACAGCAGCAGCTGGACGTAGACCGGGGTGCCCCGGAAGAACCAGATGTAGAGCCAGGAGACCGATGAGGTCACGGGGTTCTTCGACAGCCGCATCACGGCCAGGACGATGCCGAGGACCAGGCCCAGCAGCATCGCGAGCAGCGAGATCAGGACGGTCTTGCCGAGGCCCGAGATGACGGAGGAGTCGAAGATGTAGTCCGGGATGGCGCTGTAGTGGACGTTCGCGGAGGCGAAGGCGTTCACCAGCAGGCCGAGGAGGGCCAGGACGAGGACGGCGGAGATCCAGCGGCCGTAGTGGCGGACCGGGATGGCCTTGATCGCCTCGGGCTCGACGGTCGCCTTGGCGGCGGCCGGGGGGTCGGCCGGCGGGTCGGCCGGGGGATCGGCCGGGTCCGGGTCCACCGGGTCCTTGTCCGCGGACGCCTTCTCCGAGGCGGGGGCCTTCTCGGCAGGGGCCTTCCCGGTGGGGCCCTTCTCCGTGGAGACCTTCTTCTCGGCCGAGGTCTCCTTCTCGGGCGCGGGCTCGGGCGCCTTGTCGGCGGCCTTGTCGGCCTTTTCGGCCTTGCCGGGCTCGGGCGTCTCGGCGGGCTTCGCCGCCTTGTCGGGCGCCGGCCCCTTGTCGGGCTCGGACGCCTTGTCGGGCTTGTCGGGGGAAGCAGTCACAGGGGTGCCTTTCAGCGTCTGCCGTACGAGGAGGGGGACAGCCAGGACGAACGAAGGGACAGACGGAGGTCAGGAACCGCCGTTGATCTTCGCTTCCTTGATGGCGCCCGCATCGACGCCCCAGGTCTTGATGACCTTCTCGTACTCGCCGTTCTTGATGATCGCGTCGAGCGCCTCCTTGAGGGCGTCACGCAGCTGGGCGTTGTCCTTCGAGACGGCGATGCCGTACGGCGCGGCCTGCACCTGGTCGCCGACGATCTCGAAGTCCTTGCCGCCGCCCGAGGTCTTCACCGCGTAGGCCGCGACCGGGAAGTCGCTGGAGACGGCGTCGACGCCGCCGGCCTTCAGCCGGGTCTGGGCCTCCAGATCGTTGTCGAAGGCCTCCATGCTGATCTTGTCCTTGCCGTCCTTCTCGCACTTGTCCGACTGGGACTTGGACAGGTCCTCGGAGACGGTGCCGCGCTGGACCGCGATCTTCTTGCCGCAGAGGTCGTCCCAGCCGCCGATTCCCTTGGTCTCGCCCTTCTTGGTGTAGAGCGAGACGCCGGCGTTGAAGTAGTCGACGAAGTCGACGCCCTCGCCCACCTTCTTGTGGGTCTTGGAGTCGAGACCCTCCTGCCGGTCCTTGGTGTCCGTCATCGCGGACATCGCGATGTCGTAACGCTTGGATCGCAGTCCGGTCAGCAGGGCGTCGAAGGTGCCGTTGTTGAACTCGACCTTGACTCCGAGCTGCTTGCCCAGCGCGGCGGCGATGTCGGGGTCGATGCCGACCGTCTTGCCGTCCTTCTTGAACTCGACGGGCGGGTAGGCGATATCGGAGCCCACCTTGATCACCTTGGTGCCCTGGATGCTCTTGGGCAGCTTGGCGAAGAGCGGTGCCGAGGAGCCCTGGGCGGACGGTCCGGCCTCGTTGCCGGTCTTGTTCCTCTGGTCGCCGCAACCGGTCAGCAGCAGGGTGCCGGCGACCGCGATCGCGCCGACGGCGGCCAAACGATTCCAGGCGGCAGCCGGGCGGGGGGTGGTGCTTGCGGTCATTGCTCGTTCCTCCTGCGGTTGAGGGGGTATACGACAGGTAATTCGGCAATCACGCGAAAACACGGCAGAAGTCACAGCACACTTCCTCGTGCGACGCGACCTCGCGCGGTCTGCGCATCTTGCCATCCGGACTGCCCCATTCGGGGGGCCAGCCATGTCAAAATCGGATAACGGGTGATCCCCATTCGTTACCGGGCGGTTCACACCCCTTGTGCCGCTGTGACTGTTCTGATCGACTTCCTGGCGCGAGACGCAGGTCACGCACCACCTGTCTCACTTCGTGGACACCTTGTCGCGTCCAGGGCCAGTTGACACGTTTCCGCCGTGATCGCGTGTCGGGTTCGCGCCACCGGGGCCCGGAACTCACTCGTCGGCCGTAGTGGTCTTCCGGTAGAAAGACCAGTTACACCCCTCACCCGGGGCTCAGGGCGCGCATGTGCGGCGCGCCCGCTTTGTCCGTACCGCCCCGTCGCACGGAAGTCATCCGCCGTCCGGGGGCCGGACATGGTTCGGACATGTGCCCGACCCGCCTCCCACACCCAGAGGCGGTTACCCTCGATCTGCACTTACGACAAAGGGGTCAAGAAAAGTGGCAGCGGAGATCGTGAATCCTCGCAGCGACAGCGGCACGGACGAAGGGGCTCGCGCAGAGTTCTTCGATCCGGCCTTCGCGCTGCACCGAGGCGGCAAGATGGCGGTTCAGGCGACCGTTCCCCTCCGGGGGAAGGACGACCTGTCCCTCGCCTACACGCCGGGAGTCGCCAAGGTGTGCAGCGCCATCGCCGAACAGCCGGAGCTGGTGTACGACTACACCTGGAAGTCCCAGGTCGTCGCGGTCGTGACGGACGGCAGCGCGGTGCTCGGCCTGGGGGACATCGGCCCCGAGGCGTCCCTGCCCGTGATGGAGGGCAAGGCCATCCTCTTCAAGCAGTTCGGCGGCGTGGACGCGGTCCCGATCGCCCTCGACTGCCGTGACGTCGACGAGCTCATCGACACCGTGGCGCGCATGGCGCCCTCCTTCGGCGGCATCAACCTGGAGGACATCTCCGCGCCGCGCTGCTTCGAGATCGAGCGCAGGCTCCAGGAGCGCGTGGACATCCCCGTCTTCCACGACGACCAGCACGGCACCGCCGTCGTCACCCTCGCCGCGCTGCGCAACGCCGCGCGGCTGACGGGCCGTACGCTCGGCGAGCTGCGCGCGGTGATCTCGGGCGCGGGCGCGGCCGGTGTGGCCATCGCCCGGATCCTGGTGGAGGCGGGCATCGGCGACGTCGCCGTGTGCGACCGCAAGGGCATCGTCTCCGGCGACCGCACCGACCTGACGGACGTCAAGCGCGAGCTGGCGGGCTTCACCAACAAGGCCGGTCTGTCGGGGCCGTTGGAGACGGCGCTGGACGGTGCGGACGTCTTCATCGGAGTCTCCGGCGGTACGGTCCCGGAGCCGGCGGTCGCGAAGATGGCCAAGAACTGCCTGATCTTCGCGATGGCCAACCCGAACCCGGAGATCCACCCGGACGTCGCCCACAAGTACGCGGCCGTCGTCGCCACCGGGCGCAGCGACTTCCCCAACCAGATCAACAACGTCCTCGCCTTCCCCGGCATCTTCGCGGGCGCCCTTCAGGTGCGGGCCTCGCGGATCACGGAGGGCATGAAGATCGCGGCGGCCGAGGCGCTGGCCGCCGTGGTGGCGGACGAGCTGAGCGCGGACAAGGTGATCCCCTCGCCGTTCGACGAGCGGGTCGCCCCGGCGGTCACCGCCGCCGTGGCCGCGGCGGCACGGGCGGACGGCGTCGCGCGACGCTGACGCCCCACCTTGATTGAGGGGGCCGGTCCGGACCGTGGGGTCCGGGCCGGCCCTTCGCCATCTCGTCATGGGCGCGTGCCGTCACCGGATCCGGCGGACGAAGGTGTCGTAGTACTTGTTGGTGTCGCCGGGCACGAGGTTGTCCGCGGCACTGCCGAACACCAGCGTGCGCCCGGCCAGGTCGACGTCGGGTTCGCCGGAGTGGCCGTCGGCCTGGGCGCCGTCGGCCGCGACGCTGACGCGTTCGACGGCGCCGGTCACGAGGTCCTTGGCGAAGACGTCCTCGACGCCGTTGGTGTCGCCGGGGACGAGGTTGGACGCCAGGGACGTGAAGAACACCCGCCGGTTGTCGGCGCTCATGACGATGCCGCCGTAGGAGTCCTGATCGGCCTGCGAGCCGTCGGCCGCGAGGCTCAGGCGCCGGGTGACCCCGGTGACCAGGTCCTTGGCGAAGGCGTCGTCCTTGCCGTTGGTGTCGTTCTCCACCACGGAGGCGGAAGCGGACGAGAAGAGCGCGTAGCGGCCGTCCGGGCTCAGCCCGAAGCCGCCCGTGACCGCCACGGGTCCGCCGTCGAGGGACTGGGCGCCGCGCTCGGTGCGGCCGGTGCGCAGGTCGTGCACGTAGAGGGCGCGGGCGCGCGGCCGCTGGAGCGCCTTCTGCCCGCCGGCCGGTGCGACCAGGTCGGACATGCTCAGGAAGGCGACCCTGCTGCCGTCCGCGCTGATCACCGGGTAGAGGGAGAAGCCCTCGGCCTGGGTGCCGTCGCTCATGACGCTCACCCGCTCGGTGGTGCCCTGCCAGCGGTCGCGGACGAAGACGTCCGTCTGGCCGTTGGTGTCCCCGGGCACCAGGTCGTCCCGGCTGGACGAGAAGGCGACGTAGCGGCCGTCGGCGCTGATGGAGGGGGACGAACTGTGCGCGGGTTTCGTGCCCTTGTTCTCGACGAGCACCTCGGTGCGGCCCGTCGCCCGGTCGCGGACGAAGACGTCGTAGTTGTCGCCCGGATTGCGGTTCGGGGCGAGGTTCTTCGCCTGGGAGTCGAAGACGACGTACCGGCCGTCCCCGCTGATCGCCGTGGTCCAGGACTGGTCGTCGGCCGGAGTGCCGTCGCTCGCGACGCTGGCCAGCTCGGTCCTGCCGGTGCGCAGGTCCTTGACGTAGACGCGACGGCTCTCCTTGGCCGTGCCGGGTACGAGGGTGGTGGCGCGGGACTCGAAGGTGACGAACCGCCCGTCGGCGCTGACCTTCGCACCGAGGGTCTCGGCGTTCGCCTGGGTGCCGTCGGAGGCGGTGTTGACCCGCTCGGTGCGCGGCTGGGGCCGCGCCTCGGCGGCCACGGCCGTGGCGAGGGGCAGCGCCGTCGCCAGGCTCCCCCATGCCGTCGCCACCACGGCGACACGTCTGAAGTAACGCATTGGTTGTTCCCCCTCTGGCGTTGCGTGCATATGCGCGTGGAGTACGCGGAGGAAGCCAACAGTCCGGTGGATCGCCGGTCAATGAGAAGCGAGGCCGCCTCCGCTCCGGATACGGCCGTTGCCGGAGTGAACACGTGGACGCGGAACACATCGTGACGCGGCGTGACGCGACGCGGCGCGTGTCACAGCGTCATGTGGTTTCCTCCGCCGCGCCCCGCCACTAGGTTCGGCTCATGTTCGCCGCCTACGCCGCACGCATCGACCGCGACCAGCCGCTGAACGGCCTCGATCTGGGGGAACGCCCCGAGCCCGTGGCACGCCCCGGGTGGACGGTCGTCAACGTCAAGGCCGCCTCGCTCAACCACCACGACCTGTGGACGCTGCGCGGCGTGGGGATCGGCGAGGACGCGCTGCCGATGATCCTCGGCTGTGACGCCGCGGGCGTCGACGAGCACGGCAACGAGGTCGTCCTCCACTCCGTCGTCGGCGAGACCGGCCACGGCGTGGCGCCCGGCGAGCCGCGCTCGATCCTGACCGAGCGCTACCAGGGCACCTTCGCCGAGCGCGTCGCCGTGCCCGTCTGGAACGTGCTGCCCAAACCGAAGGAACTGTCCTTCGAGGAGGCCACCTGTCTGCCCACGGCCTGGCTGACCGCCTACCGGATGCTCTTCACCAAGGCGGGCGCGCGGCCCGGGCAGAGCGTGCTGGTGCAGGGCGCCGGCGGTGGGGTGGCCACGGCGGCGATCGCGCTGGGCGCGGCGGCCGGGCTGCGGGTCTTCGCGACCAGCCGCGACGCGGCCAAGCGCGAGCGCGCCGTGGAACTGGGCGCCGAGGCGGCGTACGAGCCGGGGGCCCGGCTGCCGCACCGCGTGGACGTGGTCGTCGAGACGGTGGGCGCCGCCACCTGGTCGCACTCGGTCAAGTCGCTCAGGCCCGGCGGCACTCTGGTGATCTCCGGCGCGACCAGCGGCGACCGGCCCCCGGCGGCCGAGCTGACACGGATCTTCTTCCATGAACTCCATGTCGCGGGCGTGACGATGGGCACCAAGGACGAACTGGCCGACCTGCTCGCCTTCTGCGCGGCCACGGGCGTCCGGCCGGTGATCGACACGGTGCTGCCCCTGGACCGGGCCCGTGAGGGCTTCGAAAAGATGCACAGCGGCGATCTGTTCGGGAAGGTCGTGCTGACGGTATGAACGACGGATGCCGAAGAGACGCTCGCGCACGGCGGCGTTCCTCGCCGCGATCAGCTGTGTCCTGACCCTTTTCGCCCCCGAGGCCGCTGGGGCTCAAGCCTCGGGCGCCCCCGGCATCCCCCGTCTGACCGACGAGCACGGCCGGGCGCTCACCCTGCGGGGCTGGAACCTCGCGGACAAGGAGCACCGGGGCGAACGAGCCCTGGAGGACATCACCGAGCGCTCGCTGCGCGACATGGCCGGGCGAGGGTTCGACTTCGCCCGGCTGGCGGTCTTCTGGGACGACCTCGAACCCCGGCGCGGCGAGTACAGCGAAACCTATCTGCGAAAGATCGAACGCGTCCTGGACTGGGCGGCGAAGTACCGGGTCCGCGTGCTGGTCGACGCCCACCAGGACGTCTACGGACCGGCCTTCGGCGACCACCGGGGCATCCCCGCATGGGCCACCCGCACCGACGGGCTGCCCTACCGGCAGCACCCCGACGACTGGTTCGCCGAGTACTTCGAACCCGCCGTCCAGGCCGCCTTCGAGCACCTCTACGAGGACGCCGACCTGCGGCTCGCCCAGGCGCGGATGTGGCAGGTGCTGGCCGGCCGGCTCGCCGGACACCCGGCCGTCCTGGGCTACGACCCGATCAACGAGCCCATGGGCCGGCTGCGCCCCGGCGAGGACATGTTCACGGCAGCCCGCCGGATCGAGGCCACCCAGGTGACTCCCATGTACCGGCGCATCGCGAAGGCGATCCGCGCTGTCGACCGGAAGCACTGGATCTTCATCGAGCCCACCCCGGCGGCGGGTGAGGGCAAGCCCACCGGGCTGGGCCGGGTGGCCGACCCCAAGATCGTCTACGCGCCGCACTTCTACAACGCCGCGATGGAGGCGGGCCGCGACTACGACCCCGCGTCCGGCTGGCTGGAGGCCTATGAGGCGGCCGTCGTCCGCTACCCGCGCGAGCACCGCGTGCCCGTCGTGGTGGGGGAGTGGGGGCCGCTCGACAGCTCGCTGCCCCACATGGGCCGGTTCTACGAGGACGCCGTCGCCTCCATCGGGCGCTACGCGTCCGGGTGGGCGAGCTGGCAGTGGTGCTACGGGGAGACGTACTGCGCCATGGACCGGCAAGGGCGCTTCCGCCCCAACAAGGAGCGCACGGCCCGCCCGTACGCCCCCGCCGTGGCCGGTACTCCCGGCGCCGAGGCGTACGACCCTGGTGCGCGTTCCTACCGGCTCACCTACCGGGCCTCCCCGGGGGGAACCACCGAGCTGTCCCTGCCGTCGGCTCCCCACGGCTGGCGCGTCGCGGTGACGGGACCGGCGCGGGCCGGCACCGGGACCGTACGGCCGGGGCGGCGCGGCACGGTCCTCGTCCACGCGACGGGGCGAGTGGTCGGCGTGGTCACCGTCGTGGCCGCGCCCGGCGCGTAACGGAGTGCGCCGGAGTGGGTAGCGCACCCCGGGACTGCTGAGGATGATGGGCGCACGGGGGCGTATCCCCGTGTCCCTTGCCATGGCCGCCTGTCGTGCTGTCGTGGAAGGGGCTTGCCGGCCCGGCTCCGGGCCGTTCGGGGGGTGAAGCGTGTCCACGCCTGTACCACCATTGCCGTCCGTGGGGGACTTCGTCACGGCCTTCGAGGAGTTCGTCCTGGTGCCGCCGGGCCGTCGTGGCCCCTCCGCCCTGGTGCTCCTCGTGTCGCCGCCGGGCGGGGTCGAGGCGGAGCGGATAGCCGACGGCGAGTGCCAGCGGCTGCGGGTCCGGGGGCGGGCGCTCGTCCCGTTCGCCCGGGTCCAGGAGACGACGCGGCGCGTCGGCGTCACCTCGCACACCCACGACGTCTTCGAACAGATGGAGATGGCCCTGCACGGCAACCGGCCCGCCGGGTTCGGCCGGTTGCGGCTGCCGCGCTACGAACTCGTGCGCGCCTTCGCCGACGCGCGCACCCGGGAGACCCAAGCGCCGGTACGGGCAAAAGAATTGCGCGACAAGTGCTACGCGGAACGGTGCAAGACCTCCCTCTTCCTCAAGGCCCTCTACGCGATCAGCGGCGACGACCAGCCGCCCGCGAGCGTCCCGGGCTGGCTGTGGCACTGGGCGCGCCGGCCGCTCTTCGGCGTGCTGCCGCGCTGGCTGTACGGGCGGCGGCAGCAGCGCCGGATGATGGGCAAGAACGGCTGGTTCCGGAGCTGGGCGGGGATCCCCTCCGGGCGCGGCGACTTCTTCGCCCACCACGAGGCGGTCGTCGTCGGCCGGAACGACGCGTTGCTGTGCGCGCTGCTCAGCGATCTGGAGGATGCCGTCCAGCGCAGGCGGGCGCTGTCGCCGTGGACCCGGCGGCGCAGGAGCCGGTTCGTCCTCGTGCTGCCCCGGGCGGGGGCGCCCGGCTCGGTCACCGAGAGCGTGGTGCGGGACTTCCCCACGGCGGTCGAGCGCACGGGCAGCACGGCGGTGGTGCTGCTGGCCGTCGGCCGGGACGGCCGGGACCCCGCCCAGACCCTCGCGGCGGCCACGACCACCATCGACTCCTGGACCCGCAGCCAGGGCCGGGGCCGGGGCCGGACGGTGACCGTGGGGACGGGGCCCTACGACGGCCGCCCCGACGAGGAGGCCGAGAGCAGGCTGCGCGGCTACCCGGAGATCCAGCCCCGCAAGGTGTACTCCGACACCGCGCCGCGTGTGGAGGCCGCCGTCATGGCGGTGGCGACGGTCGCGGCGCTGTCGCTCGTCGCCCAGTTCGCGGTGGCCCGGATCGGCGCGGAGACCAGCACCGAGTGCGTCGGCGCGAGCGTCGCCATGCCGGAGTCGGCCGCTCCGGGCAAGGTCTCCGAGATCTCCCCGAAGGAGCTGTACGAGCAGGCGCTGGCCTCCATCCGGACGCAGAACGCGGAGGCCGACGCGGCGGCGAAACGCCCCAACACGGCCGTCCGCACCGTCGTCTACCTCGGGGTGCCCGCCGTCGCCGAGACCTGGAAGGAGGGCATGTACAGCGGCTCCATCCCCGAACTGCGCGGCATCGCCCTCGCCCAGGAGGCGCTCAACCGCGAGGCGTCCCGGGACGTGGCCCGCAAGGTGTGGCTGCGGGTCCGGGTCGAGGACGGCGGCCAGCAGTTCGCGAAGGCGCCCGAGGCGGCCGAGCGGATCGCCAAGGAGGCCGAGGAGGAACGGAAGAGCGGCGGAAGCCAGCAGATCATGGGCGTGGTCGGGCTGGGGCAGAGCCGGGCGGCCACCCTGAAGGCCCGGGACATCCTCGGCGCCGCCGGGCTGCCCGTGATCGGCACGGTGACGACCGCGGAGGAGATGCAGCAGCACCATATGTACCGGCAGGTGGCGCCGGACAACCGGCGTGAGGCACGTGTCGCCGCCGAGTTCGCCCGCCACGGCAATATCGTGGAGACCTCGCCCGGGGTGTGCGCGCCCGCCCGGGAGGCGGTGGTCGTCGCGGACCCGACCGACCGGTACAGCGACAATCTGCGCCGCCGGTTCGTCCAGGAGTTCAAGGACACCCGCACGATCCTCTACTCGGCGGACCCGGAAGCCCCCTTCGACCCACCGCAGGACGACCGGACCGAACGGGCCCGCACCCTGGCGGACATGGCGGCCTCCGTCTGCCGGCGGATCCGGGCCGAGCCCCGCACGGTGGTGTACTGGGCGGGCCGGGGCACCGAATTCTCCGCGTTCCTCGACGAGTTCGACAATGGCACCTCCTGCCGGGGTCATGTGACGGCCCTCGGGGGCAACGATCTGACCAGCGCCGTCGTGGACGCCCAGCAGCCCAGCAGCCGCCACTCGGGCGTACGGCTCTACTACGCGGCGCACGCCGTGCCCAAGAGTTACTGGCCCAACGAGGTGGGCCGGGCCTTCCGTACGCAGTACCTCGACGCGTACGGCAAGGACGACCTGTGGGGCAACGACGGCCGTGCCCCCGTCGCCTGGGACGCGCTGCGGCTGCTGGCCACCGCCGTGAACACCGCCCGGCAGGCCTCCGGCACCGGTTCCTTCTCGCGCGACACGGTGCAGACCGTGCTGGCGTCGGGGGGTGCCGGGGGCGGCGACGGGGTGCGCGGGGCCACCGGGACCCTGGTCTACGACCAGGGCCGGAAGGTGCCCCGGGACAAGCGGCTGCTGATCCTCCACGACACCCGGCAGGGCCCCGAGGTGGCGCTGGAGTGCGGGGTCCGCGACAGCGGGGACGAGAAGACGACGTGGGGGCCGGGGGACGCGTACGACTGCCCTCGGGATGCGGCGGACGCCCCGTAGGGGCGACGCCCGTAGGGGCGCGGGGCAGTGTCGTCATGCGGCTCCGCCGCGTGGGCGCGACCAGCCACGGGTGGCCCGCAGTTTCCCGGCTTCCGGCGGGAGCGCCTGACCGGGCGGGCCTGGTGCGCGGACGGGCGGCCGCGGGCCGTCTGTGGTTGCTCGCGCAGTTCCCCGCGCCCCTATGGGGCGCCCCGCAGCAGTGCCTCTATCTGTGCGGCGGTCGCCGCCAAATGCTTCCGGGCCGCCAGGAGTTGCTCCGGTGTCACCCCGTGATCACGCGCAGCGTCCCGCACGTCGTCGCGGAAGCGGTCCAGCAGCCGGTCCAGGTCGCGGGCCGGCTCCTTGGAGAGGGCGTCATCGGCGACCGCCCACTCGGGCAGCGGATACGAGGCGCGCAGCGGCTCGTCCTCCGCCCGCTCCACGACGATCACCTGCTCCGGCTCGTCGGCGGAGTGCCCCGAAGGCCGTCCGGCGCGCATCTGCCCCGCCAGCGTGCCGAGCTCCTTGGCCAGCGCGCTGACGCCCTCGGTGATGCCCGCCGGCCAGTCGCCGTGCCGGGCGTGCTCACGGACCTGCTCCTGGACGCGCTCGGTGATGCGCCGCACCTCCTGGCGCGCCTGCTCCTGGGCCTGCCGGGCCTGCTGGCGGGCCGTCTGGGCGTCCTGGCGGGCGCGGCGGCTCTCCTCCTTCGCCCGGCGAGCCTGCTCCTTCCACTCCTCCTTGGCCTTGCGGAACTCCTCCTTCGCCCCGGCGAAGTAATCCCCTCCGGATTCCCCGGAGCCGCCGGCCGTGGAGCCCGTACGGGCCTTCAACGCGGCCTCGCGCATCTCGCGGCGCAGATCGCCTGCGGCCCCGCGCACGTCCTCGCGGATGTCGGCGGCCAGCGCGGCGACGGACTCCCGGATCTCCAGCTCCAGTTCGGCCAGCTCGCCCCGCCGGTCGGCGAGTTCGGCGCGGCCGGCGTCGGTGATCGAATAGACCTTGCGGCCGCCCTCGGTGGTGTGGGTGACCAGGCCCTCCGCCTCCAGCTTGGCGAGGCGCGGGTAGACGGTGCCGGCGGAGGGGGCGTAGAGCCCCTGGAAACGCTCCTCCAGCAGGCGGATGACCTCGTAGCCGTGGCGCGGGGCCTCGTCGAGGAGGCGCAGCAGGTACAGGCGGAGTCGGCCGTGGCCGAAGACGGGGGGCATCAGAGGACCTTTCCCGACGCGGGGGCGTCGTCATCGGGGGACGGCGGACGGCGCAGCAGCGCGACCGCGCCGGAGACGGTGGTGATCTTGAGCTTGCCGCCGCCCGAGCCCAGCGTGCCGGTGATCCGCTTGGCGCCCCACTGGCCACCCACCCGCAGGTCCTCGAAGGCGCAGGAGACCGGGCCGCTGGTGGTGTTGGCCTCGACATCGGCGTCGACCTGCTGCGGCAGCCGGATGGCGACCTCGCCGGAGACGGTGGTCAGCGCGAGGTCGGGGGTGCGGGCGGCGCCGGCGAGGTCGATGGTCATGTCGCCGTTGACGGACTCCGCCTTGACCCGGCCGCCGGTGCCCTCGATCAGGGTCAGGTCGCCGGAGACGGAGTTGAAGCGCAGGTCGCCGCCGAGGGACTGGGCCTCCAGCCGCCCGGAGACGGACTCCGCGCGGACGTCCCCGCTGACCCCGACGAGGGTGATGTCCCCGGTGACGCCCTTGACCTCGGTGGGGCCCGCGATGCCGGAGACGACGGCGCTCGCGCCGACGACGCCGGTCTCGACGCGGGTGGCCGTGGGTACGGTCAGCGTGATCGTGGCCGAACGCTTCCACTCGCTGCGGTCGAACCACTTGAGGATGTTCTTCCAGGGCAGGTCCTCATAGGCGACCGTGAGGGTGCCGTCCCGCAAGGTGGCGACGAGCGGGGCTCCCTCGATCGCGGACAGCTCCAGCCCCGCCGGGCCGCTGTCCGTGCCCACGACATTGACGGTGCCGCCCACGATGCGCACCGCGAGCGCCGTGACGGGCTCGTCGAAGGTGAGCTTCTGGGGTGCGGCCAGTGACCACTGCGACCGGTCCGGCATTCCGGGCCTCCTCCGTTGGGCGTGCTCGCGGATACTCGCGACACAACATATCGCGTCTTCCGTAGAACACGATATATCGTGGCCCCGGGAAGTCAAGGGGCTTCCGATTGGCATAGCGTTGACGCATGTCCGCTACTGATCACAGCCCGGCAGCGGGGGTTCTGCTGCTCTGCCGGGCCGAGCCCGACCGTGTCCGTCCGTCCGCCCAGCTCCTGCGCGAGCCGCTGCTCCTCGCCCCGGCGGGGGAGGAGTGGACCGTGCTGGTCCCGGGGGAGGAGGCCTGGCACGCGGAGGACGCGACCCCGGCCGCCCTGACGGCCGAGTGGGCGCACGCCCTGACCGTCGCCGAACCCTGGCCGGCCGTGGGCCTGTGGTGGGACGCGGAAGGAGCCGGCTTCGTCGTCGCGGCGGGCTTCCGCCGCACGGTCGGCTACACCTGGCTGGCGGACGGCTCCCCGCTCGGGGAGGAGAGCGCCATGACGGCGCTGCGGGCCCGGCTGGGCCTGGACCCGGTGCTGGACGCGGAGGCGTTCGACCGGCTCACCCTGCCGGACTCCGACGCCGACGCGGCCGCGCGGGTGCTCGGGCTCGTCGCCGTCCTGGCCCGGGCCGGCCTCCACCTGCCGCCCGGCCTGGCCCCGGGTGCCGGCGCCGCTGAGCTGCGCGCGGCGGCGGAAGCGGCCCCGGAGGCGGAGCCCGTCGAGTGGCCGGGCTGGCGCACGGTGGTGCGCGACGGCCTCGACGCGTCGGAGCGGGGGCCGCTGGGCCGGTGGATACGGGGGCCGCGGGCGCGGGCGCTCGGCGCGGCGGAGATCGCGGCGGGAGTGTCGCTCTGGGCGCTCGGGCGGCGGGGCGATGGCCGCCGGGGGCTGAAGACCGCCGGTGCGGTGCTCGTCGTGGACGGGGCGCTCACCTTGGCGTACGACGTGTGGCGGTCGCGCAAGGCGTGAGGGGTCCCCGGTCCCGCCCTTCCACCGTTTCCCGGGGCTCCGCCCCGGACCCCGGTCCTCGAACGCCGGACGGGCTGACAAAGTCAGCCCGTCCGGCGTTCGGGCGTCCTACTCGTCGTCCTCGTCGTCCAGCCGCGCCAGCCACGTCGCCAGGCGCTCGACCGGGACCTCGAAGTCGGGGTTGAGGTCGACGAACGTACGGAGCTGCTCGGCCACCCAGCCGAGGGAGACCTCCTCCTCGCCCCGCCGGTTCTCCAGCTCCTCGATGCCGCGGTCGGTGAAGTACAACGTGATCTCCGTCAGGGGATGAGCCAATCGGTCCCGCCCAGGATAGGACGCGCGGGCCGACCGCCTTTGGCCACGGCCTCTCGCGTCCGTCCCGCCCGGGCACTAGCCTGCTGTGCCTGCCGCATCACACGCGGTCGACGGGGGTGGACGGGCACATGGCCGACGGGATCACTCAGGCCCGGCAGGTCCGGCTCGACGACGGCACGGTCGTCTGGGCACGGGTCACCGAGGCGCAGGAACTGGACGGGCCCAAGAACACCGGGCCCGGAGGACACGAGGACGCCCCGTACGCGGACTCCTCGTACGAAGACTCCTCGTACACCGACTCCTCCTACACGGACTCCGGCGCGGCCCGCCGCGTCGCCAATATGGCGGGCGGGCTCGCCGACACCGTCCGGGGCGTCGCGGAGTCCGTGCGGATGGGACTCGTGGCGGCGCGGCCCGACGAGGTGTCCGTGGAGTTCGGCATCGAGCTGTCCGCCAAGGCGGGCCAGGTCATCAGCCTGATAGCCGACGGCGAGTCCAAGGCCTCGATCACGGTGACGCTGCGGTGGGACGGCCGCCGGGAGGACCGGCCGGCCGCCGGGCCGGCGCCCACGACCCCCGGCGCGCCTTGAGCGCCCTGGAGGGCACCGCGCGCCGTGCCGTCGTACGCATCTCCGCGCCCGGCGGCGGGTATGACGCGAGCGGTGCCCGGTTCTGGGGGAGTGGTTTCTTCATCGCCCCGGGCTGGGCCCTGACGTGCGCCCATGTCGTGGGGAACGGGGGTGGCGACGTGCTGCGCGGAGCCACGGCCGTCGACGTCACCGACTGGCAGGGCCGCACCGCCCCCGGCCGGGTGGCCTTCGCCCTGCCGATGCCGGCCGACCCCGACGTGCCCCCCAGGCCCTGGCGGCTGCCGGACCTCGCGCTGCTGGAGGTCGAGGGCGCGGAGGGCGCCGAGTGCCTCTGGCTGAGCGACCGTTCGGCGGTCGTGCCCGCCCCGATCAGCCTCCACGGCTGGTCGATGGACATGGGCGAGCTCGGCCCGCGCTTCGGCGTGGGCACCGCCACCGGCGGGGACGGCGCCGACGGCTCGGCCATGCTGCTGCGCGGGGAGATACCCGTCGCCGGCTGCTCCGGCGGGCCCGTCGTCGACACCGCGCGCGGCGCGGTCATAGGCGTGTGCAAGGGGCGCGGCAAGGACACCGCCGGGCTGGCCGTGCCCATCACCGCGCTGCGCCGGCTCGCCGACGACCTCCCCGGCCGCGACCGGCTGCACGCCGTCATCCGCGCCCACGACCGCCACCACTACGCCCGCTACCGCGCCGTGGGCACCGGCGCCGGCTGGACCGGCATGCAGCAGGCGCTGCGGCCGGGCCCCGCGGACGGTTTCACGCCCGTCCTGCGCACCCACCTGTTCGCCCGGCTCGCGGAGTTGTCGCCGCCCGCCACCCCGGGCGAGGTCATGGCGTTGGTGGAGACCGTCAAACGCCGCGTCATCCAGGAGCCGTACCAGCCGGGCGTCGAGCACGACCCGCGCAGCTGGCGGGAGGGCGTGGGCCTGCTCTACGACCTGCGCGACGGCGGCCACGGCGGTCACGGCGGCACGGAAGCCGGCCCGGACCGCGATCTGGAGCTGGAGGCGGTGCTGCTGTACGCGGCGCGGGTCGCGGCCGCCGTCAGCCGGTTCGGGGCCCCGGACGACACCGAGCCGCTGCGCGAGCTGTCCACCTGGATCGCGACCCAGGCCGAGCCGCTGCCGGACGTCATCAGGGTGGAGATCCACCAGATCCTGCACGGGGGCTCGGACGATCCCGACGGCCCGCGCGCCCCCTCGCCGCCCGGCACGGTCGAGCTGCGCAAGCCCGAGCGTCGGGACGTGGAGCCGGGCGTGGCGGCGCCCTCCGGGGCCCGGGCCGACGTGCTCGTCCAGGTCGACTCGCTCGTCTACGGCGACCGCTACCCGTGGCGTGTGAAGCTGCTGCTGGACGGTGGCGTGGTCAACCCGCTCGTCGGCGACGAGACCGGCGTCCCCCGCGCGCGGCTGCGCGAGACGCTCCGCGAGCCCATCGCGCGGGCGCTGCGGCAGGGTGACGCCGGCGGTCATCTGGCGGAGCTGCACGTGATGCTGCCGCGTGAGCTGTTCGACGAACCGGTGGACGCCTGGCGGCTGTCGCCGCCCGGCGCCGACGGCGGCGGCATCGACCCGCACACGCTGCCGCTGGGACAGCGCCGGGTGGTCGTCGTCCGGGACCGCCGCCGTCGCGACGAGCCCCCGACCCCGGAGTGGCACCAGCGCTGGGACGGCATCTCCCGGGGCCCGCTGACGGCCGTGCCGCTGCGTCGCGAGGCGCCCCTCAAGGGCCACGGCGGGCCCGGCCGGGAGGGCGGGCACGCGGCGTACGGCAGGCTGTCGTTCGCGGCGGACTCCGCCGTTCCGGTCTACTGCGGCGAGGCGGCAGCCGGCGCGGGCGCCACGGCCATGGAAGCGGCACTGGCTGCCGGGCACGCGGTCGTGATCTGGCGACGATGCGCCACGGGGCACACGGATTGCGCCGAATTCCACCGCCGCGTCTCCCTGCTGGTGGACGAGGCCCGTACCGCCGGGGGACTGCCCCAGCTGATACGCAGCCTCCGGATCGCCTGCGCCGACCCGGAGGCCCCCGACCCGGAGGCGGAATGGGCGCGCTCGATAGCCCTGCTCTACGACTCGCCGCTCCATCCGCCGTCGCCCGGCGAGCCGCTGTGCGCCCCGCTGCCCAGACCCGGGGGCGCGGCGTGACGGCGCGTCAATTGCGCGTACGGAGGCGGGTGAAGAGGGGTCGGCAGGGCGGCCCCCGGACGGTACCGTCGGGCGGGGGCGGGCCGTGTCGGGGCCCCGGGCGGCACCGTCGGCCTCACGGTCACCCACCAGCTACGAGGAGCCCAGTGTGAACGATTGGCGGATCTACCGGGGAGCCGGGCTGCCGCACGACGGAATCCGGCGGCTGCCGCCGCCCCCGCCCTGGCGGGACTTCGCCTCCTCGGGCCCCGACACCGGCGCCGAAGCGGACCCGAGCGCCGCCCGCCGCCTCGGCGTGCTGCGCCGCCTGGTGGAGAACCACCACCCGCGCCCCGAGGAGGTCGAGGCGGTCAACGCCGCCCTGTACCTGCGCCGCCCGCTCCTCGTCACCGGCAACCCCGGAACGGGTAAGTCCACGCTCGCCCACGCCGTCGCCCATGAGCTGGGCCTCGGCCGGGTGCTGCGGTGGCCCATCGTCAGCCGCTCCACCCTGCGCGACGGCCTCTACCACTACGACGCCATCGCCCGCCTCCAGGACGTCCAGCTGGAGCGGGCCGGCGGCGAGGGCACCGGCGCCGCCCGCCGCTCCATCGGCTCGTACGTCCGGCTGGGCCCGCTCGGCACGGCCCTGCTGCCGGTCGCCCAGCCCCGGGTGCTGCTCGTCGACGAGCTGGACAAGGGCGATCTCGACCTGCCGAACGACCTGCTGAACGCCCTGGAGGAAGGGGAGTTCAGACTTCCGGAGCTGGAGCGGATCGCCGATCTCGAACCCGAGGTCGAGGTGCTCACCGACGACGGCGGCCGGGCCGTGATCCAGGGCGGCCGGGTACGCTGCACCACCTTCCCGCTGATCGTCCTCACCTCCAACGGCGAACGCGACTTCCCGGCCGCCCTGTTGCGCCGCTGCGTCCAGCTGGAGCTGGAGGCGCCGGGCGAGGAGCAGCTGACCGCGATGGTCCGGGCCCACCTCGGCGACGACGCCGTGACCGACGGCGACGAGCTCATCCAGCGCTTCCTGGACCGGGAGCCCGGTGAGGTCATCGCCGCCGACCAGCTGCTCAACGCCCTCTTCCTCACCCAGCACGCCCCGCGCACCGAGCGCGTCACCCGCGACCGGCTCGCGGACATGCTCATGCAGCCCCTCGACCGCCCGAGGTGATGAGAGATGACGGCGCCCCCCGACCGGCGGTTGGGGCAACTGGTCGGCAGGCTGCGGGCCGCGGACTGGGACCTCACGGCGGAAGAGATCGCCGACGCCCTGTGGCTGGCCCAGTGGGTCGGCCCGGGCGCCGCCGGGGAACCGCCGGACGGGCCGGGCGGCGCCGTCCGGCCGGGCACGGCGGGTGCGACGGGCCCGACGGCCATGGCGGGCGCGGCGGATGAGGCCACGGCCTCCCGCGCCGCGGACCCCGCCCCCGGCGGCCGTACGGACCGTCCCGGCGCCGCCGACGGCTCCCCGCCCCGGGCGCGGCGCCGGGAACGGGTGTCCCTGTACGCGCGCGGGCAGGAGCCCCCGGGCGCCGTGGACACCTTTCCCATACGCGTCCCCATGGCCTCGTCCCTGCCCGGACTCCTGGGCCTCCAGCGCGCGCTGCGGCCCCTGCGCGGCTACCGCACGCTCGCCGCGCCCCTCCCGGGCCCCCTCGACGAGGACGCCACCGCCGACTCCGCCGCCCGCACCGGGCTGCTGGAGCCCGTCCACCGGCCCGGCGAGCGCCGGCCGGCGGCCGTGCAGCTGGTGATGGACACCTCCCCGTCCATGGTGGTGTGGGAGCGGATGCTGGAGGAACTGCGGCAGACCTGCGCCCAGCTCGGGGTCTTCCGCGACGTCCAGGTGCGCTATCTCCACCGGGCCCCCGACGGCACGCCCCTCGTCGGCACGAGCGGTTCCGGCACGAGCGGTTCCGGGGGCGCGCGGCATCTTCACCCGCGCCCCGCCGACCAGTTCCGCGACCCCACCGGGCGCCGGCTCACCCTTGTCGTCAGCGACTGTGTGGGCCCCCTGTGGCAGGAGGGGCGCGCCCAGAGCATGCTCCACCACTGGGCGCGCACCGCCCCGCTGGCCGTCGTCCAGCCCCTGCCGCCCCGCCTGTGGCCCCGCACCGCGCTGCCCGCCGAACCGGGGCTGCTCCGCCGCGACCCCGCCACCGGCGGCAGCACCCGCTTCACCCCCGACGGCTACGGGCCCGGCCCCGGCCCGGGCGCCCTGCCCGTGCCGGTCCTGCTGCCGACCGCCGAGGCGCTCGGCGTCTGGGCCCGGCTGCTGTCCGGCCCCGGCCGTACGACGGTGCGCGGCGCCGCCGGATGGCTGCTGCCCGGCCACCCGCCCCGCCCCGCGCCGGCCCCCGGCGCCCCCGGCACCCGGAGCGCCGACGAACTCCTGCGCGCCTTCCGGGCCGGCGCCTCGCCGGGCGCCCTCCGGCTCGCCGTCCACCTGGCGGCCGTCCCGCTCACCCTCCCCGTGATGCAGCTGGTCCAGCGCGCGATGCTGCCCGACACCGGGCCCATGGAGCTCGCCGAGGTGCTGCTGAGCGGACTGCTGTGGCGGCTGCCCGACATGGACCCGGACACCGGCACCGGCCCCTGGTACGAATTCGCCGACGGCGTCCGCGAGATGCTGCTGCACTCCCTCGACCGCGGCGCGGCGGCCCTGGTCCTCAAGCACTGCTCGGACTACGTCGAGCGCCACTTCGGCAAGGGCGCCCGCAACTTCTCCGCCCGCGCGGCCGCCCAGCTCGCCGGCGAGGAGCTCATCGCCCCCGGGCCCCCCGGCCCGCCCGAGGAGCCCGCCGAGGAGCGCCGGGACGCCGCCGAACCGGAGCTCTTCGCCGAGGTCCCCGCCCGGGTGGTCCGCTGGTACCGGCCCGCGCCCGTCGAGAGCGGCCCCGTCGCCGAGGCGGAACGGCTGCTGCGGCTCTGGCAGGTCCAGGGCGACCCCTCGTTGCTCCACCAGGCTCGCGCCCTGGCCGGTCCCGCCGCGACCGCCCCGCTCCCCGGAGCGGCACCGGCCGAGGGGCTGCGGGCCCGGCTCGTCCTCGGCGGCGTGCTCCAGGCCCTCGTCGGCACGGAGTCCGTACGGAACGACGCCACGTCCCGGCACGCCCTCCTGGAGGAGGCCGCGGACCACCTCCGGGACGCCTTCACCCACGCCCCGCCCGACGGCGACACCCACGCCACCGCCGCGCTCCGCCTGGCCGACGCCTCCTACGCGCTGTGGCAGGACGACGGCGACCGCGACCACCTCGTCGCCGCCGCCCGCGTCCTGCGGGCGCTGCCCCCCGGCACCTCCGCCCGCCACCTCCGCCTGGGCCGGACCCTGCTGGCGCTGACCGGCACCGGCGGAGCGCCCGGCCCGCACGCCGAGGAGGCCGCCGCCGAACTCCGCACCGCCTGCCGCCTGCTGGTAGACGAGCAGGCTCCCGACATCCAGCGCTGCGCCGCCTTCCTCGACCTCGCCGCCGCGCTCCGGGCGGCCGGTTCCTCCGGCGCCGAACTCCTCGCCGTCCTGGACGTCGCCGCGGAGACCGCCACCGACGACGCCCAACGGCTGCGCTGCCACACCGAACAGGCCCGCGCCCACGCGGCGGCGGACCAGTGGCCCGAAGCCGACGACGCGTACGCGGCGGCCGTCGGCCTCACCGCCCGCGACAGCCTCCGGCGCTGCGAACTCCTCGTGGAATGGGGTGAATCGCTGCTCGGCCGGGCACCGGCCGCCGGGCCCCCGGGCGGGGACACCGAGACCTCCGCCGGGGACGCCACCGGTCCCGTCACCGATCCCGTCACCCGCGCCGAGTCCGTGCTGCGCGAGGCGTACGCCGTCAGCCCCGGCCGGTCGCCCCTGCGGACCCGCGCCCAGCTGGCGCTCGGCCGCGCGCTGGTGCTGCGCTTCGGCCGCCAGGGGTTCCTGCCCGACCTCTACGAAAGCTGCCACCTGCTCGAACAGGCCGCGCGCCGGGCCCCGGACGGCGCCACCCGCGCCGAGGCGTGGCTGGAACTGGGCACCGCACGGCTGCTGCTCAGCGAGCGGCCGGGAGCCCTGCCGGTGGCCGACGCCGCCGCGGCCTTCGACACCGCCGCCAAGGAGGCCCGGCGGCTGCCCGCCCCCGACGGCCCGGGCTCGGTCACCACCGCCCGCGCCCTCCACCGCTACGGCGACGCCCTGGAACGCATGGGGCTGCGCCGCGCGGCCCTGGCCGCCTACCGCGACGCGCAGCGCGAATGGCGCGACCTCACGGGCCGGCTGGCCGAGGTGCCCTGGGCCGAGGTCCAGGCGACGCGGGAGGCGGTGGCGCGACTCACCGACTGACCCGTCGAACGGGTTTCCGGGCCGGGGGCGTTGGGAAGAACTGTGCAGCCGCGGGCCCGCTTCCGGTGGACGGCGGCAGGGAGGAGAAGAGCGTGAACCAGCTGGAGAACGCCCTGGTGACCGGTCGCGCGGACGGCGTGCCCGGCCCGTCGCCCCTGCCCGACCTCGCCCGCACCGGATTGCGCGCCCTGCGAGCCTCCCGGGACCCCGCCCTGGCGGACGCCGTGGAGGGCGTCCTGCGCGGCCCCGGACGGCTCGCGGAGGCATGGGACTCGGGCGGCGAGGGCGGGGTCACCGGGGCGCGCCCCGGCCGGTGAGCGGCCCCCGGCCGGCGGACGGCACCCCGGACGGCCGCCCGGAAGCACCCGGCGGCTTGGAAGGACCCGGCCGCGTCACCCCCCAGGCCCTGGCCCGCCTCGCCCGGACCCGGACCGCCCCCGGCGACGTCGCCCTCCTCCTCGACGGCCTGCACAGCGGACGGCTCCTGCTGCTGAAGTCCCTGCTGACCCGGCTGGAGCGGCCCCCCGCCGTCCCCGGCCCCGCCCGCGCGCGCTTCGAGGAGCACTGGCAACTGCTCGAACACGCCGAGGCGCACCACCCCGCCCGGGTCGCCGAGACCCTCGACTACCCCTCCGTCGGCACCTGGCTCGCCCACACCCTCGCCGCCCCCGACGGGGAGACGCTCGCCCTGCGCCTCGGCCACTTCGGCGCCGTCGCCGCCACCGCCGCCCTGCGCGCCGGCGCCGACTTCGCCCTGGACCTCCCGGCCCCCGGCGGACGGCTCGCCCTCCCCGGCACCGGTCTGCTGCGCGTCACGGACTCCCCGGTACGGCTGACCGCCCACGGCCCCGCCGCCCGCCTGGCCGCACCCGGCGGGCACGGCGGCGCCCTGCTGCTGCGCGCGGCCGGCCGCGTCACCGGCCACGGTCCCGGCTGGCAGGGGCTGCGCCGGCTCGCGGGCGGCCCGGTCCGCCTGGACGACCTGGACCCGTACCGCGCCCCGCCCGGCGGCGCGGGCCGCTCCGCGCTCCCCGCCGCGCCCCGGACCGCCGGCGGGCCCCGGACCGACGCCGTGCCCTGGCCCCGGCACTGGCGCGCCGCCCTGGCCCTGCTGCGCGCGACCGACCCGGCGCGCGCCGCCGAGGTGACGGCCCTGCTGCGCTGCCTGGTGCCGCTCGCCCCCGCCGGCCGGCCCGGGGCCAAGGCCAGCGCGACGTACCGGGTGGCGCCCGGCGCCGTCCTCACCACCCCGCCGGACTCCCCGAGGGAGCTCGCCGAGGTCCTCGTCCACGAGACCCAGCACGGCAAACTCGCCGTGCTCCACGACCTCGTCCCCCTGTACGCCCCGCCGCCGCACGGCCGGCCCGCCCTCCACCGGGTGGCCTGGCGCCCCGACCCCCGGCCCGTCGGCGGCGTCCTCCAGGGCGCCTACGCCCACCTCGCCCTCGCCGACCTCCGGACCCGGGCGGCACTGCTCCCGGGCCTCGCGCCCACGGCCCGGCACGAGGCCCGCACCCGCCGTGATTCCTGCCTCCGACAGGTCGCGCGAGCCCTGGACGTCCTGCTTGAATCGGCTGAACTGACTCCCGCCGGCCGGGAGTTCGTGATCGCCATGGAACGGCACCTCGCGGGGCTGACGCGGCCCGGCGGACCCGACGTGACGATCGGCACAGCGTCACCTGTCGGTGACGTACGGTAATCTCGTGTCCAGGGTCGGCCCCGGCCGACACGGCGCGGAACAGCGAGGGAGACGTGCGGATGGCCACGCAGCGGCAAGCGGCCGGCACCGGCGCGCAAGGGCGGGACAGCGAGCATTTCGTCGTGGTCTTCGCCGGGTTCCACCGGCCCTGGGCCACTTGGATCGCCCACCGGCTGGAGTCCCACGGACACCGGGTCACCCTCCACCGCTGGGACCCGCGCCGCGAGGTGCCCCTGGAGAGCTCCATCGACGACCTGCTGCTCGCCTCCGGCCGGATACTGCTGGTGCTCAGCGACTGGTTCTTCCAGCTCGGCCCGCGCCGCGAGGGCGAGTGGAGCGCCGCCCTGCGCGGCATCGTCGCCACCCACGCCGAGCGCTTCGCCGCCGTCAACCTCACCAACCGCGCGCTGCTCCCGGCCACCGCCGTCCTGGAGCCCGTCGACCTGTGGAGCGTCGGCGCCCAGGAGGCCGAGCGCCGGCTCCTGACCCGGCTCGGACTGCCCACCGGCGGCGCCCGCCGCCCGCTGCCCGCCGGCCCCGGCTCCCGCTACCCCAACGACCCCCCGGCCGTCTGGGGCGAGGTCCCCCGCCGCAACGTCCGCTTCACCGGCCGCGACGAGCTCCTCAACAGCCTCCAGCAGCACCTGATGGACGCCGAGCAGGGCACCGCCGTCGTCACCCTCCTCGGCATGTCCGGCATCGGCAAGACCCAGATGGCCGCCGAGTACGCCCACCGCTTCAGCTCCGACTACGACGTCATCTGGTGGATCAACTCCGATACGCGCGGCACCCTGCGCGAACGCCTCGGCGAACTCGCCCCCGAGCTGGGCCTGGTCAGCGGCTCCGAGCCCGGCGAGCGCATCCGCGCCCTCCACGAGGCACTGCGCCGCGGCGACCCCTACGGCCGCTGGCTGCTGATCTTCGACGGCTGGGACGACATCGAGAGCGCCGAGGATATCCTCCCCGAGGGCCCCGGCCACGTCCTGATCACCTCCCGCAACCGCAGCTGGAGCGACAGCCGGACGACCCTGGTCGAGATCCCCGGCTTCGACCGCCACGAGAGCACCGGCTATCTGCTGCGCCGCGCCCCCCGGCTGACCCCCGAGCAGGCCGACGAGGTCGCCGCCGAGCTCGCCGACATCCCCCTCGCGCTCGTCCAGGCCGCCGCCTGGCTCGGCGAGTCCGACATGGAGGTCGCCGACTACCTCCGCATGGTCCGCGACGGCGAGCTCTCCGAACTGGCGGACCAGAGCGGCTTCGACGGCGTCCCCCGCTCCTCCCTCACCTCCTGGTCGATACTGATCAACCGCCTTCGCGAGGACCAGCCCCACGCCGTGGAGCTGCTCTCCCTGTGCGCCGCCTTCGCCCCCGGCCGCATCCCCATCGGCCTCGTCCGCCACCTGCCCGCCGCCGAGCTCCCCGAAGGCCTCGGCTGGCTCGCCACCGACCTCGCCGCCTGGACCCGCGCCCTCGACACCCTCGTCAACTACTCGGTCGTCACCCGCGACACCCGCTCCGCCCTCGCCGGCGAGGAACCTGGCCCCGAGCAGGAATCCGTGCACATGCACCGGATCGTCCACGACATCGTGGGCCGCCTCACCTCGCCCGAGGACCGCGAGACCCACCGTGGCGTCGTCCGCCGCATGCTCGCCGCGGCCGACCCCGGCAACCCCCAGGACTCCCGGCTCTGGCCCCGCTACGCCGAGCTCCTGCCCCACCTCGAACCCTCCGGCGCCCTCGCGAGCCAGGACGCCCGCGTCCAGGAGACCGTCCTCAACCTGCTGCGCTACTGCTTCCGCAGCGGCGAGTTCCGCACCGGAACGGCCCTCGCCGAACAGGTCCGCGAGCACTGGTCGGAGTTCCACCCCCCGGAGCACCCCAGGATGGTCGAGCTCACCACCCAGCAGGGCAACATCCTCCGCGCCTACGGCCACTTCCGCCCCGCCTACGAACTCGACCGCACCCTGCTGGAACACCTCCGCGCCACCTCCGGCCACGGGGGCACCCGGCTGATGACCGCCACCAGCTGTCTCGCCGCCGACCAGCGCTACCTCGGCCAGTACGACGAAGCCCTGACGGCCCAGCGCGAGGTGCTGGAGACCGCCCTCGAACTCCTCGGCCCCGACGACTACCTGACCCTCCTCGCCCAGCACAACCTCGGCGTCGGACTGCGCCTCCTCGGCCGCTACACCGAGGCGTACGAGATCGACCTGGAGACCCTCCGCAAACGCGAGACCCTGCTGCGCGCCCGGCACGCCTCGACCCTTGTCTCCGCCATGGCCTGCGCCCGCGACCTGCGGCTGATGGGCCGCTACAGGGACGCGCTGGCCCGCCAGGAGCTCGGCATGCGCCTCCACGTCCAGGTCCTCGGCCCCCAGCACCCCCAGACCCTGCGCGCCCGGCACAACCTGCTGCTGTGCGAGCGGCGCGCCGGCGGCCTGGCGGACATGGGCGGCGCCCTGGCCAGCCTCCTCGAACAGACCGAGCAGGTCCACGGCCGCCGCCACTACGCCACCCTCGGCGTCGTCGTCGACCACGGCAACTACGCCCGGGAACACGGCGACCTGGAGCAGGCCAAGGACCTCATCGCCGAGGGCGAGGCCGGCTTCCGCGAACTGCTGGGCCCCGCCCACCCCATCAGCACCGGCATGCTCTCCAACACGGGCCTGATCCTCCAGGCCACCGGGGAGCGCTCCGAGGCCCTCACCATGTTCGAGGCCGCCCTCGCCGGGCTCACCGCCACCCTGGGCCCGGACCACCCCTGGGTCCTGGGCTGCGCCCTCAACGCCGCGGGCGGCCGGAACTTCACCGGGCGGATCGAGGGCGCCCTGGAGCTCAGCCGCGACACCCTGCGGCGGGCCCGGCACACGCTGGGGGAGGACCACCCCTTCACCCTCTCCTGCGAAGTGGCCCTCGCCATGGACCTGCGGGGGCTCCGGGAGCACGAGGAGGCGGGCAAGATCGAGGCGGACGCCCTCCAGCGGCTCACCCGCTCCCTGGGCGCCCAGCACCCCCACACCCTCGCCGCCCGCCAGCGCGTCCGCCCCTACTGGGACTTCGAGCCGTATCTGGGCTGATCCGTCATCCGTGCCGGTCGGTCATCCAGGCCGATCGGTCGTCCGTACCGATGCCGTATCCGGGGCCGGCCGGTCAGTCCACCCAGCGGGGCACCTCCACGATCTCCACCACCGCCGCCGACCAGGTGAACCCGGCCCCCACCCCCACCAGCAGCACCAGCTCCCCGGGCGCCACCTCCTTCGTCTCCACCAGCCGCGCCAGCCCCGCGAACTGGTCGCCCGCCCCCAGATGCCCCACGCCCCGGCTCCAGCCCCACGTCGTCCGTTCGGGATCGATCCCGAACGGAAGGAAGTAGGCCGCGTCCAGCCGCCGCCTGCCCAGGTGCGGAAGGACGAACCGGTCCACCTCTCCCAGACCGGTGCCCGCCGCCTCCACCGCCCCCGTCAGCGCCCGGCGCTGCCCGCCCGCCACCCAGGCCACCGCCGCCGGCCGGCCCACCCGCCGCAGGAACTGCCGCTTGCACGCGTCGAGGTCGACGGTCCCCACCCGCCCGAAGGGGCGGTCGCCCCGGTGCATGCCCTCCAGCCGGGGCTCCGAGCACGTCACCAGCGACCGCAGCCGCGCGAAACCACCGGTGCGGGAGAGCACGAGCGCGGCCCCGCCGTCCGCGTAGACCGTGCCCGGATCGCTGTGCCAGCGGTCGAAGCCGGGCGGGCGGTAGGCGTCACCGGCCGTCAGCAGCGCCGCTGGCCGGTCGGTGCCCGCCCGGAGGTACGCGGCCGCCAGCTCCAGCGCGGCCATCCCGCCGTTGGAGACCTGCCGCACCTCCAGCGCCGGACAGGCGGGCCGGGCGCCCGGCAGCGCCAGCGACTGGACGTAGGAGGCCGACCCCCACAGCTCGTGCCCCTGGTCGTAGAGCGCCGCGTGGAGCAGCAGCCCGATGTCCTCCGGCCCGTGCCCGGCGCGCCGCAGCGCGGTCCGGGCGGCGCGGGCGGCCATCCCGGGCCCCGAGTCCTCCGCCCCCGCGACGGTCACGGACACGGCGCCCGTGCGCCGGGCGATCGCCTCCGGCACGGGGACCGCAGGCGGCAGCCATGCCGCGCAGCCCGCGATGTACAGGTCCTCGTATGTGGTCCTGGTTGTCCTCGTCGTCATGGCCCACTGTGGCCGTTCCCGCCTCAAGGGCGGCTGGACTCGCGGTCGATACGGCGGGTCGATACGGCGAAAAGGCGGGCTCCCCCGTGAGGGGGAACCCGCCTTTCATGTGCCGCTGTTGCCGTTAGGCGGTCGCTCAGGCGTCGAAGACCTCGGCGATCAGCGCCGCCTGCTCGGCCTGGTGGCGCTTGGCCGAGCCGACCGCCGGGGACGAGGAGTGCGGACGGGAGATCCGGCGCAGTCGCTCGCGGGCCGGGACGTCGGCGCCGACGGCCAGGTCCAGGTGGTCGATCAGGTTGAGCGCGATGAACGGCCACGCACCCTGGTTCGCCGGCTCCTCCTGCGCCCAGATGTACTTCTCGGCGTTCTTGAACTTGGCGATCTCGGCCTGGAGCTCCTCACCCGGCAGCGGGTAGAGGCGCTCGAGACGGATGATGGCGGTGTCCGTGAGGCCGCGCTTCTGCCGCTCGGCCTCCAGGTCGTAGTAGACCTTGCCGGAGCAGAAGACGACCTTGCGGACGGCCTCGGCCTGGACGCTCTCGTCGCCGATCACCGGACGGAAGCGACCGGTGGTGAACTCCTCCACCTTCGACGCCGCGGCCTTCAGACGCAGCATCGACTTCGGGGTGAAGACGATGAGCGGCTTGTGGTGCGGGTTGTGGACCTGCCAGCGCAGCAGGTGGAAGTAGTTCGACGGCAGCGTCGGCATGGCGACCGTCATGTTGTTCTGCGCGCAGAGCTGGAGGAACCGCTCGACACGGGCCGAGGAGTGGTCCGGGCCCTGGCCCTCGTAGCCGTGGGGCAGCAGCAGGGTGACGCCGGAGGTCTGGCCCCACTTCTGCTCGGAGGAGGAGATGAACTCGTCGACGACGCTCTGGGCGCCGTTGACGAAGTCACCGAACTGGGCCTCCCACAGCACCAGCGCGTCCGGGCGGGCCAGCGAGTAGCCGTACTCGAAGCCCATCGCCGCGTACTCGCTGAGGAGCGAGTCGTAGACGTTGAAGCGGGCCTGGTCCTCGGAGAGGTAGAGCAGCGGGGTGTGGTCCTCGCCGGTCTCCCGGTCCACCAGCACCGCGTGGCGCTGGCCGAAGGTGCCGCGGCGGGAGTCCTGGCCGGCGAGCCGGACCGGGGTGCCCTCCATCAGCAGGGAGCCGAAGGCCAGGGTCTCGCCCATGCCCCAGTCGATGGTGCCGTCCTCGACGCTGGAGGCGCGGCGCTGGAGCTGCGGCAGCAGACGCGGGTGCACCGTGACGCCGTCGGGGAGGTTGACCTGCGACTCGGCGATCCGCTTGACGACCTCCTGGGAGATCCCGGTGTCCACCGCGATCGGGAAGCCGTCCAGCGGGGCCGGGGCCGGGGCCTCGGCGGGGGCCGTGTCGGCCTCGCGGACCTCGACGAAGACCTTCTCCAGCTGGCCCTGGTAGTCCTGCAGGGCCTGCTCGGCCTCTTCCAGGGTGATGTCGCCACGGCCGATCAGGGACTCGGTGTAGAGCTTGCGCACCGAGCGCTTCTTGTCGATCAGGTCGTACATCAGCGGCTGCGTGAAGCCCGGGTTGTCGGACTCGTTGTGGCCGCGACGGCGGTAGCAGATCAGGTCGATGACGACGTCCTTGTTGAACGCCTGGCGGAACTCGAAGGCGAGCCGCGCGACGCGGACCACGGCCTCCGGGTCGTCACCGTTCACATGGAAGATCGGCGCCTCGATCATCCGGGCGACGTCGGTGCAGTACATCGACGAGCGCGAGGACTCCGGCGGCGCGGTGAAGCCGACCTGGTTGTTGATGACGATGTGCACGGTGCCGCCGGTGCGGTAGCCGCGCAGCTGCGACATGTTCAGGGTCTCGGCCACGACGCCCTGGCCCGCGAAGGCCGCGTCGCCGTGCAGCTGGATCGGCAGGACGGTGAAGTCCGTGCCGGCCTTGCCGATGATGTCCTGCTTGGCGCGGGCGATGCCCTCGACGACCGGGTCGACCGTCTCCAGGTGGGAGGGGTTGGCGGCCAGCGAGACGTTGATCTGCTCGCCGTCCAGGCCGGTGAAGACGCCCTGGGCACCCAGGTGGTACTTCACGTCGCCGGAGCCGTGCATCGACTTCGGGTCGAGGTTGCCCTCGAACTCGCGGAAGATCTGCGCGTAGGACTTGCCGACGATGTTGGCGAGGACGTTCAGCCGCCCACGGTGGGCCATGCCGATGACGGCCTCGTCCAGACGGGCCTCGGCGGCCGCGTCCAGCACCGCGTCCAGCAGCGGGATGACGGACTCGCCGCCCTCCAGCGAGAAGCGCTTCTGGCCGACGTACTTCGTCTGCAGGAAGGTCTCGAAGGCCTCCGCGGCGTTCAGGCGGCGCAGGATGCGCAGCTGCTCCTCGCGCTCCGGCTTGTGGTGCGGGCGCTCGACGCGGTCCTGGATCCAGCGGCGCTGCTTCGGGTCCTGGATGTGCATGTACTCGATGCCGGTGGTGCGGCAGTACGAGTCGCGCAGCACGCCCAGGATGTCGCGCAGCTTCATCATCGACTTGGCGGCGAAGCCGCCGACCGCGAACTCGCGCTCCAGGTCCCACAGGGTGAGGCCGTGCTCGGTGATGTCGAGGTCGGGGTGCTTGCGCTGGCGGTACTCCAGCGGGTCGGTGTCGGCCATGACGTGGCCGCGGACCCGGTAGGAGTGGATCAGCTCGAAGACGCGGGCGGCCTTGGTGACGTCGTCGTCGTGCGAGGCGTCGATGTCCTTGAGCCAGCGGACCGGCTCGTAGGGGATGCGCAGCGCCTCGAAGATGTCGTCGTAGAAGTTGTTCTCGCCGAGCAGCAGCTGGTGCATGATCCGCAGGAACTCGCCGGAGGCGGCGCCCTGGATGACCCGGTGGTCGTACGTCGAGGTCAGGGTCATGACCTTGGAGATGCCCATCTTGTTCAGGGCGTCCTGCGAGGTGCCCTGGAACTCGGCGGGGTAGTCCATGGCGCCCACGCCGATGATGAGGCCCTGGCCGGGCATCAGACGCGGCACGGAGTGGACGGTGCCGATGCCGCCGGGGTTGGTCAGCGACGCGGTGACGCCGGTGAAGTCGTCCATCGTCAGCTTGCCGACGCGGGCGCGCTTGACGATGTCCTCGTAGGCCTGCCAGAACTCGAAGAAGTTCAGGGTCTCGGCCTTCTTGATGGCCGCGACGACGAGCTGGCGGTCGCCGTTCGGCTTCACCAGGTCGATGGCCAGACCGAGGTTGACGTGCTCGGGCTTGACGAGGGTGGGCTTGCCGTCCTTCTCCATGAAGGAGTAGTTCATCGACGGCATCAGCTTCAGCGCCTGCACCATGGCGTAGCCGATGAGGTGCGTGAAGGAGACCTTGCCACCGCGGGCGCGCTGGAGGTGGTTGTTGATGACGATGCGCTGGTCGAACAGCAGCTTCACCGGGACCGCGCGGACGGACGTGGCCGTCGGCAGCTCCAGGGAGGCGTTCATGTTCTTGGCGACCGCGGCGGACGGGCCGCGCAGCGTCACGAACTCGGGACCGACGGCCGGCTCGGCTGCCTTGGCAGCAGCCGCCGGGCGGGCGGCGGCGGGCTTGGCCGGCGCGGCGGCCGCGGGCTTCGCGGCGGCGGGGGCGGCGGCCGGTGCTGCCGGAGCAGCGGCGGGCGCGGCCGGGGCCTGGGCCGCCGGGGCGGCGGCGGGCTTCGCGGCAGCCGGAGCTGCGGGAGCCTGGGCCGGCGCGGCAGCGCCTGCGGCCGGGGCCGGGGCGCCCGGGGTACCCCCGGTCACCGCCTGCGGCGGCGTGGCCGCCGCAGTGCCCGGCTTGTAGTCGGCGAAGAAGTCCCACCAGGCTCGGTCGACCGAGTTCGGGTCCTGGAGGTACTGCTGGTAGATCTCGTCGACGAGCCACTCATTGGGACCGAACACATCAGCAGGACTCTTGCCCTGCCCTGCTTGGTCGGTCGAGATGCTCGAGGTGTTGGGGGACTGTGGCGACACGGCGGCAACCGCCCTCTTCCGCTTCCTAAGGTGGTGGACAGCGGGAATAAAGGCTACGCCTGTCGGGACCCTTAATGCAGGCCACCCGGGCCAGTCGTCGCCTAAGTCACACTCGACCCAGGGTTTCAGGGCACGGAGAGCTGGGAAAACCCGGAGGTTCCGCTTGACCCCGGGCTCTCCTGGGTTCGCCGAACCCTGCCCCACATCCGGTCGGGTGTGTGCTCCCACCACCGACCCTACGTCAACTCGGCTCACGAGGACCTCCCGGAAGCGTGACCTTGATGCGGCACCCACGCGGGGACTCGGCCACCCCGATGCTCCCGCCGTGGAGATCGACCGCCCAGCGGGCGATGGCCAGGCCCAGGCCCGTACCGCCGTCGGCGCCCGGCCCCTGAGAGGCGCCGGTGCCCCGGTTGAAGCGCTCGAAGACGCGGTGCCGCTCGGCCTCGGGGATGCCCGGCCCCTCGTCCACCACCTCCAGGGCCAGCGACTGGGTCCCCTCGCCCCGGCGGGCGCGGACGGTGACCCGGCCGTGCGGGGGAGAGTGCTTGACGGCGTTGTCCACCAGATTGGCCACCACCTGGTGCAGCCGTTCGGCGTCCGCGTGCGCCGTGAGCTCCGGGGGAGAGACGTCCAGGTGGAGATGGACGTCCTTGCGGGCACGCGGCGAGGAGCCGCTGCCGCAGGCCATGCTCGCCTCCTTGAGCACCCCCGCCAGATAGGGCCAGACCTCGAAGCGCCGGGCGTGCAGCGGCACCACCCCGTTGTCCAGCCGGGACAGGTCCAGCAGCTGCTCCACCAGCCGGCCCAGCCGCTCGGTCTGCCGCAGCGCGGTGCGCATCGTCTCGGGGTCGGGGGCCGAGACCCCGTCCACCACGTTCTCCAGCACCGCCCGCAGCCCCGCGATGGGGGTGCGCAGCTCGTGCGAGACATTGGCGACGAGCTCCTTGCGATGGGTGTCCACCGCCTCCAGGTCGGCCGCCATCCGGTTGAAGGCCTCGGCCAGGTCCCCGAACTCGTCCCGCCGCCCGGCCCGCACCCGGCGGGTGTAGTCACCCTGTGCCATCGACCGGGTGACCTCGGTCATCTCGTCCAGCGGCGCGGTCAGGCCGTGCGCCACGAACTGGGTGATCAGCAGGGAGGCGATGATCGAGAAGACGGTGATCACCCGGAGCTCGGTCGCCGAGTGGATGGCGACGAACACCAGGAACGTGGTGATCACCACCGAGCCGATCACCAGCGCGCCCAGCGCCGCCTTGACCGACCGGTAGGGATCCAGGGGGCGCAGCGCCTCCCAGAGCGTGCTCCACAGACCCTGCGGCGGCCGGCGCTCACCGGACACCGGGATCACCGTAACGAGTCATGCCGTCCGCCCCGGGCCATGGGTGCCGTCATGCCGCCGGGGTCTCCAGCGCGTACCCGACCCCGTGCACCGTACGGATCCGCTCCGCCCCGATCTTGCGGCGCAGCGCCTTGATGTGGCTGTCCACGGTCCGGGTGCCGGAGGCGTCCGCCCAGTCCCACACCTCCGCGAGCAGCTGCTCGCGGGAGAGGACCGCGCGCGGGGTGTTGGCCAGGCAGACGAGCAGGTCGAACTCGGTGGGCGTCAGATGGACGTCCCCGCCGCGCACCCGCACCCGGCGCTGCGCGTGGTCGATCTCCAGCTCGCCCAGCCGCAGGATGCCGCTGCGCGGGGTGTGCGCGGCCAGCGTGGCCCGCTCCACCCGGCGCAGCAGCACGTGCACCCGGGCGGCGAGCTCGCGCATCGAGAACGGCTTGGTCATGTAGTCGTCCGCCCCGACGCCGAGACCGACCAGCATGTCCGTCTCGTCGTCGCGCGCGGTCAGCATGAGGACGGGCACGGGCCGCTGCGCCTGAACCCGGCGGCAGACCTCCAGGCCGTCGAAACCGGGCAGCATCACGTCCAGGACCAGAAGGTCCGGCTGCCATGCCTCGGCGGTGTCGACGGCGGCGGGCCCGTCGCCCGCGGTGCGTACCTGAAATCCCTCGGCCCGCAGCCGGGCCGCGATGGCGTCGGTGATCGTCCGGTCGTCCTCGACGATCAGTACCCGACGCTGTGCCCCGGTGGAGGCCACGACGCCGCTCGGGCCGATGTGTGTGTGCTCCATGCGCCCCGCCCCTAAGCGTGTTCCCGTAGCGAAGTGACTACGGGTCCTGCACCTGTGCAAGGCAGGGTACGGGCACCCGGCGGGACTCGGCTACGCGGCACGGATGCCGAGGTGAACGACGTCCGGGACGCCTCGGGCAACGGTGATCTCTTCCGTCGTTACCCCGGCGAACCCGGCATTACGGAGGGCCTGTTCGAACGCCGGGGAGGGCTGCGCGGACCACACCGCGAGCACCCCGCCGGGCGTCAGCCGGTCCCGGCACGCGGCGAGCCCGGTGGGGGAGTAGAGGCTGCCGTTGTCCTCGGTGACGGTCCAGTCGGGGCCGTTGTCGATGTCCAGGCAGAGCACGTCGAAACGGTGCCCCGGCGCCCGGAGGTACGACACGAGGTCGGCGTGGACGATCTCGGCGCGGGGATCGGCGAGTGCCGCCGCCGAGTACGCGCCCAGCGGGCCCGAGCGGTGCCAGTCCACGACGGCCGCCTCCCGTTCGACGACGGCGATCCGCCCCCAGCGGGGCTCCGCCGCGGCCCGGGCGAGCGAGAAGCCCACCCCGAGGCCACCGATCAGGACGGCCGGATCCCGGCGGTCCGAGGGAAGGGCGGCCAGGGCGGCGTCGACGAGCAGCCGCTCGGAGCGCCCGTCCGAGGTGTCCATCAGGAAACAGCCGTTGGCGATGATCTCGAAGTGCTCGCCCCGCCGTCTGAGCACGACCTCCCCGTGGGGGCCGTCGCGGCGGTCGACGACGGTGGTGGGGGAGTCGCTGTGCTTCATGTGGTGCATGTGCTGCTGCCTCCTGTTGACCGTTCGGTGACTGTCGACGAATCGGCCGACGCCGGTACACGTCAAGAGGTTGACAAAGGTGACCGGAGTCACGGCCGGAGGTTGATCCGGTGCCCGACCGTGGACCTTAATGTTCAAGGAGGCCCGGAGAAATGCGCGGAAAGGGGCTGGCCGAGTGACTGCGGTTGACGCCGACGGGAACGCCCACGAGGCGGCCGCCGCCCCCGGCCGCCTCCGCACGGTGCTCCGCCGCCTCGGCCGGCTGCTGCCCACGCCCACCGGCACGCCCTTCACCTTCTGCTACGGCCTGATCCTGCTGGGCACGGCCGTCTACGCCGACTTCGGCGACCAGGCCACCGTCAGCCAACTGCTCCGCGACTCCAGCACCGACGCCGCCCACCTGACCGAACAGCCGCTGATCGTCCTGATCGCCAGCGCCCTGTGGGTGGCCGGCGGGCTCTACTCCGCCTACGGCGTGGCCTTCGCGCTCGTCCTCACCGCGCTGGAACGGCGCGTGGGCGGCGCCCGGACGGCCGGGGTCTTCCTCGTCGGACACGTCCTCGCCACGCTCGCCACGGAGCTCCCGGTGGCCGGCGCCGTCGCGGCCGGGCAGTTGCCGGAATCCTCGCTGCACCGGCTCGACTACGGCATCAGCTTCGGCCTCATGGCCTGCATCGGCGCGCTCTCCGGGCTGGTGTCGCGCCCGGCGCGGTGGATCATGCTGGGCGTGGCGGGCGCCATGTGCGCCCAGGACCTGATCGAGCTGATCGATCCGCTGGCCAGCGCCGGGCACCCCATCGCGCTGCTCACGGGAATCGCCTGCCGGTCGCTGATCCGCGACGGGCTGCCGGGCCCGGTCCGGCCGCGCGAGCGGGCGGAGACGGTGGCGGCGGACGCGGTGCCGCCCGCCCCGGCGGCCGTCGACGCCGAGGCGCTCCACGAGCGCTTCGCCGGGCCCGCCGTCCCGGCGCCCTCGCGGCCGCGCGCGGGGGATGACGATCCGCGCCCCGCGGCGGACACCGCGCTCCGCGGCCGCTGAGGGCTTGGCCGACCGCTGAGGGCCGGCACCCGATTCACTCCGACGGGCTACACCCGCACCTCTCCATGGCGATCGCTCAGAGCGAACAAATCCCTGGGAACAATCACCCTGCCCCGTGCATTGAGTCGGCATAGCTCAACTTGCCTGCCGAAGGGGAGATCATGGCTTCGACGTCCACACCGCTCACCCTGCCCGTGCTGCCGCTCGACGACGAGGTGGTGCTGCCCGGCATGGTGGTGCCGCTCGACCTGTCGGACGCGGAGGTCCGGGCGGCCGTCGAGGCCGCCCAGGCCGCGGCGAAGGGCACCGGCGGCAAGCCACGCGTGCTGCTCGTCCCACGCGTCGACGGCACGTACGCCGGCGTCGGCACCCTGGGCACGGTCGAGCAGGTGGGCCGGCTGTCGGACGGCGACCCCGGCGCGCTCATCCGCGGCGACCGCCGCGTGCGCATCGGCGCGGGCACCACCGGCCCCGGCGCCGCCCTGTGGGTCGAGGGCACCCCGATGGAGGAGCTCACTCCGGACCCGCTGCCCGGTGCGGTGACCGAGCTGATGAAGGAGTACAAGGCCCTCGCCACCAGCTGGCTCCGCAAGCGCGGCGCCTGGCAGGTCGTCGACCGCGTCCAGCAGATCGAGGACCCCGGCCTGCTCGCCGACAACTCCGGCTACTCGCCCTTCCTCACCGTCGCCCAGCGCGTCGAGCTGCTGGAGACCACCGACCCGGTGGCCCGGCTGAAGCTCGCCGTGAAGTGGCTCGGCGACCACCTCGCCGAGCAGGACGTGGCCGAGTCCATCGCCAAGGACGTCCAGGAAGGCGTCGACAAACAGCAGCGCGAGTTCCTGCTCCGCCGCCAGCTGGAGGCCGTCCGCAAGGAGCTCTCCGAGCTCAACGGCGACCCGGAGAACGAGTCCGAGGACTACCGCGCCCGTGTCGAGGCCGCCGACCTGCCCGGGCACGTCCGCGAAGCCGCCCTCAAGGAGGTCGGCAAGCTGGAGCGCGCCTCCGACCAGAGCCCCGAGAGCGGCTGGATCCGCACCTGGCTCGACACGGTCCTGGAGATGCCGTGGAACGAGCGCACCGAGGACGCCTACGACATCCCCGGCGCCAAGGCCGTGCTCGACGCCGACCACGCGGGCCTGGAGGACGTCAAGGAACGGATCACCGAGTACCTGGCGGTGCGCAAACGACGCGCCGACCGGGGGCTGGGCGTGGTCGGCGGGCGGCGCGGGGGCGCGGTGCTCGCGCTCGTCGGCCCGCCCGGCGTCGGCAAGACCTCGCTGGGCGAGTCCGTCGCCCGGGCCATGGGCCGCAAGTTCGTCCGCGTCGCCCTCGGCGGCGTCCGCGACGAGGCCGAGGTCCGCGGCCACCGGCGGACGTACGTGGGCGCGCTGCCCGGCCGGATCGTCCGGGCGATCAAGGAGGCCGGCTCCATGAACCCGGTCGTCCTCCTCGACGAGATCGACAAGGTCGGCTCCGACTTCCGCGGCGACCCGGCCGCCGCCCTCCTGGAGGTCCTCGACCCCGCCCAGAACCACACCTTCCGCGACCACTACCTGGAGGTCGAGCTCGACCTCTCCGACGTCGTCTTCCTGGCGACCGCCAACGTCCTGGAGGCCATCCCCGAGGCCCTCCTCGACCGCATGGAGCTCGTCCGCCTCGACGGCTACACCGAGGACGAGAAGGTCGTCATCGCCCGCGACCACCTGCTCCGCCGCCAGCTGGAGCGCGCCGGCCTGGAGCCCGACGAGGTCGTGCTGGAGGACGACGCCCTGCGCAAGCTCGCCGGCGAGTACACCCGCGAGGCGGGCGTGCGGAACCTGGAGCGCGCCATCGCCCGGCTGCTCCGCAAGGTCGCGGCCGAGCACGAACTGGGCGAGCGGGAACTGCCCTTCACCATCGGCACCGAGCAGCTGCGCCCGCTGATCGGACGCCCGCACCACACGCCCGAGTCCGCCCAGGACCCGGCCGAGCGGCGCACGGCGGTCCCGGGTGTGGCCACGGGCCTGGCGGTCACGGGCGCGGGCGGCGACGTGTTGTTCGTCGAGGCGTCCCTGGCCGACCCGGAGACCGGCGGCGCGGGCCTGACCCTCACCGGCCAGCTCGGGGACGTCATGAAGGAGTCGGCGCAGATCGCGCTCTCCTTCCTCCGCTCGCACGGCGCCGAGCTGGAGCTTCCCGTCGGCGACTTCAAGGAGCGCGGCGTCCATCTGCACGTCCCCGCGGGCGCGGTGCCCAAGGACGGCCCGAGCGCGGGCGTCACGATGACGACGGCGCTGGCCTCCCTGCTCTCCGGCCGCCAGGTCCGCCCGGACGTGGCGATGACGGGCGAGGTCTCCCTGACCGGCCGCGTCCTGCCCATCGGAGGCGTCAAGCAGAAGCTGCTGGCCGCGCACCGGGCGGGCATCACCACGGTGATCATCCCGAAGCGGAACGAGCCGGATCTGGACGATGTGCCGGCCGAGGTGCTGGAGAAGCTGGAGGTCCATCCGGTGTCGGATGTCAGGAGGGTGCTGGAGCTGGCGCTGACGCCGGCGACGGTCTCGGGTGAGCAGGTGCCGCTGGCGGCATGAGCGGTGACGAATGACAAAGGCCCCCACCCGGGGGCCTTTTGTCGTATCAGGGATGTTGGCTGACCGCCCGGTCGAGGAGGGCGTGGAGGGTGACCTTCTCGTCGTGGGTGAGGGCGCGCAGGGGGGAGTCCTCGGAGAGGGCGGCGATGAGGCGCTCGCGCAGGGTCCTGCCCTCGGCGGTGAGGATCAGCTGCTTGGCGCGGCGGTCCGTGGGGTGGGGGTGGCGCTCCAGGAGCCCCTGGCACTCCAGCTTGTCGATGACGAAGGTCGCGTTGGACGGCTCGCAGCTCATCCGGTCGGCGAGCTCCCGCATCGTCATCGGGCCGTTGAGCTCGCGCAGGGCCGTGGCCTGCGGCGCGGTGAGGCCGAGGCGGGTCGCGGCCACGCGCACGTGGTCGGAGATCTGGCGGGCGAGGCCGTTCACCAGGCCGCAGAGCTGTCGCTCGGCGAGGGTCTGCGGTTCTGGGCTGCTCATGGAGCCATCTTAAGTCAACTGCATCAAGCAGACATCTTTAGAGCTTGAATCATTCAAGCTGGAAGATTATTGTGGGCGCATGACGACCAACTCCCAGCCGGGCCTGGGCGTTCGACTGCGTCGCCCGTCGGGGATCCGCAGCCTCCGGCTCGGCGACATCAAGGTCACGTACGTCCCGGACGGCGTGGCCCGGCTCTCGCCGCGCGGCTGGCTGTCGGCCAGTACGGAGGAGGAGTGGGCCGCCCACTCCGAGTATCTGGACGACTCCGGCCATTTCGTGGCGAGCATGGGTGGCCTCCTGGTGGAGCACGGCGACCGCGCCCTGCTGATCGACGCGGGCTTCGGCCCCCAGTCCTTCCCGGCCGGGGACGGCGGCCCCATCGGGGTGATCTCCGGCGGCGGTCTGCTCGACAGCCTCGCCGAGATCGGCCGGACCCCGGCCGATATAGAGGCCGTGGCCGTCACCCACCTCCACGTCGACCACATCGGCTGGCTCTGGCAGTCGGCCCCGGACGCCGAGCGGCCTCCGTTCGACCATGTCAACTACCTGGTCAGCGAAGAGGAGTGGACGCAGCGCCATTTCCTTGAGGTGCACGGCATCTCCAAGGAGATCACCGCGATCCTGGAGCCCCGGATCCGCACCGTCGCCGACGGCGAGGAGATCTTCCCGGGCGTCCGCGTCGCGCTCTCGCAGGGCCACACGGCGGGCCACGCGTCGTACGTCATCTCCGGCGGCGGCCGCCGCCTGATCGCCTTCGGCGACACCATGCACACGCCGGTCCAGGTCAGCCACCCGGAATGGTCCGCCGCCGTCGACCACGACGCGGAGCGCTCGGCGATCCACCGCCGCCGCCTGGTCGAGGAGCTGTCCGAGCCCGGCACGATCGGCTTCGGCATCCACTTCGCCGACGTGCCCTTCGGCCGCACCCACCAGGACGCCGCCGGGGGCCCGGCGGTCTGGGAGCCGGTCGACGCGTAACACCCCAAGGCCCGCCGCCGGTGGTCCCCCGACGGGGGTGGGGGACCACGCGGGCGGCGCTTCGGTACGACGCCTGAACGCGAGCAGTCAGCGGCGCTGCTGGAGCGGACGTTCGCGAGGCTGGGCGGCGGGCGAACGGCTCCGGGCGTGTCCGGGGCGCCGTGCGTATCGTTGTACTGCGCGGCTGCTGACAACAGTGGCAGTGGGGAGGAGCGCCACGGTGACCATCGCACAGATCGACAGGACTCTGATGGCTGACAGCGGCGAGCCGAGCTTGGACGAGATGTTCGAGCTCCTGTACGAGATCGTCCCCGAAGGGTACAAGGCCGAGATCGTCGGGGGGGCCATCCAGATGTCGCCGCAAAGGCATACGCACTCGGCCATCATCAGGGCGGTGCTGCGTCAGTTGGAGGCTCGCTTCGGCGAGGAGAGCCTGATCGAGCTGGACGTACGCCTCGACCTTCCCGGCTATGGCAATGCCTTCTGTCCCGACCTCTACAAGTTGTCGGACGGCGCCAAGATGGACCGGAAGGGGAACTGGCGCTACGGGGACGCCGAGTTCGTCCTGGAAGTGATCTCCCGGGCGACCGCCGACAATGACTACGGCAAGAAGAAGGATGCCTACGCGGCCGGCGGGATCCCCGTCTACCTGATCGCGGACTCGTACACCGGGCAGTGTCACTTGTACACGCTGCCCGAGGACGGGAAGTACCGGGAGTCCGTCACCACCGACTTCGGCGTACCGGTCGACCTCACGGGTACGGCGCTCGGCGTGACGCTCTCCACCGACAGGTTCCCCCGGGACTGATGTTCAGAAGGCGGCGCGGAGCGCCGTCGCGGCGGCCGTACGCCCCGGTAGTCCGTGAAACGCCGCATCCCACAGGCCGTACAACGCTGCTCACCGCTGTCGGAGGCCCAGCTTCCGTCGTGCGGGTGGTGGTGTTCGAGTCACCCGTTCGGTGAGGGGGAGGGTGGGGTATGGCCGGCGTGGTGCCGACTCGCTGTCAGTAGCCGAAAAGCTCCAGCTCGGCCGACTTCTCGGCACCGAGCATCCGGCATTCGCCCGTCTCGCCGTCCACACAGACGTACCCGATGCCGATGAGCATGTCTGAATTCTTGCCGCTCTCGATGTAGGCAGGGGACTGGGCGTCGAAGATGAAATCCCCGTTCACCAACTCGTAGTTCCGCTCGTTGAGGGCGAGGGGCAATCCGGTACGCTCCGCCTCTTCGGCCAGGAAGGCGCGGGCTCGCTCGGCGGGCTGGTGGAACTCGGGCGGCATCGGAGGATCCGGCCAGAGGAATCCCCGGGCCATCAGGCCGTCCAGCTCCTCGCGGGTGCTGAACCTGCACTCACCCGTTTCGAGGACCCGATCGGCCTCACCGTCGCTCCACCCCGCCCGGGTGAGCTCATACTCCACCTCCCCGTGTTCGGAGCCCTCGATCGCCTCCGGCCAGTCCCCGGTGAAGTTCCGCAGGAACAACAGGCCCGCCTTCTCCATCACGCGCCGGGAGCGGGTGTTGACGGCCATCGTGTTCGCGGTCACCCGCTCGACGCCCAGTTCCGTGAATCCCTTGTGGATCAGGGCCTTCGAGCCCTCCGTGGCGTAGCCCCTGCCCCACGCCGCGCGGTTCAGCCGGTAGCCGAGTTCGACCACGGCCGGGCTGTGGTCCTCCAGGGGGCGGAATTCGAACCAGCCCAGGAATGTCCCGGTGCCGCGCTCCTCCGCCGCCCAGAAGCCCCGCGTCCCGAACCGCGTCCCGAAGCACGCGTGGTCGTGGAGCAGACGCGGCAAGGTGCGTGTCCGGATCGCCTCGGGGGTCGTGGGGCGGCCGCCGTTGATGAAGCGCATGACCTCCGCGTCGTTGTCCAGCGCGAGCAGGTGGTCGGTGTCGGCCTCGGTGAACGGGCGCAGGACGAGGCGGTCGGTCTCCAGGAGGGGGCGCATGCCGCGATTCTCATCACGGGGTGCCGGTCGTGCCACGGAATATCGCGGCGTCGGCGGGCAGGTGCGACAGCTGAAATCTGTATGGCAGGCCGAAATCACTAGTGGTTTCCGCTGGCGACAGACCTGGCGCGTGCCGGCTCCCCGCCCCAGCGCACGATGATTCCGTCCAACAGACGCAGCACATCCCGTAATTCCTCGATGCCGTCATGAATCCGCTCCCGTTCCTTCACCAGCCCGGCCACCAGTTCCGGGCAGCCCGGCGTCAGGAACTCGCCGTCGTCGACGGCGCACGGCAGCAGCTCGGCGATGGTGGCCGTGCCCAGGCCGGCGGCGAGGAAGCGGCGGATGTGGCCCACCGTCCGCACGTCGTCCTCCGCGTACTCGCGATAGCCGCTCGGGCGGCGCGAGGGCCGTAGTAAGCCCTGTTCCTCGTAATAGCGAAGGGCTCGTTCGCTGACGCCCGTACGCCGGGACAGTTCTCCGATGCGCAATGTGTCCTCCACCACAGGACGTTGACTCTCACGCCGACGTGAAGCTTTAGCTTCCTCCGCATGACATCGATTCCCGTCACTGTTCTCGGCCTGGGCCCCATGGGCCGCGCTCTCGCCTCCGCGTTCCTCGCCCAGGGGCACCCCACGACCGTATGGAACCGTTCTCCCGGAAAGGCGGACGAGTTGACCGCGCGCGGCGCGGTGGAGGCGAAGGACATCGCCGACGCCGTGGCCGCCAGTCCGCTCGTCATCGTCTGTGTGCTGGACTACGACGCCGTGCGGGAGGTCCTCGCCCCTGCCACCGACGCCCTCCGCGGACGCGCGCTCGTCAATCTGACCGCCGACACCCCGGACCGGGCCCGTGCCATGGCGGCGTGGGCCGCCGGACGCGGCATCGACTACCTCGACGGGTCGATCATGACGCCGACCGTCACCATCGGCACCGACCAGGCCCTCGTCCTCTACAGCGGCCCCGAGGACGTCTGGACCGCGCATCGCACCGCGCTCGCGAGTCTGGGCGGCACCGCCGACCACCTCGGCGCCGATCCCGGGCGGGCTTCGGCGTACGACGTGGCGCTGCTCGACCTGTTCTGGACCACCGTCAGCGGTTACGTGCACGCCCTCGCCCTGGCGCGGGCGGAGAACGTCAGTGGGAAGGAACTCGCCCCGTACGCCCTGGGGATCACCGGTCTGATGTCCCGGATCATTCCGCGCTTCGCCGAGGCGGCGGACGAGGGCCGCCACCCCGGCGACGAGGCCGGTCTCACCACGGCGGCCGCCGGCATGGCGCATGTCATCCACGCCGCCGGGGCGCATGGCCTCGACACCGGGGTGATGGCCGCCGCCCACGCGGTCGCCCGGCGGGCCGTCGAGGAGGGGTACGGCGCCGACGGGATCTCCCGCCTCGTCGAGGTCCTGGGTCGGGAAGCCCGGAACCGCAAGGGCCCGGTGGGGCCGGCGCGGAGGTGAAAGCGGAGGTGAAAGGGGGCCCATCGGTTGCCTCCCCGCCCCACCCAACCCACCTAGGCCGAAAGTAACCCCCCTCCACGCGCGAACCATTGATCAGCCCCCGCCCCGCCTGTTGCATATGCCCCGACCACAGATGTTCCGGCGTTCCGTACGTACGGAGGGGGAACCTTGCGTAAGTCCAGAGCACGTTCAGGAAGACAGGTCGCGAAGAGCGGCATAGCAGGGGCGGCGGCGCTGATGGGCGCTGCCGCCCTTGTCGTCTCCGCCATGCCCGCGCAGGCGTTCGCCGCGCCGGCCGCCGGCGACCCGGCGGATGTCATTCCGGGGAAGGGAACCTCCACCCCCTCCCTGGTCGACGGCATCCGGGAGGGCGTTAAGGCGACCGGGAGCGCGGCCGACGCCGCCCGTGGGCACCTCGCCGACAAGAAGAGCCGCTATCGCATCGCCGATCCGGCGCGGGACCTGAAGGCCGTCCAGTCGGTCGCCACCGGGTCGAACGAGACCGTAAGGCTTCAGCAGAAGCACAAGGGCGTCGATGTCCTCGGCGGCCAGTACGTCGTCCGGATGGAGAAGAAGGACGGCAAGCGCGTCGTCACCGGCACCTCCGGCAAGTACTTCACGGGCCTCACCACCGGCATCACGCCCGAGGTCGGCGAGGAGCTGGCCGTCCGGCGCGCGGTCGGGGCGACGCTCGCGCAGGTCGGCGGGAAGAAGCTCACGGCCAAGCCCAAGGCGGCCGCCTCGCTCAAGGGCACCGCGCGCGGCCTCGTCGTCCTGCCCAAGGGCGCCGGTGTGCTGACCCAGCACGTCACCGTCCGGGGCACCGACCCCGCCACCGGTCAGCCCGTGCTGCACGAGGTGTACGTCGACGCCAAGTCCGGCTACCCCGTCCTCCAGTACAGCGGGATCAAGACCTTCGGGGCGCCGAAGGCCGCCACCACAGGTGAGGCGAAGGCGGGCGGCGGCGAGGGCGAGGGCGCCGGGGGACCGGCCAAGCACCCGGGCGTCGCCGGTTCGGGCGTGAAGTACGACGGCACCACCGTCGAGCTCGGCCTGTTCTTCGACACGGCCCGCGGCGAGTACGTCATGAACGACCACTCCCGCATGTGGGACACGAGCAAGAACGTGATCTCCACCTGGGACGCGCGCGGCAAGGACGTCTCGGAGGTGAGCGGCCGCTGGCCCGACGGGGTCAAGGAGTTCGGCTCGAAGTCCCCGCAGTTCGGCAAGGACGCCACGGAAGCGGGCGCGGTCGACGCGCACTGGGCCGCGGGCAAGGTGTACGACTACTACAAGAAGGTGCACGGCCGGGACAGCCTCGACGGCCGGGGCATGGCGATCAACTCCCTCGTGGGCGTGACGAACTTCGGGATGCCGTACGTCAACGCCTTCTGGGACGGCACCAAGATGGTGTACGGCGGGGGCGACGAGGAGTTCAAGACGCTCTCCGCCGACCTCGACGTGGTCGGTCACGAGATGACCCACGGCGTCGTCGAGAACAGCGCCAACCTCGTCTACGCGGGCCAGTCCGGCGCGCTCAACGAGGCGATCGCCGACTACTTCGGCAACGCCATCGCCGTGGACGCGGCCGGCATGTCCATGGACGACCCGGACGCGGGCCTGCTGGGCGGCAACCTCTGCCGCACCAAGACCCCCCGCCAGTGCGCCTTCCGCGACCTCAACGACGGGGCGACGACGTCCAAGAACTTCCTGGGCGTCTCCTTCGCCACCGACAACGGCGGGGTGCACCTCAACTCCACCATCTTCTCGGGCGCCCTCTGGGACATCCGCGAGGACCTGGGCCGCACCCTCGCCGACAAGATCGCCTACAAGGCGCTCACCGAGTACATGACCCCGCTCGACGGGTTCACCGAGGGCCGTGACGCGGTGATCGCCGCCGCCAAGGCGCTCAAGGTCTCCACCAAGGACCTGAACGTCGTCAAGCGCTCCTTCAACGCCCACGGCATCGTCCCCAACTGGGAGCAGGCCATGGGCGTGGACTCCGACCTGCTGCTCGGCAAGCTCAACGTCGCCGCCACCAAGGTCGGGGCCGGCGGCGGCTGGTGGGCCACGTCCAAGTCGAACGACGACGGCACCGAGGCCTTCTCGGTGTGGGCCGGGCGCACGGACGGCAAGGGCGAGCCCAAGCTGATCAGCCCCAATGACGGGCGTTTCCACGTCAACCCGGCGACCGACGGCAAGACCGTGGCGTGGGCGGCGTACAGCGCGGCCGGCATGGAGGTGCTGTCGCGGCCGCTCGCGGGCGGACCGATCAGGAAGCTGTACAGCACCTCCGACAGCATCCAGGACGTCCGGGTCGAGGGCGGTGTGGTGGCCTTCGAGAAGATGGACGCCTTCGGCGCCCGGCACGTGGGTTTCATGCGTACGGGTGACAAGGAGGCGACCTGGGCCGACGGCGGCAAGGCCGACACCGGCTCGGCGTTCCCCTCGCTCGCCGGCGGCCGGCTCGCGTACGCCAAGGCCTACGCCGACGGTGCCGACTACCGCATGGGTGTCGAGGTGCTGGACCTCAAGAGCGGTGAGCGGAAGCTGATGAACCAGCTCGGCCGGCCCGAGAGCATCGGCGAGACCGCGATCAACGGCAAGTACGTCTTCTGGCTGGCGGACGAGGTCGTCGACGACGGCCAGGTGGCCGTGCGCCGGTCGAACCTCGACGGCACCGGGACCGTGGACCTCAGCAAGGAGAAGGGCGAGGGCGCCCTGTTCGCCCAGGGCCTCACCGCCTCCGACGAGGCGCTGACCGTGACCGCGTCGCTGCCCGACCCCAAGTACCACAACGAGACCATGTCCAAGCTGTGGCAGTTCGGCGGGGCGAACGGCACCGACCGCGCCCGCGTCTCCTGCAACCGCGGTGAGCAGCTCTCCGCGGCGGCCGCCGGCGGCAAGCAGGTGGTGTGGATCGACGGCACCACCGGCTACACCGACCTGGTCACCCGCACCCGCCCGGCGGGCAACTGCGGCTGACCCCCGGGACCGGCGGCTCGTGGAGCCGCCGGTCCACCCCTCGTACGGCTTTTACGACCCCTTTCACGACCGGGCCCCGGCGCCGACACGCCGGGGCCCGGTCCTCGTGCTTCCGGGGGACACGGTGGGGACGACGGACTGTCGTCACCCGTACGCCAGCGCCTTGAGCCTGCTCAGCGAGCCGTTGAAGAGGTTGTGGTCACCGACCGTCGAGCCGGTCTCGGTGTACTGCCAGAAGGTGTGGAAGTCCCACCCGTTCGGCAGCTCCCCGGCCGAGGAGCCGTAGCGCGGCACCCACAGCGGGTGGTCCGAGCCGAAGCGGCCGTAGTTGCCGGTGCACTTCTTCCACCAGGCGGTGGTCGTGTAGATGACCGCGTCGCGCCCGGTGCGGTGGCGGTAGACGGAGAGGAAGTCGGCGACCCAGTCGAGCAGCGCGTCGGCGCTCATGCCGTAGCAGGTGCTGCCGTAGGGGTTGTACTCCATGTCGAGCACGCCGGGCAGGGTTCTGCCGTCGTCCGACCAGCCGCCGCCGTGGTCGACGAAGTAGTCGGCCTGGTCGGCGCCACCGGAATTGCTCGGCAGGGCGAAGTGGTACGCGCCGCGGATCATGCCGGTGTCGTAGGAGCCGTTGTACTGCTGGGAGAAGGACGGATTGCGGTAGCTGGTGCCTTCGGTGGCCTTGACGTAGGCGAAGCGGGCGCCCTTGTTCCAGAGCGTCGACCAGGGGACGTTGCCGTTGTGGCTGCTGACGTCCACGCCCTCCACCGTGGCGATCGCCTCGGCGCCCCCGGTCGGGGGCCTGCCCGCCTCGTGGGCGGGGACGGTCGAGCCCATCCAGTCGCGCTCGGGGTGGAAGGGGCGTTGCCGGGAGCCGGCCGTGGCCGCGGTGGCGGTGCCGGGCAGGGCGATCAGGGTGAGGAGCAGGGCCAGCAGGGAGAGCAGGGGGACGAGGGGGGCCAAGGGGGCGGGTCGGGCCGCGGGTCTGTAGGGGACCGGGCGGCCCGGCCCTGAGCGATGTGCGGGCATATGGTGCCTCCGAAAGCCAGGGTGGGGGGAGAGCGGGGGAGAATTCAACGGCTATCGAATTGGTATGACCATGTCATTAATCGGGTGGGGGGCGGTGTCGCACACCGCGATGGGGACCCGGGGTGCTGCCGTTGGACTAATCCTGCGAAATACTGACGGAGCTGCGGCGACACGACGCGGCCGAAATGATTTTTCAGCGGCTGAAAGCAGGAAAGGGCCTCACGTGCAGGAGACCCACGAGACCACTGCCCCGCTCCCGGAGGAAGACCTCCCGGGCCGGGGCGCCGACGCCGGCGCGGACCCGTGTGAGGGTCCCGCCGTCGACCCGGCCTACCTCGCCCTGGAGCGTGAGCTCGCGGTCTTCCTGCGCCGCGCCCGCGCGTCCTCCGGCGAGATGGCCCGCGAGGTCCACCCCGACCTGGAGCCCGCCGCGTACGGGCTGCTCGTACGGCTGGAGGAGGGCGGCCCGCAGCGCGCCACGGACCTCGCCGCGTACTTCGGTGTCGGCAAGGCGACGATGAGCCGTCAGTTGCGCGCCCTCGGCGACCTGGGGCTCATCGCCCGGGACCCGGACCCCGCCGACGGCCGTGCCGCGCTGATCCGGATCACGGGGGAGGGGCGGGAACGATTCACCCGTGTGCGGGACGCCCGTCGTGCGCAGTACATCCGCAAGTTCGCGGACTGGAACCGCGTCGAGATCGCCGAGCTGGCCCGCCTGCTCCACCAGCTGAACGAGCGCGCGGAGTCGTAACGACTGTGGGGGCACCTCCCAGTGGCGGCTGGGCCGGGAGCGTGGTCCGGCCGCTGCGGGCCGGTGGGGGCTGGTCGCGCCCACGCGGCGGTAGCCGCATATCGACACGGCCCCGCGCCCCTTCGGGGCGCGCTCCTTACAGGGCCCGCCCCGCCTCACAGCTCCGCGTAGAGCGCCGCCGCGTCGTCATGCGGCTTGCCCCGGCGGAACGCGCGGCCGTCCGGGTCGGCCAGCTCCGCCTCCCGGACGCGGTCGATCAGCGCCTGCGGGCCCTCCTTCGCCAGGAGCGCGAAACAGTCCGCCCAGCGCCCCTGCCGGAAGACCTCAACCCAGCGCGCCGCGCCGTCCGTGAGCGCAGCCAGCGCGCGGACGTCCCCGCGCGCCGTCGTGCCCGTGACCGCGCGGGCGCTCACCGCCGGATCGGCCGCGGCCGTGAAGAAACCGCCCTCCGTATTGCGCTGGGCGTCCGTCACCCGCCCGGCGGCGGCCAGCCGGGCGATGCGGTCGTCCAGGACGGCCGACACCGTGCCGTCCGCCCCCTCGATCAGCAGCGCCGAGTCGGACAGCACCAGGTGCTCCACCGACTCCGCGTCCCAGCGCGCCACCACCACCGTCGCCTGCGGAGTGAGCCGGCGCGTCAGGTCGCAGGTCTCCCGATGGGCGTCCGCCGTACGGGAGATGGCGGCCGACAGGCAGTCCGCCAGGGTCATCTCGCGCCGCGAGGCGGCGAGTTCCAGCAGCGCCCCGCCCAGCCGCGCCGTGAACCACGGCACCCCGTGCGCGCACCCCGACTCCCCGGCCGGCGGCGGCGTCACCCCGTCCAGCAGCACCAGGGCCCCGCCCTGCCCGCCGGCGGGCAGGGCGACGGACGCGAAATCCTCGTTCGGACGGCCCGGATCCCCTGGCTGGGTGGAGAGTTCGATGCGCATGCGACCAGTGTGCCGGATGCCCGAATTTCCTTGCCCGTTGACGCGCATCCTTCCGGCGTGCTCGGCGGTTGATGTGGTGGGGCACTTGCCGGGGGGAAACGCGGCGGGTGACACCCGGAAGGGGCCACCAGCGGGATGTCGCCGGCGGGTGGAGCGGAAGACCAGAGCAGAATGCGAGCACCGGTGCGCAAGAAGCGGCTTCGCGGCGGCACGCGCGAACAGCAGACCACAGGAGTGCCGGAGCGCACCGCCCGCGTACGCAACAGGCTCATCGCCTCCGTCGCCGTCGTCTCGCTCGGAGCCCTCGGCGCGGGCGCCTTCGGCATCGCCGACGCCATACGGGACCTCACCGACTCCCGCCGCCTGGCCGGGCAGGCCACCACCGCGAGCGGCGCCGTCGCCCTCGCCCACGCCCTCGCCGACGAGCGCGACACCATGACCGAGTACGTGGCCGGCGGCCGTACCGACGCGGGCGGGGCGGGCGCGGCCTCGGAGGAGCAACGGGCCGGAGTGGACCGGCAGATCGACGAGTTCCGCGCGAGCGCCCCCGAATCCCTGCGCCGCCGCCTCGCCGCCCTGCCCGAGCTGCGCCGCCGCGCCCTGGCCGGGCCCGACGACGCCCTCGCCGTCTTCACCGCCTACACCGCCACCGTCCAGGCCCTCCACGCCGTGGAGACCGGGCTCGTCCAGCGGCTGCCCGGCCGGGCCCGGCCCGGTGAGGCCGTCGCGCTGCCCGCCCTCGGCCGGGCCGTCGAGGAGGCCTCCGCCACCCGCGGGCTGTTCCTCGCCGCCCTGGCGGCCCGCGGCGCCGCCCAGACGCCGCTCCTGGCCGCCGCCCAGCAGCGGCGCCTGAAGGAGGAGGCCGCCCTCGACGACTTCCGCCAGCTGGCCCCCGCCGGGCTGCGCGCCGAATACGCCCGTACCGTCGCCGGCCCCCAGACCACCGCCGCCGAGGCCCGGCTGACCCGGCTGGCCGCCCGGCCCCAGGCCGTCGCCGCCGAGCCGGAGCGGCCCGGGACGGTACGGGGGCAGCTCACCGCCCGCGTCGACCAGATGCGGGAGCTCGAATCCGGCCTCGGCACCGAGGAGATGGCCCGCCTCGCCGGCCTGCGGGAACACGACACCACCGCGCTGGAGGTGCGCGGCGCGCTCGCCGCGCTCGCCTTCCTCGTCATCCTCGGCACCGGAGTGCAGTCCGCCCGCTCGGTGACCCGGCCGCTCGCCGCGCTCCGCCTCGGGGCGCGCCGCGTCTGCGCCGACCCGGTGGACAAGGAACCGGTCGCCTTCCGGGGCCGCGACGACGAGTTCGCCGAGGTCGCCCGCTCCGTCAACGTCCTGCACGGCACGATCGTCCGGCTGCGCGAGCGCGTCGCCCTGCTGGAGGGCGAGCGCAACCGCCTCGACGTGGCCCGCCAGGACCTCGCCGACGAGCGCGACGCGCTGCGCGCCCGCTGCCAGGAGATCGACGACCGGATGAGCGGGCTCTCCGGCCGGGTCCACGCCACCTTCGTCAGCCTCTCCCGCCGCACCCTCGGCCTGGTCGAGCGGCAGCTGACCGTCATCGAGTCCATGGAGGCCCACGAGGCCGACCCGGACCGGCTGGAGGTGCTCTTCAAGCTCGACCACCTCGCCACCCGGATGCGCCGCCACAACGAGAACCTCCTCACCCTCGCCGGCGCCGACCACCACAGCACCCACTCCGGCCCCGTGCCCCTGCTGGACATCCTGCGGGCGGCCGTCAGCGAGATCGAGCGGTACGAGCGCGTCCGGATCCACTCCCTGCCCGCCCGCGCCCAGCTCGCCGGGTTCGCCGCCGACGACGTCAGCCACCTCGTCGCCGAACTGCTGGAGAACGCCACGACGTTCTCGCCCCCGGACGTCCAGGTCCAGGTCTCCGGCTGGCTCCTGGAGAACGGCGAGGTCATGCTCTCCATCCAGGACGAGGGCATCGGCATGCCGCCCGAGCGGCTCGACGAGCTCAATGCCCTCCTCGCCGAAGCCGATCCGGACCCGCGCGGCACCGGATTCGGGGAACAGGGCGACCCCGTCATGGGCCTCGGCCTGTACGTCGTCGCCCGGCTCGCCGCCCGCCACGGCGTCCGCGTCAAGCTGCGCGAACAGCGCCCCGGCGGCATCACCGCCGTCGTCGTCCTGCCCGGCCACCTGCTGCCCGCCGAGCCACCGGCCGCCGCGACCGACCCCGCCGGGAACCGGCTCCCGGGCGCCGTACGGACAGCGCCCCACACCGACCTGCCCGGCGTGGTCGCCGAGGTCAACTCCCATACGCTGCACGGCCGCTCCCACCCCCAGGGCCCGCCCCCGCCCGTGGTGCCCGGACCCCGGCGCTCGGGCCCCTGGGCCCAGCAGGACGAGCACACCATCCAGCTCACCACCGTGCGCAGGCCCGCACCCGCACCGGACGAACCACGCCCGGCGCCACCACACTCGCCCACGTCGCATCCGGCGCCACCCCACTCCGCCACGCCGTATCCGGCGGCTCCGTACCCGGCGTCACCCCACTCGGCGTCACCCCACTCGGCCGGACGGCACTCCCGGAGCGCCACGCCCCCGCCCGCCGCCCCGGCTTCGCCTGCGGCCCCGGCCCCGGCCCCGGCTCCGGCCCCCGTCCCGGAGCCCCGCTGGCAGTGGTCCGCCCGACCCGCGCCCGCCCACGGGGCCGTGGGGCCGGAGGCGGGGCCCTCGGGGCCCTCGACGGCGGCCGGCGCGGCACCGGCCGGCCCGGCGATGGCACCGCCCCCACCGGGCTACGGCGCCACGGACGTACCCGGCATGACCGGCAACGGCCTGCCCAAGCGCACCCCCCGGGTCGTGGCCCGCAAGCCCGTGCCGCTCAGCGTCCGCCAGGGCGTCGACGCGGAGGCGCTCCGCCGCAAGCTGGCCGGCTTCCAGCAGGGCGCGCGCGACGGACGCCGGGACGTGGAAGCGGAGTTGACGCATACGACGGGGTTGACGGGACGTGATCACGGCGCGCGTGATCGTGGTACAGATCGGAACCGAACGGGGGCGCCGGACGAGGGCGGCACTGTCGAGGAGGCACGCGGTTGACTGCATTTTCCCAGGGGGCGACGCCCGTAACCCCCACCCGCACCACGGGCGTCACCGCCTACGGACTGAGCGAGGAGGCCCGGAGCCTCCACTGGCTGCTCACCGATCTGGTGGAGGAGGTGCCGGGCGTGCGCTCCGTCGCGGTCGTCTCCTCCGACGGACTGCTGCTGCTCTCTTCCGCCCCCGACTCCGCCCCCGACTCCGCCCCCGGCCGGCCGGGCGTGCGCGGCGCGGGCGGGGCGGGCGGGGCGGCGGAGGGGCCGCGCGGCTCCACCGCCGACCTCGCCACCATCGTCGCCGGGCTCGGCAGCCTGACCTCGGGCGCCGCGTCGCTGATGGACGGCGGGCCCGTCAAGCAGACGATGGTCGCGATGGCCGGGGGCGGCCTGTTCGTCATGACCATCAGCGACGGCTCGCTGCTGGGCGTCCACACCGCGCCCGACTGCGACATGGGCGTGGTCGCCTACCACATGGCCCTCTTCGTGGGCCGGGCCGGACACGTCCTGACCCCCGAACTCCGCAGGGAGCTGCGGCAGTCGGTGGAGGCCGCCGGATGAGCACCGCCGCCCCCGTGCTGCGCGCCCCCGCCGGGCCCGTACCGGACCGGCGCACCGCGCGCGTACGCCCGTACTCGCTCACCGGCGGGCGTGGCCGCTGCGGCCATGTGCTGCTCATGGAGACCTTCGTCGCGGCCCTGGCCGACACCGACGACGGCCGGGCCGGTGCCGAGGACGGCCGGGGCGACGCCTGCGGCCCCGGCGCCCTCGCCGGGCCCGGCGGGGCGCTCGCCTCCTGGCTGCTGCCGGAAGTGCGCGCCGTCCTCGGGCTGTGCCGGCGGCTGCGCTCCGTCGCCGAGGTCTCCGCCCTGCTGAGGATGCCGCTGGGCGTGGTCCGCGTCCTCCTCGGCGACCTGGCCGACCAGGGAAGGATCCGCGTCTACGGCACCGGCCACCTCACCGGACGACCCGACCGCGCGCTGCTCGAAAGGGTGCTGAGTGGACTACGCAGGCTCTGACGCGACGGCCCCCCACGACCCGGGACCGGCCCCTGGGGCGGCCCCGGGACCGGGCTCGGGACCGGCCCCGGGCTGGCAGACCGACCTGTCCCGCGCCCCCGCCGCCACCAAGATCGTGATCGCGGGGGGCTTCGGGGTCGGGAAGACCACCTTCGTCGGCTCCGTCTCCGAGATCACCCCACTGCGTACGGAGGCGGTCATGACGACCGCCGGGGAGGACGTGGACGACCACACCGCCGTCCCCGCCAAGACGACGACCACCGTCGCCATGGACTTCGGCCGCATCACCCTCGACGCGGACCTCGTGCTGTACCTGTTCGGCACCCCCGGCCAGCAGCGCTTCTGGTTCATGTGGGACGACGTGGTGCGCGGCGCCATCGGCGCGGTCGTGCTCGTCGACACCCGGCGGCTGGCCGACTCCTTCGCGGCGCTCGACTACTTCGAGAGCTGCCGGCTGCCCTATGTCGTCGCCGTCAACCACTTCGAGGGCACCGCGCGTCACTCTCCCGAGGCGGTGCGCGAGGCCCTGTCGCTGGAGCCGGACGTCCCCGTGATCGCCATGGACGCCCGGCGCCGGATCACCGTCGTGGAGACGCTGCTGACGCTGGTGGGCCGGGCCCTGGAGACCACCCCGGGAGCCGTCTCCCGGGCCGTTCACCGTGCCGCGCCGAGCGCCGCACCCGAGCCGAGCCGAGGCGGGCGTTGCGACGGATCCTCATAGTCGGAGCCGGCCAGTCCGGGCTCCAGCTGGCCCTGGGACTCCAGGCCAAGGGGTACGACGTGACCGTCATGTCGAACCGCACCCCGGAGGAGATCCGCTCCGGCCGGGTCATGTCCACCCAGATGATGTTCCGCACCGCGCTGCGCTACGAGCGCGAGCTCGGCCTCAACTTCTGGGAGGGCCTGGCCCCGCGCGCCCTGGGCGTGGGCTTCTCGGTCGCCGGGACGGTCCCCGGCGTGCCGGGCGTCCAGCGGTCCGTCGACTGGATCGGCCGGCTGGACGGCTACGCCCAGTCCGTCGACCAGCGGGTGAAGATGGCCGGCTGGCTGGACGCCTTCGCCGAGCGCGGCGGCCGGCTCGTCGTCCACGCGGCGGCCGTCTCCGACCTGGACTTCCTTGCCTCCCGCCACGACCTGGTGCTGGTCGCCGCGGGCAAGGGCGAGCTGGTCTCGCTCTTCCGCCGCGACCCCGCGCGCTCCCCGTACACCACGCCGCAGCGCTGCCTCGCGCTCGCCTACGTCCACGGTCTGGGCCCGCGCGCCGAGCACCCGGAGTACGACGCGGCGCGCTGCAGCGTCGTCCCCGGCGTCGGTGAGCTGTGGGTCATCCCCACGCTCACCACCTCCGGCCGGGCCGACATCCTCTTCTGGGAGGGCCTGCCGGGCGGGCCCCTCGACGTCTTCCAGGACGTCGAGGGCCCGGGCGAGCACCTGACGCGGACGCTGGAGCTGCTGGAGTGGTTCGTTCCGTGGGAGTACGGGCGGGCCACCGCCGTGGAGCTGACCGACCGGGGCGCCACGCTGGCCGGGCGCTACGTCCCCGCCGTCCGCGACCCGGTCGGCCGGCTGCCGTCCGGCGGGCTGGTGCTGGGCGTCGGCGACGCGGTCGTCGTCAACGACCCGCTCACCGGGCAGGGCGCCAACTCGGCCGCCAAGTGCGCCGCCTCCTACCTCGCCTCGATCGTGGAGCGGGGCGACGAGCCCTTCGACGCGGAGTGGATGCGGACGGCGTTCGAGCGGTACTGGGCCTCGGCACGTCATGTCACCCGCTGGACCAACACCATGCTCGGCCCCCGGTCCCCGCACATCCGCGCCCTCATCGACGCGGCGGCGGGGCTCCAGCCCGTCGCCGACCGCATCGCCAACGGCTTCGACGACCCCTCGGACTTCGACGACTACTTCTACGACGCGGCGTCGGCGGAGACCTATGTGGCGGAGACGAGGGCGCTGGCGGCGGGCGGGGCGTAGCCGGGCATGGGCGGCTTGCCGGCGTCCGGGCGCACGGCCCCCAGCAGCGGGTTCGCGGCGATGGGGGAGACCTTGACGACGTCGCCGGGGCGCGGGGCCTGCACGACCTGGCCGTGGCCGAGGTAGAGGGCGACGTGCGTGGCGCCCTCGAAGTAGAGGACGAGGTCACCGGGGCGCAGCTGGTTCAGCGGCACCTTGGGCAGCGTCTTCCACTGCTCCTGGCTGGTGCGGGGGATGACGTCCCCGGCGTGGGCCCAGGCCTGGGAGGTGAGCCCGGAGCAGTCGAAGGCGTCCGGGCCCTCCGCGCCCCAGACATAGGGCTTGCCGACCTGCCGGAAGGCGAAGTCGAGGGCCCTGATGCCGTCCTCCGACGGCGCCTGGGCGCCGCTGAGCGCGCCGGAGGCGAGCAGCGCGCGCTGGGCGTCGCCGACGCCGTCGGCCTCCGCGCGGCGCAGCGCGGCCAGCTCCTCGCCGTCGAGCGAGGCCAGCAGCCGCTCCACCTCGCCCAGCCGTTCCTGGACCGCGTCGCGCTGCCGCTTCTGCTCGGCGGCCAGGGTCTGCTGTGCGTTGAGCGCCTCGCGGGCCTCGCGGGCGAGGGCGGCGGCGCGCCGTTCGCCGTCCGTGAGGCGTTCCACGGCGTCGGCCCGGCGGCCGGCGGCGCGTCTGATCTCATGGCCGCGGGCCATGGCCTGCCGGGGGTCGTCGCTGAGCAGGAACTGGACATAGGGGGAGAGGCCCCGGCTGCCCCGGTACTGCTCGCGGGCGATCCGGCCCGCCTCGTCGCGGCCGGCGGTGAGCGCGATCCGGGCGTCGGCCAGTTCCTCGTTGAGCCTGTCGGTCCGGGCGCGCTGCTTCTTCAGCTTGTCGTCGGTCGCGTCATAGGCCTCGGTGGCCTCCTCGGCCTGCCGGTAGAGCGCCCGGAGCCGGGTGAGCAGGGCGCTGACCGGCTGTCCGGGCGGATCGGCGGGGGTCGCGAACGCCTTGGGCGCGGGGGCGGCGGTCAGGGCGAGCACGGCCGTCGCGGTGCTCACGGCCAGCGCCGACGACGCGCGGACGACACGGATGACGCGCACGACACGGACGACGCCCACGAACCGTCCTGACACAGGCTCACCTCCGGGGAGGGGCGTGATCACGCCCGGAAAGTGATCCTGCCATGGACGATATGACTAGTAGGAACGACGTGGACGAAACCGCCCAATGGGCGTCATCGGGGTCACCCGTACGTTGATCCGGCGCGGCGATCGGTCCATGCGGGGCGGGTGGGGTGGGCAGGCCTTATGAGGTTTCTGAGTCCCCCGGGGGTGTCTGGGGCGGCCTGGGCATCTGGGACGGCCGGGACCAGGGCCACTTCAGCTCCATGCCCGGCCTGCCCTCCGGGTCGTACGCGTACTTCCAGCCCTTGGGGAGCCCGAGGCGCCGCGTCACGGCCGCCGGCTCCCGCCGGTAGACGTACACGGTGGGGGCCGCGCCGGGCTCCTCGGCCGGGACCGGCACCTCGTACTTCTTGGGCGGCAGCCCGTTGAGCCCGAGCAGGACGTCCAGCACGCGGCCGTCCAGCGGCCCGCCCTCGAAGGGCGTCTTCTCGCTTCTCACGCCCCCAGTCTCCGTCAGTCCCCGTCAGCCGCGCTCGTCGGCCGGTATGAGGTGCCGCAGATAGGCCTCCGGGTCGCTCAGATAGCGCCGCCAGTGGTCGACCAGCAGCAGATCCCGCCACTCCACGGGCTGGACGCCGTGCTCGCCCACCTCCAGGATCCTGGCGCCGGGAGTGGACGCGAGGACGGGCGAGTGGGTGGCGCAGACGACCTGGGCGCCGGAGCGCCCCAGCCGGTGCATCAGGGAGACCAGCCGCAGACAGGACGCGAAGGACAGCGCGGCCTCCGGCTCGTCCATCACATACAGGCCCGGCTGCCGGAACATCGCCTCGAAGACCGCGAGGAAGCCCTCGCCGTGGCTCATCTCGGAGGTGTTCTCCTCCCAGTACCCGGGCAGGCCCCACACGGTCTCCATCAGGCCGAACGCCGTCTCCGACCGGAGGAAGTACCCCTTCTTCCTCGTGCGCGGGCCGCTCATCATGCGGGCGCCGCGCGCGGTGAGGTCGAGGTGGACACGCTCGCCGAGGACCGTCTTCGGGCGGTCGTTGCCGTACTTCCGCCCGGCCCGGCCGCCGCGCGCGTCCAGCCCGAACCCCTCGGCTATCGCCTCGACGATCGTCGACTTCCCGGAGCCGTTCTCCCCGACGAGGAAGGTGACGGGCGCGTCGAAGACGATCCCGCCGGCCAGCAGCTCCTTCACACAGGGCACCGACCAGGGCCAGGCGTCCGCCTCGTCGTCACCGACGAGCTCGGGCGGTACGTAAGCGCGGTTCACGAGCATGCGTACGAGCGTAGGGGCGGGGTCTGACAACGGCCGGATCCCGGACGTCGGCGCAGGTCAGAGCAGGTGACCGGCGTCCTCCAGCAGCGGGAGCACCCGGCGGGCCAGATCCCCCGCCGGCCCGTCGGCCGGCTCCCGGGACAGCGCCGAGCGCGCCACCGAGGCGGCCTGGGGGTCGCTCGCGCCCGTCGTCACGAGCAGGGCCACGAAATGGTCGACCAGCCAGTCGCGCAGCTCGCCCAGCGGGGGCCGCTTCCCCTCGTCCAGCCAGATCAGCGAGGCGGCCTCGACCGCCGTGATCCATGTCCGCACCATGGTGCGCAGCCGCACCCCCGGCTCGGGCACGGACAGGTGCTTGAGGATCTGCGCGACGGCGGCCCGGCGCACCTCGTCGACGATGGCGCCCGTCCGCGAGGTCTCCGCGACGCTGCCGCCCTGGAGCAGGGCGGCGAAGCCCGCGTCGTGCTCGTCGACGAAGGCGAGGTAGCGGTCGAGGGCCGCGGAGAGCCGGCCCGTGAGCGGGCCGGTCTCGGGCTCGGCGAAGCACTGTTCGAGCTCGTCGGCCGCGCTGCGCAGGGCCGCCTCGTACAACTGCTGCTTGCCGCCGGGGAAGTAGCGGTAGACCAGCGGGCGGGAGACCTTGGCGGCGGCCGCGACGTCGTCGAGCGAGACGTCCTCGGGCACGCGGTGGGCGAACAGGCGGAGAGCGGTGGCGATCAGCTGGGCGCGGCGCTCGGCGACGCCGAGCCTGCGGTAGGAGGTGGTTCCGCTGCCGGTCATGGATCGCAGCGTAACGGGCCGGACTCCGGCGGCAGAGGGCGTCGGGGCCGGGGGGGCGCCGAGGGGCGTAGGGGGCGTCGGGGGAGTCGGGAGTCAGGCCAGCAGCCCGGAGCTGCGCCACAGCCGCCGCCCCGCCCCGCGCAGCAGGCCGATCTCGTCCAGGAAGCCCGTCAGGCGCTCGGCGCCGGCCCGCATCACCTCGCGGCGGTGGCCGCTGGCCCGGACCTGGGCCACGGCCTCGCGGCGGTCCAGCCCCACGTTCGTATAGACCAGCGGGTTGATGAACGCGGCCGTGAAGACGCGGGCCGCCTCGCCCGTGCTCACGCGCGTCAGCTCCGCCTCCCAGCGCGGGCACGAGGTCATCTGCCGCCGCAGCTCCTCCCGCGCGTAGCGGACGTGGCGGGCCTCCTCGACGACGTGGATGCGGGTGACGCCGCGGACGAGCGTCTGGACGCGCTCGTCGGGGAAGGTCAGCCGCTGCATGTGGTCGAGGATCTCCTCGCCCAGCAGGGTGCAGGCGAAGGAACCCGGTGTGGTGGAGACGGTCTTGAGGACCCGGGCGAGGTTGTGGTGGCGGCGGGCGACGGGGTAGGCGGGGGCGCCGACCTTGTCGATCATCCGGGCGAACATCTTCGAGTGCCGGCACTCATCGGCGATCTCGGTCAGCGCGTAGTTGACGTGGGAGCTGGTCACGGGCTTGTCGTAGATGTGCCGGACCAGCAGCTGCATCAGGATGACCTCGAACCAGATGCCGAGGGAGGCGAGCGAGGCTATCTCGTGCCGGGAGAGGTCCATCCGCTGCTCCTCCGGCATCCGCCGCCACAGCGGGGTGCCGTAGAGGGAGACCAGCTCCGGCGGGCAGTACCACTTGCCGGGCTCCAGGGGAGCGGCCCAGTCGAGGTCGGTGTCGGGGTCGAAGGAGTGCCGGGCGGAGGACTCGAGCAGCCGCTGGGCGACCAGCTCACGGTCCTTGAGCGGGCCGAGCGCGTCGCGGGCGCCGGGGACACCGCTGGTATCGGGGACGGTCGCCATGACGGAAGCCACCTCAGGTCTCTGAACGTCTCTGAAGGTCTCTTGATTCTTCGGACTACCGGCGGTACGCCCTTATGAGACTACTTGTCAGCAAGCCCGTCAAGGGTTGCGGAAACGCTCCCGCCGCCCCTTCGAAGGGACCCCTCGAACGGCTCATTGACCCGGCGGTAACCCCGTGTGAGCCTTCAGAGGAGTCATCAAAAGAGTCATATGACCTGCCCGACAGTGCTGATGACACAGTGCTGATGAAGCCGATGAGCGAGGGACAGGAGGCGTCCACGATGACGCGCGACCTCTACCGCCACGACCCCGGCCCGTCCGTCTGGGAGGTCCCCGCGACGGGGGCGGCACGCTTCAGCTGGGACTACGACGAGGGCCGTGAACGGCTCCTGGCCCTCTACCAGAAGGGCAAGGACAAACAGTGGGACGGCACCAAGCGCATCGACTGGGACCTGGAGGTCGACCCGTACGACCCGCTCGGCGTGCCCGACGAGAACCTCGTCGTCTTCGGCACGCCCTACTGGGACAAGATGAGCGAGCACAACAGGCGTGATCTGCGCCGCCATTACGCATCCTGGAACTTCAGCCAGTTCCTCCACGGCGAACAGGGGGCGCTGGTGTGCGCGACCCGCATCGTGGAGGCCGTCCCCGACCTGGACGCGAAGTTCTACGCCGCCACCCAGGCGATGGACGAGGCCCGGCACGTGGAGGTCTACGGCCGGTTCCTCCAGGAGAAGATCGGCATGGTCTACCCGGTCAACCCCAGCCTCCGCTCGCTGCTGGAGGACACCCTGCGGGACTCCCGCTGGGACATGCCCTCGCTGGGGATGCAGGTACTGATCGAAGGACTCGCCCTCGCGGCCTTCGGAATGCTGCGCGACTCGACGGAGAAACCGCTGCCGAAACAGATCCTCGCCTACGTCATGCAGGACGAGGCCCGGCATGTGGCCTTCGGTCGTATGGCGCTGCGCGAGTACTACAAACAGTTGTCCGATGCCGAATTGCGCGATCGCGAGGAATTCGTCATCGAGGGCTGCTATCTGATGCGCGACCGGCTGCGCGGCGAGGAGGTCCTCGCCGACTTCGGTGTGCCGGCGGCGGACGCGGTGGAGCTGAGCGAGCGCTCCGAATTCCTCCAGATCTTCCGGAAGTTGCTGTTCAGCCGCATTGTGCCGTGTGTGAAGGACATCGGCCTGTGGGGCGAGAGGCTCCAGCGTGCCTACGCGGACATGGGGGTGTTCGAGATGGGCGACGCCAGCCTCGACCAACTCATGTCCCAGGACGAGGAGATCGCCGAACAACTCGACGCCCGCCGTTTCGCGGCGGAGGAAGCGGCCCGCACGGAAGAGGTCACCCGGACGATCGCGGAAGGGTAACGGTAGTGGGGCTACCGGGAACTTTACAGAGGAGTCGTGCCTGTCCTGTCTGAATTCTGTGAGCGATGCCGTGTTACGGAACGTTTTGCGGTACATCGCCGTCCTACGCGGGCAGGAATGGACTCAGCTGCGCGAGGGGGTGTGGGAAGTCATGACGCGATTGACGGCCCGTAGGCGGCATCTGGTGATTGTGGCGGGAGGGCTGATCGCCCTCGCGGGGGTGATATCGGGCACCGTGGCCGTGGCCACCGAGGGCTCGGGGAACTCCCGGGGTGAGGAAACGATCGCCCAGGGCCCGACGCCGACCCCGGACGGCAAGGGCGCCACCCCGCCCCCGCCGACCACACCGGGCACGCCGGCCACACCCGCCACGTCCACCCCGAACGCGTCCCCGACCGGCCCGGTCTCCCCGGAGATCGTCCACGAGACGGAGACCGGCGGAAAGACCGTGGCCCTCACCATCGACGACGGCCCCGACCCCAAGTGGACCCCGAAGACCCTGGAACTGCTGAAGAGGTCCGGCATCAAGGCCACCTTCTGCATGATCGGCCCCCAGGCCAAGGCCCGCCCCGACCTCGTCAAACAGGTCCTCGCCGACGGCCACCGCCTCTGCGACCACTCCGTCGACCACAACACCGCCATGGACAAACGCTCCGAGGACTACCAGAAGCAGCAGATCCTCGACGCCAAGAAGATGATCGAGGACGCGGCCGGCGGCGGCCCTGCCGGAACGATCCGCTACTACCGCGCCCCCGGCGGCGCCTTCACCCCGTACAGCCGCCACCTGGCCGCCGACAGCGGCATGCGCCCCCTCGGCTGGGACGTCGACACCCGCGACTGGCAACGCCCGGGCGTGGACCGCATCATGGAAAACATCAAACGCGAACTCCCCAACGGCCCCATCATCCTCTTCCACGACGGCGGCGGAGACCGCAGCCAGAGCGTCGAGGCCCTGGCCCGCTGCATCGACTGGCTGAAGGGCGAGGGCTACGGGTTCGGGTTCCCGAAGGTGTGAGAGCGGCACGCCAGGTCCACGCCGGCTCAGAGGCCGCACCTATCTGTGCGGCCTCTAAACGGACGATGCGGACCCGGACGTACGGCTGGCCAGGTTCGGGTCATCGTCAACGGGCTGTCCCGGTATCAGGTGGTGACACGGGCGGGGAGGCGTTGCGAAGAGCAGCGGTGAGCTGACCACACACCCGAGAGCGCTGTTCGGCGTCGCAATCGGTCATGAGCGCCCGTAGATGCCGTATAACGACGATGTCCCGTACTGCCCTCGCCAGACCGAGAAGCGCATACGAGGCCGCGACCAGCGCGAACGCTGCTTCGGCGCTCATCGGAGGTACTCCTCGCGGTGCGTGGCTGTGAGCTGCTCCTCGCTGATTACGTCGTAAGGGATGGTGCATCGTGGGAGCCTGCGGATCACCACCCTGCTCGGCCCCAGGTCCAGATTGCCGAGGAAGCTTTCCGTCGTAGCGCACACCAAGCTGGCTGGCTGAGCGGTGAGGCCACTGCGCCGGAGGAGCGATGCCATCTCCTCGACACTCGCGGCACAGCACCATTCGACGACCAGGTCGCTGTAGCCGTGGGTGTAGGAGTTCGCGAAGCCGTGAGCCTTGGCGGCCCGGTTGAGAAGCCGCGGGCGCCGCAGCATTCTGCTGAGCAGGTAGTCGCGAGCGAAACTCCTCTCGCGCTGTCGTGATCCGCTCTGCCACGAGGAAAGATCGGGCTCTTCCGAGCCATGGAGCCGACGTGGGGACTTGCGCCACATGGCCAGTTCGCCGCGCCGACCTTGGGGCAAGCGGAGGCGCTCGCCCGCAGGCTGTGTGATGCGCAGAGCCGCCCTTCCGGAGACGTCTTCGAGAACCAGCTGTCCTGCCCGGTCCCGGGGCCGGAGGCCGGGCACCCCCTCGAGACCACCGTATTCCCAGTCCACACGGGGCAGTAGAGCAGCGATGACGTGGTTGGCCATGACCGGATGCAGTTGAAGGTCGAGTGAATCCGATGAGGGCTCGGCCTTTACGACTCCGAGAACGGAGCCATCGAGCTGATGGTCACGGAAAGTGTTGGCGAGTGTGTTGGCCGCGAACGCCTCGAGTTGGCGCTGAGGCGCCGACGAGGCATCGGGCACAGGCTGATGTGGGGAGATGAGACCTTCACGAGCCCACTTCCTGCAACGACCGAGCGGCACCCCAGTGGCTCCGGCGCACGCCTTGGCAGCCCGTTCCCTGTTGCTGGTGTTGGACATATGACGTCCTCCGCGCTGTCCGGCTCAGCGATCAGAGGCAGGTCGCTACGTCCTGCAAATGACTGTAGGTGGCACGGCGGCCTCGTGAGAGTCCTCTGGCTCGCCCGGGGAGATGCCGGAATCCCACGGGGGTCAAGAGCGCTGCCTCCGAGCAGGCAGGAAGCCAGCGTAAATCCTCTGTGGGTTGTGCGGCAATGAGCCATGCCTGGTGTTCGCCGAGCGATGTTCGGGCGCGTGCTCGGCGCCTTGCCACTGCTCGCGGCTGTAGGAGCTCCAGTCACCTTGCTGGAGCAGGCAGCGCGAACATCCCTTGACGCTTTGGCCGGGGCTGTAACACCTGAGTGTTACAGCCCCTCAGCGGAGGAGCGTCTCCGCTCGCCTAGTCGAGGATGCTGTCGGTGCTCGACTGAGGGGCCTGGAGGATCCGCCGTACCCGGCTTGCCATGCCCCGAACCGGGAGGTAAATACGGGTGCCGCTGGACCGGGCGGTGGCGATGAGTCCCGCCCCGGTCAGCCTTTGAACAGCCTCCGGGACGAGTTCCCGGTGCTTGGCGTCCAAGCCACGGAAGAGCGCAGACTCTTTCCGCCCCGTGCCGCGCTGGGCATATATCTTCTTCAATATCGTGAGCAGGACCTTGTTCATTGGTGTCGTCTTCAGGGCGAGGATGCCCTTGGCCGTCGACATCTGGGCATCGAACTGGGCCACTTCGCAGTCGATGAAGCGATCTGCCTGGAGTGCCGACCATCCGGCTACTCCTGTCATTTGCCCAATGAGACAGTTCTGAAAGTGCGGGAGTGTGTATCCGCTGTAGTCAGTGAGGTCCAACTCCTGGATCACACAATCCTGGAAGCTCAGCCAGTCGTAGCTCTTGGCATCGGCGGTCAGTGAGAAGCTGCGAAGCTCGATCTCGTGCAGGGAGATGGACGTGCGGGGCTCATCCTCGGGCCAGAGCCGCGCGGCAACTCGGACGATATCCGCGATGACGGCGTCCGAGACTCCCTGGCGTTGGAAAGCAGTGGCGGATGAGTACGAACCCCCCGAACTCACGGCTCCCTCCTCTCCAAGCCGTACTGCGGCGACATCAAGGCCGACCTCGTCCAAGCAGGCGACGCTGCTCGTTAGCTCCAATAGCGGGTTTGCCGTGTTTGGATCGAGGATGCATGCCACGACATCGCCGGCCCGGGCGGCGTCGGCGAGCGAGATGTCGACGAAGCGCCGTGAACCGTCGACGCTGTCCATGGCGCCGAGCCCGGGAAGCCGTTGCAAGAGTTGGTAGGACCCCTCGTCTGGGGCGTAGCCGCACACCGACTGGAAGACGGACGTTAGCTCGTTTTGCGATATGGGCCCCAGGCCGTCGGTGGAGCGTCGAGCCTGTGTAGCGAGCCGCTCCAGCACCTTCCGGACAGTGAACCCATCAACCCCCATCTCCATGCTGGCTTCCCGTTCGGCGATGCGGTCCAGCATCATGTGCCAGCCTTCACCTGCGGAGCGGCCGAACGTCCCCTCGATGGATCCGTGGAGCGCGCTCGACGAGCCCAGGTAGCTCAGGAGGAGAGGGCGCGAGGGCAGCCAGTCCGGTAGGGCGTCGTGCCATCCGTAGGCATTGAGGATCTCCTTCGCCTGCTCTTCCGTAGGCTCGCCCGCCATCAGAAAGAGAGAGTTCTTGCGGGCGCCGAGCGCGCTGCGCATCTCCTGCTCGCTGTCGAAGAAATGAGCTCGTCCGGCTAGAACGATGGAGGTTGAGGAGCGGGACTCGTCGCAGAACCGGCGCACAAGTTCTACAGACCGGCGGCGAATGTCGCGCATCGCCGATGTTTTTCCGATCCATCCAGGCGTCGCGATCTCGTCGAAGCCGTCCAGGATGAGGGTCACCTCGCCCGAGCGCCATGCGCGGACCAGCTGGGAGGGCGTGGGGAACCCGATGGCGCGGGCGTGGCGCTCCAGGGCCTCGACGGGCAGGATTTGGCCCTGGTGATCGCGCAGGTTGAGCAGGATGGGGAAGGGCCGGATCAGGTTCTTGCTATGAGCCTTGGCCAAGCGCTGATATAGCTCGCGGAGGAACATGCTCTTGCCGGCACCGTAGTCTCCATACAGGAGGATGGATCTGCCGTCTTTGAGCTGCTGAGCCACACGATCGACCGTGAACGGTTCACTGGTTCCGCTTTCTACAGGGTCGACCGCTACGTAAGGCTTAAGGTCGCTGTAGTCGCCACTGCTCGGCTCGCGCGCGCTGCCGAAGGGGTAGGACGCACGCAGCTCCAGGTATCGCAAAGAGTCGACGAGCTGGCCTCGAAGCTGGGCGAAGCTGCACGCGATGAGTGGAGGCCCGAAACTCTTGATGACTGTGCGTTGGTCAGCGGTGGGTTCGTCGCGCGTGACAAAGAAACCCTTGATGGACTTGAACGGGTGCTGGCGTGCCATAGCCATACACGCCTCACGGAGCTTCTTGCCGTCTTTCTCTGCCTTGTCCTTGCGACGGGAGACCGTGCACTCGACTATGGTGACCGAGTCCGGCCCTACGAAGACGCCGTCGCGTTCGGCGGTGCCGATGTAGGTGGAGCCCTGAAACTCGTTCTCCGGAGCGAAGAGCGCGCGGGATATGCGCAAGACCTCGGCCTCGAACTCGGACTCTTCCTGCTGCTTCTCGTCCGCTGGCACCAGGGCCCCCTCCCGATCGTGTGTCTTGCCTCACATTGTATGTGCCGACCGGGGGGGCTTGATCGCTGATTCGATGCTTGGTTCATGCGCTGTGACGCCGCACGCGTCGGAGCCCCACGGTCCAAGTTGTGCGAGAGCGGTCATAGCCCCACATGTTTCGGCGCGACGTCAGGTGCTCGCTGGTTGAACGCCAGGATGCCCGTAGCAGGGGTCGTCCGGCGTGTCGATAACTCGCCCGAAGTGGTCCACAGGCGCTATCGCCGATGCGTGGGCCGTCTGGAAGCCCCGAGAGAGACCTGAACAACTAGGGCTGACTACGGGAAGCTCTCTCGCTATCGGCGTCAAAAACTCGAAAGCCCGACACACTAAGACAGTGTATCGGGCTTTCGATCAAGGCACTCGCCTGGTCTCGCATCGACTTTTTGGATGTGACAGGCCAGTGCCCCCGGCAGGATTCGAACCTGCGCACACGGCTCCGGAGGCCGTTGCTCTATCCCCTGAGCTACGGGGGCGTGTCGGCCGGTTCGCGGTCTCGCTCGCGGCGACGGGTAGAACACTACCAGCTCCGGGAGGGTGCCCTGCAACCTTGATCGAAAAGAGGTGGGGAGAGGGGGCCGGGGGTCGCTCGGGAGGGGTGGAAGTGGGGAAAAGCCGGACGCGGGGTCGGGGGCGCGCCTACTCTCGGGGTGTGCCTGGCTTGTCCGGCCGGGTCCTTGTTGTGGACGACAACAAGGTCATCCGGCAGTTGATCAGGGTCAACCTCGAGCTGGAGGGCTTTGAGGTCGTGACCGCGGCCGATGGTGCCGAGTGTCTGGAGATCGTGCACCGGGTGCGTCCCGATGCGGTGACCCTGGATGTCGTGATGCCCCGGCTCGACGGGCTGAACACGGCCGCCCGGCTGCGTGCCGACGCGCGGACGCGGGACATCCCGATCGCGATCATCAGCGCCTGCACCCCCTATGAGATCGAGAGCGGCTGGTCCGCCGGGGCGGACGCGTTCCTGCCCAAGCCGTTCGAGCCGGCGGAGATGGTCCGGCTGGTGCGGAGGCTGGTGGGACGGCCGGAGGGGGAGGGGGCGGCGGGGGACGCCGAGCCCGTCGTCCGTCCCGCAGGGTGAAACCGGTTCGCGGAGTGCCGCACCTTCTCCCCTAGGCTTGCCTTGTGACCCCCGCCGATCTCTCCCGCACCGTGTTGCACACCGTGCGCCGCGCCGTCGAGGACGACGAGCTGCGCGCGCCCGTGCCGGAGCGGGTCAGCGTGCGGGTGCCCCCCCGCCCCGGCTGCGGGGACTACGCCACCAACGTGGCCCTGCAGCTCGCCAAGGGCGGTGACCGTCCCGCACTGGAGATCGCTGAGGTGTTGCGGCGCCGGCTTGTCGCCCGGCCCGGCATCGCCCGCGTCGACATCGCCGGGCCCGGCTTCCTCAACATCACCCTCGACGCGGCCTCCGGTGAGGAGATCGTCCGGGAGGTGCTGGAGACCGAGTTCTCGGGGGAGGCGTTGGCGTTGAGGCCCCTGGGCGCAGAAGAGGTCGCGCGGCTCGGTTCCGACGCCGCTCGGTGGAGTCTGCTCTCTCCCCCCGGCCTCGACCGGTCGCTGCTGCTCGTGCAGAAGGACAGCAATCCGCTGTTCCGGGTCCGCTACGCCCACTCCCGGAGCCGGGCCTTGCAGCGCAATGCGCACGACCTCGGGTTCGGACCGTCCGTCGGTCCCCTCGACCGCACCGCCGACACCCTCCTCGGCGCCCTCGCCGACCACGCGCGCATCACCGCCGCCCGCGCCCCCGAACGGCTCGCCCGGCACCTGGAGCGGACCGCCGACGCCTTCCTGAGATGGCAGGCCGGCTGCTCCGTCCTGCCCCGCAGTGACGAGAAACCCTTGGCCGTTCACCGCGCCCGCCTGGCCCTCGCCGAGGCCACGGGCAAGGTGCTGGCCAACGGCCTGACCCAGCTCGGCATCACCGCACCCGCACACCTGTAACAAGGGGATCGCCAGTCATGAGTCGTTCCGCCCACCCCGCCGGGCCCCGCTACGCCGACGTCCTTCCCGAGGGGCACTACGTCGCCCCGCCCGCCGATCTCAACGAGCTCGACCCCCGCGTCTGGTCCCGGACCGTCGCCCGCGGCGACGACGGCGTCGTCGCCGTCGGCGGGATGGACGTCAAGCGGCTCGCCGAGGAGTTCGGCACGCCCGCCTACGTCCTCGACGAGGACGACTTCCGGGCGCGGTGCCGCGCCTGGCGGGACGCCTTCGGGACCGACGCCGACGTCTTCTACGCGGGGAAGGCATTCCTCTCCCGCGCCGTCGTCCGCTGGCTGCACGAGGAGGACCTGAACCTCGACGTCTGCTCCGCCGGCGAGCTCGTCACCGCCCTCGACGCCGGAATGCCCGCCGAGCGCATCGCCCTCCACGGCAACAACAAGTCCACCGACGAGATCACCCGCGCCGTCGAGGCCGGCGTGGGGCGGATCGTCGTCGACTCCTTCCAGGAGATCGCGCGCGTCGCGCACATCGCCGAGCGGCTCGGCAAGCGCCAGCGCGTACTGATCCGGGTGACGGTCGGCGTCGAGGCGCACACCCACGAGTTCATCGCCACCGCCCACGAGGACCAGAAGTTCGGGCTCCCGCTGGCGGGCGGGCAGGCCGCCGAGGCCGTGCGCAGGGCGCTCAAGCTCGACGGGCTCGAGCTCCTCGGCATCCACTCCCACATCGGCTCGCAGATCTTCGACACCTCCGGCTTCGAGGTCGCGGCCCACCGGGTCGTCGGGCTGCTGCGGGAGATCCGCGACGAGCACGGCGTCGAGCTGCCCGAGATCGACCTCGGCGGCGGCCTCGGCATCGCCTACACCTCCGACGACGACCCGAGCGAGCCCCACCAGATCGCCACCGCCCTGCGCGAGATCGTCACCCGCGAGTGCGCCGCCGCCGGGCTCGCCGTGCCGCGGATCTCCGTCGAGCCCGGGCGCGCCATCGTCGGCCCCACCGCCTTCACGCTCTACGAGGTGGGCACCACCAAGGAGCTGCCCGGACTGCGGACGTACGTCAGCGTCGACGGCGGGATGTCCGACAACATCCGCACCGCGCTCTACGACGCCGACTACTCCGTCGCCCTGGTCTCCCGCGCCTCCACCGCCGAACCGATGCTCACGCGCGTCGTCGGCAAGCACTGCGAGAGCGGCGACATCGTCGTACGGGACGCCTTCCTCCCCGCCGACGTGGCCCCCGGTGACCTGCTCGCCGTGCCCGCCACCGGCGCCTACTGCCGCTCCATGGCGAGCAACTACAACCACGCGCTGCGCCCCCCGGTCGTCGCCGTACGGGACGGCGCGGCGCGAGTGATCGTCCGGCGGGAGACGGAGGAGGACCTCCTCCGTCTCGACGTCGGCTGACGGAAAAAACAGAAACAGAAGAAAAAATCCTTGGTGAGATCGGTCTCGGATGCTGGACGGGGAGGAATTCCCCGTCCAGTGGGTGAGACTGTGAGTCAACCGAAGGTGTACTGAGAAACGAGGTCGGATGATGCGTACGCGTCCGCTGAAGGTGGCGCTGCTGGGCTGTGGAGTCGTCGGCTCTGAGGTGACGCGCATCATGACGACGCACGCGGACGACCTCACGCAGCGCATCGGGGCGCCCGTCGAGCTCGTCGGAATCGCCGTGCGGCGCCCCGACCGGGTGCGCGAGGGCGTACCTCAGGAGCTGATCACCACCGACGCCACCGCCCTCGTCAAACGGGGTGACATCGACGTCGTCATCGAGGTCATCGGCGGCATCGAGCCCGCGCGGACCCTGATCACCACCGCCTTCGAGCACGGCGCCAGCGTCGTCTCCGCCAACAAGGCGCTGCTCGCGCAGGACGGCGCCGCCCTCCACGCCGCCGCCGAGCAGCACGGCGTGGACCTCTACTACGAGGCCGCCGTGGCCGGCGCCATTCCGCTGGTCCGGCCGCTGCGCGAGTCCCTCGCCGGCGACCGGGTCAACCGGGTGCTCGGCATCGTCAACGGCACCACCAACTTCATCCTCGACAAGATGGACTCGAGCGGCGCGGGCTACTCCGAGGCGCTCGACGAGGCCACCGCGCTCGGCTACGCCGAGGCCGATCCGACCGCCGACGTCGAGGGCTTCGACGCCGCCGCGAAGGCCGCGATCCTCGCCGGCATCGCCTTCCACACCCGGGTGCGGCTGGACGACGTCCATCGCGAGGGAATGACGGAGGTCACCGCCGCGGACTTCGCCTCCGCGAAGCGGATGGGCTGCACCATCAAGCTCCTCGCCATCTGCGAGCGGGCCGCCGACGGCCGCTCCGTCAGCGCCCGCGTCCACCCGGCGATGATCCCGCTGACCCACCCGCTGGCGTCGGTGCGCGAGGCCTACAACGCCGTCTTCATCGAGGCGGACGCGGCCGGCCAGCTGATGTTCTACGGCCCGGGCGCGGGCGGCGCGCCGACCGCCTCCGCCGTCCTCGGCGACCTCGTCGCCGTCTGCCGCAACAAGGTCGCCGAGGCCACCGGCCCCGGCGAGTCCGCCTACACCCGTCTGCCGGTGTCCGCCATGGGCGAGGTGGTCACCCGCTACCACATCAGCCTCGACGTGGCCGACAAGCCGGGTGTGCTGGCCCAGGTCGCCACGGTCTTCGCCGAGCACGGCGTCTCCATCGACACGGTCCGCCAGCAGGGCAAGGACGGCGAGGCCTCCCTCGTCGTCGTCACCCACCGGGCCCCCGACGCGGCCCTGTCGGCCACGGTCGAAGCCCTCCGCAGGCTGGACACGGTCCGTGACGTGGCCAGCATCATGCGGGTCGAGGGCGAGTAGGGCGAGCAAGGCGTCAGGCGAAGCAGGAACAAGGGATAACAAGAGCAATGTCTGCCAACATCAGCCGTCCCGCCGCCTCCGGCACCCACCAGTGGCGCGGCATCATCGAGGAATACCGCGACCGTCTTCCGGTCACCGCCGACACCCCGGTCGTCACCCTGCGCGAGGGCGGTACGCCGCTCGTCCCCGCCCAGGTGCTCTCCGAGCGCACGGGTTGCGAGGTCCACCTCAAGGTCGAGGGCGCCAACCCCACCGGGTCCTTCAAGGACCGGGGCATGACCATGGCCATCACCCGGGCGAAGGAAGAGGGAGCGCGCGCGGTCATCTGCGCCTCCACGGGCAACACCTCCGCCTCGGCCGCCGCCTACGCCGTACGCGCCGGTATGGTCTGCGCCGTCCTGGTGCCCCAGGGCAAGATCGCCCTGGGCAAGATGGGACAGGCGCTCGTGCACGGCGCCCGCATCCTCCAGGTCGACGGCAACTTCGACGACTGCCTGACGCTCGCGCGCGGGCTCTCCGAGAACTACCCCGTGGCGCTGGTGAATTCGGTCAACCCGGTGCGTATCGAGGGGCAGAAGACGGCGGCGTTCGAGATCGTGGACGCGCTGGGCGACGCGCCTGACATTCACGTGCTTCCCGTGGGCAACGCGGGGAACATCACCGCCTACTGGCGCGGGTACCGCGAGTACGCGGCCGACAAGGTGTCCACGCGCAATCCCCGGATGTGGGGATTCCAGGCTTCCGGTTCCGCGCCGATCGTGCGGGGGGAGCCGGTGCGGGAGCCCCACACCATCGCCACCGCGATCCGGATCGGCAACCCGGCGTCCTGGGCGTACGCGGAGGCCGCGCGGGACGAGTCCGGTGGCCTCATCGACGAGGTGACCGACCGACAGATTCTCGCCGCGTACCGGCTGTTGGCCTCGCAGGAAGGGGTTTTCGTCGAGCCTGCGTCGGCGGCGAGCGTGGCCGGGCTGCTGAAGGCCGCCGAGCTCGGGCTCGTCGACCCCGGGCAGAAGATTGTCTGTACGGTCACGGGCAACGGGCTCAAGGATCCCGACTGGGCGGTGGCGGGGGCTCCGCAGCCGCTTACCGTTCCGGTGGATGCCGGGGTCGCTGCGCGGGAGCTCGGGCTTCTCTGAGCCTGACGTTCCGGGTGCTGCCCGGTGGGGGCGGGTGGTGTGGGTGCGGGCCGGTGGTCCGGTTGTGCCCACCCGTCCCGCCCTGCGGGACGATTGCCCACAACAGGGTGCGGAACGATTGCCCACACCCTGTGCAAAGCCGACAGATGCACAGGTAGCAGTGCGACACGCATCGTGCGCCTCCTGTGCGCCCTATGTCGCCACTGAACCTTCCTTCGATAGGCTGTGTTCACTCCGCCCCGTCGCTGACCGTGCCGTCCCCACGCGGTATCGCCGTCGCGGCCCTTGCGGATGTCGCATGTCATCAACCACGGCCACACCAAGGAGAGTCATCGAGCGATGGCCGGTCCCGCCTTCCGCGCCGCCGCCGTCCGAGTGCGCACCCCCGCCACCAGCGCCAATCTCGGTCCCGGCTTCGACGCCCTCGGCCTGTCCCTGGGTCTCTACGACGATGTCGTGGTCCGGGTGGCGGAATCGGGGCTGCACATCGACATCGCCGGCGAGGGTGCCGACACCCTCCCGCGCGATGAGAGCCACCTGCTCGTACGGTCCTTGCGCACCACCTTCGACCTGCTCGGCGGCCAGCCGCGCGGCCTGGAGGTCGTCTGCGCCAACCGCATTCCGCACGGCCGGGGTCTCGGCTCCTCCTCCGCCGCCATCTGCGCGGGCATCGTCGCCGCCCGCGCGGTGACCATAGGCGGGGCCGAGAAGCTCGACGACGCGGCCATGCTGGAGCTGGCCACCGAGATCGAGGGCCACCCCGACAACGTCGCGGCCTGTCTGCTGGGCGGGTTCACCCTCGCCTGGATGGAGTCGGGGGTGGCGCGGGCCATTCGGATGGACCCGGCGGATTCCATCGTTCCGGTGGTCTTCGTGCCGTCGGCCGCAGTGCTCACCGAGACCGCGCGCGGCCTGCTGCCGCGCAGCGTCCCCCATGTGGACGCGGCCGCCAACGCCGGGCGTGCCGCTCTCCTCGTCGAGGCCCTGACCAGGCGTCCCGAGCTGCTGCTGCCGGCCACCGAGGACCGGCTCCACCAGGACTACCGCGCTCCGGCGATGCCGGAGAGCGTGGCCCTGGTCAACCGACTGCGGGCGGACGGCGTCCCCGCGGTCATCTCCGGCGCGGGCCCGACGGTGCTCGCGCTGGTCGAGGACGGTGCGGCCGACAAGGTCGCACGGCTGGCGGGCGAGGGATGGGCGGCGAACCGCCTGGCCCTCGACTCCGGGGGGACGAGCGTGCTGCCGCTCGCCTGACCAGCGGCGCCCGGGGTGTCCAGGGGTGCCCCGGGCCAGGAAAAAAACACGATTGCCGGTCTTGGAGAGGGGGAATGTTTGTGGGATCCGGTAGTGTTAACCTCAAGTCTGCACCCGAAGCCACATCGGCTCGGTGCTCTGTGTCCCGATCAGGGACCGCTTTTCTTCCGGGAGCCTCCCCAACTGCCTGAGCAGCCTGCCTGAGCAGTTTCGAGCACGCTCCGGAATCGGCGTGGGCGACATGAGTGAAGCGTTATGTCGTGCCCTTCCCTCATTCTTCACGCCGGTCGCAATGCACTGAATTCTTCCGCCGTGACAACCGGCGGACCACCGCCCCGGCCCGGTCCGTGACGAAGGACCGCAGCCGGACAGCACAACCGGTCGCCGAGCCAGACAGGCCGACGCCCGCTCCAGGGAAGGACCCCTTCGTGAGCGACACCACCGATCTGATGGGCGTGAACGCCGACAGCTCCGTCGGCAATGCCTCCGCGCCCGCCACGGACGCTCCCGCCGCGTCCGCCACCGGTGCTGCCACCGCCCCCAAGCGGCGCCGCTCGGGCACCGGCCTCGACGCCATGGTCCTGGCCGAGCTCCAGCAGCTCGCTTCCGGCCTCGGCATCAAGGGCACCGCGCGGATGCGCAAAGGCCAGCTGATCGAGGTCATCAAGGAGAAGCAGGCCGGTGGCGGCGCCGCCGCGCCGGCCAAGACCGAGCCCGCCGCTGCCGCCGAGGCCAAGCCCAAGCGCCGTGCGACCTCCCGGGCCCGTACGGGCGAGGCCGCGGCCGAGAAGCCCGCCGAGAAGGCTGCCCAGCAGCAGATCGAGATCCCGGGCCAGCCGGCTGGGGACGAGGCCCCGGCCGGTGAGCGCCGCCGCCGGCGTGCCACCGCCCCCGCGGGCAGCCCCGAGCAGCCCGCCGCCGAGGCCCGTACCGAGGTCAAGGCCGAGGTCCGGGTCGAGGAGCGCGCCGAGGTCAAGGCCGAGGCCGCCGTCGACACCGCCGAGGGCAAGGCCGCCAAGGGCGAGCGCCAGGACCGCGCCGAGCGCGGCCAGAAGGGCGAGCGCCGGGAGCGTGGCGAGCGCGGTGAGCGTGGCGAGCGCCGTGAGCGCGACCGCCGCGGCAACCGCGACGGCGACGCCGGCCAGCAGGGCGCGGGCCGTCAGCAGCAGCGCGGCGACCGCGGCCCCCAGGGCGGCCCGCAGGACGAGGACGACTTCGAGGGCGGCCGCCGTGGCCGTCGCGGCCGCTACCGCGACCGTCGCGGCCGTCGTGGCCGTGAGGAGTTCGGCGCCGGTGAGCCGCAGCTCGCCGACGACGATGTGCTGATCCCCGTCGCGGGCATCCTCGACATCCTCGACAACTACGCCTTCATCCGGACCTCCGGCTACCTGCCGGGCCCGAACGACGTCTACGTCTCCCTGGCCCAGGTCCGTAAGAACGGCCTGCGCAAGGGCGACCACGTCACCGGCGCGGTCCGCCAGCCGAAGGACGGCGAGCGGCGCGAGAAGTTCAACGCGCTCGTCCGTCTGGACTCGGTCAACGGCATGGCGCCCGAGACCGGCCGCGGCCGTCCCGAGTTCGGCAAGCTCACCCCGCTCTACCCGCAGGACCGCATGCGGCTGGAGACGGACCCGGGCGTGCTGACGACCCGCATCATCGACCTGGTCGCGCCCATCGGCAAGGGCCAGCGCGGTCTGATCGTGGCCCCGCCGAAGACCGGCAAGACCATGATCATGCAGGCGATCGCCAACGCGATCACCACCAACAACCCCGAGTGCCACCTGATGGTCGTCCTGGTCGACGAGCGTCCGGAAGAGGTCACCGACATGCAGCGGTCGGTCAAGGGCGAGGTCATCTCCTCGACCTTCGACCGTCCCGCCGAGGACCACACCACGGTCGCCGAGCTGGCCATCGAGCGCGCCAAGCGCCTCGTGGAGCTGGGTCACGACGTGGTGGTCCTGCTGGACTCGATCACCCGTCTGGGCCGCGCGTACAACCTCGCCGCCCCGGCCTCGGGCCGCATCCTGTCCGGTGGTGTCGACTCGACCGCGCTCTACCCGCCGAAGAAGTTCTTCGGTGCCGCGCGCAACATCGAGGACGGCGGCTCGCTGACCATCCTGGCCACCGCGCTGGTCGAGACCGGCTCGCGCATGGACGAGGTGATCTTCGAGGAGTTCAAGGGCACCGGCAACATGGAGCTCAAGCTCGACCGGAAGCTCTCGGACAAGCGCATCTTCCCGGCCGTGGACGTGGACGCCTCCAGCACCCGCAAGGAGGAGATCCTGCTGGGCGGCGAGGAGCTGGCCATCGTCTGGAAGCTCCGCCGGGTGCTCCACGCGCTGGACTCGCAGCAGGCCATCGAGCTGCTCCTCGACAAGATGAAGCAGACGAAGTCCAACGCCGAGTTCCTGATGCAGATCGCGAAGACCACGCCCTCCGCGGGCAACGGCAACGACTGATCCACGGCGAGCGCCGGCAGGGCCCCGGGGCCCGCGAAACCTCCCCCGTCACCTCGGTGACGGGGGAGGTTTCCCTTTTTGTGATCTTCCCGTGACCTTTTGAGAGATGCACCACAGCCGGCCGCCGTCGAAATGGCCGGAACCACCGCCCCCGCAATGGCCGAAATCCCAGGTGGCAGTGGGCGGAACGGGATCACACAGTCCACTTTCGCCACGGCTTTTCTAAGACGGTCCTCAGAATCCGCTGTGCAACCCTGTCGCAGACTTCCCCGTCAACCAGCAGGGGGCAACGTACAGCGAAGGACTGAGGAGCGCATGGCCGACGACAGCAGTGGTACGCGGGCGGGTTCGCACCGCCGCCGTGCCGGGGGCAAGCGTGGCCGCCGCCGCAAGCCTCCCGTGCGCCGCAAGGGCCGCCGAATAGCCGCGTGGAGCGCCGGCGCCCTGGTGCTGCTCGGCGGCACCGGAGCGGGGTTCCTCTACTTCAAGCTCAACGGCAACCTCAGCAGCGTCGACATCAACGGCGCGCTGGGCAAGAACCGGCCCCAGAACATCGACAACGGCTCGATGGACATCCTGGTCCTCGGCTCCGACTCCCGGGCCGGCGCCAACAACAAGTACGGCCGGGACGAGGGCAGCTCCCGTTCCGACACGGCGATGATCGTCCACGTCTACGCGGGTCACCAGAAGGCCAGCGTCGTCTCCATCCCGCGCGACACCATCGTCTCCCGCCCCGAGTGCGTCACCCCGAACGGCAAGACGGCCCCGGCGGTCAAGCGCGAGCAGTTCAACGAGGCGTACTCGATCGGCGGCGCGGTCTGCGCGGTCAAGACCGTCGAGGCGATGACCGACGTCCGGATGGATCACTACATGGAGGTCGACTTCGCCGGCTTCCAGAAGCTGATCGACAACCTGGGCGGCGTGGAGGTCACCACCACCAAGCCCATCAACGACAAGTGGAGCCACCTCAAGCTCGACGCGGGCACCCACAAGCTCAACGGCGAGCAGTCCCTCGGTCTCGTCCGCACCCGCCACGGCGTGGGCGACGGCAGCGACCTCGGCCGGATCAAGCTCCAGCAGGCGTTCATCAAGGCGCTGATCAACCAGGTCAAGTCCGTCGGCCTGTTCACCAGCCCCACCAAGCTCTACGGAATCGCCGACGCCGCCACCAAGTCGCTCACCACCGACAAGGACCTGGCCTCCGTCGACAAGCTCTACGGCTTCGCCAACAGCCTCAAGGGCATCAGCTCCGACAACATGCACATGGTGACCCTCCCCGTGGGCCCCGACCCCCGTGACCAGGACCGTGTGGTCCCGCTCACGGAGCAGTCGAAGCTGCTCTGGCAGGCGCTGAAGAACGACCAGGACATCCCCGAGGCCGCGACCAAGGACGGCGACGGAGCGAAGACCCAGGCCGACGGCGTGGTCAAGTAGCCCCGGCGCCCCCCGTCCGAGCTGCGGGAATATCCGGCGGCCACCCCCCGTTTTGGGGGATACGGCCAGTACTGGCAGACTGGTACGTCGGCCCCGGTTCACGTACGGCAATCCCGCCTGTGCGACCCGGAGCCCTCCCGAACCTAGGAGAACCCCTTGAAGCGCGACATCCACCCGGAGTACGTGGAGACCCAGGTCAGCTGCACCTGTGGCGCCTCCTTCACCACCCGTAGCACCATCGGCGCCGGCAACATCCGCGCCGAGGTCTGCTCCGAGTGCCACCCGTTCTACACGGGCAAGCAGAAGATCCTCGACACCGGTGGCCGTGTGGCGCGGTTCGAGGCCCGCTTCGGCAAGCAGGCCGCGGCCAAGAAGTAGCGACCCGCAGGCGCCGGTCTTCGGCCGCCCAGTTCACGCTGGGCGCCCGGACCGGCGCTTTGTCGTCCAGCAGGCCCGTCACTTCCAGCAGCTAGGGAAACTTGATGTTCGAGGCAGTCGAGGAACTGATCGGCGAGCACGCCGACCTCGAGAAGCGGCTCGCCGACCCCGCCGTGTTCGCGGACCAGGCCAACGCCCGCAAGCTCAACAAGCGCTACGCCGAGCTGACCCCGATCGTCGGGACCTACCGCGCCTGGAAGCAGGCCGGCGAGGACATCGAGACGGCCCGCGAGCTCGCCGCCGAGGACCCGGACTTCGCCGCCGAGGTGAAGGTGCTGGAGCGCGGCCGCGAGGAGCTCACCGAGAAGCTGCGCCTGCTGCTCGTCCCGCGCGACCCCAGCGACGACAAGGACGTCATCCTCGAGGTCAAGGCGGGCGCCGGCGGCGACGAGTCCGCGCTCTTCGCCGGCGACCTGCTGCGGATGTACCTGCGCTACGCCGAGCGCGTCGGCTGGAAGACCGAGATCATCGACTCCACCGAGTCCGAGCTGGGCGGCTACAAGGACGTCCAGGTCGCGATCAAGACCAAGGGCGGCAACGGCGCCACCGAGCCCGGCCAGGGCGTCTGGGCCCGGCTGAAGTACGAGGGCGGCGTCCACCGCGTCCAGCGCGTGCCCGCCACCGAGTCCCAGGGCCGGATCCACACCTCCGCGGCCGGTGTGCTCGTCACGCCCGAGGCCGAGGAGGTCGACGTCGAGATCAACATGAACGATCTCCGTATCGACGTCTACCGCTCCTCCGGCCCCGGCGGCCAGTCCGTGAACACCACGGACTCCGCCGTGCGCATCACCCACCTGCCCACCGGTGTGGTCGCCTCCTGCCAGAACGAGAAGAGCCAGCTCCAGAACAAGGAGCAGGCCCTGCGCATCCTGCGCTCCCGGCTGCTGGCCGCCGCCCAGGAGAAGGCCGAGGCCGAGGCCGCGGACGCGCGCCGCAGCCAGGTGCGCACCGTCGACCGTTCCGAGAAGATCCGCACCTACAACTTCCCGGAAAACCGCATTTCGGATCACCGCGTCGGTTTCAAGGCGTACAACTTGGACCAGGTGCTCGACGGCGAGCTGGATCCGGTGATCCAGGCGTGCGTCGACGCCGACTCGGCGGCCAAGCTCGCCGAGGCCCAGTAACCTCCGCCCCGAACCGCACGCCCCCGCCGACCCGGCGCCCGACAAGAAGTGAGGAAGGCCCAGTGAACCTGCTGCTCGCCGAGGTGGCCCAGGCCACCCAGCGGCTGGCCGACGCCGGCGTACCTTCCCCCCGCTTCGACGCGGAGGAACTCGCCGCGTTCGTGCACGGCGTGAAGCGGGGTGAGCTCCACAACGTCAAGGACGCCGACTTCGACGCCCGCTACTGGGAGGCCATCGCGCGCCGTGAGGCCCGTGAGCCGCTCCAGCACATCACCGGGCGGGCCTTCTTCCGCTATCTGGAGCTCCAGGTCGGCCCCGGCGTCTTCGTGCCCCGCCCGGAGACCGAGTCGGTCGTCGGCTGGGCCATAGACGCCGTACGGGCCATGGACGTCGTCGAGCCCCTGATCGTCGACCTGTGCACGGGCTCCGGCGCCATCGCGCTCGCCCTCGCCCAGGAGGTGCCGCGCTCGCGCGTCCACGCCGTGGAGCTGGACGAGACCGCCCACTCCTGGGCCCGCAAGAACACCGAGGGCTCGCGCGTCCAGCTCCACCACGGGGACGCCCTGAGCGCCCTGCCCGAGCTGGACGGCCAGGTCGACCTGGTGATCTCCAACCCGCCGTACATCCCGCTCACCGAGTGGGAGTACGTCGCCCCGGAGGCCCGCGACCACGATCCCGAGCTCGCCCTGTTCTCCGGCGAGGACGGCCTGGACACCATCCGCGGCCTGGAGCGCACCGCCCACCGGCTACTGCGCCCCGGCGGCGTCGTCGTCATCGAGCACGCCGACACCCAGGGCGGCCAGGTGCCGTGGATCTTCACCGAGGAGCGGGGCTGGGCCGACGCGGCCGATCACCCCGACCTCAACAACCGGCCGCGTTTCGCGACCGCCCGCAAAGCGATGCCCTGATGGTCCCGGCGGCCGTCACCGGCGAACGACACCAGACAGAGAATCCGTACGAGGAGGTCCGTTAGATGGCACGGCGATACGACTGCAGCGACGCGACCGACCGCAAGACCGGTCTGCGCGAAGCGGCCGCCGCGGTCCGCCGCGGCGAGCTGGTCGTGCTGCCCACCGACACCGTCTACGGCATCGGTGCGGACGCCTTCAGCAGCGAGGCCGTCGGTGACCTCCTGCACGCCAAGGGCCGGGGCCGGGGCATGCCCTCGCCCGTCCTCGTCGGCTCCCCGAACACCCTCCACGGCCTGGTCACCGACTTCTCCGAGCAGGCGTGGGAGCTCGTCGACGCCTTCTGGCCCGGCGCCCTCACCCTCGTCGCCAAGCACCAGCCGTCGCTGACCTGGGACCTCGGCGAGACCCGCGGCACCGTCGCGGTCCGGATGCCGCTGCACCCCGTGGCCATCGAGCTGCTCACCGAGTTCGGCCCCATGGCCGTCTCCAGCGCCAACCTCACCGGCCACCCCGCGCCGCAGAACTGCGACGCCGCGCAGGAGATGCTGGGCGACTCCGTCTCCGTCTACCTCGACGGCGGCCCCACCCCCGCCGACGTGCCGTCCTCCATCGTGGACGTCACCGGCAAGGTGCCCGTCCTGCTGCGCGCCGGCGCCATCAGCGCCGAGCAGCTCCGCGAGGTGGTACCCGACCTCGAGGTGGCCAATTGATCGCCCCGCAGGGGCGTGGCATAGCGGGACCGGACACCTCCACCGACACCTTCCGCATCCTCCACGTCAGCACCGGCAACGTCTGCCGCTCGCCCATCACCGAGCGGCTGACCCGCCATGCCCTCATCCGCCGGCTCGGCGACCCCTACGCGGGCGGCCTGGTGGTGGAGAGCGCGGGCACCTGGGGCCACGAGGGCGCGCCCATGGAGGCCCACGCGGCCACCGTCCTGGCCGACCTCGGCGCCGACCCCCACGGCTTCATCGGCCGTGAGCTCCTCGACGAGCACGTCATCCGCGCCGACCTGGTCCTCACCGCCACCCGCGACCACCGCGCCCAGGTCATCTCCATGGGGCACTCGGCGGGCCTGCGCACCTTCACCCTGAAGGAGTTCACCCGGCTGGTCCGGGCCATAGACCCCACGACCCTCCCGGACCCCGAGCGGGCCGGCGGGGTGGTCGAGCGCGCCCGCGCCCTGGTGCAGGCCGCCGCCGCCCTGCGCGGCTGGCTGCTGGCGCCCAACGCGGAGGCCGACGAGGTCCACGACCCCTACGGCGCCCCGATCACCTTCTTCCGCTCCATCGGCGACGAGATCAACCAGGCGCTCGACCCGGTCGTCACCGCGCTCACGGGAGTCTCCACCCGGGCCTGACGGCTCGCAATCGGACAAATCGGCCGATCGCGGGCCTACAGTTGGTGCTGAGACCGTCGCGCCGCACAGCCCGGAGCCAGCGATGCCCATCAGCCCCACGCCCACCAGGGACATCGGCACACCCCGTGCCACCCCGACCGGGGCACGCCCCCCGGCCCTTCCCGCCTGGGGACGCGGCTTCGACGCGCTCACCCGCACCGATCCCGAGCTCGCCGGCCTCCTCCTCGCCGAGGCCGAGCGCCAGGCGACCGGGCTCCAGCTCATCGCCGCCGAGAACTTCACCTCGCCGGCCGTCCTCGCCGCCCTCGGCTCCCCGCTGACCAACAAGTACGCCGAGGGCTACCCCGGCGCCCGCCACCACGGCGGCTGCGAACTGGTCGACCTCGCCGAGCGCACCGCCGTCGAGCGCGCCAAGGCCCTCTTCGGCGCCGAGCACGCCAACGTCCAGCCGCACTCCGGCACCGCCGCCGTCCTGGCCGCCTACGCGGCCCTGTTGCGCCCCGGCGACACGGTCCTGGCCATGGCGCTGCGGCAGGGCGGCCACCTCACCCACGGCTCGCCCGCCAACTTCTCCGGCCGCTGGTTCGACTTCACCGGCTACGGCACCGACCCGGACACCGGTCTCATCGACTACGCGGAGGTGCGCGCCCTGGCCCGCGAGAAGCGGCCCCGGGCCATCGTCTGCGGCTCCACCTCCTACCCCCGCCACCCCGACTACGCGGCCTTCCGCGAGATCGCCGACGAGGTGGGCGCCTATCTGATCGTCGACGCCGCGCACCCCATGGGGCTGATCGCCGGGGGAGCGGCGCCCAGCCCCGTCCCGTACGCCGACATCGTCTGCGGCACCACCCACAAGGTGCTGCGCGGACCGCGCGGCGGGCTGCTCCTGTGCGGCTCCCGGCTCGCGGAGCGGGTGGACCGGGCGGTCTTCCCCTTCAGCCAGGGCGGGGCCCAGATGAACACCGTCGCCGCGAAGGCCGTCGCCTTCGGCGAGGCCATGACGCCGGCCTTCACCGACTACGCCCACCGGGTCGTCGGCAACGCCCGGGTGCTGGCCGAGGCGCTGGCCGCCGAGGGCCCGCGCGTGGTCACCGGGGGCACCGACACCCACCTGGTCGTCGCCGACGTCTCCCCGCTGGCCCTGGAGGCCGCCACGGCCCGCAGGAGGCTCGCGGCGGCCGGGATGGTCCTGGACGTCTGCGGACTGCCTCCGGGGCCCGCACGCGGCCTTCGGATGGGCACGGCGGCCGTCACCACCCAGGGCATGGGCGAGGACGGGATGCGCCGTGTCGCGGCCCTCCTGGGGGCCGCCCTGCGCGGCGACCGCCCCGAGGGCCGGCTGCGGGTCGAGGTGACCGAGCTGGTCGCGGGTTTCCCGCCGTATCGCACGGGAGGGTGAGGCCGCCGGCCCGCCGGAGGTGATCCACAACGTGCCCACTTGTGATCATTTGCAACCGGGGCCGGGGACCCTACGTCTTCCCCTCCGTTCACGGTTCGGGGGTGGACCCGAATATGGTGTGAGGCTGTGATGTCCAGCGCTATCCCTGGGGCAGCCCGTGCGTGAATACCTGCTGACGTTGTGCGTCACCGCGGCGGTCACCTACCTGCTGACGGGACCGGTGCGGAAGTTCGCGATCGTGGCCGGCGCCATGCCGGAGATCCGCGCCCGCGACGTCCACCGGGAACCGACGCCCCGCCTCGGCGGTATCGCCATGTTCGGCGGACTGTGCGCGGGCCTGCTGATGGCCGCCCACCTGTCCAATCTGAAGTCCGTCTTCGAGCTCTCCAACGAGCCGCGGGCCCTGCTCTCGGGCGCCGGGCTGATCTGGATCCTCGGGGTCCTGGACGACAAGTGGGGCGTGGACGCCCTGGTGAAGCTGGGCGGTCAGATGATCGCCGCGGGCGTGATGGTGCTCCAGGGCCTGACGATCCTGTGGATCCCCGTGCCCGGCGTGGGCTCCGTCTCGCTGACCCCGATGCAGGGCACGCTGCTGACGGTCGCGCTGGTGGTGATCACCATCAACGCCGTGAACTTCGTCGACGGCCTCGACGGCCTGGCCTCGGGCATGGTGTGCATCGCCGCGGCCGCGTTCTTCATGTACGCCTACCGGCTGTGGTTCGGGCACGGCTTGGAGGCCGCCGCCCCCGCGACGCTCTTCGCCGCGGTGCTGATGGGCATGTGCCTGGGCTTCCTGCCGCACAACATGCACCCCGCGCGGATCTTCATGGGCGACTCCGGCTCGATGCTCATCGGCCTGGTCATGGCCGCCGGGGCCATCTCCATCACCGGCCAGGTCGACCCCGACGCCCTCAAGCTGTGGGCGGGCTCCGAGCGGGCCGCCATCCAGGCGATGGTGCCGGTCTACATCCCCCTGCTGCTGCCGCTGACGGTGATCGCGGTGCCGGTGGCCGACCTGCTGCTGGCGATCGTGCGGCGCACCTGGAAGGGGCAGTCGCCCTTCGCCGCCGACCGGGGGCACCTCCACCACCGGCTGCTGGAGCTCGGCCACTCGCACAGCCGGGCCGTGTTCATCATGTACTTCTGGTCGGCGCTGATCGGCTTCGGCACGGTGGCCTACTCGGTGAACTCGGCGAGCGTCTGGGTCCTGCTGCTGATCGTCGCCCTGAGCGCGATGGGCCTGGTGCTGCTGCTGATGCCGCGCTTCACGCCACGGGCGCCGAGGTGGGCGGAGCGGTTCGTTCCGCCGCGCTACCGGCGTCGTAAGGTCACCGTTCCCGCGCCCGTCGCGACGGCGGAGGACCGGGACGAGGAGGAGCCCGTGCCCGCCGGGCTGCACGGGGCGACGGCGATCGGCGACCGGTCGCGTTTCGCCCACGCCCGGAAGATCGGCAGCAACCACTGAAGAACCGCCGAAGCCGTCGCATTAGCAGAGATCCATTGGCTTCGTCAGCCCCATGACCAGGTGCTTGACCCCTGCGTGTGACATGCGGCACACGATGTAGGTAAAGACCTCATCAAATAGTTTGTGATACCGTTCACGAAACCCTTGGTAGAGCCGAAGGACCGTAGTGCGACGGCCCTTCAGTCGCGCTGCGCGTCTCATTCCCGGGGATACGCTCGTTCACGACGAATCGTTGCTTCCAACCCTTCGCCGGAGAAACCCTTCATGCAGTCCAACGACGCCCGAACGCTTCTTCAGTGCGCCGTCCCCACCGCCGTTGTCGGCGTGGTCGCCGTCGCCGTCAGCGCCGCGGTCGCCGGCGGCAAGGGTGGGCTCGGCGCTGTCATCGGCGTGCTCCTCACCGGTGCCGTCATGGGGACGGGGCTGATCATCCTGAATCGCACCGCGCGACTTCTGCCCCACCTGTTCCAGGCCATGGGTCTGCTGCTCTACACGACACAGATCCTGCTCGTGGCCATTTTCCTTCTGGTGTTCAAGGACACGACGCTCTTCAACACCAAGAGTTTTGCCTTCTCGCTGCTCGCCGCGACCCTCGTGTGGATCGGGGCCCAGGCGCGCGCCTACATGAAGGCGAAGATCCTTTACGTCGATCCCGAGTCCGGAGACGCCAAGAAGTCCGCTCCGGCCGGGTCCACGTCATGACCGGTAGGGCCGGGATAAACGCTCGTGTGCTCACCTGCTATCGTCCGGTGCCATCTGAGGTGCAGCGGACGCAGGCAGCCGAATCCCCGGGTCTCACGGGTTCGAATCGGCTTCCGGTGCAGCTGGCGCCTGCGATGACCGCCGGCCTGCGGCCGGCCCGCCGCACCCCTATCCGTAAGTCCAGTCCAGTGCCGTTCCGTGGCTGCGCGCCGCGCCGACACAACGAGGTTGCCGTACCTATGCGCCACGCTGAAGGAGCTCGCGGTGAGTGCTGACCAGACGCTGCTCGCCTTCGAGACCGATTGCCACATCTTCGAAGGGTGCGGCTTCCCGGCCCCGGGCCTCCACTCGTTCGTCTTCGAGCCGCTTTTCAAGATCGGCGGTATCGAGTTCAACAAGCCGATGCTGCTGGCCATCCTCGGCTCGCTCGTCGTCGTGGGGTTCTTCTGGGCGGCGTTCGGCAAGGCCAAGGTGGTCCCGGGCAAGCTCCAGATGATCGGTGAGACGGGCTACGACTTCGTTCGCCGTGGAATCGTCTACGAGGCGCTCGGAAAGAAGCAGGGCGACAAGTACGTCCCCTTCATGGTCTCGCTGTTCTTCTTCGTCTGGATCATGAACCTCTGGTCGATCATCCCGGTGGCCTCGTTCCCGGTGACGTCGATCATTGCCTACCCCGCCGGCCTGGCCGCGGTCGTCTACGTGATGTGGGTCTTCCTGACCTTCAAGAAGCACGGCTTCACGGGCGGCTGGAAGAACATCACCGGCTACAACAAGGAGCTGGGCTGGGTCCTCCCGCTGATCGTGGTGATCGAGGGCCTGTCGAACCTGATCATCCGGCCCTTCACCCACGCGGTCCGGCTCTTCGCCAACATGTTCGCCGGGCACCTGCTGATCGTGATGTTCACGATCGCCAGCTGGTACCTGCTGAACGGCATCGGCATCGCCTACGCGGGCGCGTCGTTCCTGATGACGGTCGCGATGACCGCCTTCGAGGTCTTCATCCAGGCAGTCCAGGCGTACATCTTCGTCCTCCTGGCCACCAGCTACATCCAGGGCGCGCTCTCCGAGCACCACTGAGCCAGCCCGCTCCCGCCCCCCCATCCACACAGACGTCCGGTGGCCAACCCCCACCGGTCCGTGAAAGAGAAGGAAGAACCGGCATGTCCGCTCTCCAGACCCTCGCCTCCGCCGACGCCTTCACCGGCAGCGCCAGCGCGATCGGCTACGGCCTGGCCGCCATCGGCCCGGGCGTCGGCGTCGGCATCATCTTCGGTAACGGCACCCAGGCCCTGGCCCGTCAGCCCGAGGCGGCCGGCCTGATCCGCACCAACCAGATCATGGGTTTCGCCTTCTGTGAGGCGCTCGCCCTGATCGGCATCGTCATGGGCTTCGTGTTCAAGTAAACCGACCCGCGACAACCCCTTTTCGACGAAAGGCACTGATGTGTACGCCCTGACGCAGCTGGCGTCCGAGGAGATGGAGAACCCTCTCCTCCCGCCGATGCCAGAGCTCATCATCGGCCTGATCGCCTTCCTCATCGTCTTCGGGTTCCTCGGCAAGAAGCTCCTCCCGAACATCAACAAGGTTCTGGAGGAGCGCCGGGCGGCCATCGAGGGCGGCATGGAGAAGGCCGAGGCCGCACAGGCCGAGGCTCAGCAGGTTCTCGAGGACTACCGGGCCCAGCTCGCCGACGCCCGCCACGAGGCCGCGCGTCTGCGCCAGGAGGCGCAGGAGCAGGGCGTCGCGCTGATCGCCGAGATGCGCTCCGAGGGTCAGCGGCAGCGTGAGGAGATCATCGCCGCCGGTCACGCCCAGGTCGAGGCCGACCGCAAGTCCGCCGCGGCCGCGCTGCGCCAGGACGTCGGTCAGCTGGCCATCGACCTGGCCGGAAAGATCGTCGGCGAGTCCCTCACCGAGGCCGAGCGCCAGAGCCGGACCATCGACCGCTTCCTCGACTCGCTCGAGACCAAGGCGGCCGACGAGACGAAGGCCGAGGCGAGCCGATGAGCCTTGCGAGCCGGGAGGCCCTGGCCTCCGCACGGGAACGCCTCGACGCGCTGGCGGACAACACCGCCGTGGACGCCGCCAAGCTCGCCGATGAGCTCGCGGCCGTCACCGCGCTGCTCGACCGCGAGGTCTCGCTGCGTCGTGTCCTCACCGACCCGGCGCAGACCGGCGAGGCCAAGGCCGAGCTGGCCCGGCGTCTGCTGGGCGGCCAGGTGGGCGGCGAGTGCGCCGACCTGGTTGCCGGCATGGTCCGCTCCCGCTGGTCGCGTTCGCGCGACCTGGTGGACGCGATCGAGGAGCTGGCCAGCGGTGCCGAGCTCATCGCCGCCGAGCGCGCCGACGACCTGGACGACGTCGAGGACGAGCTGTTCCGCTTCGGCCGGATCGTCACGTCGAACCCGGAGCTGCGCGCCGCGCTGACCGACAAGGTCGCGGCCAAGGGCGCCAAGGCGACCCTGGTGGGCGAGCTGCTGGGCGGCCGGGCCAACCCGGTCACCGAGCGCCTCGTCGCCCGACTGGTGACCGCGCCCCGTGGCCGTAGCCTGGAAGGCGGGCTCAACGCCCTCTCCAAGCTGGCCGCCGAGCGCCGTGACCGGATGGTCGCGGAGGTCGTCTCCGCGGTGCCGCTGAGCGATCAGCAGAAGCAGCGCCTCGGTGACGCGCTCGCCAAGCTGTACGGGCGACGCGTCCACCTCAACCTGGACATCGACCCCGAGGTCCTCGGTGGTGTCCAGGTGCGGATCGGCGACGAGGTCATCAACGGCACCATCGCGGACCGGCTCGCCGACGCGAGCCGCCGTATGGCCGGCTGACCAGCCACCAACTCAAGAGCAAACTGACGGCCCGAGTTGGGTCGACGGTGTCCTCTGGGGGCCCAGAGCAGCGCGGCTGCTGTGGGAGAACGTCCCCAGACCCCCAGAATTACTTCGGGCCCAACAAGGAGAGCAGGGAACCCAAATGGCGGAGCTCACGATCCGGCCGGAGGAGATCCGGGACGCACTGGAGAACTTTGTCCAGGCGTACAAGCCGGACGCGGCCTCGCGCGAGGAGGTCGGTACGGTCAGCCTTGCCGGCGACGGCATCGCGAAGGTCGAGGGTCTTCCCTCGGCCATGGCGAACGAGCTGCTGCGGTTCGAGGACGGCACCCTCGGTCTCGCCCTCAACCTCGAGGAGCGCGAGATCGGTGCGGTCGTCCTCGGCGAGTTCAGCGGCATCGAGGAGGGCCAGCCGGTGCAGCGCACCGGTGAGGTGCTCTCCGTCGCGGTCGGCGAGGGATACCTCGGCCGCGTCGTCGACCCGCTGGGCAACCCGATCGACGGCCTCGGCGAGATCACCGGCATCGAGGGCCGCCGCGCCCTCGAGCTGCAGGCCCCCGGCGTCATGGTCCGCAAGTCGGTCCACGAGCCGATGGAGACCGGCTACAAGGCCGTCGACGCGATGACCCCGGTCGGCCGCGGTCAGCGTCAGCTGATCATCGGTGACCGCCAGACCGGCAAGACCGCGCTGGCCATCGACACGATCATCAACCAGCGCGACAACTGGCGCTCGGGCGACCCGAAGAAGCAGGTCCGCTGCATCTACGTCGCCATCGGCCAGAAGGGCTCCACCATCGCGTCCGTGCGTGGCGCCCTGGAGGAGGCCGGCGCCCTGGAGTACACGACGATCGTCGCGGCTCCGGCGTCCGACCCGGCCGGCTTCAAGTACCTCGCGCCGTACACCGGCTCGGCCATCGGCCAGCACTGGATGTACCAGGGCAAGCACGTCCTGATCGTCTTCGACGACCTGTCGAAGCAGGCCGACGCCTACCGTGCCGTCTCCCTGCTGCTGCGCCGCCCGCCGGGCCGTGAGGCCTACCCGGGTGACGTCTTCTACCTGCACTCGCGTCTGCTGGAGCGCTGCGCCAAGCTCTCCGACGACATGGGCGCCGGTTCGATGACCGGTCTGCCGATCGTCGAGACCAAGGCGAACGACGTGTCGGCGTTCATCCCGACCAACGTCATCTCCATCACCGACGGCCAGTGCTTCCTGGAGTCGGACCTCTTCAACGCCGGTCAGCGCCCCGCGCTGAACGTCGGTATCTCGGTCTCCCGTGTCGGTGGCTCCGCCCAGCACAAGGCCATGAAGCAGGTCTCCGGCCGCCTCCGTGTGGACCTCGCCCAGTTCCGTGAGCTGGAGGCCTTCGCCGCCTTCGGTTCCGACCTGGACGCGGCCTCCAAGGCCGCCCTGGAGCGCGGCAAGCGCATGGTCGAGCTGCTGAAGCAGGGCCAGTACGCCCCGTACGCCACCGAGGACCAGGTCGTCTCCATCTGGGCCGGCACCACCGGCAAGATGGACGACGTCCCGGTCGAGGACATCCGTCGCTTCGAGCGTGAGCTGCTGGACTTCCTCCACCGCGAGAACAAGGGTCTGATGACCTCGATCCGCGAGGGCGGCAAGATGTCCGACGACACCCTCCAGGCCGTGGGTGACGCGATCGCGTCCTTCAAGCAGCAGTTCGAGACCTCGGACGGCAAGCTGCTGGGCGAGGGCTGAGCATGGGTGCCCAGCTCCGGGTCTACAAGCGACGGATCAAGTCCGTCACTGCGACCAAGAAGATCACCAAGGCGATGGAGATGATCGCCGCCTCGCGCATCGTCAAGGCACAGCGCCAGGTGGCCGCGTCCACTCCGTACGCCAGTGAGCTCACCCGGGCAGTGACCGCGGTTGCCACCGGCTCCAACACCAAGCACGCCCTGACCACCGAGGTCGAGAACCCGGTCCGGGTCGCGGTCCTGCTCGTCACGAGCGACCGCGGTCTGGCCGGTGGCTACTCGTCCAACGCGATCAAGGCTGCCGGTCAGCTGACCGACCGCCTCAAGGCCGAGGGCAAGGACGTCGTCACGTACATCGTCGGCCGCAAGGGCGTCGCGTACTACGGCTTCCGCGAGCTTCCGGTCGTCGAGTCGTGGACGGGCTTCACCGACAGCCCGACCTACGCCGACGCCAAGCGCGTCGCCGGTCCGCTGATCGAGGCGGTCCAGCGCGAGACGGCCGAGGGCGGCGTGGACGAGCTGCACATCGTCTTCACGGAATTCGTGTCGATGATGACGCAGACGCCGGTCGACAAGCGGCTGCTGCCGCTGAGCCTCGAGGCCACGGAGGAGGAGTCGGAGACGGCCAAGGACAAGATCCTGCCGCTGTTCGACTTCGAGCCCTCGGACGAGGCCGTGCTCGACGCACTGCTGCCGCGGTACGTCGAGTCCCGGATCTTCAACGCCCTGCTGCAGGCCGCCGCCTCCGAGCACGCGGCCCGCCGCCGGGCGATGAAGTCGGCGACCGACAACGCCGAAGAGCTCATCAAGTCGCTCTCGCGGCTTGCCAACGCGGCCCGACAGGCCGAAATCACCCAGGAAATCAGCGAGATCGTCGGTGGCGCCAGTGCTCTGGCCGACGCGACCGCGGGGAGTGACCGATAAATGACCACCACTGTTGAGACGGCCGCCGCGACGGGCCGCGTCGCCCGGGTCATCGGCCCGGTCGTCGACGTGGAGTTCCCCGTCGACGCGATGCCGGAGATCTACAACGCCCTGACCGTCGAGGTCTCCGACCCGGCCGAGGCCGGCAAGAAGAAGACCCTGACGCTCGAGGTCGCGCAGCACCTGGGCGAGGGCGTCGTGCGCGCCATCGCCATGGAGCCCACCGACGGCCTGGTCCGCCAGGCCCCGGTGACCGACACCGGCGACGGCATCACCGTGCCCGTCGGCGATGTCACCAAGGGCCGGGTGTTCAACACCCTCGGCAAGATCCTGAACGAGCCCGAGGCCGAGTCCGAGGTCACCGAGCGCTGGTCCATCCACCGCAAGGCCCCGGCGTTCGACCAGCTCGAGTCGAAGACCGAGATGTTCGAGACCGGCCTGAAGGTCGTCGACCTGCTGACCCCGTACGTCAAGGGCGGCAAGATCGGTCTGTTCGGTGGTGCCGGTGTCGGCAAGACCGTTCTGATCCAGGAAATGATCATGCGTGTGGCGAAGCTGCACGAGGGTGTTTCCGTCTTCGCCGGCGTGGGTGAGCGCACCCGTGAGGGCAACGACCTCATCCACGAGATGGCGGACTCCGGCGTTCTGGACAAGACCGCGCTGGTCTTCGGCCAGATGGACGAGCCCCCGGGCACCCGTCTGCGCGTCGCCCTGGCCGGTCTGACCATGGCGGAGTACTTCCGCGATGTGCAGAAGCAGGACGTGCTGTTCTTCATCGACAACATCTTCCGCTTCACCCAGGCCGGTTCCGAGGTCTCCACGCTGCTCGGCCGTATGCCGTCCGCCGTGGGTTACCAGCCGAACCTCGCCGACGAGATGGGCCTCCTCCAGGAGCGCATCACCTCGACCCGTGGTCACTCGATCACCTCCATGCAGGCGATCTACGTCCCCGCGGACGACCTGACCGACCCGGCCCCGGCGACGACCTTCGCCCACCTGGACGCCACGACCGTTCTGTCGCGTCCGATCTCGGAGAAGGGCATCTACCCGGCGGTCGACCCGCTGGACTCGACGTCCCGCATCCTGGACCCGCGCTACATCTCGGCGGACCACTACGCCGCGGCCTCCCGCGTCAAGGGGATCCTCCAGAAGTACAAGGACCTCCAGGACATCATCGCGATCCTCGGTATCGACGAGCTGGGCGAAGAGGACAAGCTGGTCGTCCACCGCGCCCGTCGCGTCGAGCGCTTCCTGTCGCAGAACACCCACGCGGCGAAGCAGTTCACCGGTGTCGACGGTTCGGACGTTCCGCTGGACGAGTCCATCGCCGCGTTCAACGCGATCTGCGACGGTGAGTTCGACCACTTCCCGGAGCAGGCCTTCTTCATGTGCGGTGGTCTCGAGGACCTCAAGAAGAACGCCAAGGAGCTGGGCGTCTCCTGATCCCGGGGCTCCTTGGGAGCCCTGCGATCGACGGCCCGGGGGCGGGGCACTCCCGCCCCCGGACCGTACGTCCCCTATTCTTTGACCCAACACCCGTCGTACCCGGCGGGTGGAGACCCGAGGAGCCACGTTGGCTGCTGAGTTGCACGTCGAGCTGGTCGCGGCGGACCGAAGCGTCTGGTCCGGCGAGGCCACTCTGGTCATCGCGCGTACACCGTCGGGTGACATCGGCGTCATGCCCGGCCACCAGCCGCTGCTCGGTGTGCTGCAGTCCGGCCCGGTCACCATCAAGACCAAGGACGGCGTCGTCGTCGCCGCGGTCCACGGTGGCTTCATCTCCTTCGCCGACGACAAGCTCTCGCTGCTCGCCGAGATCGCGGAGCTCGCCGACGAGATCGACATCGAGCGCGCCGAGCGGGCGCTCGAGCGGGCGAAGGCAGAGGCCGACGCGGCCGCCGAGCGGCGTGCCGATGTCCGGCTGAAGGCGGTCGCGGGCGTTCACTAGCCCCGATCCGCTTCGAGTACGACCCTCAGCCGCGGGCCGGCCTGGAATAACTCCAGGGCGGTCCGCGGCTGAGGCAATAACGCAGGTGCGGTTGCTCTAGATGATGCGAGGAGGTCGGTGGAGATGGTCCTCGCTCTGCTCGTGAGCGGCGTCGTCGTCCTGCTGGTGCTGTTGGGTCTCTTCGTCTTCGGGCTGCGGAGACGGCTGATCCAGCGTTCCGGCGGTACCTTCGACTGCAGTCTGCGCTGGAACGTTCCGGAGCAGGACCCCGAGCCCGCCGGCAAGGGCTGGGTCTACGGGGTCGCGCGCTACAACGGCGACCGCATCGAATGGTTCCGCGTCTTCTCCTACGCCCCCCGGCCGCGCCGGATGCTGGAGCGGGACTCCATCGAGGTCGTCGAGCGCCGCACCCCCCAGGGCGAGGAGGAGCTGGCGCTCCTTTCGGATGCCGTGGTGCTCGTCTGTCTCCACCGGGGGACGCGGCTGGAACTGGCCATGAGCGAGGACGCGCTGACGGGCTTCCTGGCCTGGCTGGAGGCGGCGCCTCCGGGGCAGAGAGTCAATGTCGCCTAGCTCTGCGACTTCTCCGGCTGCTTGGGCCAGATCGTGTAGCTGGCCGCGATCGCCAGGTTGATGCCGATCACCAGCAGCATCTTGGTCTGCCAGTCGCGCAGCGAACTGATGTCGCCCGAGCCCACGTACCAGATGGCGCACTGCAGCAGGCCGAGCGCCACGCTCGCCGCGAAGGTCCAGCGGCCTGCGGTCCTCCACTCGTGCGCGGTGCGTTCCTTGCCGTACTTCGGCGGCTTGACCGGCGGCGGCCCGCCCGCGAAACGGTGGGCGAAGCGCTGGTCGGCCCATTTGATGGTGGAGTGGCCGAGCCCCACCGAGAAGCCCAGATAGACGGCGGCCAGCCCGTGCTTCCAGTCGGCGGTCGCGCCGTTCTTCAGATCGATCGCGGTGGCGATCAGCAGTACCAGCTCCAGCACCGGCTCCAGCAGCAGTACCGCGACCCCCGCGCGCGGCATGCGGGCCAGATAGCGGAGGCTGAGCCCGCCCGCCAGCAGGATCCAGAAGCCGATCTCACAGGCGACGATCAGCGTGACGATCACGGTTCTCTCCCTTCCCTCACCTCCAGACTGACCGTCGCCACCTGCGGTTTCTTCGCCCGGTGTGAGGAGATGGCACTGCATCCTTCGATGTACTCCACGTCCCTCGGCCCGGCGCCGGAGCCGACGGACGCACCGTCGGCGACGTGCTGAGATGGACCCATGCCCCGCAGCCTTCCGTTCCGTCCGCCCGACCGTGTCGACGCGGCCGTCGCCGTCGCCGGGCTGCTCGGCGGGCTTCTGCTGTACTCGCTGGGGCTGATCAGCCACCCCGCCCTGCCGGGGGTGCCGCAGCGGTTCGCGCTGCTCGCCCTCGTCGTGATGGCCGGCGCGGAGCTGCTGCGGCGCAGGGCGCCGCTGGTGGGGCTGGGCATCGGGACGGCCGCCCTGGCGCTGGACGTGTGCGCGGGCAGCCTCATCGCCAATGTCGGGATGTTCACCGACCTCGTCTACGCGGCCGTGCTCTACGGCCCGGCCGCCGCCTACCGGTTCATCCCCCGGGCCACCGAGGTGCTCACCGTGCTCGGCACGCTGCTGGCCGTCGCGCTGATGCGGGAGCCCGCCGCGCTGCTGGTCGGCATCGCGCTGGCCGTCCTGACCGTCGCCCCCGCCTGGACCGGGGTGGGCGTACGGGTGCACCGCGACGCCGCCGAGGCCGCCCGGCTGACGGCGGAGCGGACCGCGCTCCTGGTGGAGCTGGACCGGCGCGAGGCCGTGGCCGCCGAACGGGCCCGGATGGCACGGGAGCTGCACGACATGGTCGCGGGCCATCTGTCGGCCATCGCCATCCACTCCTCGGCCGCGCTGTCGATCGACGAGCCGGGCGCTTCCCGGGAGGCGCTCGGGGTGATCCGGGAGAACAGCGTCCAGGGCCTGGCGGAGATGCGCCGGCTGATCGGCCTGCTGAGGGAGACGGCCGGCGCGGACGAGCCCGCCCCCACCCCCCGGCTCGACGGCCTCGACGCCCTGCTGGAGCGGGCCCGCACCAGCGTCCGGGACGACCGTTTCTCCTTCGTGCTGCGCGACGGGCGGGGCAAGGGCGCGCTGCCCGTGCCGGTGGAGCTCGCGGCGTACCGGATCGTCCAGGAGTCGCTGACGAACGCGGTGAAGCACGCCGCGTCCGGCGAGGTGAGCGTGGAGCTGGAGCGGGTGGCCGGCGGCGGTCCGCTGACCGTCCGGGTGACGAGCCCCCTGGGCGTGGCCCGCCCGGGGCCGAGGGCGCCGGGGGCGGGCGCCGGGCTCGTCGGCATGCGGGAGCGCGTCGCGCTGCTGAACGGGGAGTTCGAGGCGGGGCCGGTGGACGGGACATGGACGATCCGGGCGGTGCTGCCCGTGGACGAGGAGAGGGCGGAGAAGTCATGACGGGGTCGGTACGGCCGGTACGGGTCGTCGTCGCGGAGGACCAGGCCGCGGTGCGGTCCGGGCTGGTGCTCATCCTGCGCTCGGCGCCCGGCGTCGAGGTCGTCGGGGAGGCGGCCGACGGCGAGGAGGCCGTGCGGCTGGCCCGGGAGCTGCGGCCCGATGTGGTGCTGATGGACATTCAGATGCCCCGGCTGGACGGGGTGTCCGCCACCCGGCTGCTCACGGCCGAGGGGATCGCCGATGTGCTGGTGCTGACCACCTTCGACCTCGACGAATACGTCTTCGGCGCGCTGCGGGCGGGCGCGGCCGGCTTCCTGCTGAAGGACAGCGAGGCGGCGGACCTGGTGACGGCCGTACGGACGGTGGCCCGGGGCGAGGGGCTGATCTCACCGGCCGTCACCCGGCGCCTCATCGCCGAGTTCGCGCACTCCACGCCCGTACGCCCCGGGGGCGGGGAGGGCCCGGCGGTGCTGGAGACCCTCACCCGGCGGGAACGGGAGGTGCTGGTGTGCCTGGGGGAGGGGCTGTCGAACGCGGAGGTCGCGGGGCGGCTGGGGATGGCCGAGGCGACGGTGAAGACGCATGTGAGCAGGCTGCTGGCGAAGCTGGAGCTGCGCAGCCGGGTGCAGGCGGCGGTGCTGGCCCGGGAATGGGGTCTGGTCCAGACCTCTTGACCATTGGTACGGACCTTCTTACGCTCCCCTCACAACGCGCACCCCCACCCTGTTTCTGGCCCTCACCCGAGGAGCACGCCGTGCACACAGGAATCCCGGGACACGCAAACCTTCACCCCCTTCTCAGATGTACCCGCTTACGGGCCGTCATGGCGGCCTTCACCGCTCTGCTGCTGCCCATCGGCCTGATCGTCGGCCTGGCCGCCCCCGCCCATGCCGCCGCCGCCTCCGCGACGGCGACATTCGTCAAGACCTCCGACTGGGGGACGGGCTTCCAGGGCGCCTGGACCATCAAGAACACCGGCACGACCGCCATCGACTCCTGGACCGTCGAGTGGGACTTCCCCGCCACGACGGCGGTCGGCTCCTACTGGGACGCCCTGGTCAGCAGCTCCGGAACGCACTTCACCGGCAAGAACCGCGAGTACAACGGCACGATCGCGCCCGGCGCGAGCGTCACCTTCGGCTTCGTCGCCGCAGGTGACGGCAGCCCCACCGGCTGCAAGGTCAACGGCGGCGGCTGCGACGGCTCCTCACCCGGCGACGAACCACCGGGCGCGCCGGGCACCCCGACGGCCTCGTCCGTCACCGCGAACAGCGTCGCGCTGAAGTGGACGGCCGCGACGAGCGGCAAGGGCATCAAGAACTACGACGTCTACCGCTCCGGGGCGAAGGTCGCGACGGTCGCCAAACTCGCCTACACCGACTCCGGGCTGAGCGCGGGCACCGAGTACACCTATACGGTCGTCGCCCGCGACACCGCCGACCGGACCGGCCCTGCCAGCGCCCCGCTGACCGTACGGACCACGGGCGGAGGCGGCGGCGACCCCCAGCCGGGCGGCGACTACGCCAAGGTCGGCTACTTCGTGCAGTGGGGGATCTACGGGCGCGGCTACACGGTGAAGTCCCTGGACGCCACGGGCGCCGCCGCGAAGCTCACCCACCTCAACTACGCCTTCTCCAATATCGACCCCACCAATCTGACCTGTCTCAACGGCGTCACCAAGGCCACCACCCCGGGCCCCCAGGACCCCAACCAGGGGGACGGCGCGGGTGACTCCTGGGCCGACTACGAGAAGGGCTTCGGCGCGGGCGAGTCCGTCGACGGCGTGGGCGACACCTGGGACCAGAAGCTGGCCGGCAACTACAACCAGCTGAAGAAACTCAAGGCCAAGTACCCCAAGCTGAAGATCAATATCTCGATCGGCGGCTGGACGTACAGCAAGTACTTCTCGGACGTCGCGAAGACGGACGCGTCGCGGCAGAAGTTCGTCAAGTCCTGCGTCGACATGTACATCAAGGGCGATCTGCCCGTGTCGAACGGCCGTGGCGGCCCCGGCACGGCGGCCGGGATCTTCGACGGCTTCGACATCGACTGGGAGTGGCCGGGCTCGGACGGCCACGCCGGCAACCACGTCTCCAAGGACGACAAGGCCAACAACCTGCTGCTGTTCGCGGAGTTCCGCAAGCAGCTGGACGCGCTGAGCACGACGACGGGAAAGAAGTACCTGCTGACCGCCTTCACCCCGGCCGACCCGGCGAAGATCGACGCGGGCTGGGACATCACCACCAAGGACGGCACGCCCAGCGTCTTCGACTACATGGACTTCGCCAACGTCCAGGGCTACGACTTCCACGGCTCCGGCAGCGACAACAGCTGGGAGCCCAACCGGACGGGCCACCAGGGGAATCTGTACGTGGACGCGAAGGACCCGTACAGCACTAAGTTCAGTGTGGACAAGACCGTCCAGACCTATCTCGACGCGGGCGTCGACCCCCGCAAGGTCGTCGTGGGGCTGGCCTTCTACGGCCGTGGCTGGCAGCAGGTCGCGGACGGCGGCGCGCACGGTGTGTGGCAGGCGGCGGGCGGCGCGGCCCCGGGCCAGTTCCCGGAGGAGTCCGGGACGCGCGGCTACGACAATCTGCTGGCGTCCGTGCCGAATCTGACCGTCTACCACGACGAGGCGTCGGTGGCGACGTACGGGTACACCGGGGACGGTGGGCAGTGGTGGACGTTCGATGACGCGTGGTCGATAGGGAAGAAGACGGCGTGGCTGAAGGGGAAGAAGCTGGGTGGGGTGATGATCTGGGAGATGTCGGGGGACAGCGGGACGCTGATGAATGCCGTGGATAGCGGGCTGAGGTAGTGGGCTGAGGTAGTGGGCTGAGCGGCGCCTGCGGCGGGGGTTCCAGGGGGCTTCGCCCCCTGGAACCCCCTGGTCGTCAACGGTTCTCGCCCGGCACCCACAGGATGTCGCCGACCTCCTGGTTCGCCGATCGCGCCAGGATGAAGAGCAGGTCCGACAGGCGGTTCAGATAGGTCGCCGTCAGGTGGTTCATCGTGTCGCCGTGCATCTCCAGCGCCGCCCACGTCGACCGCTCCGCCCGCCGTGCCACCGTGCACGCCTGGTGCAGCAGCGCCGCGCCCGGGGTGCCTCCGGGCAGGATGAAGCTGCGCAGCTTCTCCAGCGGCTCCAGGAAGTGGTCGCAGTCCGCCTCCAGGTGGTCGATGTAGGACTGCTCGACCCGCAGCGGCGGGTACTTGGGGTTCTCCACCACGGGGGTCGCCAGATCCGCGCCCACGTCGAAGAGGTCGTTCTGCACCCGGACGAGGACCTTCACGATCTCCTCGGGCAGCTGCCCGAGCGCGATGGCCACCCCGATCGCGGCGTTCGCCTCGTTGGCGTCGGCGTAGGCCGCGATGCGGGTGTCGGTCTTGACGGTGCGGCTCATATCGCCCAGGGCGGTGGTGCCGTCGTCGCCGGTGCGGGTGTAGATGCGCGTCAGATGGACCATGGGTACGAGCCTAGCTACGCCCCCGCCCTGCGGAAGTACCGTGTGCCGGCCGTCACCGAGACGGCCATCAGTATCAGGGCCGCCAGGGCGCCGCGGACCAGCGCCGGGTCGGTGTAGTGGCCGACGAAGGCAGCGCGGACCGCGTCGACCAGATAGCGCAACGGCATCACATGGGAGAGGGCGTCGAGCCAGCCGGGCGCGAGGGACATGGGCAGCAGCAGGCCGGAGAGCAGCATCGTCGGCATGGTGGCCGTGTTGACGAGCGGGGCGAAGGACATGGGCGCCGCGGCCTTCATGGCCAGGGTGTAGGACAGGGCCGCCAGCGAGAGGGCCAGCGCCGCCGTGAAGGCGAAGCCCAGCAGGATGCCGGGCAGTGGCGCCCGCAGCCCCATGGCCACGGCGACGAGGACGATCACGACGGCCTGCGCGGTGAGCAGCGCGGCGTCCCGCAGGACGCGCCCCAGCAGCAGGGCGAGCCGGCTGACCGGCGTCACCCGCATCCGGTCGACGATGCCGTGCTGTTTTTCGATGATCAGGCCCATGCCGGCGAAGGACGCGCCGAACAGGGCGAGTTGCAGCAGCAGGCCGGGGACCAGCACCTGCCAGGAGGAGCCCGCGCCGCCGAGCGGCATGTCGGTGAGCAGCGGGCCGTAGAGGACGAGGTAGAGCGCGGGCATCAACGCGCCGAAGGTCATGGCGGCCTTCGAGCGCAGGGTCTGGCGGGCGTACCGGCCGAAGACCAGGGCGGTGTCGGAGAGGAGGGTGCGGGTACGGGTGCGCACGGGGTCTGGCTCCTGGTGGGCTGGGCGTGGGTCAGACGGCTACGGGGGTGGTGTCCCGGGCGGCCGGGCCGCGCCCGGTGATGGCGTGGAAGGCGTCCTCCAGCGTGGCGTCGGGGGAGCCCGCGTGGCGGGCCTTCAGCTCGGCGGGGGTGCCCTCGGCGACGACCGTGCCCTTGTCGATGACGACCAGCCGGTCGGCGAGCGCGTCGGCCTCGTCGAGGTAGTGGGTGGTGAGGACGACCGTGGTGCCCCACTCGGCGCGGATGCGGCGCACGAGGCCCCAGAGGTCCGCGCGGCTGCCGGGGTCGAGGCCGGTGGTGGGCTCGTCGAGGAAGAGCACCTCGGGCCGGTGGGTGAGGGCCATGGCGATGTCGAGCCGGCGCCGCTGCCCGCCGGAGAGGGCGGCGCACGGCCGCTCCAGGAGCTCGGTCAGGCCGAGCTCCCACGCCAGCTCCTCGGCGCGCTCCTCGGCCCGGGCCCTGCGCAGCCCGTAGAGCCGGCCCTGGGTGACCAGCTCCTCGTGGACGGAGACGGCAGGGTCGACGCCGCCGGACTGGGCGACGTGGCCGATGCGGCGGCGCACGCCAGCGGGGTCGCGGGCGAGGTCGTGACCGGCGACGGTCGCGGTGCCGCCGGTGGGGGCGAGGAGCGTGGTGAGCATGCGCAGGGTCGTGGTCTTTCCCGCGCCGTTGGGGCCGAGGAGGCCGAGGATCTCGCCGCGCCGGACGGTCAGGTCGATGCCGCGCACGGCCTCCACGGGGCCGCGCGGGCTCGGGTAGGTCCGGGCGAGCCCGGACGTGCGGATGCTGTCGGAGCTGTCCATGCCCCAAGAAAAGCAGAGCCGCTGAAAGTTTGCAATGCCTCCAAGTTTTCTGTGGATCCAAGTTTTCAGTGGACGCAGCGAAGCTACGATGAAGGCATGACCGGAGAAGGGCTCAGGGAGCGGAAGAAGCGCCAGACCAGGCAGCACATCTCGGACATTGCGACCGGTCTGTTCCTGGAGCACGGCTTCGTCACGGTGACGATCGCGGACATCGCCTCGGCGGCCGAGGTGTCCGTCAACACCGTTTACAACTACTTCGGGTCGAAAGAAGACCTCTTCCTCGACCGCGAGGACGACGCCGTCGAGTGGCTCGCCTCCGTCGTCCGGGGCCGCCGGGCGGGGGAGTCCCCGGCCACGGCCGTGCTCCGCGCCCTGCGCGCGGAGGTGGTGGCCGTCTCGCCGAGGGTGGGGCTCATCGACGGGTACGAGCGGTTCATGCGCGTCATCGAGGAGTCGCAGGCCCTCCGCTCCCGGGTCTTCGACATGCGGCGCCGCGCCACCGACCTGCTGACCGACGTGCTCACCGAGGAGGCGGCGGCGGAGGCCGAGGGCGCCGGAGGACTGGTGCCCGCGCTGGTGGCCGGTCAGCTGGGCTGGATCCAGGCGCATGTCGTCGAGTACATCCAGCGCGAGCTCGTGGCGGGGCGCACCGCCGTCGAGACCTCCCGCTCGGCGCTCGTCCTGCTGGACGAGATCGAGGGGATGCTGAGCGACCGTCTCCTGGAGTACGGCGTCCGCCCCGCCGTCTGACTCGCCCTCGCCCTGTGACTCCAGGGGCTCCCGGGGCCCGAGTGGCCCAACTGCGGGGTGTGGCCCGGCCGGTGGCCGTCTCAGTGTGATGTCCGTCATCCGGGACGTGACGCGCATCTCTTACCGCCCAACGGCGCGCCCATGAACGCTAAGGTCCGGGCGGAGAGCCGTAAATGAACAGATTCATGCACAGGGAGTAAGGGGACAGCCGTGGCCAAGAAGCTCGCCGTCATCGGTGCCGGACTGATGGGCTCGGGAATCGCCCAGGTCTCCGCCCAGGCGGGGTGGGACGTCGTGCTGCGGGACGTCACCGACGAGGCCCTGAAGCGCGGGACGGACGGCATCAAGGCCTCGTACGACAAGTTCGTCTCCAAGGGCAAGCTGGAGGCCTCGGCCGCCGAGCAGGCGCTGGCCCGGATCACCACCACCACCGATCTGGACGCGGCCGCCGACGCCGACATCGTCGTGGAGGCGGTGTTCGAGGACATCGAGACCAAGCAGGGCATCTTCCGCACCCTGGACGGTCTGGTGCGGGACGAGACCGTGCTGGCCTCCAACACCTCCGCCATCCCGATCACCAAGATCGCGGCCGCCACGAAGCGCCCCGAGCGCGTCGTCGGAGCCCACTTCTTCTCCCCGGTGCCGATGATGCAGCTGTGCGAGCTGGTACGCGGTCACAAGACCAGCGACGAGACGCTGGCGAAGACCCGGGAGTTCGCCGAGGGCATCGGCAAGACCTGCATCGTCGTCAACCGCGACGTCGCCGGCTTCGTCACCACCCGCCTCATCGCCGCCCTCGTCGTCGAGGCGACGAAGCTCTACGAGTCGGGTGTGGCCAGCGCCGAGGACATCGACATCGCCTGCAAGCTGGGCTTCGGCCACGCCATGGGCCCGCTGGCCACGGCGGACCTGACGGGCGTGGACATCCTGATGCACGCGACCGAGAACATCTACACCGAGTGCCGGGACGAGAAGTTCGCCTCGCCCGAGCTGATGCGCCGCATGGTCGACGCCGGCGACCTCGGCCGTAAGAGCGGCCAGGGCTTCTACCAGTACTGAGCCCGTACGGCCAGCTCTCTTCACCCTGTGGGGTGAAATAAGTATCGGTTCGCTTACAGACGGCAACTTTGTCGTGTGAGAGGCAGTCAGTTCTTTAGAGCCAGGACCCACCCACACCACGCACCACTCGGGGAGCGCATATGCACATCAGGGGCGACCACGCCGAACTGGTCGTCGGGGGACGCCTCGACGTCCGCAGCGCGGCGGACGCCCGTACGGTCCTGCACTCCGCCCTCGACGCCGGGCGTGGCGACCTGGTCCTGGACCTCACCGAGCTCGACTCCTGGGACGCGACCGGGCTCGGCGTCATCATGGGCGCCCACCGCCGGGCCGGGCGCACCGGCCGGCGGCTGGTCCTGCGCGGGGTGCCCGACCGGATGCAGCGCGTCCTGGTCGCAACGAGGCTCCACCGCATCCTCGCCATCGAGGACGACGCGCCGGCCCCGGCCGGCGCCGCCCACCCCGCGCCCCACTCGACGCCCCGTCCGGTGACCCGCCCGGTGACCCGTCAGCACCCGCAGCGCGGCGGGTGACAGGGGCGCCGGACGAGCCGGACGAGCCCCCCTGGGGTGTGAGTACCCCGATCCTCATGAGACTGTGACGTCCCACGACGACGCGGCACCATCCGCGTCATAGATACTGTGGCGAGGTCTGTTCGGTTTCCCGCCGGCTTCGGCGGGCACCGGGCCGAAGGTCGAAGGAGTGCGGACAGGCCGGAGAGCACGACGGCACGCCACGCATCTTGGGGGCTTCAGAACCATGGACCCGACGAACCGGGGATCCGAGGCATTCCACGACGACGAGCAGTCTTCCGCGGGCGTCCCGCGCAAGCGCCGCCCACCCCGGGAGCCGGCGCAGGCCGATGCCGCGCCCGGCGGCCAGGGCCCGGTGCGCGTCGTCCGGCTCGTCTCCGGTGACTATCTCCTGACCGTCAATCCGGTCGACGGCAGCGAGATAGAGCCCTGCCCGCCCGGCTCCCTCCCCGCCCGCCCCGAACGGCACGGCCCCGAGCAGCGCGCCGAGCTGCGCCGCGCCGCCGCGCCCCCGCCGCCCGCCCGCCAGGCCGGCCCCCAGCTGCCCCTCCTGCACCGCGAGGAGGAGCGGGAGAGACTGGGCCGCCTGCTGTCGCGCGGCCGGTCCGTACGGCTCACCGGACCCTCCGGCTCCGGGCGCAGCGTCCTGCTCGACGCCGTCGCCGAGGACTGCGCGGGCCTCGCGCCCGACGGCGTCGTCCGGCTCAGCGGCTACCGCCGCACCCCCGGCGACCTCCTCCACGAGCTGTTCGCCGCCGTCCACCACGCCCCGCTGCACCGGCCCGACCGGGCCGGGCTGATGGCCGCCGTGCAGAACATCGGCGCCGTCGTCGTCCTGGACGACCTGGAGTTCGGCGGGGTCGCGCTCGACGAGCTCCTCGACGCCACGCCCGAGTGCGCCTTCCTGCTCTCCGCGACGCCCGACGTCCCCGCCCCGTCGGCCGACTCGCACGTCGAGGAGGTCTTCCTCGGCGGGCTCGGCCGCACCGGCTGCCTGGAGCTGCTGGAGCGCGCCGTGGACCGGGCGCTGACGGACGAGGAGGCCGACTGGGTCGCCGACCTGTGGTTCGAGTCCGAGGGGCTGCCGCTGCGGTTCGTCCAGGCCGGTGCGCTGCTGCGGCTGGGCGCGACGGCCGGCACGACCGCGACCGATGCGTTCGACGCCTTCGGCGAGCGGTCCGCCGACAAGGAGGGGACGGAGGGGACGGACGGGGAGAGCCCCGCACCGCTGCCCACCCTCGCCCAGGCCGCGGCCCCCGCCACGCTGCTGGCCGCCGCGCTCGGCGAGGCCGCGCGGGAGACCCTGCGCTTCGCCGTCGCCCTCGGCGGCGAGCTGCCCCACCAGGCGCACCTGCCCGCCCTCGTGGGGGACACCCACGCCGACGCGGCCGTCGGCGAACTCCTGGCCTGCGGCCTGATCACGCCCGTCGCCGGGCACTACCGGCTGGCCGCCGGCGTCGCCGACCAGCTGATCGCCGGATACGGCGAGGAGTGGGCCCGGCAGGCGGCCGCCACGGCCCACACGGCAGCCCAGCACTATGCCTGGTGGGCCGGGCACCCGTCCGTCTCGCCCGAGCGGATCGCCGTCGAGGCCGACGCGATCCTCGCCGCGCTGGCCGCGCTGACCGGCGAGGAGGACTCCGGGCACCGGGCGGCCGCCGTGCTGCTGGCCCGTACGGCGGCGCCCGCGTTCGCCGCGGCGCTCCACTGGGGTGCCTGGGAGCGCAGCCTCCGCCACGGTCAGGAGGCGGCGCGGATCGCCGGCGAGGTCGGCGAAGAAGCGTATTTCCACCACGAGTTGGGCGTACTGGCGCTGTGCACCGGCAATCTCGACCGGGCCCGGTCCGAGCTGGAGGCCTCCATCGGGCTGCGCGGCGTCCTCGCGGACAAGCGCGGCACGGTCGCCGGCCGCCGGGCGCTCGCGCTCGTCGCCGACCGCTCCGGCCTGGCCCTGGGCGCCCGCGCGCTGCCCGGGAGCACCCCGGCCCGCCCCGGGGGCGCGATCCCGCCGCTGCCGCCGCCGCGCACCGGCGTCGACGGGCGCCTCGCCGACGGGCGCACGTCCGCCGGTGAGGAGATCCCGGACGCGCGCAGCGAGCAGTCGGCCGCGCCGCCCGCCAAGGCCAAGGTCGCGGCCACGGCCGCGGGCGAGGACACCACGGCGATCATCGGCCGGGCGGTGCCGGGCGGTGCCGGCGCTGTCGCGGCGGCCGCCGTGCCGCCCGTGCCCAAGGCGGCCCCGGGCGCCCCGCGCCCGGCGGGGGCGCGCAAGGGCTCGTGGGCGCAGAAGCTGATGTCCGGCGGCAACCGCCGCAACCTCCTCGCGGCCGGCGCGGGCGCCCTGCTCGCCGCCGTCCTGGGCACCGTCGTCACCCTCGGCGCCGCCTCGGGCGGCGACGCCCCGCCCACCGGCCCGGTCAAGCCCGGCCAGTCCGCCTCCCAGCAGGACGGCGACGGCGGGCTCAGCGCCGACGAGCCGGCGGCGGGGGAGCCGGGGGCGCCGCAGGTGCCCGCCCGGCGGGGCAGGCAGGGGGAGAAGAAGGGCGACTGGGGCGACGGGTCCGCCTCGCCCAGGCCGTCCGGCTCCGCCTCGTCGTCCGCGGACCCGGAGCCCAGCGCCTCGTCCAGCCGGACGCCCACCGGCGAGCCCTCGTCCGGCGCCTCGACGAAGACGCCGGGCGGCGACGGGACCAAGACGCCGCCGGTCGATCCGACGCCGTCGAAGTCGCAGGGCGGTGGCGACAAGACGCCCACCGAGAAGCCCTCCGAGCCGTCGAAGGAGCCGAGCAAGCCGTCCCAGCCGACGGCCGGCGGCACCAACTCGGCGAGCGGCCCGGCCCCCGGCGGCAAGCCGACCGCGGGCAAGCCGACGGGCGGGACGCCGGTGGCATAGGCGGAACGACGAGCCGGAACGACGGACGGGCCGGGGTGATGACCCCGGCCCGTCCGTCGTTCTGTACGCGCTATACGCGAGAAAGTTATGCGAGAAGGCTCAGAACAGCCGCAGCTTGTCGTCCTCGATGCCGCGCATCGCGTCGTAGTCCAGCACGAGGCAGCCGATGCCGCGGTCCGTGGCGAGCACCCGTGCCTGGGGCTTGATCTCCTGGGCGGCGAAGACGCCGCGCACGGGCGCCAGGTGCGGGTCGCGGTTGAGCAGCTCCAGATAGCGGGTGAGCTGCTCCACACCGTCGATCTCGCCGCGCCGCTTGAGCTCGACGGCCACCGTGTTGCCCTCGGCGTCCCGGCAGAGGATGTCCACGGGGCCGATCGCCGTCGGGTACTCGCGGCGGATCAGGGTGTAGCCCTCGCCGAGCGTCTCGATGCGGTCCGCCAGCAGCTCCTGGAGGTGCGCCTCGACACCGTCCTTGATCAGCCCCGGGTCGACGCCCAGCTCGTGCGAAGAGTCGTGGAGGATCTCCTCCATGGTGATGATCAGCTTCTCGCCCGCCTTGTTGATCACCGTCCACACGTTGTCGTCACCCTCCTTCAGGGTGCACGGCGGCGACATCCAGTTCAGGGGCTTGTAGGCCCGGTCGTCCGCGTGGATGCTGACGCTCCCGTCCGCCTTGACCAGGATCAGACGGGGGGCGGAGGGCAGATGGGCGGTGAGCCGGCCCGCGTAGTCCACGGAGCAACGGGCGATGACGAGACGCATGGTGGGCCACGCTACTCGACTCCTGCCACTTCACGCGATTCGCCCAGGAAGGGGCCCTACGGCTTCGGCCAGTTGTCGGTGTTCTCCTGGTGGGGCCGCAGTGGCCGGATTACCGTTGAACCGGGCGGTCGCCGTACGGGCACGGGGCGTCGTCGTCCGCTCGCCCATCCCTGAGATCCCCCACGAGGGGGGTCGCGAGAGGAGAACCCATGTCGCTCGACGTCTCACCGGCCCTCCTCGAACAGGCCGAGCGAGGCGAGGTCGACGAAGCAGAGTTCGTCGACTGCGTCCGGACCTCCCTGCCCTACGCGTGGGAGATGATCAGCTCCCTGGTGGACCGGCTCTCGGTAGAAGGCGGCGAGTTCGCCGACAACCGTACGCCGCCGCCGGACGAGCAGGCGCGCGGCCAGCTGCTGCGCGCGCTGGCGAGTGACGCGATCCGCGGTGCCCTTCAGCGCCACTTCGGGGTGCGCCTGGCGTTCCAGAACTGCCACCGGGTGGCGGTCTTCCCGGTGACCCCCGCGGCGGACGAGCGGCTGGCCCGTTTCACCTCGATCAGGGGCCAGCTGCTGAACCAGTCGCCGGAGCTCCGCGACTGCTGACGCGTTCCGTGCTGCCGCTCCGGGCGCGGGGAGGTGCGAACGAAGGGGAGCGGCAGCTCCGGCGGGGCGGACCGGGGGACGGCTCAGCCGAGCAGCGGCAGCACGTCCGAGCCCAGCCTGCGGAGGTTCTCCTCGGTGGCGGCCAGATCCCCGGAGCCCTCGGCCAGGAGCGCGAAGCGGCGGATGCCCGTGCGCTCGGCGGTGGCCGACAGCCGGTCGGCGCACAGCCGGGGCGGGCCCACCGGATGCAGAGCGCAGAGCAGTTCCGTGTACGCCAGCGGGTCCCGCATCCGGCGCTGCCGCCCGTCGACCGTCACATGCGCCGAGAGCCCGTGGTGGAACCAGCCCGGCATGGCCTTCAGCAGCGTCTCCGCCGCCTCCTCCCGCCGGTCCCCGACCTGGACGACGCCCGCCGCCACATGACCGGCCGCCGCGACCTCCTCCCGTGAACGCCCCGCCTCCAGCGCGCACTTGCGCCACAGGGCGACCATCTCCGCCTTCTCCTCGTCCGTGCTGTGCATCCCCAGCAGCATCGGCAGCCCGTGCCCGGCCGCCAGCCGGACGCTCGCGGGCGAGGTGCAGGCGACGATCACCCCCGGGCCGGTGGAGTCCCCGCCCGCGCCCAGGAGTTCGTCGGGGCGGGGCACGACCGGGACCTCCCGGAAGGCGAACCGCTCCCCGGCCGAGCCGACCCGGGGTTCCCGCAGCCACCGCATCAGCAATTCGAGCGATTCCGGGAACCCCTCTTCGTACGCCCCCAGGCCTGAGTTGAACACCTCCAGGTCGACCCACGGCCCGCCGCGGCCGACGCCCAGCACGAACCGTCCGCCCGAGGTGAGATGGAGCAGCGCCGCCTGCTCGCCCAGCGCCACGGGGTGGGTGGTGGGCAGCACGCTCACGGCCGTGCCGACCTGGATGGAGCGGGTGCGGCCGAGCAGCAGGGCGGCCAGGGTGACCGCCGACGGGCACACCCCGTACGGCACGAAGTGGTGTTCCGCCAGCCAGACCGCGTCCAGCCCCGCCTCCTCGGCCACCTCGGCCGAGCGGACCGCCCGGTACAGCGCCTCGCCGTGGCCCTGGCCCGGGAACTGGGCGGCGAGGACAAACGTTCCTACGCGCATCGCTCTTGTACCTCCTAGCGACCGACGCGGTATCCCCCTGGTGGCAATAACGGCCGGACATGTGCCGAAGGCACGGCTGCGCGTGAAGTTTTCATGATGATCGGAGCGCAAGCGTCATAGCGCCGGGGCGACTCCGGGCCGGGTGGGTGACCTTGGCGCGTAGGCTGGTCACGACCCCCGTAGCCGAATTCCTGCCGAGGTGCCCTGTGTCCCCGCGCCGAAACCGCCCGCGAGGCGGCGCCGCCAGCCAGAGCCCGTTCCCGCGCGCCGAGGGCGGCGAGCGCTACGGCCTGGAGAGCACGGAGCAGTGGCAGGGCGAGGAGTGGGCGGTCCGGGCCGTCGGCGGCGGCGCGGCCGCCAAGCACTACCGCTGCCCGGGCTGCGACCAGGAGATCCCGCCCGGGGTGCCGCACCTGGTCGCCTGGCCGCGCCACGGCGCCGGCGTCGACGACCGGCGGCACTGGCACAAGGCCTGCTGGAACGCGAGAGACCGCCGGAGCGCGCGGCTCCAGCGGTCCCGTAACGCGCCGAGGCACTAGCGGCAGCGCCCCGAAGGGGCGCGTACCGGGCCTCTCGGGCGGAGCGCCTAGGCGTCCCGCTTGGCCAGCGAGAGGTACGCGCCGCCCAGGGCGGCGCCGGTCACCAGCGTCATGATCCACAGCGGGTCCCAGCCGCTCGGTCCGTCGCCGGCCGAGACGTCGTAGAAGACGCCCAGCTGGTTGGGGATCGAGTAGAGCAGCAGCCACGACCGGACCTCGTTCAGGTCCGACGCCACCAGGAACATCGCCAGCACCAGCGGCATCATCACCAGGCCGAGCATCACGGCGATGGCCCCCGCCGAGTGGCGCAGCATCGCGCCGACGGCGAGCGCGAGCACCCCGACCAGCGACATGAACAGGCTCACCCCGACCGTGGCCTTCAGCCACTGCGCGGCGGTCGGCACGGTGCCCAGCCGGCCGGCGATCCCCTCGGTGGCCACGGCCACCAGGGTCGTCGCGACCGTGGTGGTCACGAACGTGAGCAGGAAGAACACGACGGCCTTCGCCGTCAGCACCCGTGCCCGGTCCGGGCAGGCGGTCAGGGTGGTCCGGATCAGCCCCGTGCCGTACTCGGACGACATCGTGAGCACGCCGAGGGTGATGACGCAGATGAGCGAGAGCATCGTGCCGTAGATGCCGAGGACGAGGACCGGCGTCTCGTGCGTGGCCGAGGTGGAGTCCACCGCGCTGACGACGGAGGCGGCGAGCAGCCCTATCCCCACGATGAGCAGCACCGTGGTCCCGAGCGTCCACACCGTGGACCGGATCGAGCGGATCTTCGTCCACTCGGCGGCGAGCGCGTCGCCGAGGGTCGCCTTCCGGATCGGGATCGGCGACACGTAGCCCCCGACGGGCGCCTGACCGGGCCAGGGCGCCTGCCCCTGCGGGGCGCTCTGTGCCTGCGGCGCGGGCGTGGGCTGGGACTGGGGGGTGGTCATCGGGCGTCCTCGCTGTCGCGCTTGGTCGGGTCGGCGTCGGCCGCCGCGACCGGGGCGGTGGGCTGCGGCGCCGCGGCGGTCCGCCCGGCGCCCGGGGCCGGTGCGCTCGCCGCGTGCGGTACGGCCTGCCCGGCGCCCGGCGCCGCCGTGCCCGCCGTCGGCGGCGTCCCGTACCGGTTCGGGCGTTCGCCCGGGAGGACCGGGTAGGCCTGTTCCGCCCAGCCGTCCTGGAGCTGCCCCGCGGGCCGGTCCCAGGGGCCGGCCGGCTGCTGCGCCGGGGCCTGGAAGCCCGAGCGCTGGTCCGCCGTCGAGCGGTAGTCGACCGCGCCCTGAGTCATGCGCATGTACGCCTCCTCCAGGGAGGCCTGGTGCGGGGAGAGCTCCCAGAGGCGGACGTCCGCGCCGTGCGCGACGTCGCTGACGCGGGGGAGCGGCAGGCCGGTGACGCGCAGGGCGCCGTCCGGCTCCGGCAGGACCTGCGCCCCGGCCGCGACCAGCGCCTCCTTCAGCCGGTCGCGGGCCTCCCGGTCGTCGTCGGGGGTGCGGACGCGCGCGAAGTCGGCGGAGTTCGCGGCGATGAAGTCCTTGACGCTCATGTCCGCCATCAGCTGCCCGCGCCCGATGACGATCAGATGGTCGGCGGTCAGCGCCATCTCGCTCATCAGATGCGAGGAGACGAAGACCGTGCGGCCCTCCGCCGCCAGCCGCTTCATCAGATTGCGGACCCAGAGGATGCCCTCGGGGTCCAGCCCGTTGACGGGCTCGTCGAAGAGCAGCACCTGGGGGTCGCCGAGCAGCGCCGCGGCGATTCCGAGGCGCTGCCCCATGCCGAGGGAGAAGCCGCCGGAGCGCTTCCGCGCCACGTCCTGGAGGCCGACCACGCCGAGGACCTCGTCCACGCGACGGGCCGGGATGCCCGCGAGCTGGGCGAGGGACAGCAGGTGGTGGCGGGCGCTGCGGCCGCCGTGCACGGCCTTCGCGTCGAGGAGGGCGCCCACCTGACGGGGGGCGTTGGGCAGCTTGTGGAAGGGGTGCCCGGCGATCGTGACGGACCCGGCGGTCGGCCGGTCCAGTCCGAGGATCATGCGCATGGTCGTCGACTTGCCGGAGCCGTTCGGTCCCAGGAACCCGGTGACGGCCCCCGGCCGCACCTGGAACGTCAGATTGTGTACGGCCGTCTTGGCGCCGTAGCGCTTTGTCAGGCCGACTGCCTCGATCATTCTCCGCCCCTCGGAGCTCCGGCGTGCTTCGGTTCGTGCGTACTTCGGTTCGTTCGGCTTTGTACAAGCGCAAAGCCCTCGTAAAGGTTAGGAGGATAGACGAGTCGTTGACGGTTCCCGGTGTGCCGGGCGTTACAGCGGGACGCCCCGGGCGGCTCCGCCGGGGGCCTCGCCGGTCCCGTGGGGCCGGCGTTCGCGCAGGTCGGCGTAGGTGAGGGTGGCCGGCTCCGAGGGCTCGTACGCCGGGAGGCCCGTCTCCCGCGCCACCCAGCCCTCCTCGGCGAGGATCCGGGTGCCCTCGGCCCTGCGCTCCGGGTCCGCCGCCGCGCGCTCGACCCAGTCGCGGGGGCCGGGCCCCAGCAGCGCGCGGAGCCTGGCCGAGCCCGCCAGCAGCGCGGCGAGCAGCGCGCTCTGGTCGCCGCCGCCCGGCCGGGGCGGGCCGCCGGCCGGCCCGGTGAGGACGCCCCATTTGCTGACGTACAGATACGCGCCCCGCAGCCGCTCCCCGGACGGCAGGGCCACGGGGAAACGGTCGCCGGGCAGCAGGACCCGCCGGTAGTTGAACTCCGTGGCGTCGACGGCCGTCAGCTGCTCGCCGTCCAGCCAGCCCGCGACCAGCGTGGTCCGCGCCCCGGGCGCGGCGTACGGCGCGGCCGCCACATAGCCGTGCCGCCCGATGTGCCCCGAGCAGCCCACGGCGACGCCGCCCACCCGCACCGGCACCAGCGGCACGGCGGCGGACAGACCGGCGGTGGCGAACTTGTGGGCCAGCTGGGCGGGGGAGGCGTTGGAGCCGACGGCCAGCACCGGGTGGCGCCGGTCGGCGGGGTCCCGGCCGAGGGCGGCCAGGACGCCGTCCAGCGACGGCCCGCCGGGTGCGTCCTGGGTGTCCGCCCCGACCGGCCGCCAGTCGCCCAGCGGCGCCGGCCCCGGCGTGAGCGGCAGCAGCTCCGGGCCGGTGAGCAGGGCGGGCTCGGTCGCCGGGCGGCCGGGGTAGGCCAGCGGACACAGGGCGGGGACGACGTCCAGCCCGAGGGCGCGCAGGGTCCACCGCGTCATGGGTCGATTGTCCTCCGTGTCCCCTCCCGAGACCGGCGAAATCCGCACTCCGGCTGCGGCATCGCGCCGGCAGGCGCTGCCGGAACCTCGGTGCCCGCCCGGCCGAGGGCTACGCGTCGCGCCGGCTCAGCACCGCATAGCCGCCGATCAGCGCCGCGACCACCCACAACACCATGATCGTGAAGCCGCCCCAGGGCCCGTACGGAGTGTCGCTGCCCACCGTGACCACCTGCATCACCTTCTGCCCTGCCTGGTCCGGCAGGTACTGCCCGACCTTCTTCGTCGCGGAGACATTGCCGAGGATCGCGGAGATCAGGAAGAAGAACGGCATGAGGATGCCCAGCGAGAGCATCGGGCTGCGCAGCATCGTCGCGACGCCCATCGAGAAGACGGCGATCAGCGTCATATAGAGGCCGCCGCCGATCACCGCGCGCAGTACTCCGGGATCGCCCAGCGCGGCGCCGTAGTCGCCGAGCATCGTCTGGCCGACGAAGAACGCCACAAAGCTCGTGATCATGCCGACCACGAATGCGAGCAGCGCCGCGACAATGATCTTGCTGAAGAGAAACGTGGCGCGCTGGGGAACGGCGGCGAGCGAGGTGCGGATCATTCCCGTGCTGTATTCATTCGACACCACGAGCACACCGAAAACGATCAATGCGAGCTGACCGAGGCCCATCCCGGCGAAGCTGATGAACGTCGGATCGAAAGCGATCCTGTCCCGGGGCGACAGATTGCCGAAGTCCTTCTTGGTGAGCGCGCTGATCAACGCGCCGAGGGCGACCGTCACCACGATCGCGAGGCCGAGCGTCCACACCGTGGACCGGACGGATTTGATCTTCGTCCATTCCGACCGGAGGACCTGCGTCACCACCGCCATGGGTCAGGATCCCTTCTTCCGCCAGTCGGCTCCCCAGCCCGCGCCGGACCGCGCCGGAGATTCCGGCTGGGTTTCCGGCCGGGAATCCGGCGGGCGGTGGTTCTCATGGGCGTGGTACTCCACCGAGCCGGCCGTCAGCCGCATGAACGCCTCCTCCAGCGAGGCCGACTGCGGGCTCAGCTCGTGGAGGGTGATCCGGTGCCGCGCGGCCAGCTCGCCCAGGTGCGCCGCGTCCTCGCCCTCTGCCTCCAGCGCGCCCTCCTCACCGGGGACGACGTCGATCCCGGCGCCCCGCAGGACCTCCCGCAGCCGCTCCTGCTCGGGGGAGCGCATCCGGACGTAGGAGCGGGAGTTCTCCTTGATGAAGTCGGCCATGCTGGTGTCGGCCAGCAGCTTGCCCTGGCCGATGACGACCAGGTGATCGGCGGTCAGCGCCATCTCGCTCATCAGATGGGAGGAGACGAAGACCGTACGGCCCTGGGTGGCGAGGCTCTTCATCAGATTGCGGATCCAGTGGATGCCCTCGGGGTCCAGGCCGTTGACCGGCTCGTCGAACATCAGGATCCGCGGATCGCCCAGCAGGGCCGCCGCGATGCCCAGCCGCTGGCCCATGCCCAGCGAGAACCCCTTGGTCCGCTTCCCGGCCACCGAGGTGAGACCGACCGTGTCCAGGACCTCCCGCACCCGGGCCCGGGGGATGCCATTGCTCTGCGCCAGGCACAGCAGGTGGTTGTAGGCGCTGCGACCGCCGTGCATGGCCTTGGCGTCCAGCAGGGCGCCCACGACCCGCAAGGGGTCGTGCAGCTCCCGGTAGTGCCGGCCGTCGATACGGACCGTGCCGCCGGACGGATTGTCCAGGTCGAGCATCATCCGCATGGTCGTCGACTTGCCCGCGCCATTGGGGCCCAGAAAGCCCGTGACGATGCCGGGCCGGACCGTGAACGTGAGGTGATCGACGGCACGGACGTCGCCGTAGTGCTTGGTCAGCCCCTCGAGCTCGATCATTCAGCCACGGTAAGGGCGCCCGTCGGGCCCCGCCACCGCAGTCGGAGGCGTACCCGGCCGCAGCCGTCCCCCGGGCACACGACGCGCCCCGTACCACGGGTGGGCGGCACAGGGCGCGCTGAGCACAGGGTCCCCCGACAGCGTGCGTAAACCCGACAGCGTGCGTAAAACCCGGCAGCGGGCGTGAAGCGGTATCCGATCAGCGGCTCTGCTGCGCCGGTACGCCCCGGCTGATCGGCTCGTCGTCGCCGGGGACGCCGGCCGCGGCCACCGCCGCGCCCGTCAGCGTGGCCAGCATCTCGCGGACGTTGGTCAGCTGGGCGTTGATGCTGTCGCGGCGGTTGGTGAGCGCCGCCAGCTCCCGCTCGGACTCGCTGCGGATACGGTCCGCCTTGGCGTTGGCGTCGGCCACGATGTCCTCGGCCTGGCGCTGGGCCGTCTCCACCGTCTGGCGCGCCCGGCGCTCCGCGTCCGTGCGCAGCTTCTCCGCCTCCAGGCGCAGCTGCTCGGCGCGGTGCTCGATCTCCGCCAGCCGCTTCTCCGCCTTGGCCTGGCGGGAGGCGAGGTCGCGCTCGGACTGCTCACGGCGCTTGGCGAGGTTGGTCTCGAAGTCGGCGGCGGCCTGGGCGGCCTTGGCGCGGGTCTCCTCGAAGAGCGCGTCGGCCTCCTCCCGCTTGGACTGCGCGTCCTTCTGCGCCTCGGCGCGCAGCGAGGCGGCGTCGCCCTTCGCCTTCTCGACGATCCGGGCGCCCTCGTCCTCCGCCTTCGCCTTGCGGTCCGCGGCGAACGACTCGGCGTCGTTGCGCACCTGCTGGGCGGCCGACTCGGCCAGCTCGCGGTGCTGCTCGGCGGCGCGCCGGGCCTCCTCACGCAGATCCTTGGCCTCTTCCTCGGCCAGCCGGAGGATCTTCTCGACGCGCGCGCCGAGCCCCGCGTACGACGGCTCCGCGTCATTGATCTGTGCCTGAGCGTTCTGCGTCTCGAGGTGGAGCTCCTCGATGCGCTTTTCCAGGGAGGTGATCCGGGTCAGTGCGCTGTCACGGTCCGCTACGAGCTTCGTAATGCGGTCGTCCACCTGGCCGCGGTCGTATCCACGCCGCACCAACTCGAAGCCGAAGGGGGAGGAAGTGTCGCTCATGGGGTTCCTGTCATTGGAGAACCGGTGAGGTGATAGAGGAATCCTAGGGGCGTGAGCGGCGTGTCATCCGGCAGATGGTTTAAGACAGTTGGGGAATCCGGAAAATGTCCCCTCGATTGAGTGGCTACTTTCGGTCCTGCTTGCCACCCGATCGAGTAGCTCCGGCACCGGCCGTCGCCTTCACCCCACCGTCCTTGGAGCCGCCCGCCCCCGGGGACTCAAATGATTCCAACGCCTCCAACACGTCCTGGACACGGGAAATCTCCGCCTGAATGTCCTCACGACGGCGGACGAGTACCTCCAACTCCCGCTTTCCTTCCTCCAGAAGGCGTGCGGCCTCCTCCTGAGCCTCGGTGCGCAGGCGCTCGGCCTCGCGTACGGCGGCGGTCTTCTTCTGCTCCGCCTCCTTGAGCAGCCCGTCCGCCTTCTTCACGGCGGTGATCCGCACCTTGCTGGCCTCGCTCTGGGCGTCCGAGAGGAGCTTCTCCGCCTTCTCCTCGGCGTTCGCCAGCTGCTCGGTGGCGGCGGCGACGAGCTTGTCGCAGCGCTCGCCCGCCGACTGCATCGCCTCGGCCGCCTCCCGGCGCGCCCGCTCGTGGAGCTTCTCGACCTCGCTCTCGATCCGGCCGCGCAGCTCGTCGGCACGGTCCCTTATGGCCGTGGCGTCGCCACGGGCCTCGGCGAGCATCGTGTTGGCGTCCGCACGGGCCTGCTCCACCAGCGCGTTGCCCTCGGCGGCGGCCTCCTTGACGATCCGGTCGGCCTCCTTCCGGGCAGCGCCGACCATGGCGTCCGACTGCTCCTCGGCGGCGGTCGCCGAGAGCACGGCCTCCTCCTGGGCCTTGGCGATCAGCGCGTCCGCCTGCTCGGCGGCGTCCGCGAGCTTCTTGGCCCCGGCGTCCCGCGCCTGGTCGACGGTCCGCTCGCCCTCGGCCCGCGCCTCCGCACGCAGCCGCTCGGCCTCCTGGACCGCGTCCGCCTTGATCCGCGCGGAGTCCGCACGGGTGCTGTTGGCGTTCTCCTGGGCGGCCGCCAGCGCCTCGGCGGCCTCGGCGGCCATCAGCTCGGCCTCCGCCGTCGCCTCGGCGATCAGGGTGTCCGCCTGCTCGGCCGCCTCCGCCCGGCGGGCGTTCGCCGCCTCACGGGCCTCGTCGGTGGTCCGGGTCGCCTCGGCGCGGGCGTTCTCCAGCACCGCGTCGGCGTCGGCGCGCAGCCGGTCCGCCTCCGCGTTCGCCTCGGAGACGACGCGGTCGGCCTGCTCGACGGCCTCCGACAGATGCGCGTCGGCGGCCTCGCCGGCCTCCTGGACCGTACGGGCGGCCTCGGCGGCCATCTTCTCCGCCTCGGCCGTGGCCTTGGCGATCAGCTCGTCGGCCTGCTCGGCCGCCTCCGCCCGGCGGGCGTTCGCGGCCTCACGGGCCTCGTCCACGATCCGGTCGGCGTCGTCCTGCGCGGAGGAGGTCAGCTCGGCCGCCTCGTTGACGATCCGCTCCGCCTCCGCCCGGCCCTCGCCGCGGATCTTGTTCGCGTCGTCGCGGGCCTCGGCGCGCGTCCGGGCCGCGTCCTGCTCCGCCGACGCCAGGGCGTCGGAGGCGTCGGTACGCATCTGCTGCGCCTTCGCGGACGCGTCCGCGACCAGCCGCTCGGCCTCCGCCGTCGCCTTGGCGACCACGGCGTCCGCCTGCTCGTCCGCCTTGGCCTTCTTCTCGGCCGCGGCGGCCCGCAGCCGCTCCGCCTCCGCCTTGGCCGCGGCCCGCTCGGCGTCGGCGGCCTCACGGGCCTCCTCGACCGTCCGCGTGGCCTCGTCCGCCAGCTTCTCCGCCTCCGCGACGGCCTCGGAGATCAGCTCGTCGGCCTGGAGCGCGGCCTCCGCCCGGCGGGCGTTCGCCGCCTCCCGGGCCTCGTCGACCGTGCGGGCCGCCTCGGCGCGCAGCCGGTCGGCGTCGGCCTCGGCTTCCGCGCGATGGGCGTCCGCCGCCTGCCGCGCCTGTTCCTCGAAACGGGCCGCCTCCGCGCGCGCCGCCTCGACCATCTCGGCCGCCTCGGCGATCAGCCGGTCCGCGTCCGCCGCCGCCTCGGCCCGGTGGGTCTTGGCGGCCTCACGGGCCTCCTCGACCGTACGGGCGGCCTCGGCGGCCATCTTCTCCGCCTCGGCCGTGGCCTCGGCGATCAGCTTGTCCGCCTGCCCGGCGGCCTCCGCACGGCGCTTGTTGGCCGCTTCCCGGGCCTCGTCGACGGTACGGGCGGCCTCGGCGCGCAGCCGGTCGGCGTCGGCCTCGGCCTCGGCGCGATGGGCGTCCGCCGCCTGGCGGGCCCGCTCCTCGAAACGAACGGCGTCGGCCTTCGCGGTCTCGGTCAGCTCCGCGGCCTCGGCGACGATCTTCTCGGCCTCGGCGGTCGCCTCGGAGATCAGCTCGTCGGCCTGGAGGGCGGCCTCGGTACGCCGGGCGTTCGCCGTCTCGCGCGCCTCGTCCAGGGCGCGCGTGGCCTCCGTGGCCATCGTCTCCGCCTCGGCCATGGCCTCGGCGAGCAGCTCGTCCGCCTGCTCGGCGGCCTCGGAACGGCGCTTGTTCGCGGCCTCCCGGGCCTCGTCCAGGGCCCGCGACGCCTCGGCCGACAGCCGCTCGGCCTCGGCCCGCACCTCGTCCGCGGCGGCCTTGGCCTCGCTCCGCGTCCGGGCCGCGTCCTCATCGGCGCGCTCGCGCTCGGCGTAGGCGTCGGCACGGACCCGGTCCGCCTCGATCTGGGCTTCGGTGACGGTCCGTTCGGCGTTGTGCTCGGCCGCCGACCGCAGCCCGGCGATCTCCTCCTCGGCCTGCTCGTGCAGCCCGGCCACGGACTCCCGCACCTGCTGGGCGGTCTGCTCGGCGGCGGCCACGAGCTCGGCTGCCCGCGCCTCCGCCTCCTCGACCAGGCGCCGGCCCTCCTCCTGCGCCTCGGCGACCCGCTTGCGCGCCGAGGCCAGCAGCTCCTCGCTCTGCTCGTGCGCCGCCTCGCGCTCGGTACGCGCCTCCGTACGGGCGTCACCGAGCAGCTCCTCGGCCTCCCGGCGGCGCCGGGCGGCCTCCTCCTGCGCGGCGGCCAGCGCCTCGGCGGCCTCCGCGGCCGTCCGCTCGGCCGCGGCGTTCGCCTCGGCACGCACCCGGTCGGCGGCCTCCTGGGCCTCCGTGCGCAGCCGCTCCGCCTCGGCCTCCGCCTCCTCGCGCAGCCGTGCGCCGGCGGCCTCGCCCTCGGCGCGGGTCTCCGCCGCCTCGGCCTGCGCCTCGCCGCGCAGCCGCTCGGCATCGGCCTCGGCCTGCGCGGTGACCGTACGCACCCGCTCCGCGGCCTCCGTACGCTGCCGCTCGGTCTCCTCCGAGGCCTCCCGGCGGAGCTTCTCCGCCTCCGTGCGCGCCTCGCGCAGGGCGGTCTCCGCCGCCTCCACCCGCTGCTCGGCCTCGCTCCGCAGCCGCTCCAGCTCGCCGGCGGCCTCCTCGGCCCGCGCCTGGGCCGCGCGCTCGGCCTCCTCGCGCGTCGCCTTCGCCGCCTCGGCGGCCTCGGAACGGACCCGCTCGGCGTGGTCCTCGGCCTCCTCGGCCATCTCCTCGGCCTCGGTACGGGCCCGCTCCAGGGCCTCCTCGGCCTGCTTGCGCAGCGTCGCGGCGCGCTCGGCCGCCTCCGCCCGCGTCTTCTCGCTCTCGGCGGCCGCGCCGCTCCGGGTCTCCTCGGCGTCCGCCTTGGCCTTGCCCAGCAGCTCCTCGGCCGTCTTCGCGGCCTCCTCGATCTGCTGCAGCGCCTCACGGCGCGCCTCACCGCGGATCCGCTCGCCCTCGGCGACCGCGTCGGCCCGCAGCTGCTCGGCCTCGGCCCGCAGCCGGCGCGCCTCCTCCTGGAGCTCGGCGGTCTTCTTGCGGTACTCGGCGGTGTCGTCCTTCGCCTCGCCCTTGAGCTGCTCGGCCGTGTCGGCCGCCTGCTCCCGCAGCCGCTCGGCCTCGGCCTCCGCCTCCTTGCGGATCCGCTCGGCCTCGGCGGCCGCCGCCTTCGTCGCCGCCTGGGCGTCCTCGGTGGCCTTGGCCAGCACCTCCTCGGCCGTGCGGGCGGCCTTGGCCAGCGCGGCGGCGGAGTCCTCGGCGACGGCGCTGCGCGCCTCCGCGGCCGCCTCCGTGCGCATCCGCTCCGCCTCGGCGACCGCGTCGGCCCGCAGCTGCTCGGCCTCGGCCCGCAGCGCCTCCGACTCCTTCGTCGCCTCGCTCACCAGCCGGGCGATCTCCGCCCGCGCCGTGCGCGTGCGCTGCTCGTTGTCCGTCTCGGCGGCGGACAGCCGCTGGGCCGCGGCCTCCTTCGCCTCCGCGACCAGCTTCTCCGCCTCGGCCCGCGCCTCGCGCAGGGCCGTGTCGGCCTCCTGGATCCGCGCCTCGGCGGTACGCGTCAGCTCGGACGCGGAGCTACGGGCCTGGTCGGCCTCGGCCGTCGTGGCCGTCCGCAGCTGCTCGGCGTGGGCGGTGGCCTCCTGCGCCTGCGCGGAGGCGGCCGTCAGCAGCCGCTCGGCGTCCGTGCGCGCCCGGCGCAGGATCGCCTCGGCCTCCGCACGGGCCTCCTCGGCCGCCGCCCCGAGCCGGCCGCTGGCCTGCTCGGTCAGCCGCTGGGCCTCGGCGCGCGCGGCGGCCAGCGAGGCCTCCGCCTCGGCCCGGGACTCGTCCAGCAGCCGGCGGGCCTGTGCCTCGGTACGGGCCCGCAGCTGCTCGGCCCAGGCCACGTTCTCGTTGACGTGCGACTCGACGGTGCGCCGACGCTCGTTCAGCTCCTCGTCCAGGCGCTGGCGGCGGGCCACCGCCTCGGCGTGGAGCTCCGCCTCCATCCGGGCCTGGCGCTCGGCCTGCTCCTGGAGCAGCCGCTGCGTCTGCGCCCGCGCCTCGCGCACCTCGCGCTCGGCGTCACTGCGCAGCTGCTCGGCCTGGATCTGGGCGTTGCGGAGCAGTTGTTCGGCCTGATAGCCGATGTCCGCCGAGTCGTAGGCGGGACGGTGGGCGAGATTGCGGCGCGCCTCGTGGAGCTTGGCGCGCAGAACCTCGACCTGGTAGCCGAGGTCGTCGGCGTGCTGGACCGCCTTCTCCCGCTCGGTCTTCAGCCGCTTCATCTCGGCCTCGAACCGCGAGAGGTGGTCGGCTTCCTCCAGCTGACTCTCCTGGCGCTCGTAGCCCCGCACAGCGCGGTCCATCCGTCCCCTGTATCGCGTCGGCGGCCGGCCCCGTACTGCGTCGGTGGTGAACCCGGAGCCCGCCCTTCCGAAGAAATGGTGTCAGATCATCGGTACAGCCCGGCCCGGGACCCATGGGCGAACCCGTGGTACCCCGGCCGAACCTGCACTCTACCGGCCGGGGCAGGGGAGGGTCAGTGCTCCTTGTGTACGGAAGGTGCCGAGGTGACCAGTTCGGTCAGCACCCCGTGGCAGTCCTTGGGGTGGAGGAAGGTGATGCGGGAACCCATCGATCCGGTTCGCGGCTCGTCGTAGAGGACCCTTACGCCCTTGTCCTTGACGGCTGCCGCGTCGGCGTCCACGTCGGCGGTGCCGAACGCGATGTGATGGACGCCCTCGCCGTTCTTCGCGAGCCACTTGCCGACGGGGGAGTCCTCCCGGGTGGGCTCCAGGAGCTGGAGATAGGAGGCGCCGCCGTCCGACGTCCCATTGATCCTCAGCATCGCCTCGCGCACGCCCTGCTCCTCGTTGACCTCGGTGTGGAACACCTCGAAGCCGTACGTGGCACGGTAGAACTCGACAGTCTTGTCGAGGTCGAAGCAGGCGATCCCGATGTGGTCGATTCGCGTCAGCATGCGTCCAGTGCACCGCCGCGCGCCCGGTTACGCAACGTGCGCGCGATCACACCTTCCGCCCGGTGACCGGGTGCCGTACCGCTCAGTACATTGACGGCAACGACCGTTAACATCCCTCTCCGCTCGAAGGGGCAGAGCCCATGCCTGGTAGGAACGGAAACACCGGTACGACCTCCGTCATCGTGGCGGGCGCCCGTACGCCCATGGGCCGCCTGCTGGGCTCGCTGCGGAGCTTCTCCGGCGCCGAGCTGGGCGCGGTCGCCATCAAGGCCGCCCTGGACCGGGCCGGGATAGGGGGCGACCAGGTCCAGTACGTGATCATGGGTCAGGTGCTCCAGGCCGGCGCGGGCCAGATCCCCGCCCGCCAGGCCGCCGTCAAGGCCGGCATCCCCATGTCCGTCCCGGCGCTCACCATCAACAAGGTCTGCCTCTCCGGGCTCGACGCCATCGCCCTGGCCGACCAGCTCATCCGCGCGGGCGAGTTCGACGTCGTCGTGGCCGGCGGCCAGGAGTCCATGACCAACGCCCCGCACCTGCTCCCCAAGTCCCGCGAGGGCTACAAGTACGGCGCGGTCGAGATGCTCGACGCCATGGCCCACGACGGGCTGACGGACTCCTTCGAGGGCATCGCCATGGGCGAGTCCACCGAGAAGCACAACACCCGGCTGGGCATCCGCCGCCCCGAGCAGGACGAGATCGCCGCCCTCTCCCACCAGCGCGCCGCCGCCGCCCAGAAGAACGGCCTCTTCGACGCCGAGATCACCCCCGTGGAGATTCCCCAGCGCAAGGGCGACCCGGTCCTCTTCAACAAGGACGAGGGCATCCGCGCCGAGACCACCGCCGAGTCGCTGGGCAAGCTGCGCCCCGCGTTCGCCAAGGACGGCACGATCACGGCCGGTACGGCCTCGCAGATCTCCGACGGCGCCGCCGCCGTGGTCGTGATGAGCAAGGCCAAGGCCGAGGAGCTGGGCCTCCACTGGATCGCCGAGATCGGCGCCCACGGCAATGTCGCCGGCCCCGACAACTCCCTCCAGTCCCAGCCGTCCAACGCCATCCGCCACGCCCTGCGCAAGGAGGGCCTCGGCGTCGACGACCTCGACCTGATCGAGATCAACGAGGCCTTCGCGGCGGTCTCCGTGCAGTCCATGAAGGATCTGGGCGTATCCCCTGAAAAGGTGAACGTCAACGGCGGAGCGATCGCGCTCGGCCACCCCATCGGCATGTCCGGCGCCCGGATCGTGCTCCACCTCGCGCTGGAGCTCAAGCGCCGGGGCGGCGGTGTGGGCGCCGCCGCGCTGTGCGGCGGCGGCGGCCAGGGCGACGCCTTGATCCTCCGGGTGCCGGGCAACAACAAGTGAGGTAGGCCCGAGGCAGGTCCCCCGAGGAGGGAGCCGTGATGGTGGACGTCCCCGCACTGGTCGAGCAGGCCCGGGAAGGGCGGCCGCGTGCCGTGGCCCGGCTGATCTCCCTGGTGGAGGGGGCGTCACCGCAGCTCCGCGAGGTCATGGCGGCACTCGCCCCGCTGACCGGCGGCGCGTACGTGGTGGGCCTGACGGGCTCCCCGGGCGTCGGCAAGTCCACGTCGACGTCCGCGCTGGTGAGCGCGTACCGCCGGCAGGGCAGGCGGGTGGGCGTCCTGGCGGTGGACCCCTCCTCGCCGTTCTCCGGCGGCGCGCTGCTCGGCGACCGCGTCCGGATGTCCGAGCACGCCTCCGACCCCGGCGTCTACATCCGCTCCATGGCCACCCGCGGCCATCTGGGCGGCCTCGCCTGGGCCGCCCCGCAGGCCATCCGCGTCCTGGACGCGGCGGGCTGCGACGTGATCCTGGTGGAGACGGTGGGCGTCGGCCAGTCGGAGGTGGAGATCGCCTCCCAGGCGGACACGTGCGTGGTGCTGCTCGCCCCCGGGATGGGCGACGGCATCCAGGCCGCCAAGGCCGGCATCCTCGAGATCGGCGACGTCTACGTGGTCAACAAGGCCGACCGCGACGGCGCCGACGCCACGGCCCGCGAGCTCAACCACATGCTGGGCCTGGGCGAGTCCCGCGCCCCCGGCGACTGGCGGCCCCCGATCGTGAAGACGGTCGCCGCGCGGAACGAGGGCACGGACGAGCTCGTCGAGGCGCTGGAGAAGCACCACGCGTGGATGGCGGAGCGGGACGCCCTCACCGGACGCCGCCTCCGTCGCGCCGCGCACGAGGTGGAGACCATCGCCGTCACGGCGCTGCGCGAGCGCATCGGCGACCTGAGCGGCGACCGCCGCCTGGGCGCGCTCGCGGAGCGGGTGCTCGGCGGGGCGCTGGACCCGTACGCGGCGGCGGACGAACTGGTGGCGGGTCTGACGGCGGGCTGACGCCGCGTCGGCCGCGACCGTATGCCAAGACAGCGCGGGCCTTCCGCTCTCCACAGGGAGAGCGGAACGCCCGCGCTGCCGGAACGTCCGGGACGGTCCGCCGACTACGGCCCGCCGGCGCTACTTGCCGCGCGTGGTGCGCAGGTGCTTGGCGACCGGGGCCAGGGACTCGTGGAGCGCCTTGAGCTCCTCCGGCGAGAGCAGGTCGATGAAGTGCTCGCGCACCGACGCCACGTGGTGCGGGGCGACCTCGCGCATGGTCTTCCAGCCGTGGTCGGTGAGGACCGCGAAGAGGCCCCGCCGGTCGGACTCGCAGTTGACGCGGCGGACCAGGCCCGCGTTCTCCATGCGGGTGATCTGGTGGGAGAGGCGGCTCTTCGACTGGAGCGTGGCGGTCGCGAGGTCGCTCATCCGCATCCGGTGGTCCTTCGACTCCGAGAGGTTGACCAGGATCTCGTAGTCGTTGTTGGTGAGGCCGAACGGCTGGAGATCCCGTTCGAGCTGGTGCATCAGCAGCCGGCTCACGTACAGGTGGGCACGCCAGGCGGCCTGCTCCTCGTCGCTGAGCCAGCGGGTGCCGTTCTCGGTGTCCATAGAGGGAGTCTACCTAAGAAGTTGAAAGATTAACTAATGAAGGTGCGGTGGTGTAAGCGGGTGGTACGGAGGTCGTTTGTTCGACCCGTCACACTCCGCAGGGTACCGCTCACAGCCCGAAGCGGCGCTGGAGGTCGCCCAGCTGGCCCGGCAAACGCGGGGACATTGACTGATTCCCGGAGGTGCCCCGGGGAATACCCGCCTCGTCGGGCGGGCCGTCGCCGGTGGCGATCTCGTCCATCAGCCGCTCGGTGGACTGGAGCAGCACCGTGCCCGCGCCGACGAACTCGAACTGGTGCTCCTCGCCGGACGCGCCGCCCAGCCCCGTCAGCCTCCGGACGCCACCCATGACGCCCTTGAGGTACTGGTGGTCGTAGTGGTGACAGGGGGACGGGCAGTCGGCCCAGCCCACCAGGGCCTGCGGGTCGACACGGATCGGGGGCTCGACGAAGACGACCGGGCCGTTGGACGCGGCCACGAACTTCCCCGTGCCGATCAGGGTGAGGAAGCCCGGGATGATCGACTGCTTGAGCGAGAGCGAGGGCTCGAAGGCCAGCAGATTGCCGGAGCGAACGGTGAGGTTGCCGTCCTCGAGGTCGTAGGAGTTGACGTCGAAGGAGCGGTCCGCGAGCAGCATCTTGCCGTGGCCCTCGGCGACGACCCAGTCCGCCGCGTGGAGGGGGGAGTGGAAGCTGCCGGCGATCAGCCGGTCGAGGGGGCCGTGGCCGATGCCATGGAAGTTGATCTGACCGTAGTAGGCGATCATCTTCCCCTTCTGGAGGAACCACTGCCCCTTGAGGTCGACGCTGAAGGTGTAGGAGTTGACGTTGTCGTTGCTCGGGAGAGTCGACGCGTCGTGGATGACGGGGCCGGTCACAGCTTCTCCTCCGACGCCTGGACGTACACCGTGCCGTGGCCCGACAGCTCGAGCCGGAAGGCCTCGCCGCTGCCGCGGCCGACCACCTCGCGCCAGCCCAGGGCGGCCGAGAGCTTGTTGCGGACCTCGCCGCGGTGGGCGACATAGGCCTGCGGGTCGACGACGACGGGCCGTCCGCCGGTGATCGGCAGCTCGATGAAACCGCCGTGGGCCATCACGGCGACCGCGCCGTGTCCCTTGAGGGTGGTGGTGAACAGGCCCTGCCCGGTCACCTGGCCGCGCACCATGCCCATCACACCGCCCTGGGAGCCCATGAACATCGTGCCCTGCTGAAGGGTGCCGTCGAAGGCGAGCAGCCGGTCGGCCTCGACGTAGAGGGTGTCGCCGGTGAGCTCGATGACGTGGACGTGGTGCCCGCCGTGGCCGAACATCACCGTGCCGCTGCCCTCCACGGACATCAGCGGCGTGGCCTCGTTGGCGATCCGGCGGCCGATCATCCCCATGACGCCGCCCTGGCCGCCGGTGATGCTGGGGGTGAAGGAGACCTCGCCCTTGTAGGCGAGCATCGCGCCGCGCTGGCTGAACAGCCGCTGCCCGGGGATCACCTGGGCCTCGACCATGCGTGAATTGAGAAGCCGGAAGGGCATCAGATGTCACCCCCGATGGTGTTGCGCTCGCTGGGCTGGACGTAGACGAGCCCGTCGCCCTCGAAGCGGATCTGGAACGCCTCGCCGGAGCCCTCGCCGATGAAGGTGCGGAAATTGACGCCCGACTGGAAGTGCTGCTTGAGCCGGCCGGTGTGCGCGATGTACGCGCCCGGGTCGACCTGGAGGGGCGTCTGCGGGGTCACGCGCAGCACGATCGCCGTGCCGTCGGACATGATCGCCGCCTGGCCCGTGCCCTCCACGGTGGTCGTGAACAGGCCGTTGCCCTGCGAGGCGCCGCGCAGACCGGTGAAGGTGGTGCCGGTGCGCAGGGCGGAGTCGGTGCACAGGAGGTTGCTCGACTCGACGTAGAGGGTCTCCCCGCGCAGCGTGACGAGATTGATCTCGCTCGCCCGGTCGGCGAAGTAGCAGGTGCCGTTTCCCTTCACCTCCATGACTTCCATCTGTTCACCCGTGAGCCGGCGAGTGACCATGCCCCGCAGGCCGTCACCGCCGCCCGTCATCTTCTTGAATGCCATCTCGCCCTCGTACGCGACCATCGAGCCGTTCTTGGCCTTGACCGCGTCCCCCGTCATGTCGACGGCGAGGACTTTGCTCCCGTGGAGCCGAAACTGAGCCACGCCCCGACGCTAGCGGGCGGACATACGGCTCCAACAGGCCCCAGGGCCCTCGGAACGCCCGGAACGGACCCGGAGCCGTTGATCCGTTGCAGTACTGCGACAATGGAGCGGCTTGTGAACGCCATCACAAGCTGTGACCGTCCCGCCACTAGCGACCGAAGGTGTGCCCCGTGGACCTCAAGACCGCCTCCGCCCTGCGTCGGCTCCGCCTGGTATCGGTGCCGGAGGGTGTTTCCTTCCTCCTCCTGATGCTCTGCTCGGTGCTCAAGCGGACCACCGACTTCAACGCGGTGCCGGTGATGGGCGCCGTCCACGGCATCCTCTTCATCATCTACGTCGTCTTCTGGATCGACGCCTGGTCGCGCACCAAGTGGGAGCTGAAGACCGCCGCCCTCTACTTCGTCCTCTCCGTCCTGCCGACCGGCGGCTTCTTCGCCGACCGCATGCTGCGCCGCGAGGCCGAGGCCACGGTCATCGCCGCCCGCGCCCGCAAGGAAAGCGTGATCAACGCATGATCGTCGCCTTCTCCGTGACGCCGCTCGGCGTCGGCGAGGACGTCGGCGAATACGTCGCCGACGCCGTCCGCGTCGTCCGCGAGTCCGGGCTGCCGAACCGTACGGACGCGATGTTCACCTCCGTCGAGGGCGAGTGGGACGAGGTCATGGACGTCGTCAAGCGCGCCGTCGCCGCGGTCGAGGCCCGCTGCGGCCGCGTCTCGCTCGTCCTCAAGGCCGACATCCGGCCGGGAGTGACGGACGGACTGACGTCGAAGGTGGAGACGGTGGAGCGGTACCTGTCGTCCTGACCGGCGGTCCGCTGCTCATTGGGCGCCCTTTCCCGTGTGGGGGAGGGCGTTTCCGTTTTCCGGGCGGGCGGATGCGGCCTCGATAGAGTCGCCACGTGGCCCTCGCCGACCCCGAGTATGAGATGACCCCGCTGCGCAAAGCGGCTGAAGCCGCCGAGGCGGCCACGGGCCTGCGGGCCGAGATCATCCGAGGCGTCCTGACGATGTCGCCCAGGCGCACGGGCAAGTGCGCCGGAATCGTCAATAATCTCTACGACCAGTTGCGGTCGGCGCTGCCTGAGCGGCTGAGCCCGTTCCCGGTGGCCTCAGTCCCGATGCCCGGTGATCCGGACGACTACGCCACCCCGGACCTGCTGGTGTGCGACACGGGCTTCGCGGACTCCGACGACTGGCTGGCGGACCCGGGTGACGTCGAGCTCGTGGTGGAGGTCGTGTCCAAGGGCAACAGCACCAAGGACACGCGCGACATGGTCGGCTGGTACGCCGACGCGGGGATTCCCGTCTACCTCCTCATTGATCCGCGCGACGGCAGCTGGACGCTGTACACCCTGCCCCGGGACGGTGAGTTCCAGGCGAGGAGGCATGGCCTCTACGGCGAGGACGTCGAGCTGCCCGATCTCGGAGTGAAGATCACCACTGAGGGCCTGGCGCGCTACGACAGGTGACGCCGACGCCGCCGCACATGGCGTCAACCCCCTGGAAGGGCCGCAGCGCGCCCAGCACCCTGTTGGGCATGTCCACGACGTCCAGCTCGCCCCCGCGCTCCCCCTACCGCGCCGTCTTCGCCGTCGCCGAGTTCCGCGCCGTGTTCGCCGCGCACACGCTGTCCCTGCTCGGCATCGTCGTCGGCGAGATCGCGCTGTCCGTCCTCGTGTACCGGATGACCGGCTCGCCGCTGCTCAGCGCGCTCACGTTCGCGCTCGGGTTCCTGCCGTACGTCCTCGGCGGCACCCTGCTGGCCGGGATCGCCGACCGGCGTCCCGCCCGGCGCGTCCTCGTCACCTGCGATCTGCTGTGCGCCGCCGGTGCCGTCGCCATGGCCCTGCCCGGCACGCCGGTGGCCGCGCTGCTCGCCCTGCGGTGCTTCAACGCCGCCGTCGCGCCCGTCTTCGCCGGGACGCGGGCCGCGACGCTCGGCGACATCCTCGGCGAGGGCGACCTCTTCGTCCTGGGACGTTCACTGCTGCGCGTCGTCTCGCAGGGCGCCCAGCTCGTCGGCTTCGCGGCCGGCGGAGTGCTGCTGACGGTCGTCCCGCCCCGGACCGCCCTCGTCGCCACGGCCGTCGGCTTCCTCGCCTCGGCCGCGCTGCTGCGCCTCGGCACCCGGCGGCGCCCCGCCCGTTCCGCCACCGGCGACGGCGGGCTGATGACGGCCTCCCTGGCCGGGATACGCGAGCTGTTCGCGCACCGCCGGATACGCGCCCTGATCCTGCTCTCCTGGGTCCCCCCGTTCTTCCTCGTCACCCCCGAGTCCCTCGCCGCGCCCTACGCGCACGACCTCGGCGCCGGGGCCACGGCCACCGGGCTGCTGCTGTGCGCCATGCCGGTCGGCGCCATCACCGGCGAGGTGCTCGCCGGGGCCCTGCTCCGGCCGTCCGCGCGGGAGCGGATCGCGCTGCCGCTGGCGGCCGCGCTGCTCCTGCCGTTCCCGCTGTACGCGCTGCGGCCCTCGCTCGGCTGGTCGCTGCTGCTCGCCGCGGTGGCCGGGGCCGGCACGGCGTACACGCTGGGCGCGGACCAGTGGTTCATCGCCGCCGTCCCCGAGGAGCTGCGCGGCCGCGCCATGACGGTGCTGTCGGCCGGGACGATGACCGTCCAGGGCCTCGGCATGGCCCTGGCGGGCGCGGCGGCCGAGTTCGCGCCCGCGCGCATGGTGGTCGCCGGGTCCGGGTTCGTCGGGACGGTGGCCGTCACGGCGGTCGTCCGCGAGGTCGTACGATCTCGCTGATCAACGGCAACCGTAGGGGGAGCAGATGTTCGGCAGGGGCAAGGGCAAGGACCGGGAAAAGGGCGGCGACAAGGGCGGGGACCTGGATCCCGGCGTCGTCGTGCTGCGCGACTCGCAGGCCCTGGCCGACGCCGTGCGCGAGGCCCTGGAGACGGCGAGCGACGCCGAGCGGCCGGGCCTGGAGCGGGCCGCCGGGCTGATCGCGCTCCACGCCGCCCGCCCCGAGCGCGAGATCCGGGCCGAGTGGGCGCGCGGCATCCTCGAGGCGGCCGGGGTGGACCCCCGGGAGCAGGAGGTCCACGCGGTACGGGCGCTGCGCCGTGCCGAGCGCGGGCTGAGCCTGAAGGCGGCGGTGCTGCTGGTGCGCGAGGCCGCGGAAGCGGCGTAGCGCGGTCGCGGTTCCCCGTGTCCCTTCGGTTCGGGGATGTCCGGAATCCGGAACAGGCCCGGCCGGGGCGGGGCCGGCGGGTACGCTCGATGCCGTGCCGAAGCCGCTCAGCCTCCCCTTCGATCCCATCGCCCGCGCCGACGAGCTCTGGAAGCAGCGCTGGGGGTCCGTGCCGTCCATGGCCGCGATCACCTCGATCATGCGCGCCCACCAGATCCTGCTGGGCCAGGTCGACGCGGTCGTCAAGCCGTACGGGCTGACCTTCGCGCGCTACGAGGCGCTGGTGCTGCTGACCTTCTCCAAGGCGGGCGAGCTGCCGATGTCGAAGATCGGCGAGCGGCTGATGGTCCACCCGACCTCGGTCACCAACACCGTGGACCGGCTGGTCACGGCCGGTCTCGTGGACAAGCGCCCCAATCCCAACGACGGCCGGGGCACGCTCGCCTCGATCACCGACAAGGGCCGGGAGGTCGTCGACGCGGCCACCCGCGACCTGATGGCGATGGAGTTCGGGCTGGGCGCGTACGACGCCGAGGCGTGTGCGGAGATCTTCCGGGTGCTGCGGCCGCTGCGCGTGGCGGCGGACGACTTCACCGAGGAGACGGAGGAGGGCGGCGACGCCGCCGCCGACGAGAACGCGTAGGGCGGGGCGGCGAAGATCGCCCCGGAAGATGCCGTTACGCTCGCCTGCATGAAGAAGAGCGTGCTGACCCGCTACCGCGTGATGGCGTACGTCACCGGTGTCCTCCTGGTCCTCCTGACGATCGGCGTCATCGCCAAGTACCTGCTGGACATGGACGGCGCCGCGGGCCCGACCCGGGTCGTGGCCATCGCGCACGGCTGGCTGTACGTCCTCTACCTGGTCTTCGCCTTCGACATGGGTTCCAAGGCCCGCTGGCCGTTCGGCAAGCTGGCGTGGGTGCTGATCGCCGGCACCATCCCGGGCGCCGCGTTCGTGGTCGAGCGCAAGGTCTCCCGCGAGCTGGAGCCGCTCGTCACGGACGAGGCGGCCGGCCCCGTACGGGCCTGACGCCCCCGGCCCCGCCCCGCCCCACCTCTCGGCACCTCGGCGCGCCCCGGACACGTCCCTTGTGTCCGGGGCGTTCTTGCGCCAGAATTTACTAGGACGTCCTACTAAATTTTCGCGCAACGGCGCTCGGAAAGGCGGCGGAGGCCACCATGGACGCACACGCCATCGAGGAGGGGCGCCGCCGCTGGCAGGCCCGGTTCGACGCGGCCCGCAAGCGCGACGCCGACTTCACTACCCTCTCCGGCGCCGCGGTCGCCCCCGTCTACGGCCCCCGCCCCGGCGACGTCTACGAGGGCTTCGAGCGGATCGGCTGGCCCGGCGAGTACCCCTTCACCCGCGGCCTGTACGCCTCCGGCTACCGCGGCCGCACCTGGACCATCCGCCAGTTCGCCGGCTTCGGCAACGCCGAGCAGACCAACGAGCGCTACAAGAAGATCCTCGCCAACGGCGGCGGCGGGCTGAGCGTGGCCTTCGACATGCCCACCCTCATGGGCCGCGACTCCGACGACGGCCGCTCCCTCGGCGAGGTCGGCCACTGCGGCGTCGCGATCGACTCCGCCGCCGACATGGAGATCCTCTTCAAGGACATCCCCCTGGGCGACGTCACCACGTCGATGACCATCAGCGGCCCCGCCGTCCCCGTCTTCTGCATGTACCTCGTCGCCGCCGAACGCCAGGGCGTCGACCCGGGCGTCCTCAACGGCACGCTCCAGACGGACATCTTCAAGGAGTACATCGCCCAGAAGGAGTGGCTCTTCCCGCCCGAGCCCCATCTGCGCCTGATCGGCGACCTGATGGAGCACTGCGCCCGCGCCATCCCCGCCTACAAGCCGCTGTCCGTCTCCGGCTACCACATCCGCGAGGCCGGGGCCACGGCCGCGCAGGAGCTCGCCTACACCCTCGCCGACGGCTTCGGCTACGTCGAGCTGGGGATCGCCCGCGGCCTCGACGTCGACGCCTTCGCCCCCGGCCTGTCCTTCTTCTTCGACGCCCACGTCGATTTCTTCGAGGAGATCGCCAAGTTCCGCGCGGCGCGCAGGATCTGGGCCCGCCGGCTGAAGGAGGTCTACGGGGCGCGCACCGAGAAGGCCCAGTGGCTGCGCTTCCACACCCAGACCGCCGGTGTCTCCCTCACCGCCCAGCAGCCGTACAACAACGTCGTACGGACGGCCGTCGAGGCCCTCGCCGCCGTGCTCGGCGGCACCAACTCCCTCCACACCAACGCCCTGGACGAGACCCTGGCCCTCCCCAGCGAGCAGGCCGCCGAGATCGCCCTGCGTACCCAGCAGGTGCTGATGGAGGAGACGGGCGTCGCCAACGTGGCCGACCCGCTGGGCGGTTCGTGGTACGTCGAGCAGCTCACCGACCGCATCGAGGCCGACGCCGAGGAGATCTTCGAGCGGATCGAGGAACGCGGCCTGCTCTCCCACCCCGACGGCCGGCACCCCATCGGCCCCATGACCTCCGGCATCCTGCGTGGCATCGAGGACGGCTGGTTCACCGGCGAGATCGCCGAGAGCGCCTTCCGCTACCAGCAGGCCCTGGAGAAGGGCGCCAAGCGCGTCGTGGGCGTCAACTGCCACCACGGCTCGGTCACCGGCGACCTGGAGATCCTCCGGGTGAGCCACGAGGTGGAGCGCGAACAGGTGCGCGTCCTGGCCGACCGCAGGGCGCACCGCGACGACGCCCGCGTCCGCGCCTCCCTGGAGGCGATGCTGACCGCCGCGCGCGACGGCTCCGGCATGATCGCCCCCATGCTGGAGGCCGTACGCGCCGAGGCCACGCTGGGGGAGATCTGCGACGCGCTGCGGAACGAGTGGGGGACGTACACGGAACCGGCGGGTTTCTGAATCGTCAGCTACCCCTCGAATGCCCCCTCTACACCGTCGTGATCACGTCACCGGGCCGTGACTTCTGGCAGACCTTACAATCCAAACCGTCCGGACTGAGCAGAGTCGGACAAAAAGACTGCGCCGGGCGGTGTAGGGCTCGGACGACGCCAGTACACCGCCCGGACGCGCGACACATCAATGCTCCTGGTCAGGGTGCCGCTCCGCCCAGTGGGACCGTCGCCGTCCAGGACCACATCGAGCGCGACGGACTGTGGGAAGTCCCCGGGATCCCACCAGACGACCAGCACGCCGCCTCATTCAGCGAGGACGGCTACCGGGGCGTGTGGTTGGCGCGACGGTGTTCTTCGAGGCGGGCGCTTGCCTCGCGTACGGCCCGCCAGTCGTTCCGCACCTCCAAGTCATGCCGTTCCTCAACCAGCTCGTGGCATGTCGTGCAGGTTTCCGTCGGCGGGAGGGACGATGAAGCCGGGGCCGGAGGTGTGCGGCACGGAGACGATTGCCCCCATCCCGGCTGGTTGTAGCAACTTCTACTGTTCCAGCAGCGCTTCGGCTCTTCGTCCGAGGCTTCCGGTGCGGACGATCGCTGACATGTAGCCGTCCCCGGCCTGCAGCCCGAGCTGGGCGCGGGCGTCCATTACGACCGCCAGGGCGTCTTTACGGATCGGGTCACCGACCGGACGGCCGCTCACGGCCGCCTCGACGGCGGCGGCCGTGACGCGGATGTAGGCGATGAGACGTTCGCCCAGTACGTCTGGTTCCCAGCACCCGGAAGCGCGTGGACGACTGGCGGCACGGCAACATGTCGGCTGCCCGCTAGACGCGCCGCAGTCCGCCCCAGCCCTCGCGCGGGATGGGGCGCGACCGGTCGCAGCACACACCCCCTATATGGGGCAGGCCCATGACCCGGTGCCTGAGCCCCCGGCTCCGCCATCGCTCCAACCCGCCCACCAGTAGCCCCGCAAACCCGCGCGTCCGCTCCGGGCCCACCGGCTTCGCGTGCACCAGGGTGCGGTGGACCACCGCGCCGGCGATGAAGTCGAAGATCAGCCCGAGGGCTCGGCACGTTGATTGCTGACCTCTTATGGTTCAAGTCGAGCTACAGCGGTACTGCGGGCGGTAACTCGTGGAAGTCGCCACCAGCCTCCGAACCGTCCACATCCGAAATTCAAGGCGTAAACGTGGTCCTTGCCTAGCCGTACCTAAGACTGTATGGATGGACTTCATCGTCTACGTGTCCCTGTTGGCAGAGGCGGCTGCCCGGCAGGAGGGCGGTCAGATCGCGGTTCTGTCATGCCAGTTGGACCCAGCCGCGTGCGATGAGTCCAGCCAACTTTACTTACAGGTTCTTCACAACTGATCACTCCTATACATAGAGTGCCGCATGCCGTGGTCGAGGACGCGGCGCGCGGGCATCTGTGGGGGGAACCGAGCCGGGGGCTTGGCGCGCCCGCGAGCGAGCTCGCGCTGGTTCATCGGTGAGGACCACCATGCGAAGACTTTTCAGCCGCTCGGCTCGCCGAGTGGCGGCGATCGCCGTGGGATTGGCTGCGGCGGTCACCTTGACTGTGATGACGGCAGGGGCCGTGCCATTCCCCTGGGGCATGAGGACGACAGTCACGACGGCTGACTCTGGCAAAGCACGGGCCGCAGCAAGTGAGTCCCCAATGTTTCCCCTGTTCGGCAGGAAGGCCGACGGGAACCTGTACGACTACGAGCCCAAGGGCGATGGCGGAGTCAAAGCTGCGGTGAATCTGGGCGGCGGCTTCGGCGATGCCTCCGCCATAGTGCAGGCCAACGTCTCGGAGAACGGGTCGGGTAACGACCTGTACCACCGAATGGGAGATTTCCTCTACTACACAGCTGAACGCGGAAACGATACCAAGCTCATTGGTGGCGGCTGGGACACCTACAATCTGCTGGCCATTGTGAAGCGTGGTAGTACTGTCCGGCCCGAGCTCGTTGGCCGTGATGCTGCGGGTGCCTTGTGGGTCTACGAGACCAGATCGGATGGCACGTTGACCACACGAGTCAAGATTGGGAACAGCGGCTGGAACAGGTTCGACTGCATCGGCGGACGTGGCGACTTCACGGGCGACGGCAAGGGTGACTTGATCGCCCGTGACGCCAGCGGCACGCTCTACATCTATCCGGGCACAGGCGATGCTGCGGCCGAAGCCGCGCTGAGTACACGAATCACGGTCAGCTCGGGGTGGGGAGATTACAGGATTCTGGTATCCACCGGAGACAACGACGGTGATGGTAAGCCCGACCTGATCGGGACCGACAAGGCCGGTCTGCTCTGGTTGTTCAAGGGTACCGGTGACCCGAAGGCTCCCTTCGCGCCGCGCGTGCAGATAGGTAACGGCGGCTGGGGAGCCTTCAACGCTCTCTTCTGACCCCAGTTCTTCGCCTTCGATGTCATCTTCACGCCCAGGTCTCTGCCTTGCGGGGGCGGGTGTGCACTCAGCAGAACGGGTAATTCAGCATGCGCACGAAAGCACCACCCGTAAGACGCAGACTGACTGGCAGATGGCCACGGCTCATTACCGCAACCGCTGTGGCGACCACTATGGCGGTCAGCGTGGCCGGCAGCGAGCTCCAGCCGTTGAACCGCGCCCGGCCAGTAGCTGCTGCTGATGAGTCGTCTGGTGGCTACGACCTCAGCAATGCGGCACAAGTTCGGGAAGACCAGTGTCGTCTCGACTATGTCTTGCGCAAAGGCGGCGCCAACATGAAGGCTGTCGCTCGTGCTGGACTGGCTGGTAGTGAGGCGGAGCTGCATACGGCCGCCAACCCTCAGTACTGGCAGACGACTCCTCTCTCCGGGGCGTTCGAGAAGGATAGAGACTGGTCGGCTGCCAAGGTGGGAGAGCTGTCTGGCCGCAACCCTGTCTGGCAAGAAATTTTGGAAGTACCGCAGGGTGGTTGGACCCCAGGATACAAGAGTTGGCCCCCTGGCTCTCCTGGCGATAAAGAAGAAAACATATTCGCACAGACAGGATTTCGTGACTGGATTTATGGTCGCTTCTGGACCTCGCAGAGTGATTTCTATGACCCGCTCCCTCAACCGGCGAACAAGGAGTCCGTTGACGCGGTCACAAAAATAGCGACTACCCGGTACTCCAAGGATCGTATCGAGGACCAGGCAGACTGGAAGGCGTGGGAATGGGAGATGCGGCTCACGCATCCCATGTACGCCGACGACGCGCGGATCTTCCTACAGAACGGTGGGTTCCCTACCAGCGCACCGGATCCGTCCTCGATGGAATTTCGCATCGATGTCGAGAACCTGAAGGCGCGCTTTGCTTCCTGCGTCAGTCACAACCCGCCGGACCCCCACAACGTACTCGGCACCGAGCTCACCACGGCTTCCCTCGAATGGCAGGCTGAACTTAGCAGCCAGAAGGCTCAGAGGGGCATCATCCTCCGAGCCGAAGCAGAGGCAAACGCTGATCTGATAGTGGCGTCACAGGCGCTGGGAGAAGCGCTGGGGCAGTCCATGATCGCTAGCCGTCTGAGCCACTGGATGGCGTACTGGGTTCACCCCGATCCCGACCAGCCTTGGCATGTCTCGCAAGCCGATATGGATCTGGTCAAGGGGCGTATGGCTCAGGCTCAAGCACGCGCCACCGGCCGGCTCTACGTGGCCTCCCGAGCGGCACTCCACGCCCAAGCACAAGCGGACAAAGTCACTGTGGCGCAGCAGGACGCATATGCCATCGCGGACAGAGCGAAGGTGCCGCGCGGGCGCGGCCTGATGTATGGCCAGCAGGCGGCGCAGATCGCCAAGGCTTCGGCTGCTGCCGCCCAAGCCGCTGCGAAGGCAACGGAGACGGCGTCCAATGCTACCCGTGCGTCGGCTGCGGACAGTAAGACCCTCGACGCTCTGGCAATGACGCAGGCGCACGCTGCAAAGGCGGCGTTCCGACGCATTGCGGCGCAGGAGGCCGCTGCTCAGGCCAAGGCAGCTGCAGAAGGTGCAGCAGCACAGGCCGTCGAGGCAGCGCAGAATGCATCCAAGGCCAAGGCGGCTCAGGTCAGGGCTGAGGCTGCTGAGAAGACTGCCAAGACTGCGGCTGAAGACGCCGCGAGCAAGCGGGTAACTGCGGAGACCGAGCGTGATAAAGCCAAGGAACAGAGGGAAATCGCAGCGGCCGAGCAGGCCAAGGCCGCGACCGCTGACAAGGAGGCTCAGAGTCAACGGGCTGTCGCTGCCAGCAAGCTGAGCGAGACGCAGGCGGCTCGTAAGACTGCACTTGAGAAAAAGGATGCGGCGGTGGCGGCCGAGGGCAAGGCGGCCTCGGCGCGTGACAAGGCATTGCAGGCCGAGAGCAACCGAGACGTCCTGTCGGCGAAGGCTGATGCCCTCGAAGCCAAGGCCGAAGCCGACGACAGCAGTGATGCGGCGGGGGCATCGCGCGCAGCGGCGACCCGAGCGCGTACTGCTGCGAATGAGGCCACCACCGCAGCCACCAACGCGCGTGCCGCAGCAGACGAGGCCACGACCGCTGCCGCGAATGCCCGTGAGGCGGCTACGAAGGCCGGGGCTGCGGCGGCACGTTCCAAGGCGGCTTCGGATGCAGCCCAGCGAGACGTCGTGATTACCAACGCGGCCGTTCAGAAGGCCCATGCCGCCGCTGCCGACGCGATCGTCGCGTCTGAGGCGGCCGCGCAGAACGTCCGCACGGCCAAGGCTCTGGCGGATACTGCTCAGGCCAAGGCCAATGAGGCCAAGGCCGACGCGGGCATTGCCCGGACCGAGGCCAACGCGGCTGCGGCCACGTCGATTCAAGCTGCCGGATTCGCCTATGCAACGGCCCAGGCGTCGCTCGCCGCGCGTGATTCGGCGGCCCAGGTGGTCAAACCAGCCAACGACGCCATTGAGTTGGGGGCCCCGTACAAGGAGATCGATTCTTCGGCGGGGCTCGCCGTACTGACCGGTCAGGCCGCGAAGACCGCAGCCGAGCAGCAGCAGTCCGTCGCCAGGGCCAAGGCCGAGCAGGCAGCGAAGGCGGCGGCCGAGGCCGCCACGCTCGCCGCACGGGCAGATGCCGACGCCAAGGCGGCCGCTACCTCGGCGGCCCAGGCGGCTGACTCCGCATCCCAGGCCGCCACCTCGCTCGCCAGGGCCCAGACATCGGCCGACGAGGCGGTGGCAGCGGCGAAGGCAGCGAAGAGAGCTGAGGCCAACACGGTCGAGTACGACCGTCGGGCGACCGAAGATGCGGCAGTGGCACTCTCCGCGTCCACGGAAGCGGGCGGCTACGCGTCCGATGCACGCAGTTCGGCGGATCAAGCCGAGCAGAATGCATCCTCGGCCCGCAGCGCAGCGTCGGCCGCCGAAGGCGACGCGTCCGCCGCGCGCGGCGTGGCCGACCAGGCCGAGAGGGATGCCACGACAGCGGAGAAGGCCGCTGCCCGCGCCCAGCAAGACGCCAAGGAGGCGCAGGAGGCCGCCACCCGTGCGGAAGATCAAGAGGCACGCAGGGCTGTCGACACCGGCGGTGCTACCGGTATTGCGCACATGTTCACCAAGCAGGAGGTTGTGCCCCTGGAGGACCCGAAGCCCGAGAACGACTGCGTGCTCGGTATGGGCAACAGCGGATGCGACGTCAAATTCCGGCTGCGCTTCAAGCTGACCGTCGACTTCTACCTGTGCAACGACGCGAATGCCTCGGAGAACGTCACGGCAGCCACCTGTCCGGCTGCGAGCATCCTCTGGCTCGGTCGTGACACCAGTGAACGGACCACGTATGTCACCAAACACTTCAGCAACTGGGACGTCACCAAGATTGTGGACAAGGCGTTCCTGATAGGTCTGTGGGACGGTCTCACGCATGACTTCGTCGAATGCTCCAGGGGCAGCGTCAGTGGATGCGCCTGGGCGGCGAGCTGGTTCGTGCCGCCGGCCAAGATCGTCGAAGCCGTAGATCTGTTCCGCGCCCTGGACGCCTCACTGCGTACTGGTGTGGGCGTCGGCGACGCCTACAAGGCGCTGAAGGCCCTCGGCCTCGACGCCGAGGTGATAGCTACAGTCGAGCGCGAGGCCAATATGGCCGAGGACGTCCTCACAACCTGCACCAGGAACAGCTTCCCTGGGAGTACGCGGGTGCTCATGGCTGACGGCTCGCACCGCCCGATCAGGTCGCTCCGGGTGGGCGACGTGGTCCTCGCGACCGACCCGGAGACCGGTGAGCGGAGGGCCGAGCCGGTGACCGCTGCCTTCAAGCACGACACCGAGCGGCTGGTGGACATCTCGTTCACCGGTGGTTCCAGCTTGACCAGCACCGCGGGGCACCGGGTCTACACCGTTGAGCACGGCTGGACACTCGTCTCGGAGCTCCGCACCGGGGATCGGCTGCGCGGCCCTGACGGAGCCCTGCACGCCGTGAGCGATCTGCGCGACCGTTCGGGTCTCGCGCCGGAGTTGGTGTTCGACCTCACGGTAGATCAGTTCCACACCTTCTATGTGAGCACCGAGGGTGCCCGCCCGCAGGACGTGCTGGTACACAACTGTCTGAACCTGTCCGACGAGACGGCGATGCCGTCGAGCGGCGCTCACACGCTGTCCAAGCACGTCAATGTGACGCCCACCGAGGCAGCCCGGATCGCTGGCGGCACCGGCAAGCCCAACGGCGTCTGGAGCAGCGCGGAGATCGCCCAGCAAGCGGTGGACCGGGTCGTCTCGGACTACTTCTACCCCTACAAGCCGGGCCGGGGCCGCGCCCTGGACACGGCTCGGTGGAACAAGTTCCTGAACTGGCGGAAAACGGCTGGGACGAATGACTATTTCCCCATTGAAGGCTCATGGGATGCCTACCCCTCACTGGGCAAGACATACCATCCGGACGGTAGCGTGACGACGGCCGGAAATGGGGTGACGGTTCTCCTCAAGAAGTGGCCGCATAAGGGCCGGGGCGGATTCCTCGTCTACACGGCGTATCCGAACTGAGAGGGAACATGACACGGTTTCGATCCGACTGGGACTTTGGGTTCAGCAGTCTGACCAAGTTCTTCTATGGCCCCTGGCGGCACGAACGGACTGCGCTCGAAACCGTCGGGGACGCAGCCGAGGGCCATCTTGACGATCCTCCGGGTGCCGCAGCCGAGGCGATCCTGGAGGATACGCTGCGGCTGCTGGAGTCGCCTCTTTCCACCGAAGCGCTCACCACAATCTGGCTGGCGGCGTCAGGTCGCGGCTACAACCTGCCGTACTTTGGGATCGATACCCGGGACTGGCTGCGCCAGATCATCGACGTCTCCGTTGAACGGCTGCGACAGGTTGATCCGGCATACACGGTGGCCGCTCCGGAGCCCGCCCCGGATACGGCAGCCAGTGCTGTCCTGGATGAACTCAGGCTGGTAGCGCCAGAGCTGACGGCCAAGGTCGCAAGCCGGAAGGGCTACGAGATCGAGGGAGTGGTGCCGGCGCTCGAGCAGGTCGTCACTCAGGTCGACCCGGATCTTGGGTTCCGGCTCTTCCTCCGGACCCTGATCGTGTACCGGGTGCCGATCAGTGAAGCTCAGTACTCCAGGTACGAAGCCCTCGGTGAGCGTTTTGGGTACGGTGAATTTCACGTTTCCGACACTGACTGGCTGAGGGACCTGCCCCGGGGCTGACCGTAGCTTCTAGCCACGGCTTGCACCCATTACGGGGTGCAGTGGGTTAATTCGGGCTCTGGTGTGACGTCGGTCTTCATGACGTGGTTGTGGTCGTGAAGACCGACGTTGCTGTTTGGATGGGGCGGCGCTTCGTTCAGGCTGGGCCGGTCGCAGCCGCCATCAGGCCGCCGATCAGGATCGCCGCAAACCCCCGCGCCCATTCGTCGTCCACCGGCTCCGCGCTCACCAGGGTGCGGTGGACGACCGCGCCCGCGATGACGTCGAAGATGAGGTCGGCGTTGCGGGCCGCCGAGGCGGGGTCGGGTTCGTGGGGGAGCTCTCCTCGGGCCTGGGCGCGGGCTCGGCCGAGGAGGACGAGGGACTTCTGGCGGTCGACGATCGCGGAGCGGATGCGCCTCCGCAGCGCGTCGTCGCGGGTGGATTCGGCCACCACCGCCATCAGGGCCGTCCTGGTCTCCGGGCGTTCCAGGAGCGAGGCGAACTGCAGGACGACGCCCTCGATGTCCGCCCGGAGGCTGCCGCGGTCGGGGAGCTCCAGGTGCTCGTCGAAGAGGGCGGCCACCGCGTCCACGACCAGTTCGTTCTTGCCCGCCCAGCGGCGGTAGAGGGTGGTCTTGGCGACCCCGGCGCGGGTCGCGACGTCGCCGAGCGTCAGCTTGCCCCAGCCCAGCTCGACCAGGGCCGCGCGGGTCGCGTCGAGGATGGCGCGATCGGCCTCGGCGCTGCGTGGGCGGCCCGTGCGGCGGGCCGGGGGAGGGGCGGCGGAGCTCATGGAGGGACCTTACCGCCGAGTAGGCGCCGGGGTATGAGGCAGATCACAGGGTTGGGGAGGGGGCGTTGCGGTTACGCTACGGGTCGTAGCGTAAGAGCGACAGCCACTGGCGCCGGGTGGGGACCCGGCGCGGAACAGTCAGCCGCCGTCCGCCGGTTTTCCGGTTCGCCGTGCCGAGGGGGGAGGATAGGGCCATGCAGCCACGGAACATGTCCATGAGTGGAGTGGTCGACCTCGCCGCGGTGAAGGCGGCCGGAGAAGCCAGGCAGAAGGCGGAGCAGGCGCGCGCGGAGGCGGCGCGCCACGGCGTGGCCCCGGCCGCGGGCCGCCTCGTCTTCGACGTCGACGAGGCCGGCTTCGAGACGGAGGTCCTCCAGCGGTCCGCCGAGGTGCCCGTCGTCATCGACTTCTGGGCCGACTGGTGCGAGCCGTGCAAGCAGCTGGGCCCGCTGCTGGAGCGGCTGGCCGACGAGTACGCGGGGCGCTTCGTCCTCGCCAAGGTGGACGTCGAGGCCAACCAGCTGCTCTTCCAGCAGTTCGGCGTCCAGTCCATTCCGGCCGTCTTCGCCGTGGTGGCCGGCCAGGCCCTGCCGCTGTTCCAGGGCGCGGCGCCCGAGGCCCAGATCCGTCAGGTGCTGGACCAGCTGATCGCGGTGGCGGAGCAGCGCTTCGGCATCGTGGGCGCGCCCGTCGCGCCGGGTGAGGGCGAAGAGGCGGCCGCCCCGAAGGTGCCCGCCGGCCCGCATGACGCCGCCCTGTCCGCCGCGCACGACGCGCTGGACGCGGGTGACCTGGGCGGTGCCGTCCGTGCCTACGAGAACGTGCTGACCGACGACCCGGCCAACGCCGAGGCCAAGCTGGGCCTCGCCCAGGCGCGGCTCCTCCAGCGTGTCCAGGGCGTGGACCCGCAGGCGGTGCGCAAGGCCGCCGCCGACGCGCCGGGCGACGCGGCCGCGCAGATCGCGGCGGCCGACCTCGATCTCGTCGGCGGCCATGTCCAGGACGCCTTCGGGCGGTTGATCGACACCGTGAAGCGGACGGCCGGGGAGGACCGCGACGCCGCGCGGATGCGGCTGCTGGAGCTCTTCGAGGTGATCGGCCCTGACGATCCCCGGGTGACGGCGGCGCGTACCGCGCTGTCGCGCGCCCTGTTCTGACAGACGCTCGACGGGCACTCGTCCCTCCCGCGTCACATGCGGAACGGGCGACCGCGCTTTACCAAAACTTGGTAAACGTGGTCCCTGTTACGCGCGGTAAGGAAAACCCGGGCTTTCGCCCGGGTTTTTCTGTTGTGCCCCCTCGGCCGCGATCACGTTCCGGCGCCGGGCGGTCCGGTGGCGATACATACCGGCCGCTCGTTGGTTATCCGCTCGTTACTCGCAAGTAATCAACCTCTTGTGCCCCGGCCCCCGATGGACCACGATCGGGCCAGCCCGGTCCGCTCCCCGCCCGGCCATCGGTCGTGCGCGGGTCGCGGGTCCCCGCCGGGCGGGCCGGCGGCACCGTCCGCCGGTCCTGGGACAGGGGGGTCCCCGTGCGTCAACGGCGGGGCCTGTTCCGGAGGTTGCGCGAAGGCGTGGCCAGTGGTTGTCGCTCGGGGGTGATCGCCGGTGTGTGACGGGCGCGGCAGGCGCCAGCGGATGCGACGGCGCTCTTCTTCCCGAGGACGTAGCTCTTCTCCCATCCCCGCACGGGCAGCCGGCCCGTACCGGGGATGTACGTCCGAGAAGGAGGACAGTCGTGAAGGACCGGACTCGTGGCGGGACCAGATGGCGCAGGTTCGCCGTCGTGATGGTGCCCGGTGTCGCGGCGTCGGCCGCGGTCGGTGTGGCCGTCGCGCAGGGCGCCCTCGCGGCGTCGTTCAGTGTTTCGGGCCAGCAGTTCAAGGTCCAGGCCGGGAAGATGGTGGGCGAGGACTTCGTCCAGTACGGCGCCCTCGACCAGAACTCGAAGGGTGCCCACCCGGTGGCGGTCGTCGGCGTGAACCACGCGACGATCAACAACCTCTGCCAGTCCGTCGTCGTGCCCGTCCCGGGCATCGGGGACGTGTCGATGGTGCTCAAGGCGGGCGACAAGGAAGCCGTCGACGCCAAGCAGCTCTACATCGACGCGGAAGCCCTCAAGGCCGACGCGGTGTTCGAGGACATCGACATCGGCGTCTCGGTGGACGACACCCTCAAGGGCAAGGGTGCCGGCAAGGGCCCCGGCCCGCACGCCGGCGACAAGTATGTGCCGGGCTCGTTCGCCCAGCAGGCCAGGCGGGTCACCTTCACCGACGCCAAGCAGCGGGCGTGGGCGACCACCGCGGGCACCTTCACCCTCAAGGGCCTGAAGATGAAGGTCGGCTTCGGCAAGGACGAGTGCTTCAAGGACTCGGAGCTCGACTGACGGGACGGGCGTGGGACCGGGCCGCCCGGCCCCACGCCCGTCACCGGCCGCCTTCCGCGACCGCGACCACGACCGCGCCCGCGACCATGACCGCGCCCGCGACCATGACCGCGCCCGCGACCATGACCGCGCCCGCGACCATGACCGCGCCCGCGACCATGACCGCGCCCGCGACCACGACCGCGCCCGTGAGCACGACCGCGCCCGTGCGCGCCACGCGTCACTGAGCGCCACGCACCACCGATTCGCCAGTCCCGAGGAGCTGTACACCATGAGCGCCGATACGCGACCACGGCTGATCGACACGCTCGGCCGCATCCGCCGTTCGTTCTGGGACTGGCGGGGCCGACGCCCCTTCTGGGGCGGGCTGTTGTGCATCCTGGCCGGTGTCCCGGTCATGTACATCCCGTACCAGACGGTCTCGCTGGGCGATCTCCAGTTCCGGATGGCCACGACGGCCGGCGCCGGATCGCTGATCATCGGCGTGCTGCTGATCGTGCTGGGCCTGACCATGTGGTACCAGCCGCAGTCGAGGGTCTTCGCCGGTGTCGCGGCGATCCTCCTCGCGCTGGTCTCCCTCGTCGTCTCCAATTTCGGCGCCTTCCTGGTGGGATTCCTGCTGGCGCTGATCGGCGGTGGCTTGGGAGTGTCCTGGGCACCGGGGCAGCCGCAGCCCGCGCCGGCCGACGAGCCCGCGGGGAGGCACCGTGCCGACTGACCACACGGGCGGCCGCGGCGGCGGGAGCGGCCCGCGCCATGCCGCGCCGAGAAAGCCGCTGCTGGCCCGGCTGAACATGCCGGCCGGCAAGGCGGTCGCCCTCGCGGCGATGCCGGGCGCCGTACTGATGGGCATGGGCCTCACGCCGACACTGGCGCAGGCCAAGCCCGCACAGCCGCTGAACCCCTTCGGGGACGCGGGGTGCGTGATCGCGCCGGACACGGTTCCGGAGCCGGACGCGGCGCGGAGCGGGACGCCCTCGCCGGCGCCGCCGGCCGCGAGTCCCGGTACGGACCCGGCCGCGAACGAGCGCCCCGGGGCCGGGGGCACGCCCCGGCCGAAGACCACGCCCGGCGCCGAGGAGAAGTCGTCGGCACCGGCGGACCGGGGCCAGGAGCCCCCCACCCCGTCGTCCGGCCCGCGGCCCGCGAAGACCCCGCCCGTACCGGACCGCGATCCGGCACCGGTCACCCCGCCCTCCGGGACGGTCGACCCGCTGGATCCGCTGGGTCTCGGCAAGAAGCTCACCGACATCCTGACCGGCGGGAAGAGCGGGACGCAGCCGGCCGGGCCGACCGCCGGGACCGGCCCGTCGACGTCGCCCTCGCCCTCACCCTCGCCGTCGGAGCGGCGGACGCCGCCGAAGCAGCCGAAGCCGCCGGGGCCGCCGAGTTCGGACAAGGCCGCGTCGGGGCCGACGGCCGAGCCGAAGCCGTCCGCGACTCCTTCCGCGTCCGTGACCACTTCGCCTTCCGCTTCCGCTTCGGAATCGCCCTCGCCCACTCCCTCGCCCACTGGCGAGACCGGCGGCAAGCAGCCCGGCCCCTGCCCCAAGGGCACGGTCGTCGACGAGAACGAGCACCGCGCCTTCCCCAGCAACCCCTGGTATCTGGAGGCGAGCAAGCTGACCCTGACCGGTCTCACCTACGAGGGCGTCAAGCGCATCACGACGGCGAACGGTCAGCAGAAGCCCGTGCTCAAGTTCACCGCGGACGCCCTGGAGATCAGGGATCTCCACCAGATCGTCAACAGCCAGGGGAAGCAGTACCACGTGGCGGGGATGGGAACGACCTCGACGCTCAAGGGCGGCAAGGTCACCATGTACACGGAGGAGTTGAAGGGGAATCTCCTCGGGATCATTCCGTCGACCCAGTCGCCGACCAGCCTGCCGCCGCTGATCCCAGGGCTGAAGCTGCCGATCCCGATCTTCTTCACCCATGTGAAGATCCGGCAGGCAGGGCAGTTCGGGGGGACGCTGCACATCCCGAACCTCCACCAGTACGTGACCGACGGCACGTATCCGTAGGCCGGGCGGGCCGGTACGACGACGGCGGCCGCCGCCCCGGGAAACCGGGAGCGACGGCCGCCGTCGTACGCCTGTCGGCGCGCCGGAACCTAGCGGTTCTCGCCGCCCAGGTGGTGCACCCGCACCATGTTGGTGGTGCCGGGGATGCCGGGCGGGGAGCCCGCCGTGATGATCATGATGTCGCCCTCGGTGTAGCGCTTGAGCTTGAGCAGCTCGGCGTCGACCAGGTCGACCATCGCGTCCGTGTTGTCCACGTGCGGGACCACGAAGGTCTCGACGCCCCAGCTCAGCGTGAGCTGGTTGCGGGTCGCGGCGTCCGTGGTGAAGGCCAGGATCGGCTGCGCCGTGCGGTAGCGGGACAGGCGGCGGGCGGTGTCACCGGACTTGGTGAAGGCGACCAGCGCCTTGCCGCCCAGGAAGTCCGCGATCTCGCACGCGGCGCGGGCGACGGAACCACCCTGCGTGCGCGGCTTCTTGCCCGGGACCAGCGGCTGGAGGCCCTTGGAGAGCAGCTCCTGCTCGGCCGCCTCGACGATGCGGGACATCGTCTTGACGGTCTCGATCGGGTACGCGCCGACCGAGGACTCGGCGGAGAGCATGACCGCGTCCGCGCCGTCCAGGATGGCGTTGGCGACGTCGGACGCCTCGGCGCGCGTGGGACGGGAGTTGGTGATCATCGACTCCATCATCTGGGTCGCGACGATCACCGGCTTGGCGTTGCGGCGGCACATCTCGATCAGGCGCTTCTGCACCAGCGGGACGCGCTCCAGCGGGTACTCCACCGCCAGGTCGCCACGGGCCACCATCACACCGTCGAAGGCCATGACGACCTCGTGCATGTTCTCGACGGCCTGCGGCTTCTCGACCTTGGCGATGACCGGCACCCGGCGGCCGACCTGGTCCATGACGCGGTGGACGTCCTGGACGTCCTTGGCGTCGCGGACGAAGGACAGCGCCACCATGTCGCAGCCCATGGCGAGCGCGAACTTCAGGTCCTCGATGTCCTTCTCGGACAGCGCCGGGACGTTCACCGCCGCGCCGGGCAGGTTGATGCCCTTGTGGTCGGAGATGACGCCGCCCTCGATGACGATCGTCTTCACGCGCGGGCCGTCGACCTCGGTGACCCGCAGCTCGACGTTGCCGTCGTTGATCAGGACCTGGTCGCCCTTGACGACGTCGCCGGGCAGGCCCTTGTAGGTCGTGCCGCAGATCGTCCGGTCGCCCGGGACGTCCTCGGTGGTGATGACGAACTCGTCACCGCGCACCAGCTCCACGGGGCCGTCCGCGAAGGTCTCCAGGCGGATCTTGGGGCCCTGGAGGTCGGCCAGGACGCCCACGGCGCGGCCGGTCTCCTCCGAGGCCTTGCGGAGGCGGTTGTACCGCTCCTCGTGCTCCGAGTGGGACCCGTGGCTCATGTTGAAACGGGCCACGTTCATACCGGCCTCGATCAGCGACTTCAGCTGGTCGAAGGAGTCGACGGCAGGGCCCAGGGTGCAGACGATTTTGGAACGGCGCATGGGGCAGATCCTATCGGTTTGTTTCGGAGCGGAATATTCGAGCTGTGGGAAAGACCAAGGAACGGATCATGACGATCCGCCGATCAAGAGCTGACCAGCGCGTACGCCTGCGTGGCGATCTCCAGCTCCTCGTCCGTCGGGACCACGGCCACCGCCACCCGCGCGTACTCGGGGGAGATCAGCCGCGGCTCGCCCGAACGGATTTCGTTGAGCCCGGCGTCCACGACCAGGCCCAGCTCCTCCAGGCCCGCCACGGCGGCCTCGCGCACCGGGGCCGCGTTCTCGCCCACGCCGGCGGTGAAGGCCACGGCGTCGACCTTGCCCAGGACCGCGTAGTAGGCGCCGATGTACTTCTTCAGCCGGTGGACGTAGATGTCGAAGGCGAGCGCCGCCCGCTCGTCGCCCTCGTCGATGCGCCGGCGGATCTCGCGCATGTCGTTGTCGCCGCACAGTCCGATCAGACCGCTCTTCTTGTTGAGGAGCGAGTCGATCTCGTCGACGGACATCCCCGCGTTGCGGGACAGGTGCAGCAGCACCGCCGGGTCCAGGTCGCCGGAGCGGGTGCCCATGACCAGGCCCTCCAGCGGGGTGAGGCCCATGGAGGTGTCGACGCAGCGGCCGCCCTTGACCGCGGAGGCCGAGGCGCCGTTGCCCAGGTGGAGGACGATGACGTTGACCTCCTCAGGGGCCTTGCCCAGCAGCTTGGCGGTCTCGCGGGAGACGTAGGCGTGGGAGGTGCCGTGGAAGCCGTAGCGGCGGATCATGTGCGCGTCGGCCGTCTCGGTGTCGATCGCGTAGCGCGCGGCCGACTCCGGCATCGTGGTGTGGAAGGCGGTGTCGAAGACCGCGACCTGCGGCAGGTCGGGGCGCAGGTGCTGCGCCGTGCGGATGCCGGTGATGTTGGCCGGGTTGTGCAGGGGTGCCACCGGGATCAGGCGCTCGATCTCCGCGACGACCTCGTCGGTGATCAGGGTCGGCTCGGTGAACTCGCTGCCGCCGTGGACGACGCGGTGGCCGATCGCGGCCAGCTCCGGGGAGTCCAGGCCCAGCCCGTCGGCGGCCAGCTCCGCCGCGACGGCCTGGAGCGCGGCGTCGTGGTCGGCGATCGGGCCGGTGCGCTCGCGCTTGGCGCCACCGGAGGCCAGCGGGGTGTGCGCCAGCCGCGAGGTCTCCTCGCCGATGCGCTCGACCAGACCGACGGCCAGCCGGGCACCGTCGGCCATGTCGAGCAGCTGGTACTTGAGCGAGGACGAACCGGAGTTGAGGACGAGGACTCGGGTGGCGTTGGAAGTCATCTGGGCTTTCCGTGTGGGGGTTCCGAGGGGGGTACGGGCGCGGGGCGGATCAGGGCTCGACGCGCTCGCCGCGCTGCTCGCCCTGGGCCTGGATGGCGGTGATCGCCACGGTGTTGACGATGTCCTGGACCAGCGCGCCGCGCGACAGGTCGTTGACGGGCTTGCGCAGGCCCTGGAGGACCGGGCCCACCGCGACCGCGCCGGCCGAGCGCTGGACGGCCTTGTAGGTGTTGTTGCCGGTGTTCAGGTCGGGGAAGACCAGCACCGTGGCCTTGCCCGCGACCTCGGAGCCGGGCAGCTTGGTCGCGGCGACGCGGGCGTCGACGGCGGCGTCGTACTGGATCGGGCCCTCGACCAGGAGGTCGGGGCGGCGCTCGCGGACCAGCTCGGTGGCCTTGCGGACCTTGTCGACGTCCGCGCCGGAGCCGGAGGTGCCGGTGGAGTACGACAGCATCGCCACGCGCGGCTCGACGCCGAACTGCGCGGCGGTCTCGGCGGACTGGATGGCGATGTCCGCGAGCTGCTCGGCGTTCGGGTCGGGGTTGACCGCGCAGTCGCCGTAGACCAGGACCCGGTCGGCCAGGCACATGAAGAAGACCGAGGAGACGATCTGGGCGCCCGGCGCCGTCTTGATGATCTCGAAGGCGGGGCGGATGGTGGCGGCGGTGGAGTGCACCGCGCCGGAGACCATGCCGTCGGCCAGGCCCTCCTGGACCATCAGGGTGCCGAAGTAGGAGACGTCGGCGACGACGTCGTGGGCCAGCTCGACGGTCATGCCCTTGTGGGCGCGGACCTTGGCGTAGAGCTCGGCGAAGCGCTCGCGCAGCGGCGAGGTCGCCGGGTCGATCAGCTGGGCGTCGGCCAGGTCGATGCTCAGCTCGGCGGCGCGCTTGCGGATCGCGTCCTCCTCGCCCAGCAGGACGATGTCGCAGACGTCCCGGCGCAGCAGCACGTCGGCGGCGCGCAGCACGCGCTCCTCGGTGCCCTCGGGGAGGACGACCCGGCGGCGGGCGGAGCGGGAGCGCTCGATCAGCTCGTGCTCGAACATCATCGGCGTGACGCGCTCGGAGCGGGCCACGGAGATACGGTTCGTCAGCTCGGCGGTGTCCACGTGGCGCTCGAAGAGGCCGAGGGCGGTCTCCGCCTTGCGCGGCGAGGACGCCTCCAGCTTGCCCTCGACGGCGAAGAGCTCGGCGGCGGTCGGGAAGGACCCGCCCGGCACGGAGACCACCGGAGTGCCCGGGGCCAGCCGGCCGGCCAGCGCCAGGATGTCCGGGCCCGGGCGCTCGTCCAGGGTCAGCAGCACACCGGCGATGGCCGGGGCGCCCGCGCTGTGCGCGGCCAGCGCGCCGACGATCAGGTCCACGCGGTCGCCGGGGGTGACCACCAGGCAGCCCTCGGTCAGGGCGGGCAGGAAGACCGGCAGCATGGCGCCGCCGAAGACGAAGTCCTTGGCGTCGCGGGCGAGCCCGGAGTCGTCGCCGAGCAGCACCTCGGCGTCCAGCTGCTGGACGATCTGGCGCACGGTCGGCGCGGACAGCGCGCTGTCCTCGGGGAGGGCGTAGCAGGGCACCGGCAGGCTCGCGGACAGTCGCTGGGCGACGGCCTCGCGGTCGGCCGGGGCCACCCGGTTGACGACCAGGGCGACGACGTCGCAGCCCAGCGACTGGTAGGCGCGGACGGCGTTGCGGGCCTCGGAGCGCACCGACTCGGCCGACTGCTCCTGGCCGCCGACGACCGTGATCACGGACGCGGCGAACTCGTTGGCCAGCCGGGCGTTGAGGGCCAGCTCGTCGGGGAGGGTGGTGCCCACGAAGTCGGTGCCGAGGACGAGCACGTACTCGTGGTCGCGGGCGACCGCGTGGAAGCGCTCGACGAGCTGGGAGACCAGCTCGTCCGTGCCCCGCTCGGCCTGGAGGGCGGCCGCCTCGTTGTAGGTCATGCCGACCACGCTCTCGGGGGACTGTGCCATCCGGTAGCGCGACCGCAGCAGGTCGACGAGGCGGTCGGGGCCGTCGCCGTGGAAGAGCGGGCGGAAGACACCCACCTTCTCGACATGGCGGGTGAGGAGCTCCATGACTCCCAGCTCGATGACCTGGCGCCCGTCGCCCCGGTCGGTCCCGGTCACGTACACGCTGCGCGTCACGCGTGCTCTCCTACTCGGCTAGTTCTCGGCTAGTTCTCGACTGAAAATAAACCCGTTAGGGTGGGCTTGACCTCTTGACAATACCTGCGCTCGTGGATAAAGCGCCCGTCAGGAGGGTGACGGCGGAATGCGACGCAGGACGTCGGCCCATGAAACAATCGGCCTGGCTCACAGGTACCAGTAGCGAGCAGGAGACACAGCACGATGCGCATCGGAGTCCTCACGGCGGGCGGCGACTGCCCCGGCCTGAACGCTGTCATCCGCTCGGTGGTACACCGGGCGCTCGTCGGCCACGGCGACGAGGTCATCGGCTTCGAGGACGGCTTCAAGGGCCTGCTGGACGGCCGCCACCGCAAGCTCGACCTGGACGCCGTCAGCGGCATCCTGGCCCGCGGCGGCACCATCCTCGGCTCCTCCCGCCTGGAGCGCGCCCGGCTGCGCGAGGCCTGCGAGAGCTCCAAGGAGCTCGCCCGCGACCTCGGCATCGACGTGCTGATCCCGATCGGCGGCGAGGGCACGCTCACCGCGTCCAAGATGCTCTCCGACGCGGGCCTGCCCGTCGTCGGCGTCCCGAAGACCATCGACAACGACATCTCCTCCACGGACCGCACCTTCGGTTTCGACACCGCCGTCGGCGTCGCGACGGAGGCCATCGACCGCCTCAAGACCACCGCCGAGTCCCACCAGCGGGTGATGGTCGTCGAGGTCATGGGTCGCCACGCCGGGTGGATCGCGCTGGAGTCCGGCATGGCCGGCGGCGCCCACGGCATCTGCCTGCCCGAGCGTCCCTTCGACCCGGCCGACCTCGTCAAGATGGTCGAGGAGCGTTTCTCCCGGGGCAAGAAGTTCGCCGTCATCTGTGTCGCCGAGGGCGCCCACCCGGTCGAGGGTTCCATGGACTACGCCAAGGGCGCCATAGACCAGTTCGGCCACGAGCGCTTCGCCGGCATCGGCACCAAGCTCGCCGTGGAGCTGGAGAAGCGCCTGGGCAAGGAGGCCCGCCCGGTCATCCTCGGCCACGTCCAGCGCGGCGGCACGCCCACCGCGTACGACCGTGTCCTCGCCACCCGCTTCGGCTGGCACGCCGTCGAGGCCGCCCACCGGGGCGACTTCGGCAAGATGACGGCGCTCAAGGGCACCGACATCCGGATGGTGCCGCTGGCCGACGCCGTCACCGAGCTCAAGCGGGTGCCGGAGGACCGGATGGACGAGGCCGAGTCCGTCTTCTAGGGCGCGTCCGACGGGTCTTCGTCACGCGGCACCACGGCGCCCCTGACGGGGCGCGCCGCACCCACGAGCGAAGATCCGCCGGACAGACCCTAGTCCCCCCCGCGTATGAACGAGGGCCCCCGTCCGACCGAGTCGGACGGGGGCCCTCGTTCATGGGGTCCCGGGGCTCACTGCGCCCCGATCGCCTCCAGCGTGTCGAGCTTCGCCGCGCGGCGGGCCGGCCAGACCGCGGCCAGCACACCGACCGCGAGGGCCAGCAGCAGGAACACCGCGATCCGGCCCCACGGCACGACCATCTCGTACTGCGGGAAGGACGAGCGCAGCATGTGGCCGCCCGACCAGGCGAGGAAGACACCGGCCCCGACGCCCAGCACCGCGCCGAACATCGCGATCATCACGGACTCCAGCCGGACCATCCGCTTGACCTCGCGCCGGTCCAGACCGATCGCGCGCAGCATCCCTATCTCCCGGGTCCGCTCGAAGACCGACATGGCGAGGGTGTTGACGACGCCGATGACGGCGATGACCACGGCCATGCCCAGCAGCCCGTACATCAGGTAGAGGATGTCGTCGACGCTCCCGGCCTCGCTGCGGCGCAGGTCGTCCTGGCTCTGCACCTTGATGATCGGGTTGCCGAGCGTCTCCTTGATCTTCCCGGGGAGTTCCTTCGCCTTGCCCGGCGCGGCCTTCACCAGCACCTGGTCGTCGCGCGCCTTGTCCTGGTGGGGGTCGACGAGGGCGGGGGTGGAGAGGACCGAGGACAGGATGCTGCTGTCCTTGTAGACGGCCACGACGCGCGGGGCGGCCTTCTTGCCGTCGTAGAACGCCATCGGCAGCGTGGATCCCACCGTCAGCCGGTGTTCCTTCGCGAACTTGTCCGAGACGGCGACGCCGGTCGTGCCCCGGACGTCGGCGAGCGAGCCGCTGACGACGGTCACGGTGACCACCTTGGGGAGGGCCCGGACGTCCGTCGCCGTGACCGACCCCGGGCTCGTGTCCAGCTGGAAGCCCGTCGTCCGTAGCGGCACGGCCGCCGCGACGCCGGGCTGCCCGGCGAGCGTCCGGGCGATGTCGGGGGAGAGCCCGAGGTAACTGGTGGAGCTGACCTTGTAGTCGGCCGTCATGTCCGGGGCGCCCATCGTGGACATGCCCCGGTCGGCGGAGACGGCGCCCACGGTCAGGCCGGTGATCAGGGTGAGGCCGATCATCAGCGCGGAGGCGGTGGCGGCGGTGCGGCGCGGGTTGCGCAGGGCGTTCTCCCGGGCGAGCTTGCCGCTGACGCCGGCGAGCCGGATCGCGAGGCGGCCGAAGAACCGCACGACCGGGCGGGAGAGCAGCGGGGCCAGGACGATCAGACCCGCGAGGGTGAGCGCCGAGCCCGCCATCGCAAAGCTGATGCCGTCGCTGTCCTTGAACTTCGTGACGTACAGCATGAGGCCCACGCCCAGGGCGGTGAGCGCCGCGCCGATGGAGTTGCGCACCACCAGGCCACGGGCGGCCGGCGCCGCCTCGACGGAGGCCAGCGCCTCGACCGGGGCGATCCGCGCGGCCTTCCGGGACGGCAGCCACGCGGCGAGCACGGTCACCACGACGCCCACCCCGAGGGCGGACAGCACGGCCGAGGGCTCGATGACCAGCGGGCCGTCGGGCAGGCTCCCGCCGGTCTGATTGAGCACCGGGTGGAGACCCTTGGCGACACCGAGGCCGAGGACGAAGCCCAGGGCGGAGGCGACCAGGCCCAGCAGCCCGGCCTCGATCAGCACCGAGCGCACCACCTGGCGGCGGGAGGCGCCCACGGCGCGCAGCAGCGCGATCTCACGGGTGCGCTGGGCGATCAGCATGGTGAAGGTGTTGGCGATGATGAAGACGCCGACGAAGAGGGAGATGCCCGCGAAGATCAGCAGGGTCTTGCGGATCGAGCTCGTCTGCTGGTCGATCATCTTGGCCTGGGAGGCCGCGAGTTCCTGGCCGCTCCGGGCCTCGAAGGACTTCGGGAGCATCGCGCGGACCTTCGCGGTCAGCGCGGTCTGGTCGGTGCCGGGGGTCGCGGAGACGACGAGCTCGGTGAACTCGCCGGGCTTGCCGAAGAGCTTCTGCGCGGTCGCGGTGTCGAAGAGCGCCAGTCCGGCGCCCGCGCTCACCCGGGGGTTGTCGGTCGTGACGACGCCGACGAGCTTCTTGGTCATGACCGGGCCGTCGACGGCCAGCCGTACGGTGCCGCCGAGCGTGGCGCCGAGCTTCTTCGCGGTCTTCGCATCGAGGGCGATCTCGCCCTCGGCGGCCGGGCCGCGGCCCTTGACCAGCGGATAGCGGCTGTCCTTGCCGTCCTTGCCGGGGACGTAGTTGGCGCCGTCGCTGCCCCAGTCGCCGCCGACGGGGTCGCCGTGCCGGTCCGCGATCACCGGCATGCCGGAGACGGACGGCCGTACGGACGCGACGCCCGGAATGGCGGCGATCCGCCGTGCCATCCCGTCGTCGAGGGCGTTCTTGTCCTTGGCGTCGGTGCTGGGGCCGCCCGCCGTCACGGAGACGGCGACGTCGTCGAGGCTCTTGGAGAGCCGGTCGCGGTAGGCGCCGCCGACGGTGTCGCTGAAGACGAGGGTGCCGGAGACGAAGGCGGTGCCGAGGAGGACCGCGAGGGCGGTCATCATCAGCCGGGTCTTGTGCGCGAGGAGATTGCGCAGGGCGGTACGGAACATGGAGTGGTCTAGTCCTGGAGGTCGGTTCCGGCGGGGATCAGCTCGTACGGCCCTTGGCGTCGAAGCGCCGCATCTTGTCCAGCACGGCGTCGGCGGTGGGCCGGCGCAGCTCGTCGACGATCCGGCCGTCGGCCAGGAAGATCACGCGGTCCGCGTAGGAGGCGGCGACCGGGTCGTGGGTGACCATGACGATCGTCTGCCCGAGCGCCTGGACGGACTCGCGCAGGAAGCCCAGCAGTTCGGCGCCGGAGCGGGAGTCGAGATTGCCGGTCGGCTCGTCGGCGAAGACGATCTCGGGCCTGGCGGTCAGCGCCCGGGCCACGGCCACGCGCTGCTGCTGCCCGCCGGACAGCTGGCTCGGCCGGTGCGCGAGCCGCCCGGACAGACCCAGCGTCGTGACGATCCGCTCCAGCCACTCGGGGTCGGCCTTGCGGCCGGCGATGTCCAGCGGCAGCGTGATGTTCTCCAGCGCGGAGAGCGTGGGCAGCAGATTGAACGCCTGGAAGACGAAGCCCACCCGGTCCCGGCGCAGCCGGGTCAGCTGCCGGTCGCCGAGCGAGCCGAGCTCGACGTCCCCGATCCGGGCGGAGCCCGAGGAGATGGCGTCCAGGCCCGCCATGCAGTGCATCAGCGTCGACTTGCCGGAACCGGACGGCCCCATGATCGCGGTGAACTCGGCGCGCCGGAACTCCACGGAGACCGAGTCCAGGGCGGCCACCCGGGTCTCGCCCTGCCCGTAGACCTTGCTCAGCCCGGTGGCACGGGCGGCGACGGCGCCGGCGGACGAGCGGGGGACGGCGTAAGCGGCCGTGTGGGACACGGGTCTCCTCCGGAGGGGTGGGGAAAGGGGGGAATCAGCGACTCCAATTCTTTCCGCGGCCCATTCGCGAAACGTCAGCCGAATGACCGGAATACGGGGTCGGTCTGGGGTCCCGTGGTGGCACGGGTGCGTAGTACTTCAGACGGACGGCGTCATCCCGGGGATGCAGCGGGCCCCCTTGGGGGTGAACGGGGTCGCGTCCACCGCTACGGGCGGACTACGGTGCAACCATGGCCGTCACGACGATTCAAGTCACACGAGAGACCCGCGATCATCTCGCGGAACTCGCCAAAGAACGCGGGATCACCCTGGGGCAGCTGGTCGAGGCCCTGGCCGCCGAGCAGCCGACCGCCGCGCAGCGTGCCGAGCGACTCGCCGCCGACCGTGAACACGCACGCAAGCTGATCGGCATCGACATCAGCGACGAGGAGTTCGATCAGGCGCCCGACATTCTCGGCAACATCTACAAGATCGCCGCCGAGAAGGCCCGAGCCGCCGGAAACACCCGGGAGGACCGGGGAACTGCCGCGTGATCATCCTTGACACCAGCGCGGTCAGGGCGGTCTTCCGAGGTCATAAGACGCTGAACATGCTCGCGGGCAATATGGCCCGCACGCCTGGCGACCGTCTGATCATTCCTGCGCTGTGTCTCATGCAGGCTGAAGCGGACGAGGAGAACGCCTCCCGTCAAGCGCTCTCGTACTCTTCCGTCGTCGTGGACCCCCTCGACACCGTCGCCTCTGTCAGCGTCGGCAAGATGATCCGCGACGGTTACGGCGGCCCCGACACCTGCCACGCCCTCTACTGCGCCCTGCCGCGAGCCGAATTCACCGGCATGTCCATCCTGTTGACCGGTCACGAGGACGCCTACCCGCCCGGTGTGGTCACCGTGGACATCGACTCGCCCGGCATGCTGGGCTTCTACTGACCCCGGCCTACGCCTTCACCGCCCCGCCCAGCGCGAAGCCGCCGCCCAGGCGGCGGGCGATGAGGGCGTAGAGGAGGACGACGGGCGTCGAGTAGAGGATCGAGAAGGCCGCCAGCTGCCCGTAGGCCACCTGACCGTAGTTCCCGAAGAACGTGAAGATGCTGACGGACGCGGGCAGCCGGTCCGGGGTGAGCAGCAGCATGAAGGGGACGAAGAAGTTGCCCCACATCATGATGAAGCAATAGATGGTGACGACCGCGAGCCCCGGCCCCATCAGCGGCAGGATGACGCGTACGAGCGTCTGGAGGCGGCCCGCGCCGTCGGTCCACGCCGCCTCTTCGAGGACGACCGGCACACCGTCCATGAAGTTCTTCATCAGCCAGATGGCGAAGGGGAGTTGCGCGGTGGCGAGGAAGAGCGCGGTGCCCTGGATGGTGTCGATCAGGTCGATCCGTACGAACAGCCCGTACACCGGCACCATGACCGCCGTGATCGGCAGACACGTCGCGAAGAGCACGCCGAGCAGATAGGGCCTGGTGAGGCGCGACCGGTGACGCGAGAGCGGGTACGCGGCGAGCGCGGCGCACACGATCGTCAGCAGGGTCGCCCCGCCGCACAGCAGCAGGCTGTTGAGCATGGGCGTGAAGGTGATCTCGTCGGTGAGGACGGCGGAGAAGTTCTCCGCCGTCGGCCCGGTGGGCGTCCGCACCCGCAGCCCGGCCTCGGCGTCGACGGACGCCAGCAGCAGCCAGACGAGCGGGGCGGCGAAGGCGGCCAGCAGCACCAGCAGCGCGGCGTCGGCGGCCAGCCGCCGGCGGAGCCGGCGGGCGAGGCGGGGGGCTCGGGCGGCGGGGGACGGGCGCATGGCACCTCCGTGCGCGACGGGCGCGACGAGCGCGGAACCGCGCGGTCGGCCGCTCGGAGCGTAGCGCGCGCACGGGCCGGACAGCAGAGGGCGTGCCCGGGGCCGGTCTACGGGGAGGGTCTACGGGGAGGGTGGCTCCGGGGGCGTTCCCGGTGTCCCGGGAGCGGTCTGCCGCGCCGCCGCGCGGGCCTGCATCAACGCGGCGGCCGCCGTGACACAGCCGCTGACCGCTGTCAGCAGACCGCCCATGGCGGTGATCAGCGCGGCCGGGTCCGCGCCGGTGTCCTTGGGGGTCGGGGACGTGGCGGTGTCCGGCGGGACGGGCGGGACGGGCTGTGCGGGCACGATCGTCGGGGTGACGGTGACGGGGGCGGCACTCGGGCTCGGACTCGGATTCGCGCTCGGCGAGGAGGTGCCGTTGCCGTCCGGTGACGTGGCACCCGGCGGCATGGGCTTTTTCGTGCGGGGCGGACCGGTGCGGTCAGCGGGGGGCGTCTCCGACGCCGGGCCTCCCGACGCCGGGCCTCCCGACGCCGGGCCTCCCGGCGTCGGGGCGCCCGTCGACGAGGGAGCGGGAGCCCCTTCCCCGGGGCCCGTGGTGCCGGGGAGGACCAGGGCCGCCCAGACGGCGACTGACAGCAGTGCCGCCGCCAGCAGCACCGCAGTCAGCGGTATCGCACGCGAGCGGCGCGGCGCCGCGGGCCGGGGCGGCGGCGCCGGTGCGGGCCCTTGCGGCGCAGGGGGCTGCGCGGGCGCCATGGGCGGCCGGGCAGGCCGGGGTAAGGAGCGCCCCAGCAGCAACGCCACGGTTCCCGCTCCCACGGCCAGCCCCGCGATCCACGCGGGAGCTTCCGGAGAGGCGTCCGGGTCCGTCCACACGGCCACCGCGAGCGCACCGCAGGAGACGACCGCCCCGGTCAACGCCCATGTCCGGCCCAGCCGGAAGCGCCGCCGCTGCCCTTCCAGGCCCGGTTCGCGTCTCATGGGCCAAGGCTAGAACGTGCCGTCACCGCTGCACAGAGACGCGGGAACGTAAAGGCGCGGAGCGTCACTTGGCCGTCGAGTAGATCATCCCCGCGAATTCGGCGACCTGGTTGTCCGGCAGGTGCCGGGCCACGTCCGCCTCGCTGATCATGCCCACCAGCCGCTTGTTGTCGATCACCGGCAGCCGGCGGATCCGGTGGCTCTCCATCTCGTGGAGGACGTCCTCGACATCCGCGTTGGCGTCGATCCAGCGGGGCGTTCCCTCGCAGAGGTCGCCGGCCGTGGTCCTGTCCGGGTCCCGTCCCTGGGCGAGGCACTTCACCACGATGTCGCGGTCGGTGATGATGCCGCACAGCCGCCCGTTGTCGTCGCTGACGGGCAGGGCGCCCACGTCGAGCATCTGCATCACCTGGGCGGCCCGGGACAGCGTCTCGTCACGCGTGATCCACTGGGCGCCCTCGTGCATGATGTCCTTGGCTCTGGTCATGATGACCCGCCTCCATCGACTTCCCCGATGCTTGTGTCCTCAGGCGGCCGCGTAGACCCGCCCCGCGAACTCCGCGATCTGCTCGTCCGTGAGGTTCTTGGCGAGCTCCGACTCGCTGATCATGCCGATCAGACGGTGACCGTCCGCCACGTCGATCACCGGCAGTCGCTTGATCCGGTGGATCTCCATGGTCTCCAGCGCCTCCGCGGCGTTCGCGTCCGCGTCGATCCAGTGCAGCGCGCCGCCCAGGGCCCCGGCCTCGACGGACGCCGGGTCGCGCCCGGTGGCCACGCATTCCACGACGATGTCGCGGTCGGTGACCAGGCCCTTGAGCCGGTTGTCGTCGCCGCAGATGGGCAACGAGCCCACGTTCAGCTCGCGCATCAGCTTGGCGGCCGCGAAGAGGGACTCGTGCGCCCCGACGCACCGCACACCCTCGTGCATGATGTCGCGGCACTTGAGCGGTCGTTCGTCGCCGGTACGGGCCATGACCGGACTCCCTTCGTCGCCCCGGGCACGACCGGCCGGTGTGCCCGGCACCTCCATCGTCTCCCTCACCGCGCCGCCCGGCGATCGGAGGGTTACTCCGTTCGGGTGAGGCCCGGCCCCGCCGCCCCCGGGGTGATCCCCGTGCGCACGCCGGTGCCGGGCGAGTGTCAGTGGCCGGTGCGAGACTGGGATCCGGCCGGGGAAACCCGGTGGAGGTCTCCCGGACTCCCGAAGGAGCACGCCACCATGCTCACCACGAACTTTGTCACCGGCGCCCCCAACTGGCTGGACCTCGGCAGCCCCGACACGGAGGCGGCCGCCGCCTACTACGGGCGGGTCTTCGACTGGTCCTTCGAGTCGGCCGGCCCCGAGTCCGGGGGATACGGCTTCTTCCAACTCGGCGGCGCCACCGTCGCCGCCCTCGGCCCCCTCACCGACGAGGCCGCGAGCTCCGCCTGGACGGTCTACTTCCATACGCCCGACGCCGACGCCACGGCCCAGGCCGTCGAGAAGGGCGGCGGCACGGTCCGCGTGGCGCCGTTCGACGTGATGGAGGCCGGGCGGATGGGCTGTTTCACCGACCCCGGCGGCGCCGAGTTCGCCGTCTGGCAGCCCGCGGCCGTCGACGGCCTGGAGAAGGCCTCCGACGAGGGCGCCCTGTGCTGGACCGAGCTCCACACCGGCGACCCCACGGCGGCGAAGGCCTTCTACCGCGGCCTGTTCGGCTGGCGCTCCGAGGACATGAAGGTCCCCGGCATGACGTACACGGTCCTGTCCACGGCGGAGGGCGAGCTCCAGGACGCCTCCTTCGGCGGTGTCGTCCCCCTGCGGGACGAGTCGGAAATCCCGCGCTGGATCCCGTACTTCGCGGTGGCCGACGTCGACGAGGTCGTCACCAACACGCAGGGTGCGGGTGGCACGGTGCTGATGCCCGCCTCCGACGTCCCCGACGTCGGCCGCATGGCCTGGCTCGCGGACCCCTTCGGGGCGCCCTACGCCGTCATCAAGCCCAACCCGCCGGTGCAGGTGGCGGGGTAACCCCCCCCGGTCACCGGCTGAGCGCTCAGCGCCCGTCCCAGAGTTCGCCGCCGCGGGACGCCACCGACGCGGCCACCCCCGCGACCGCTTCGTCCACCGGCCGGGGGGCCAGCTGACGCCCGTCCCGCAGGCGGATCGCCACCTCGCCGGCCGCCGCCTCCTTCGCGCCGATCACCGCCTGGTACGGCACCAGCCGTGCCGCGCGGATCCTCGCCCCCAGGGTGCCCTCCTGCGGGCCCGCGATCCGGGCCCGCAGGCCCGCGTCCAGGCACCGGCGCCGCAGCTCCTCGGCCCGGGGCCACTGCTCGTCCGACACCGGGAGGATCGCCACCTGGGTCGGTGCCAGCCACGCCGGGAACGCCCCGCCGTGGAGTTCGACGAGGTGGGCGACCAGCCGCTCCACGCTGCCGATGATGGCGCGGTGCACCATCACCGGCCGGTGCTTCGCGCCGTCGGCGCCCACGTATTCGAGGCCGAAGCGTTCCGGCTGGTGGAAGTCGACCTGGACGGTCGACAGGGTCGCCTCGCGCCCCGCCGGGTCGGTGATCTGGACGTCGATCTTCGGGCCGTAGAAGGCCGCCTCGCCCTCGACGGCCTCGTACTCCAGGCCCAGTTCGTCCAGGACCCCGGCCAGCAGGTCCGCCGCGCGCCGCCACATCTCCGGGGCGGCGACGTACTTCCCGCCCGCGCCGGCCAGGGACAGCCGGTAGCGCGCGGGGCGGATGCCCAGGACTTCGTACGCCTGCCGGATGAGCTCCAGGGCGGCGCGGGCCTCGTCGGCCACTTGGTCGAGGGTGCAGAAGACATGGCCGTCGTTGAGCTGGATCGCGCGGACGCGGGTGAGGCCGCCGAGGACGCCGGAGAGCTCCGAGCGGTACATGCCGCCCAGTTCGGCCATGCGCAGGGGGAGTTCGCGATAGCTGTGGGCGCGTGAGCGGTAGATCAGGGCGTGGTGGGGGCAGAGGCTCGGACGGAGGACGACCTGCTCGCCGCCGAGGTCCATGGGCGGGAACATGTCGTCGCTGTAGTGGGACCAGTGCCCGGAGATCTCGTACAGCTCGCGTTTGCCCAGTACGGGCGAGTGGACGTGCTGGTAGCCGGCCCGGCGTTCGGCGTCGCGGATGTACTCCTCCAGGGCGTGGCGGACGGTGGCGCCGTCGGGCAGCCAGTACGGCAGGCCCGCGCCCATCAGCGGGTCGGTGTCGAACAGTTCGAGCTCGCGGCCGAGCTTGCGGTGGTCGTGCATCGTGGTCTCCTCGTGAACGGTGATGGCGTCCGGTGAGGCGAGTGACCACACGGCGAAGCCCCGGGGCACTCGCCCCGGGGCTTCGGACAGAACAGCTGTCAGCGCGCCGGGACACTCTCCGGCGTCGTCGTCATGAACTGACCAGCGCGCTTCATGGCCGGGAGCGTAGCACCGCACCGGCCTCCCGGTACACGGACTTTCTCCCCTCGGCCGCCCATTACCCTTGCCCCTCATGGATCTCGTACTCGACCCGCCGCACGGCGTCGCGCCCATACGCCTCGGCATGACCTACGACGAGGCCCTGGCGGCCGTGACCGAGGCCTTCGGGGCACCGCGACAGGCCCGTGAGGGGCTCATCGCCGCCGACCTGGACGGCATCGGCTTCCAGGTGCTGCTGGAGAAGCGCGACCGCGTCACCGCCGTCGAGCTGTGGTGGCCGGGGGAGGTCCGGGTGTCGAGCACGCGCGTCCTCCTCGACGGCGACGACGTCTTCACCACCCCGGCCCGGGACATCCTGCGCCGCGCGGCCGCCCGGGGCTGGACGGTCGACGACTCCGAGGACGAATACCCCTGCGTCACCGGCGTGTCCCTGGGCTTCACGCGCATGACCTCGCAGGAGGTCCCGCGCGACCGCGACGGCCTGCCCCTGTGCTCCACCTCCGTCCTCGTCGCCGACGAGGACTACTACGCCACGCCCGCCTCAGACCTCCTCCCGTAGCAGCCGTACGTACACCGCCGCGAACAGCGCGCCCACCACCAGCAGCAACAGCGCCACCGCCGTGCCGTAGCCGATCAGCGACTTCAGGAACGCCTGGTCGTACATGAACACCGGCAGCGTCTGGCTGCGGTTCCCCGGGCCGCCGCGCGTCATCGCCCAGATCAGGCCGAAGACCGACAGCGTCTGCAGGGTGTTGAGCATGAGGTTCGTGCCGATCGAACGCCGCAGCAGCGGCAGGGTGATGTGCCAGAAGCGGCGGAGGCCGCGCGCGCCGTCGACCTCCGCCGCCTCCGTCACGTCCTGCGGGATCTCCGCCAGCGCCGCCGAGTAGACCAGCATCGAGAAGGCCGTGCCGCGCCACACGTTCGCGAACGACACCGTCAGGATCGGCAGCGTGAACAGCCAGTTCTGCTGCGGGAGATGGAGGAACTCCAGTACCGCGTTGAGCGTGCCGCGCCGGTTGAAGAACGTGTACAGCAGGAACCCCGCGACGATCTCCGGCACCACCCAGGCCGCGACGACGACCGTGCCCGTCGCCGTCCGTACGGCCTTCGACGCATGCCGCATCAGAGCCGCCAGCGCGAATCCCAAGGAGTTCTGCCCGATGAGGGAGGAAACCACGGTGAAGACCAGCGTCAGCACCACCGCGTTACGGAAGTCCGGATCCCCGAACGCCCGGCGGAAGTTGGCGAGGCCCACGAAGGACGCGGCGGCCTGGCCCGTCAGCTGGGTGTCGGTGAAGGCGAGCCAGACGCAGTACGCGACCGGGCCCGCCAGGAAGAGGAGCAGCAGCGTCGTGGCCGGGGCCAGGGGGAGCCAGCGCGCCGCCCGGTGCACACGATGCGTACGCGTCATCGCGTCGTCACACCCTGCCCGCCCACGATCGACCGCAGCCGCTCGTCGTAGGCCCGCGCCGCCTTCGCCGCGTCGGCGTCGCCCGTCGTGACGGACTCCATCGCCTCCTGGATCGCGTTCGACACCCGGGGGTAGACGGGGAGGGCGGGGCGCCAGTGGGTGTCCTTGACCAGGTCGGTGAAGAATTCGATGCCCGGCATGGACGCCCGGTACTTCGCGGAGGCGGCCACGTCGTCCCGGACGGCGATCCCGCCGTCGCGCACGTCCCACTCCACCGCGTTGTCCGGCGTCTGCATGGACGCGATGGCCTGCCAGGCGAGGTCCGCCTTGGCGGACTTGGCGCCGATCGACCACGTCCAGCCGCCGGAGAGGCTCACCCGCCCCGGGGCGCCGCCGCTCCGGGTGGGGAAGGGGGTGCGGCCCATGACCTCCGTCCAGCGCGGCCAGGGCTTCGCCCCGGAGGCGATCCAGTACTTGCCGAGCCAGTTGCCGTCGAGGTCGATGGCGAGCCTGCCGGCGGGGAGCCACTCGGTGGTGACGTGGGTGGAGATGTTGGGGTCGAGGGCGTCGGAGCGCTCCGGGCCGAGCTTCTCGGCGTAGACGGTGCGGACGAAGTCCAGGGCGTCCCGGAAGCCCTTGCTCCCGGCGACCCACTTCCTCTCGGCCGGTACGTACAGCGGGTCCGGGCCCGTGCCGTACAGCAGCATCTCGAAGCCCTGCATCGCCGCGGCCTCGCCGGCGCCCTTGCCGGTGTAGACGTTGAGGGGGATGACACCGGGGACGGCGCGCTTGACGGCGCGGGCGGCGTCGAGGACGTCGTTCCAGGTCCGGGGCCGCCAGTCGGCGGGAAGCCCGGCCTTGACGAAGATCTCCTTGTTGAACCACAGGGCGCGGGTGTCGGTGCCGTCCGGCACCCCGTACGTCTTCCCGTCGGCGCCCCGCGCGGACGCCTTGGCGGCCGGCACGAAGCGGTCCCAGTCCTTCCAGCCGGCCAGCTTGTCGTCCAGAGGTCTGAGATAGCCGCTGGTGATGTCGGAGTTGATGAGGAAGGTGTCCTCGCGGACGACGTCCGGGGCGGTCTTCGCGGACCGCATCATCTGCTGGATCTTGGCGTAGTAGTCCTCCTGGGAGGCCTGGACGGGCAGCAGCCGCAGCTTCTTCCCGGGGTTCTCCCGCTCGAACCGCTTCTTGACCATGGCGAGGTAGTCGTCCATGATCCGGACCTTGTTGTCCGTGCTGCGCTGGTAGGCGACCTTGACCGTGTTCGGGTCGTCGTCACCGGAACCGCTCCCGCACGACACGAGGGACGCGGCGGCGAGAGCGGTCAGGGAGACCAGGACTACGGGGGCATGAGCGGGGGTGGTGGGGCGCACGGCTCGACCTCCTGCACCTACGGCACCTGTCGAGTACTGCGTTCCCCGGGCCGCCGCGCGGAACCCCTCAGCGTGGCGTGGACGCCAGCCAGCGGTAGCGCAGTTCGGGCCGGCCGATCTGGCCGTACTGCGGGGCGCGGGCGGCGCGGCCGGTCTCCACGAGGTGCTCCAGATAGCGCCGGGCGGTGATCCGCGAGACGCCCACGGCGTCGGCGGTCTGCCCCGACGAGACGCCCTCGGCACCGGCCGCCCGGACGGAGTCGATGACCGCCTGGAGGGTGTCCCCGGCCAGTCCCTTCGGCAGCGCGGCGGGCTGCGGGGCACGCAGGGCGGCGAGGGCGCGGTCCACCTCCTCCTGACCGCTCGCCTCGCCCGCCGCGGCGCGGAACTCCGCGTACCGGGTGAGGCGGTCGCGGAGGGTGGCGAAGGTGAAGGGCTTGAGCACGTACTGGACGACGCCCAGCGAGACGCCCTCCCGGACGACCGCGAGATCGCGCGCGGACGTCACCGCGATGACGTCCGCCGTGTGCCCGGCGGCGCGCAGCGACCGCAGCAGCTGGAGGCCGTGGCCGTCGGGGAGGTAGAGGTCGAGCAGCAGCAGATCGACCGGCGTCCGCTTGAGGAACTGCGAGGCGTCCCCGCGCGAGTGGGTCACCCCCGCGACCCTGAACCCCGGCACCCGGCCCACGTACAGCGCGTGGGCGTCGGCGGCGACGGGATCGTCCTCGACGATCAGCACACGGATCGCCTGCGGGGGGCTCACGGGGTCCGCTGGGCTGGGCCCCATCGAACCGATGGGGCCCATCGAACCCATCGAACCCATTGGCCCCATCGGGCTCACGGTGGTCATACGGGGACTCCTTCGGTGGTGCGGACGTGCTGAAGCGGCAGCCGGACGGTGAACTCGGCCCCGCCGGCGGGGGCGTCGGCCAGGGCGACGGTGCCGCCGTTGCGACGGGCGGCCTGCCGGACGAGGGCGAGGCCGAGGCCGCGGCCGTGGCCTTGGGGGAGGCCCGCGCCGCCCACGGCGTCCTTCGTCGACCAGCCCCGGCGGAAGATCTCGTCCGCCGCCTCCGGCGGTACGCCCGGGCCCGTGTCGGCGACGCGCAGCAGCAGTTCGGCGCCGTCCGCCCGGACCGTGACGGTGACCCGGGGCGGCCGGGTGCCGCTCGCGCCGGACGCGTCCACCGCGTTGTCGATCAGATTGCCCAGCATCGTCACCAGGTCGCGCGCGGACAGGCCGGGCGGCAGCAGCCCGTCGTCGACACGGCTGTCGTCGGTGAGGACGAGCTCCACGCCGTGCTCGTTGGCCTGGGCGGCCTTGCCCAGCAGCAGCGCGGCGAGGACCGGTTCGGCGACGGCGGCGACGACCCGGTCGGTGAGGGCCTGGGCGAGCTCGAGTTCGGCGGTGGCGAACTCCACGGCCTCCTCCGCGCGGCCCAGTTCGATCAGGGAGACCACGGCGTGCAGCCGGTTGGCGGCCTCGTGCGCCTGCGAGCGCAGCGCCTCGGTGAAGCCGCGCACGGAGTCCAGCTCGCCCGCGAGCGCCTGGAGTTCGGTGTGGTCGCGCAGGGTGACGACCGTGCCGTGCCGCTCCCCGCCGGCCACCGGCTTGGTGTTGAGGACGACGACCCGTTCGTCGGTCAGGTACACCTCGTCGACGCGCGGCCCGGGGGCCTGCAGGGCCTCGGTCAGCCCCGGCGGCAGCCCCAGCTCGGTGACGGGCAGGCCGATCACGTTCCCGCGCAGTCCGAGGAGTTCCCGGCCGCCGTCGTTGACCAGCGCGACCCGGTGCCGCCCGTCGAGCATCAGCAGCCCCTCGCGGACCGCGTGCAGCGCGGCCTCGTGGTAGTCGCGCATCCGGCCGAGCTCGGCGGCGTTCATGCCGTGGGTGTGCCGGCGCAGCCGGGCGATCAGCAGATACGTGCCCGCGCCGCCGAACGCCAGCGCGGTCAGGGCCACGCCGACGAACACCAGGAGCTGACGGCGCACCTGGGCGCTGATCGCGTCGACGGTGATGCCCGCGCTGACGAGCGCGGCGACCCGGCCGTCCTCGTCCCGTACGGGCGCGACGGTCCGTACGGACGGGCCGAGCGTGCCCGTGTACGTCTCCGAGAACGTATGGCCCTCCAGGGCGGCCTCGGTGTGGCCGAGGTAGCGCTCGCCGATGCGCAGGGGGTCGCGATGGGTCCAGCGGACGCCGTCGGGACTCATGATGGTCACGAAGTCGACGCCCGTGTCCCTGCGGACCTGCTCGGCGTACGGCTGGAGACGGACGGCCGGGTCCCGCTCCCGCACGGCCGTCTGTACGGACGGGGAGGCGGCGACGGCGACGGCGGTCGCCGTCACCTGGCGGCGTGCGGACTCCACGGCCTGGTCCCGGTCGGCGAGGTACGCGAAGATCGCGCACCCGGCCACCACGGCCGCGACCAGCGCGATCTGTGTCGCGAAGAGCCGGCCGGCCAGGCTGTGGGGGAGACGGATGCGAGGTCTGCGCATGGCCGACAGTGTGCCTGTTGGCCGGTTCATGAACGTAATGCACATAAGCGTGACCACCGTCACAGGGCCATGCATAGTCTCCGCGACCCCACTTTTTCCTCGGGAGAACCCCACGATCACCTTTGAGGAGACCCACCGTGAGCACAGTGAGAGCGCAGTCACCCCCGCCACCTGACGAACCGGCCCGTCGGGACCGGAGCCACTATCTGTATCTCGCGGTGATCGGCGCGGTGCTCGTCGGTGTCGTGGTCGGCTTCGCCGCGCCGGGCACGGCCGTGGAGCTCAAGCCGCTGGGCACGGGCTTTGTGAACCTCATCAAGATGATGATCGCGCCGGTCGTCTTCTGCACGATCGTGCTCGGCATCGGATCCGTGCGGAAGGCCGCCAAGGTCGGCGCGGTCGGCGGGCTGGCGCTGGGGTACTTCCTGCTGATGTCCACGGTGGCGCTGGCCATCGGCCTGGTGGTCGGCAACATCCTGGAGCCGGGCAGCGGACTGCACCTCACGGACGCCCTGCGGCACGCGGGCGAGGCCCAGGCCAAGGGCGCCCACGAGTCCACGCCGGACTTCCTGCTCGGCATGATCCCGACCACGATCGTGTCCGCCTTCACCGGCGGCCAGGTGCTCCAGACGCTCCTCGTGGCCCTGCTCACCGGCTTCGCCCTCCAGGCGCTGGGACCCGTGGGCGAGCCGGTGCTGCGAGGGATCGGGCACATCCAGAAGCTGGTCTTCCGAATCCTCTCCATGATCATGTGGGCGGCGCCGGTGGGCGCGTTCGGCGCGATCGCCGCGCTGGTCGGGGCGACGGGCGTGGACGCGCTGAAGTCCCTGGCCGTCATCATGCTCGGCTTCTACGTGACGTGCCTGATCTTCGTCGTCGTGGTGCTCGGGAGCCTGCTGCGGCTGGTGGCGGGGGTGAACGTCTTCGCCCTGCTGAAGTACCTGGGGCGGGAGTTCCTGCTGATCCTGTCGACGTCGTCGTCGGAGTCGGCGCTGCCGCGCCTGATCGCGAAGATGGAGCACCTGGGCGTCAGCAAGCCGGTGGTCGGCATCACGGTGCCGACGGGTTACTCGTTCAACCTGGACGGGACGGCCATCTACCTCACGATGTCCTCGCTCTTCGTGGCCGAGGCGATGGGGAATCCGCTGTCACTGAGCCAGCAGATCTCCCTGCTGCTGTTCATGATCGTCGCCTCGAAGGGCGCGGCGGGCGTCACGGGCGCGGGCCTGGCCACCCTCGCGGGTGGCCTCCAGTCGCACCGCCCCGAGCTCGTCGACGGGGTCGGCCTGATCGTCGGCATCGACCGCTTCATGAGCGAGGCCCGCGCCATGACGAACTTCGCGGGCAACGCGGTCGCGACCGTCCTCGTCGGGACGTGGACGAAGGAGATCGACACGGCCCGCGCCCGCGAGGTCCTCGCGGGGCGGCTGCCGTTCGACGAGGCGGCCCTGGCCGCCGACGGCGCCCACGGCGCGGCGCCGCAGGCGCCGGAGGCGCCGCCGGCGCCAGGAGCGATGGGGGCCGTCGCGGCCTCCTGACCCCAGACCACCCCCACGGCGTGGCCGCTACTCCCCAACCGGCGGCCCCAGGCCCGGAACGGCACCACCGGGCGCGCCGTGGGGGTTCCCCGCCGTCGCGGCGGGAGGAGGGCCCCGGGCCCGCCCGGGGCAATCCCCACCCCCCACCCTCCTCCCGCCGCGTCGGCGTCGACCTTCGCTTCGTTCACGCGTGGCTGCTCTCGCGGAGTTCGAACCAGACCTGCTTGCCGACGACGCGGAGGTCGTCCCAGACCAGCGTCACGCCGGAGGCGGACGCGAGGTCGCGCACGAGGGCCAGGCCCCTGCCGCGCTCGTCGCCGGCGGGGGCCTGGCCCTGTCGGCGGTACGGCCGCCGCACCGGGTCGTCGTCGCGCACGGCGACGACGACCCGGTCACCGTGCACGGCCACCTCGACGGAGAGCACGGCCACGCGGGCGTGCTGCACGACGTTCGCGACGGTGTCGGACACGCAGATCCGCGCGTTCTCGATCAGCGGGCATCGCTCCGCCGCGACGAGCACTGCGGTCACGAACTCGCGCGCGACGCGGGCGGTTGTGGCGGTGGCCGGGGCGGTGAATTCGTACCGCTCGGCGGGGTGGGGATCGATCCCCGTGCGGGGGGCGAGGAGTGATGCGGTGGCCATGGTTACCTCCAGGCGGGAGCGCGCAACTGCCGTATAGGCAGGCGCCTTTGTGCCTTCGACGGTAGGGCATGCGGTACAACGTGTGTTACTCATTCCGTCCAATCACTGGAACGAGTGGACCGCCGTCCGGACACGGGCCACACTGAGTCCCGACAGGAGGGGAACGGATGCCACCGAGAAAGGCCCCAACCGCCCGTCAGCAGCGGCTGGGTACGGAACTCCGCAGGATGCGTGAGCAAGCGGGCTTGTCACTCGTACAGGCCTCCGCCCTGCTGGGCACCGACCGCACCAACATCAGCAACGCCGAATCCGGCCGCCATGGCGTGAGCGGCGAGCGGGTCCGGGCGTGGGCCTCGCACTACGGCTGCCCGGACGCGGCCTACGTCGACGCGCTGGTCGCCATGACCGAGGAGCGCGGCAAGGGATGGTGGGAGGAATACCGGGGTACGTTGTCGAGCGGCGCGCTTGACCTCGCCGAGCTCGAACACCATGCGCTTGCGTTTCGCGCGGTGCAGATCATGCATATGCCTGGGCTATTGCAGACCGAGGAATACGCCCGTGCCGTGTTCAGCCAGGCCGTACCGCCTCTCGGCCCCGAGATCCTGCGGCGCAGACTCTCGCACCGGATGAGGCGGCGCGACGTGTTGGACCGACACCCGGCAGCGCCAGACTGCACTTTCTTGATTCACGAGGCTGCGCTGCGCATGTTGTTCGGAGGGCGCAGAGTCGCGCAAGGCCAGTTGGAGCACTTGCTGAAGGAATCGGAGCGCGAAAACATCACCGTGAAGGTGATTCCGTTCTCCGTGGGTGGCTTTCCGCACGCGGGCAGTTCGACGCTGTACGTGTCCGGTCCCGTTCCACAGCTCGACACCGTTCAATTGGATACGCCCGCAGGGTCGGCTTTCATCGACGCGGAGTCGCGCCTCGCCAACTACAGGAGCGTTCTGGAGCGGACCGAGGAACAGTCGCTCAGCCCGAGGCGCTCGCGCGACTTCATCCGTGACGTAGTACGACAGTTGTGAAGGCGTGACGATGGTGGAAACTCCATGGCGTAAGTCCTCGTTCTCGACCGACTCGGAAGGCAACTGCGTCGAGCTGGCCCGCGTCGACGGCCGCGTAGCCCTACGTGAGAGCGACGCGCCAGCGACGGTCTTACAGGCCCGCAAGCGAAGCGTCGCCGCGCTTATCGACTGGCAGAAGTCGTCCTTCTCGAGCAATCAAGACGACTGCGTCGAACTCCGCAAGCGCGGCGACCGCATAGCCATCCGTGAGAGCGACGCCCCCACCACCGTCCTCGCCACCACCCCACCCCGCCTGCGGGCGCTCCTGGCCGCCCTCAAGGCCGACGCGCGGCCGTAGGTGACACGCCGGCCAAGGCGCTGCGCGAGCCCTGCCTTGCCCCGCCTGTAAAGCAAGCTTGACAGTCGCCGAGGGGTGACAAGTAGGCTTTACATGTGCGAAACAGCGTCAGGAAACTGCGGTCGTCGCTAGGGCTCTCCCAGGGCCAACTGGGCGCAGCCCTCGGGGTCTCACGGCAGACGATCAACGCCATCGAGACCGAGCGGTACACACCTTCCCTGCCGCTCGCCCTGTCCATGGCCAAGTTCTTCGAGGTCAGCGTTGAGGAGATGTTCCATGCCGATGAGAGCCCTGCGGACGACCGGTAACCCGGCCAGGTGGTCCGTCCCCGGTTTCTTCCTCGCCCTCGGAGGCGCCTGCCTCGTGGCCGCGACTTTCGGAGGGCGCCTCGCTCTCGGCCTGGTGGCGTTCGGGATCCTGGCGGTCTGCGGTCTCGCCTTAGTGCTGCTGGGGCGCCGGAACGAGACCTATCAGGGCCTCACCGAGAAGGCTCCCGACGAGCGCTTCGCCCGGATCTCGGGGCGAGCCTGGGCCGGCACGGGCGTGGTGCTCACCGCGGGGAATCTCTACGCCTTCATCGGTGAGCTGGCATCCGGACGAAGCGGCGATCCGTACTTCTGGTTCGTGGCCATCGCCGCCATCTCCTACATCGCGTTCGTCGCCTTCTGGTCCCGGCGTACCTGAGACGCCATCACCTCGAACGGCTTGCCGCCGTATGTCCGGCCAGGATGGCGTTCCTTTCACAGGCTGCGGGCGGTGATGTCGCCCTGCGACGTGGTGGCGCGGATGTCGAGTCCGGCGGTGCCGTCGTTCTTGAGGGCGTTGCTGATGCGGCCGTAGTCGGTGCGGGCGTCCAGGGCGGCCGAGGTGCCGGGGGCGGCGACGACCGAGATGTTGCCGGACTGGGTGCGGAGCACGACCGCGCCGCGCACGGCCTCGGCGATCCGGATGTCGCCCCGCGCGGTGCTGATCCTCGCGGGGCCGTTGAGCCGGCCGACCTCGACGTCGCCGTCGATCGCGGTGAGGTGGAGGCTCGCGGCCTCGTCGATCTTGATCTGGCGGTACGCGCCCTCGAAGGTGACGTCGCCGAGTCGTCCGACGCCCCGGAGTTCCACGCAGGCGGTCTTCGCGTCGACGCGGGAGCCGGCGGGCAGCTGGACCGTGACCTCGATGGAACCGGAGGGGCCGAAGTACTGGTTCTTCGCCGCCCGGGTCTCGATCCGCAGGACGCCGTCCGCGTAGGCGACCTCGGTCTGCTCCACCGCCTTCACGTCGCGGCTCTTGGAGGCGTTCGCGGGCAGGACCTCGACGGTGGTGACGGCCTGGTCGGTGGCGATGAACTGCACGCGCCCCGCAGGGATGTCGAGGACGGCGGAGATGGGGGCGACGGTGGCGAACTTCTGCATGATGAGCTCCTGGCTGTTCGTTCTGCTCGATGTTTCCGACTCCAGAAACGCTACGTTGCGTTTGTGTCTCTGGCAACGAGTTCGTTGCGAAGTATGTGCAGCTATGCAGGTCACAGCTTAGAAATCGTTGCAGCGGTTCTGTGCTTAACGCAACGTCAGTCATCCCCTCCGTTGCAATGAAATGGAATCGAACGCTACACTGGAGGCGTCAAGCACGCGCGAAGGGAGCCCCGCGATGCCGGGAGGCAGACTCACCCAGCAGGAACGCCAGCAGATCGCGCTGGGGGTGGCCGACGGGCTCGCCTACGCGGAGATCGCCCGGCGTCTCGACCGCCCCACCTCGACGGTCACCCGCGAGGTGATGCGCAACGGCGGCCCCACCGCCTACCGTGCCGACCTGGCCCACCGTGCCACCGAACGCCGCGCCCACCGGCGCAGGCAGGCCGTGCCCCGAGGGGCGCAGGTGCCGCCGCAGGCCGACGGGCGCGACACCGAGGCCGTGCGCGAGTACGAGGAGGCGTTCACCACCCTCCTGATGCAACAGGGCCTGCCCAAGATGGTGTCCCGCGTGCTGACCTGCCTCTACACCACCGACGCGGGCAGCCTCACCGCGTCCGAGCTCGCCCAGCGCCTCCAGGTCAGCCCCGCGTCCGTCTCCAAGGCGGTGACGCTCCTCGACAGCCAGGGCCTCATCCGCCGGGAACGCGACGAGCGCCGCCGTGAGCGCTACGTCGTCGACAACGACGTCTTCTACCAGGGGATGATCGCGGCCGCCCGCTCCAACGCCCTGCTCGCCGAGACCGCACGGCAGGGCGTCGGCATCCTCGGCCGCGACACCCAGGCCGCCGTCCGCCTGGAGAACATCGCCCGCTTCGTCGACTTCGTCAGCGAGAGCATGGCCCGCGCCGCGGAGCAGGCCCGCGACATCCTCTACATGACGTACGAAACGACCCCGGGCAGCGCTGCCGGGAAGCCGGCGGGGCCCGCGCCGGATCCCTCGACCTGATCCGGCCGGCCCCACCGGCACCCACCAACGGGCCCGCCCGCTACCGCATCAGCACCCCCGCCGCCTCCCCCGTCCCCTCCGACGGCACCGCCACCAGCCCCAGCTCCGCACCGTCCGCCAGCAGCCGGTGCGCGGGCAGGATGCGGACCGTGTAACCGAAGGGGCCGGTGCGGTCCAGCGTCAGCGGACCCTCGTAGAGACGGCGACCGTCCAGCCCGACCGCTCCCGTCGCCTTCAGCGGGAACGCCGTCGCCCGGTCCAGCCGGTCGGCCGAGTCCACCCGGCCCGCGACGGCCTGCACCTCGACGTCCGAGGGGTCGAGCTCGCCCAGGGTCACGCTCACCCGCAGCGAGACCGTGGAGCCCAGCTCGGCCGTGCCGTTCAGCGGGCCGTCCGAGACGGCCTCCACGTGGTCCACGGCGACGGACGGCCACGCCGCCCGCACCCGTGCCTTCCACGCGGCCAACTCCCGCGCGGCGATGGCGTCCAGGGCCCGGTGGGCCTCGGCCGCGGGCGCGTAGAGCCGCTCGACGTACTCGCGGACCATCCGCCCGGCGAGCACCTTCGGCCCGAGCGTCGCCAGCGTGCGCCGGACCATCTCGATCCAGCGGCCCGGCAGCCCGCCCGCGGCCCGGTCGTAGAAGCGCGGGGCCACCCGCTGGGCCAGCAGGTCGTAGAGGGCGGTCGCCTCCAGGTCGTCGCGGCGGTCCTCGTCCATGGCCGCGCCGTCGGCGGTGGGGATGGCCCAGCCGAAGTCCGGCTCGTACCACTCGTCCCACCAGCCGTCCAGAACGGAGAGATTGAGACAGCCGTTCAGCGCCGCCTTCATCCCGGACGTACCACAGGCCTCCAGCGGGCGCAGGGGGTTGTTCAGCCAGACGTCGCAGCCGGGATAGAGCTTCTGGGCCATCGCCATGCCGTAGTCCGGCAGGAAGACGATGCGATGGCGTACGCGCGGGTCGTCGGCGAAGCGGACGAGCTCCTGGACCAGCCGCTTGCCGCTGTCGTCGGCCGGGTGCGCCTTGCCCGCGACCACGATCTGCACCGGCCGCTGCGGGTGGAGCAGCAGCTCGGTCAGCCGCTCGCGGTCGCGCAGCATCAGTGTCAGCCGCTTGTACGACGGCACGCGCCGGGCGAAGCCGATGGTGAGGGCGTCCGGGTCCAGCACCCCGTCGATCCAGCCGAGCTCGGCCGTCCCGGCGCCGCGCTCCCGCCAGGAGGCCCGCAGCCGCTCCCGCACCTCCTCCACCAGCTGCTCGCGCAGGGTGCGCCGCAGCTCCCAGATGGCGGCGTCGGGGATGTCGGCGACGGTGTCCCAGCGCTGGGAGCCGCCGACGGCCAGGGCGTCCTCGGCGCGCCCGGCGCCGATCTGCCGGGCGCCGAGCCGGAAGACCTCGGGGGCCACCCAGGTGGGGGCGTGGACCCCGTTGGTGACGGAGGCGATGGGCACTTCCTCCGGGTCGAAGCCGGGCCACAGCCCGGCGAACATCTCCCGGCTGACCTTGCCGTGCAGCGTGGAGACGCCATTGGCGCGCTGGGCCAGCCGCAGGCCCATCACGGCCATGTTGAAGAGGTTGGGCTCGCCGCCGGGATAGTCCTCCCGGCCCAGCGCCAGGATCCGTTCGACGTCGATGCCGGGCAGCTCCGCGCCGTCGGCGAAGTGCCGGGCGACGAGCGCGGCCTCGAAACGGTCGATGCCGGCGGGCACGGGGGTGTGGGTGGTGAAGACCGCGCCGGCGCGGACGCACTCCAGCGCCGAGTCGAAGTCGGCGCCCTGCTCGGCCAGTTCACGGATCCGCTCCAGCCCCAGGAAGCCCGCGTGACCCTCGTTGGTGTGGAAGACCTCCGGCTCGGGATGCCCGGTGATCCGGCAATAGGCCCGCACCGCGCGTACCCCGCCGATGCCCAGCAGCATCTCCTGGAGCAGCCGGTGCTCGCTGCCGCCGCCGTAGAGCCGGTCGGTGACATCCCGTTCCCCGGAGCCGTTGTCCTCCACGTCCGAATCGAGGAGCAGCAGCGGCACCCGGCCGACCTGCGCCTGCCAGACGTTCGCGCGCAGGCAGCGGCCGCCGGGCAGGGCGAGCGTGACCCGGGCGGGGGTGCCGTCGGGCTCGCGGAGCAGGGACAGCGGGAGCTCGTTGGGGTCGAGCAGGGGATAGTGCTCCTGCTGCCAGCCCTCGCGGGAGAGCGACTGACGGAAATAGCCGTGGCGGTACAGCAGCCCGACGCCGATGAGCGGAACACCCAGATCGCTCGCGGACTTCAGATGGTCGCCGGCGAGGATGCCCAGGCCCCCGCTGTACTGCGGGAGGGCGGCGGTGATGCCGAACTCGGGGGAGAAGTAGGCGACGGCGGCCGGCAGCCCGGCGGGCTGCTCCTGGTACCAGCGCCGGCCGGTGGCGTAGTCGTGGAGATCGTCGGCGGCCGCCGCCAGCCGCCGCCGGAACCGGCGGTCCTCGGCCAGGGCGGCCAGCCGGTCGGCGGAGACGGAACCCAGCAGCCGCAGCGGGTCGCCCCCGGCGGCCCGCCAGCCCTCGGGGTCGACGGACTGGAACAGTTCGCGGGTCTCGGGATGCCAGGACCAGCGCAGATTGCGCGCCAGTTCGCTGAGCGGTCGTAGGGGTTCCGGAAGGACGGGACGCACGCTGAATCGACGAATGGCCTTCACGGATCCGACGGTAGCGGCAGGCGTCGGCACGGGAGGGGGCAATGGACCGGTTCCACCGCACCGGGGCGAGCCCGCGCGCAGACCGACTGATGTCTTCGCACTAGACGATTAGTACTAGGCGGATTTACGCCCCGCGTACAGCAGCACTCTCCAAGGCCAAAAGCCGCTACGGCCTTCGAAGGTCGCGGCGAGGCGTCCGTTCCCCCGTCCGGCCCTCAACAGCGCCGTTTCGCCACATTGCACGCGATCGGAGCATCGAGCAGACTCCCTACGGGTGACGGGGGAAAGGCCGCCCTCCGTGCGCGGGGTCAGGGGAACTACGCACGAGTAGTTCATACAGTCCGGGCATGCCCGGGCGGACCCGGTGGGAAAGCTCACCCGGTGTACCGGGACGACCGTCCATCGCCCTGCTGACGGCCGCCGTCCCTTCTTCCGCCCGCCCGAGTGAACGCGGACAGGAGCAGTCATGCCCGCACCCTCCCGACCGCCGACGGAACAGATAGAACATACGGAACCCTCGCCCAAGACCCTTGAGACTCCCCAGGTGATCCCATGATCGGTCGCATCCCCGTCCTGGACCCCGGCCCGCTCGTCGACTGCGGCCGAAGGCCCGTCAAGGCCGTGGTGGGCGAGGAGTTCGAGGTCTCCGCCACGGTCTTCCGGGAGGGGCACGACGCGGTCGGGGCGAATGTGGTGCTGCGCGGCCCGGCGGGCCGGTCCGGGCCCTGGACGCCGATGCGGGAGCTGGCCCCCGGTACCGACCGCTGGGGGGCGACGGTCGCCCCGGACGCGACGGGCCGCTGGACCTACGCGGTCGAGGCGTGGAGCGATCCGGTCACCACCTGGCGGGAGCACGCCTCCATCAAGATCCCGGCGGGCATCGACACCGAGCTGGTGCTGGAGGAGGGCGCCCGGCTCCATGAACGGGCGGCAGCGGGCGTCCCCAAGAATGACGGCAGGGAGGCCGTCCTGTCCGCCGTCGACGCCCTGCGCGACACCACCCGCCCGGCGGCGGCGCGGCTCGCGGCCGCCCTGACGCCCGAGACCGAGGCCGCCCTGGCCCGCCACCCGCTCCGTGAGCTGGTCACCAGCTCCCGTCCGGTGCCGGTGCTGGTGGAGCGCGAGCGGGCCCTCTTCGGCTCCTGGTACGAGATGTTCCCCCGCTCGGAGGGCGCCCGGCTGATTCCTGGTCAGCCACCCCGCAGCGGCACCCTCCGCACGGCGGCCCGCCGCCTTCCCGCCATCGCGGCGATGGGATTCGACGTCGTCTACCTCCCCCCGGTCCACCCCATCGGCACCTCCTACCGCAAGGGCCCCAACAACGCGCTGAGCGCGGGTACTTACGGTGTGGGCAGCCCCTGGGCCATCGGCTCCCCGGAGGGCGGCCACGACGCGATCCACCCCGATCTGGGCACGCTGGCGGACTTCGACGACTTCGTCCGCCGGGCGCGCGACCTGCGCCTGGAGGTGGCCCTCGACTTCGCCCTCCAGTGCTCCCCGGACCACCCCTGGGTCGGCAAACACCCCGAGTGGTTCCACCACCGCGCGGACGGTTCCATCGCGTACGCCGAGAACCCGCCGAAGAAGTACCAGGACATCTACCCCCTGGCCTTCGACGCGGACTTCGACGGCCTGGTCACGGAAACCCTGCGCGTCCTGCGCCACTGGATGTCCCACGACGTACGGATCTTCCGCGTCGACAACCCCCACACCAAACCGGTCGTCTTCTGGGAAAAGGTGATCTCCGAGATCGGCCGCACCGACCCGGACGTGATCTTCCTGGCCGAGGCGTTCACCCGGCCCGCGATGATGGCCACCCTGGGGGCGATCGGCTTCCAGCAGTCGTACACGTACTTCACCTGGCGCAACACCAAACAGGAACTCACCGACTACCTGACCGAGCTGTCGGGCCCCTCCGCCGCGCACATGCGCCCCAACCTCTTCGTCAACACCCCGGACATCCTCCACGCGTACCTCCAGGAGGGCGGCCGCCCGGCCTTCGAGGCACGCGCGATCCTGGCCGCGACGCTGGCCCCCACCTGGGGGATGTACGCCGGCTACGAACTCTGCGAGAACATCCCGGCCCACGCGGGCAGCGAGGAGTACCTGAACTCGGAGAAGTACGAACTCCGCCCCAGGGACTGGGAGGCCGCGGAGCGCGAAGGAAGAAGCATCGCCCCCCTGATCACCACCCTCAACCGGCTCAGAAGGCGTCACCCGGCCCTCCGGCACCTCCGCAATCTGCGGTTCCACCACGCGGACAACGACGCGGTCATCGCCTACTCCAAGCGCTCGGGCCCCTCCTGCGTCCTCACGGTCGTCAACCTCGACCCCCACCACACCCAGGAGGCCACGGTCTCGTTGGACATGCCGGAGCTCGGCCTCGGCTGGCACGAGACCGTCCCGGTGCGCGACGAGCTCACCGGGGAGACCTATCACTGGGGCAGGGACAACTATGTGCGCCTGGAGCCGGGCCGCCCGCCCGCGCACGTGTTCTCGCTGCGACCGTCCTCACAGATCGGAGGGTCACCCACACCATGATCGTCAATGAGCCCGTCCAGGACACCTTCGAGGACACTCCGGCCAAGGACCTGGATCCCGACTGGTTCAAGCGGGCCGTCTTCTACGAAGTCCTCGTCCGCTCGTTCCAGGACAGCGACGGCGACGGCATCGGCGACCTCAAGGGGCTGACCGCGAAACTGGACTATCTCCAGTGGCTCGGCGTCGACTGCCTCTGGCTTCCGCCGTTCTTCCAGTCGCCCCTGCGCGACGGCGGCTACGACGTCTCCGACTACACCTCGGTGCTGCCGGAATTCGGTGACCTGGCCGACTTCGTCGAGTTCGTGGACGCCGCTCACACCCGCGGCATGCGCGTCATCATCGACTTTGTCATGAACCATACGAGTGATCAGCACGACTGGTTCCAGCAGTCCCGCGCCGACCCCGACGGCCCCTACGGCGACTACTACGTCTGGGCCGACGACGACAAGCAGTACCAGGGCGCGCGCGTCATCTTCGTGGACACGGAGACGTCGAACTGGACCTTCGACCCGGTGCGCAAGCAGTACTACTGGCACCGTTTCTTCTCCCACCAGCCGGACCTCAACTACGAGAACCCGGCCGTCCAGGAGGAGATCCTGGCCTCCCTCCGCTTCTGGCTGGACCTGGGCATCGACGGCTTCCGGCTGGACGCCGTGCCCTACCTCTTCGCGGAGGAGGGCACGAACTGCGAGAACCTCCCCCGCACCCACGAATTCCTCAAGCGCGTCCGCGCGGAGATCGACGCCCACTACCCGGACACGGTCCTGCTGGCCGAGGCCAACCAGTGGCCGGAGGACGTGGTCGACTACTTCGGGTCGTACGAGCACGGCGGGGACGAATGCCATATGGCGTTCCACTTCCCGGTCATGCCGCGCATCTTCATGGCCGTCCGCCGTGAATCCCGCTACCCGGTCTCGGAAATCCTGGCGAAAACGCCGGAGATCCCCTCCCGCTGCCAATGGGGAATCTTCCTCCGCAACCACGACGAACTGACGCTCGAAATGGTGACGGACGAAGAGCGCGACTACATGTGGGCGGAGTACGCCAAGGACCCCCGCATGCGCGCCAACATCGGCATCCGCCGCCGGCTGGCACCCCTCCTGGACAACGACCGCAACCAGATCGAACTCTTCACGGCCCTCCTCCTCTCCCTCCCCGGCAGCCCGATCCTGTACTACGGCGACGAGATCGGCATGGGCGACAACATCTGGCTGGGCGACCGGGACGCGGTCCGCACGCCGATGCAATGGACCCCCGACCGCAACGCGGGCTTCTCCTCCTGCGACCCGGGAAGGCTGTACCTCCCCACGATCATGGACCCGGTCTACGGCTACCAGGTGACCAACGTGGAAGCGGCGATGTCATCGCCGTCCTCATTGCTCCACTGGACCCGCCGAATGATCGAAATCCGAAAGCAGAACCCGGCATTCGGCCTGGGCTCCTACACGGAACTCCCCTCGAGCAACCCGGCAGTACTCGCCTTCCTCCGGGAGCACGGCGACGACCTGGTCCTCTGCGTGAACAACTTCTCAAGGTTCGCGCAGCCGACCGAGCTGGACCTGAGGGCGTTCAGCGGCCGTCACCCGGTGGAGCTGATCGGCGGGGTCCGCTTCCCGGCGATCGGGGAGCTCCCCTACCTCCTCACCCTGGCGGGCCACGGCTTCTACTGGTTCCGCCTGCGCCGAACAGCACCGGTCGCCTGACGGCGTCGTTTCCCGGCCGACCGACGGGGCAGGCGCCCCACAGGAACCGGCCCGCACCCGCAGATCCGACGGGAGGGGCCGGGGTGGGGCGGATGGGCCCTGGCAGGGGCGTAAAGAGCTCTTCGCCGCTAGTGCCAAATCCAGGGCACCCGCAACGCGATACCAGGCACCGCGAAGAGCTCAGCCCCATAAGGGCCCGTCCGTCCCACCCCGGCCCCGCCCCACCCCGCAAGCGCAAGCGAAAGGCGCACCCGCAACCGGACGATTCCCGCCCGACACGTCCCGCACCACACCCTGGCCAAAGCCGTCATCCGGGACACTTTGCCCCATCCGTCGTGTGCCCCGGGGAAAGGACGCGACGCATGTCGGAAGCCGCACCGCTGCTCGCCTCGCTCGCCCCCCTGCTCACGGAATGGCTGCCCCGGCAGCGCTGGTTCGCCGGCAAGGGCCGTCCCATCGACGGCCTCACACCGGTGGCGGTGACGGAACTCGCCCCGGGACTCCTGCACCTGCTCGTACGAACACGCCAGCCCACCCCCACCCCCGACGACTGCTACCAGCTGCTGCTCGGCGTCCAGGACGTCCTCCCGCCCCAGCTCGCCCCCGCCCGCATCGGCCGCCCGGCGGGCGGCCCCCTGCACGGCCGCACCGTCTACGAGGGCCTGGCCGACCCCCGCCTGGCGGCACTCCTCCTGGAGCGACTGAGGATCCCGGGCCGCCTGGGCCCGCTCCGCTTCAGCCGCGAACCGGACGCGAAGATCCCACCGGACCTGACACCCCGCCTCCTGGGCGCCGAGCAGTCCAACTCCTCGGCGGTATACGGCGAAACGTATATCCTCAAGCTCTTCCGTCGCGTGGGCCCCGGCACCAACCCCGATCTCGAACTGCCGCGCGCGCTGGCGAAGGCCGGCTGCGCCCGCGTCCCCGCGCCGGCGGCCTGGTTCGAGGCGGAGCTCCACGGAGCCACGCCCATGACCCTGGGCGTGCTGCAACCCTTCCTGTCCGGCTCCGCCGACGGCTGGCAGCTGGCGCTGGGCGCCCTCTCCGTCCAGGCCGACTTCACCGCCTCCGCGCGCGCCCTCGGCCACGCCGTCGCCGAGGTGCACCTGGCCCTGGCCGAGGCGCTGCCCACGGTCGTCCTGCGCCGCCCCCAGCTCGAACGGCTCGCCGCCACGATGACCCAGCGCCTGGAAGCGGCGGCCGAGGCCGTCCCGGCGCTGCGCCCGTACCGGTGGGCGCTGGGCGAGGCCTACGACGAGCTGGCGGCGCTGGGCCGGGACGGACACACCCGCCGGGCCCAGCGCGTCCACGGCGACCTCCACCTGGGGCAGGCGCTGCGCACGGCCGCCGACGGCCGCTGGTCGCTGATCGACTTCGAGGGGGAGCCGGCCCGCCCGCTGCCGGAGCGGTGCCGCCCGCAACCGGTCGCGCAGGACATCGCGGGGATGCTGCGGTCGTTCGACTACGCGGCGGCGGTGGGCCGCGCCGCCGGCACGGACTGGGCCGAGCGCTCCCGGGCCGCGTTCTGCGAGGGCTACGCGACCGTCCACCAGGACCCGCGCGAGGATCCCCGGCTGCTGCGGGCGCACGAGACGGACAAGGCCGTCTACGAGGTGCTCTACGAGGCCCGGCACCGCCCCGACTGGCTGTCCGTGCCGATGTCCGCGATCCACCGCCTGGCCGGAGGACACCGTGCGACCGGCGTTCACGCCGGCTTGACCCGCCCGCCCCGTACGCCCCCGGAGGACCACCTGTGACAGCGCGACCACCGATCCCGGCAACGTTCCTACCAGCGTCGGCACCCCGCAAAGCCCCCGGCAAGAACGCACCCCCCGAAGCCCCCGAAACCCCCGAAGCCCCCGGCAGGGGAAGCGGCATCCGCCAAGCCCCACCCCTCGACGCCACCACCCGCGACCGCCTCCTCCAAGGCACCCACCACGACCCGCACGGCGTGCTGGGCGCCCACCACGTGCCCGGCGGGATCGTCGTGCGCGCCCTGCGCCCGTGGGCGAGGGGCGTGGCGGTCGTCGCGAAGGGCCTGCGCGCGGAGCTCCTCGACGAGGGCGACGGCCTGTTCGCCGCGACCCTCCCCCTCCAGCGGATCCCGCCCGACCACCGCCTCCTCGTCACGTACGAGGACTCGGAGCTGACGCTCGACGACCCGTACCGCTTCCTGCCCTCCCTCGGGGAGCTGGATCTCCACCTCATCGGGGAGGGCCGCCACGAGGAGCTGTGGCGGGCGCTGGGTGCCAGGCCCATGACGCACCAGGGCGTGGCGGGCACCCGGTTCACGGTGTGGGCGCCGAACGCCCGGGGCGTGTGCGTCGTGGGCGACTTCAACGTGTGGGACGAGACGGTCCACCCGATGCGCTCGCTGGGCGGCACAGGGGTGTGGGAGCTGTTCCTCCCGGGCGTCGGCGAAGGGGCGCTCTACAAATTCGGGATCACCCGCCCCGACGGCTCCCGCACGCTGCGCGCGGACCCGATGGCGCGGCGCGCCGAGGTGCCGCCCGCGAACGCGTCGATCGTGGACGCCTCGCACCATGTGTGGCGGGACGGCGACTGGATGGCGCGGCGCACGGCACGACCGGTCCACGAGGCGCCGTTCTCGGTCTACGAGGTGCACCTCCCCTCCTGGCGCCCGGGCCTGACCTACCGCCAGCTGGCCGAGCAACTGCCCGCCTACGTCAAGGACCTCGGCTTCACGCACGTGGAGCTGATGCCGGTGGCCGAGCACCCTTTCGGCGGCTCATGGGGCTACCAGGTCACCGGCTTCTACGCGCCCACGGCCCGCCTGGGCACCCCGGACGACTTCAAGCACCTCGTCGACTCCCTCCACCGGGCCGGCATCGGTGTGATCATGGACTGGGTGCCGGCGCACTTCCCGAGGGACGAGTGGGCGCTGGCGGAGTTCGACGGACGGCCGCTGTACGAGCACCAGGACCCGGTCCGCGCCGCCCACCCCGACTGGGGGACGCTGGAGTTCGACTACGGCCGCAAGGAGGTGCGCAACTTCCTGGTGGCGAACGCGGTCTACTGGTGCGAGGAGTTCCACATCGACGGGCTGCGCGTGGACGCCGTCGCCTCCATGCTCTACCTCGACTACTCGCGGGAACCGGGCCAGTGGACCCCGAACGAGCACGGCGGCCGGGAGAACCTCGACGCGGTGGCCTTCCTCCAGGAGATGAACGCGACGGTCTACCGCCGCTGTCCGGGTGTCGTGACTGTCGCCGAGGAGTCCACCGCCTGGGACGGCGTCACCCGTGCCACCCACCACACGGGCCCGGGCGGCTTCGGCGGTCTGGGCTTCGGCCTGAAGTGGAACATGGGGTGGATGCACGACTCGCTGGAGTACATGACGAAGGAGCCGGTGCACCGCAAGTACCACCACGGTGACATGACCTTCGCGATGGTCTACGCGTACAGCGAGAACTACGTCCTGCCGATCTCGCACGACGAGGTGGTGCACGGCAAGCGGGCGCTGGTCTCCAAGATGCCGGGCGACTGGTGGCAGCAGCGCGCGAACCACCGGGCGTTCCTCGGCTTCATGTGGGCCCACCCGGGCAAGCAGCTCCTCTTCATGGGGCAGGAGTTCGCGCAGGGGGCGGAGTGGTCCGAGGCCCACGGCCCCGACTGGTGGCTGCTGGACCCCTCGTACTCCGCCGAGCCCGACCACCGGGGCGTACGGGACCTGGTCCGCGACCTCAACGCCCGCTACCGGGCGACACCGGCGCTGTGGCAGCGGGACATCGCGCCGGAGGGCTTCGAGTGGATCGCCGGCGACGCGGCGGACGACAACGTCCTGGCGTTCGCCCGCTACGACGCGCAGGGCTCGCCGCTGCTGGCGGTCTGCAACTTCTCCCCGGTGGTACGGCACGGCTACCGGCTGGGGGTGCCGGCCGGCGAACCGGTGTGGCAGGAGGTCCTCAACACCGACGCCTCCGGCTACGGCGGCAGCGGCGTCGGCAACCCCGACCCGCTGAAGGCGGAGCCGACGGCTTGGCACGGGCGGCGGTCCAGCGTGGTGGCGGTGCTGCCGCCGCTGGCGACGGTTTGGCTGCGGCCGGGGTAGTGACGCTGCCGCGCCGCCGCATGAGTAAGGCGCCGCCCGGGGGAGTCGGAGCTCACCCCGGACGGCGCCTGGTCCTGTTCGGTACTTCATCTGCGGGTGCGTCGTGGCTGATCGCGCAGTTCCCCGCGCCCCTTCGGGGCGCTGCCGAGCCGCGCCGGACTTCGTTCGAGAAGGCCGCTAGAAGCTGAGCTTCCAGCTGTTGATCGTGCCCTCGTCGTTGGCGTACAGGTCCTGGACCTGGAGTTTCCACGTGCCGGTGGCCGAGACGCCGGACGCGTCGACCGTGTAGGTCTCCTTGACGTCCGCCGCGGAGTCCCACGTGTCGGCGTCCTTCAGGCGCCACGTCTTGCCATCGGGGGCGATCAGGTCGATCTGGACGTCACCGCGGTAGGTGTGGCTGATGTTGACGTCGACCTTCAGCGCCGAGGAGCCGTTGCCGCTGCGGGTGACGACGATCGGCGAGGTCACGGCCGGGCCGGCGTCCGGGATGGCCACGGGGGTGGTGTTCTCGAAGACGCTGCCGCCGCCCGAGGTGTTCACGGTCCACTTGAAGGAGGCGGTACCGGTCTTGCCGGCCGCGTCCTTGACCGTCACCGTCACATTGCTGGAGCCGGTGGTGGTCGGGGTGCCGGAGATCAGGCCGGTCGAGGAGTTGATCGTGAGGCCGGCGGGCAGGCCGGTGGCCGAGTAGGTCAGGGAGCCCGTGGTGGAGCTGGACGCCTTGATCTGGAGGGAGACGGCCGTGTTCACGATGGACGTCTGGTCGCCGGGGCTGGTGACGGAGACCCCGGTGGACAGCCGGCTGCCGACGTTGATGGCCGCCCACGCGTTGGCGGCGTTGTTGTACGTCTCGCTGCCGACGCCGAAGAGCTCACCGGCGGCCCACAGCGTGGCGTCGCGCGCGCCCGCGTAGTTGGTGTTGGACTGCATGCGCTGGGTCAGCGCCTTGAACCAGATCTTCGCGGCGTTGTCCCGGCCGATGCCGGTGACCGGCAGCCCGTCGGAGGTGGGGCTGTCGTAGTGGACGCCGTTGATGTCCTTGGGGCCGCTGCCCTCGGACGCCAGGTAGAACCAGTGGTTGGCCGGGCCCGACGAGTAGTGGACGTCGATGCTGCCGATGCCGGAGTACCAGCTGTCCTTGGACCGGCCGTCGCGGCTGGGCTTGTCCTGGTAGCGCAGCGGGGTGCCGTTGCCGTTGATGTCGATCTTCTCGCCGATGAGGTAGTCACCGGGGTCGTTGGGGTTGTTCGCCCAGAACTCGACGGCGGTGGCCATGATGTCCGAGGTGGCCTCGTTCAGGCCGCCGGACTCCCCGCTGTAGGTGAGGTTGGCGGTGGCGGAGGTGACGCCGTGCGTCATCTCGTGCGCGGCCACGTCGATCGCGGTCAGCGGCTTGGCGTTGCCCGAGCCGTCGCCGTAGGTCATGCAGAAGCAGGAGTCGGACCAGAAGGCGTTCACATAGCTGTTGCCGTAGTGGACGCGGCTGTACGCGCCCGCGCCGTCGCCCTTGATGCCGGTGCGCCCGTGGACGTTCTTGTAGTAGTCCCAGGTGAGCTGCGCGCCGTACGCGGCGTCGACGCCCGCCGTGGCCGGGTCGCCGGTGGTGCCGTTGCCCCAGACGTCGCTGGAGTTGGTGAACAGCGTGCCGGTGCCGGACGAGCCGTGGTTGAGGTTGTACGTCTTGTGGCCGCCCCGCCCGGTGTCGGTCATCTGGTACGAGCCGGCCGAGCCGGAGGTGCCGATGGTGACCTGGCCGCTGTACTGGCTGTTGCCGGTGCCCTGCTTGATGCCCTGGAACTCGAAGAGCTTCTTGCCGCTCTTCGCGTCGGTGATGACGTGCAGCTCGTTGGGCGTGCCGTCCTCCTGGAGGCCGCCGACGACCGTCTCGTAGGCCAGCACCGGGGTGCCGTTCGCGGCCCAGATCACCTTGCGCGGGGCGCGGTCGGCCTTGGCGGCCTTCGAGCCCTTGGCCTGGGCGGAGGTGACGGCGTCCTTCTCGGCGGTGGCGGCCGCGAACGAGGGGGCGGTCGTGGCGACGGCCAGCTTGGCCTTGTTCGCCTTGGCGACGGACTTGACGGTGCCGCTCTTGGCCGCGTCGACGACGAGGTCGCCGCCTAGGACGGGCAGGCCCTCGTAGGTGCGCTCGTAGCGGGTGTGCACGGTGCCGTCGACGTCGCGGGTGGCGTCGCGGACGACCAGCTGCTCCTTGGCGCCGAGGCCCAGCTTCTTCGCCGTCTGCGCCGTGGTGGCGTTGGCCTCGCGGATCAGTTCCGCGCGCTGGGAGGGCGTGAGCTTCGCGGGCTGGGCGCCGGGGGAGGCCTTGGCGATGATCTGCCGGGGCTGGCCGGTGGCGGCCGAGTCGTCGGGGCGGGCGTTGGCGGTGCCCGTCTGGGCCCCGACGGCGAGCATCGCCGTGACGGCGACGAGCGCGCCGGTGGCGACGGCGCGGCGATGGGGGGTGGGTCTCACTCTGACTCCTTCTGCGGGGCCACCACGGGGTGGGTGGGCCGATGGAACGCCGGACGGCGAACCGGCCGTCCGGGCGGAGCGCGGCAGAACACATGGAGAGAGGGGGGAGATCGCCGTCGCGGAGGGGTGGGGATGTGGGGGTGCTCCGCGCCAGTTGAGGTGAAGAGTGCCATCGCCGCCCGTGGCATGTCAGGGGCGCGTCAACAAGTTGGCCGGAAACTGTTCGTTGGCCAAAGATCGGTGTCCGTATACCGGGCGTTCAGACCAGGCTGTCCCGCCAGGCCCGGTGCAGCTCGGCGAAGTGCCCGCCGCTTCTCGCGAGTTCGGCCGGAACTCCGTCCTCCACCACCCTGCCGCCGGCCATCACCAGCACCCGGTCCGCGATCTCCACGGTCGACAGCCGGTGGGCGATCACCATGGCCGTCCGCCCGCGCAGCACCGTGCGCATGGCGCGCTGCACGGCCCGTTCGCCCGGGATGTCCAGGGAGGACGTCGCCTCGTCGAGGATCAGCACCGACGGGTCGGCCAGCAGCGCGCGGGCGAAGGCCACCAGCTGGCGCTGGCCGGCGGAGATCCGGCCGCCGCGCTTGCGGACGTCCGTGTCGTAGCCGTCGGGCAGGGCGGTGATGAAGTCGTGGGCGCCGATGGCCTTGGCCGCGCGCTCGATCTCCGCGCGGCTCGCGTCGGGGCGGCCGACGGCGATGTTGCCGGCGACCGAGCCGGAGAAGAGGAACGCCTCCTGCGTCACCATCACCACCCCGCGCCGCAGCTCCGGCCCGGCCAGGGAGGAGAGCGGCACGCCGTCGAGCAGGATCCGGCCCTCGGTGGGGTCGTAGAACCGGGCCAGCAGCTTGGCCAGGGTGGACTTCCCTGCCCCCGTGGAGCCGACGACCGCGACCGTCTCCCCGGCGCGCAGGGTCAGATCGAGGCGGGGCAGTACCTCGACGCCCGCGCGGTAGGCGAAGCGCACCCCGTCGAAGACCACCTCGCGGCCCGGGCGCCCGGACGCGCGGACGGGCAGCGCCAGGGGCGCCTCCGGCTCGCGGACGGACGGGCGCCGGGCCAGCAGGCCCGCGATCTTCTCCAGGGAGGCGGCCGCCGACTGGTAGGTGTTGAGGAACATCCCCAGCCGGTCGATCGGGTCGTACAGCCGCCGCAGGTACAGCACCGAGGCGGCCAGCACCCCCAGCGCCAGACTCCCGTCGGCGACCCGGTAGGCGCCCCACACCACTATCGCCGCCACCATGCTGTTGGCCACCAGCCGCGAGCAGACCACGTAGTGGGCCATGGCCAGCGCGGTGTCGGTGTTGGTCCGCTGGTGGACGCGGTTGAGCCCGTCGAAGTGGGCGTCGTTGGCCCGCTCGCGGCGGAAGGCCTGCACGGGCCGGATGCCGTTCATCGTCTCGGTGAACTTCACGATGACCGCCGCGATCGCCGTGGACCGCCGGCGGTGGGCGATCAGCGAGCGGCGCCGGTAGGACCGGACGAGCAGGGCCAGCGGCGCGAAGGACAGTAGCGCCGCGCCCCCGGTGGCCGGGTCGAGCCAGAGCAGCGTGACGGAGACGTAGAACACCGACAGGGCGACGCCTATGAGCTCCTGGAGGCCGTCGTTGAGCAGCTCGCGGATCGACTCGACGTCGGTGGTGGCGCGGGAGATCAGCCGCCCGGAGGTGTAGCGCTCGTGGAAGTCGATGCCGATCGCCTGGGAGTGGCGGAAGATCCGGCCGCGCAGCTCCAGCAGCGCGTCCTGGCCCACCCGCGCCGCCAGCCGGACGAACGCCATCTGGAGCAGGCCGGCGGCCAGGGCGCAGACCACGGCGCCGACGGCGACGGCCGTGAGCGGCCCGTAGTCGTGCCGGCGGACGGCGGGCACACCGGAGTCGATGGCGTAGGCGACGAGCAGCGGGCCCGCCTGCACGGCGGCCTGCTGGAGCAGCAGCAGGACGGCCGCGAGCCGCACCCGGCCCCGGGCGGGGGCGAGCAGGGACCGCAGGAGCGCCCGGGAGGCGCCCTTGGGGGTGGGCAGGACGTCCCGGTCGAAGGGGTCGCCGGACGGCTCCTCCGGCCGGTCGTCCTCCGCGGCCGGGCGGCCGGAGACGGTGGTGGTCATCGTGGATCGCCCCCTTCGGGCCCCGCCGGGCCGGACATCAGCGACGCGTACTCCCGGTTGGTGTGCAGCAGTTCGTGGTGGGTGCCCACCGCGGCTATGCGGCCCCGGGACAGCAGGGCGACCCGGTCGGCGAGCAGCACGGTGGAGGGACGGTGGGCGACGACCAGGGCCGTCGTGGTGGCCAGCACCTCCCGCAGCGCGGCCTCGACGAGGGCCTCGGTGTGGACGTCGAGCGCGGAGAGCGGGTCGTCCAGGACGAGGAAGCGGGGGTCGCCGATCACCGCGCGGGCCAGCGCGAGGCGCTGCCGCTGCCCGCCGGACAGGCTCAGCCCCTGCTCCCCGAGCCGGGTGCGCCGGCCCTGGGGGAGCTCGTGGACGAACTCCGCCTGGGCGACGGCCAGGGCGCGCAGGAGCCGGGCCTCCCCGGCGTCGGGCGCGCCCATCAGGACGTTCTCCGCGGCGTCGGCGGAGAACAGGGTCGGCTCCTCGAAGGCCACCGCCACCAGCTCCCGCAGCCGCTCGCGGGGCAGCCCGCAGATGTCCCGGCCGTCGAGGACGATCCGTCCGGCGGTCGGCTCGTGGAGCCGCGGGATGAGGGCGGTGAGGGTGGTCTTGCCGCTGCCGGTGGCGCCGACCAGAGCCATGGTCTCGCCGGGGCGGACGAGCAGATCGACGCCGCGCAGCACGGGCGGGGCGTCCGCGGGCGCGTCGGGATAGCGGAACCAGACGCCTTCCAGGCGGAGTCCGGGATCCTTCGGCCGCGTCGCGCCGGCGCCCTTCGGGGCCGCGGCAGACGCCGGGAAGGCGTCGTCGGCGTGGACATCATGGGGGCGGCCCGTGGTGCCGGGGTGGTCCGAGGCCGTCGCCCCGGGGGCGTCCGTCGCCTCGGCCGTGTCCATGACCTCGAAGAAGCGGTCCGTGGCCGTCGCCGACTCGTTCGTGATGGCCAGCAGGAAACCGATCGACTCCACCGGCCAGCGCAGCGCCAGCGCCGTCGACAGGAACGCCACCAGCGTCCCCGCGGACAGCTCGCCGTCCCCGACCATCAGCACACCCAGCACCAGCGCCGCGCCGATGGCCAGCTCGGGAAGGATCACGATCAGGGCCCAGAGGGTGCCGAGCAGACCCGCCTTGCGCAGCTCGGTGTCGCGCAGCCGCCGCGACAGCGCCAGGAACGCCCGCTCCTGGCCCCGGTGCCGGCCGAAACCCTTGACGACGCGGATGCCGAGCACGCTCTCCTCGACGACCGTGGTCAGATCGCCGATCTGGTCCTGTGCCCTCCGCGCGGTGCGCGCGTAGCGCTCCTCGAAGACGGAGCACAGCACCACCAGCGGGACGACCGGCGCCAGCAGCACCAGCCCCAGCGTCCACTGCTGCAGGAGCAGGATGACGCAGCCCGCGACGATCGTCACCCCGTTGACGAGGAAGAAGGTCAGGGGGAAGGACAGGAAGATGCGCAGCAGCATCAGGTCCGTCGTGGCGCGCGAGAGCAACTGGCCCGAGGGCCAGCGGTCGTGGAAGGAGACGGGCAGCCGCTGGAGGTGCGCGTAGAGCGCCGCCCGCATGTCCGCCTCGACCCGCGCCAGCGGACCTGCCGTGATCATGCGGCGCACCCCGAACAGCCCGGCCTCGGCCGCGCCGAGCACCAGCAGGGCCAGCCCGCCCAGCCACACCCCCGAGGGGTCGCGGCCGGCCACCGGCCCGTCCACGATCCACTTGAGCGTCAGCGGGATCAGCAGGCCCAGACAGGAACCCACCACGGCGGACAGCGCGCCCGCCATGAGCCACCCGCGCACCGGGCGCACATACGGCCACAGGCGCAGCAGGGACCGCACGGCGGAGTGGCGCCCGGGGCGCGGCGGCGTGCTGGAGGGTTCACTGGTCACGTCCATCAGTGGGGAGACTACGGCCAGCCACCGACATCGCTCACTCGTCTTTCAGGCGTAAGTCCTCGGTGGTCGAGGCGAGTTCGGAGCCGTCCCGTACCACTCGCCACAGCAGCACCGAGCGGGCCCGGACCGAGATCCGGCTGCCGCCCTCCCGGCGCAGGCCGGGGGCCGTGTGCTGGTCCTCCAGGGCGGTGTTGACGAGGAGTTCGTAGGATTCGGCCCACGGCGGCCCGGGCAAGGTGAAGCGCAGGGCGCGTGGCCCGGCGTGCAGCACGGCCAGGAAGCTCTCGTCGGTCACCGGCGCGCCCCGCCGGCCGCGCTGGGGGATGTCCCGCCCCGAGAGGTACATGCCCAGGGTGGCGGTGGGGGCGTACCAGTCGGCCTCGGTCATCTCGGTGCCGCCCGGGGTGAACCAGGCGAGGTCGCGCAGGCCGTCCGCGCCCCTGGGCCGGCCGGAGAAGAAGGAGCGGCTGCGCAGCACGGGGTGGGCGCGGCGCAGCGCCAGCAGCCGGGAGCAGAGCCCGGCCAGGTTCCGCCAGCCGGGGTCGTCCAGCAGCGACCAGTCGACCCAGCCGGTCTCGTTGTCCTGGCAGTAGGCGTTGTTGTTGCCGCCCTGGGTGCGGCCCATCTCATCGCCCGCGACCAGCATCGGCACCCCGGTGGACAGCAGCAGGGTGGTCAGCAGGTTGCGCGTCTGACGGCGGCGCAGGGCGGTGACGCGGGCGTCGGCCGTCTCGCCCTCGACCCCGCAGTTCCAGGAGCGGTTGTCGTTCGTGCCGTCGCGGTTGCCCTCGCCGTTGGCCTCGTTGTGCTTGCGCTCGTAGGAGACCAGGTCGCGCAGGGTGAAGCCGTCGTGCGCGGTGACGAAGTTGACGGAGGCGTAGGGGCGACGGCCGCCCCAGGCGTAGAGGTCGCTGGAGCCCGACAGTCGGTAGCCCAGGTCCCGTACGTCGGGCAGGGCGCCGCGCCAGAAGTCGCGCACGGCGTCGCGGTAGCGGTCGTTCCACTCGGTCCACAGCGGGGGGAAGGCGCCGACCTGATAGCCGCCGGAGCCCACGTCCCAGGGCTCGGCGATCAGTTTGACCCGGCGCAGCACGGGGTCCTGGGCGATGACGGCGAGGAAAGGGGAGAGCATGTCCGGACCGTCGACGGCGCGCATGGTCCGGACCAGGGCCGCCGCGAGGTCGAAGCGGAAGCCGTCGACGCCCATCTCCGTCACCCAGTAGCGCAGCGAGTCGGTTATCAGCCGCAGGACGTTCGGCTGGACGACGTGGAGGGTGTTGCCGCATCCGGTGTAGTCGGCGTAGCGCCGGGGGTCGGGCTGGAGCCGGTAGTAGCGGCGGTTGTCGATGCCGCGCAGGGAGAGCGTGGGGCCGAGTTCGCCGCTCTCGGCGGTGTGGTTGTAGACGACGTCGAGGATGACCTCGATGCCGGCCGCGTGGAGGGCCCGTACCATCCGTTTGAACTCGCCCACCTGCTGCCCGCGCGTCCCGGAGGCCGCGTAGCCGGAGTGGGGGGCGAAGTAGCCGATGGAGTTGTAGCCCCAGTAGTTGGCGAGGCCCCGGCGCAGCAGATGGTCCTCGTGGGCGAACTGGTGTACAGGCAGCAGCTCCACGGCCGTCACGCCGAGCCGCCTCAGATGCCCGACGGCCGCCGGGTGGGCCAGGCCGGCGTAGGTGCCGCGCAGCCGTTCGGGGATGTCCGGGTGGCGCATGGTGAAGCCCTTGACGTGCAGTTCGTAGATGACCGAGTCCGGCCAGGGGGTCTTGGGGCGGCGGTCGTCGGACCAGTCGTCGTCATCGGCGACGACCACGCCCTTGGGGACGTGGGGGGCCGAGTCCCGCTCGTCGCGGACGGTGTCGGCGACGTGCTGCTGCGGCCAGTCGCGCACATGCCCGTACACCTCGGCGGGCAGCCGGAAGTCGCCGTCCACGGCCCGGGCGTAGGGGTCCAGGAGGAGTTTGGCGGGGTTCCAGCGGGCGCCGGTCCAGGGGTCCCAGCGGCCGTGGACGCGGTAGCCGTAGCGGTGGCCGGGCAGCACGCCGGGGACGAAGCCGTGCCACACCTCGTGCGTCAGCTCGGTCAGCGGGTGGCGGGTCTCCCGCCCGTCCTCGTCGAACAGGCACAGCTCCACCGCCTCGGCCCCGCCCGCCCACAGCGCGAAGTTCGTGCCCGCCACGCCGTCCACGGTGTGGGCCGCGTCCTTGAACCGTGCCCCGAGCGGCTCAGGGGTACCCGGCCACACGGGTGACGGCTCCGGCTCCGGTGCCCGGACGCGCCGCGGACGGCCGTTGACGCCGCTCGCGGGGGCTCCCGGGGCCGCCTGGGGTGCCCCGCCGTGCCCGGTGGCCCCGGGGCGCGGCGCCCGTTCTGTCCGGGCGGCGCCCAACTCGCCCTGCTGCCGTGCCTCTTGCTCGGATGCGCTCGACACGTTGTCGCCTCCGGCGGCTCTCTTGTAGCGCGCCGGGCACCCGGGGTCCCGGGACCGGGTGTCTGGCGATGGGGTCCTTCTCCCCGTTCTTCCCGCATCCACGCATGCGCTCACACGTGTGATCGGCCGCAGCAAGCGAGTGCAGGCACGTTTCCCCGGGGGAGGCCCGTCGTTGGGCCGGGTGTGACACTTGCCCTCTCGCGTGCCGTACGGGGTCTGGTCGTGCTGGCGTCCCTGCTCACGCTCTCCGGGTGCGCCACCGTCACCCCGGAGGCCGCGCTCACGGACGACGCCCGCCCCGCGGTGCGCGAGCTGATCCACATCAGCCCGCCCGACCGGGCGCGCGACGTGATCTCGACGGAGCCGTTCGAGGTGCGGGTGCCCCGCGGGCGGCTGGAACGGGTGACCGCCGCCGCGTCGCACGGCGGCGAACGGCTGGCCGTGCCGGGCCGGATCTCCGCCGACGGCCACACCTGGCGGCCCGCCGCCGCGCCGCTCACGCTCGCCTCGCGCTACACCGTGGACGCGGTGGCCGTGGACGCCTCCGGGCGGCGCACGGCCCGCCACACGAGCTTCACCACCTATGTGCCGGAGCACCGGTTCATCGGCTACTTCTCCCCGGAGCCGGAGAGCGTCGTCGGCACGGGGATGATCGTTTCTTTCGGCTTCAGCCGGCCGATCACTGACCGGGCCGCGGTCGAACGCGCCGTCCGGGTCACCTCCTCGCCGCCCGCCGAGATCGCCGGGCACTGGTTCGGCGCCACCCGGCTGGACTTCCGGCCCCGGACGTACTGGCGGCCCGGCACCCGGGTGACGCTGGACCTCCGGCTGCGCGACGTCCGGGGCGCGCGCGGGGTGTACGGGATCCAGCGCAAGACGGTCGGTTTCACGGTCGGCCGGAGCCAGCTGAGCCGGGTCGACGCGGCCGGGCACACGATGCGGGTGGTCCGGGACGGCAGGATGCTCGCGACCGTGCCCATCACGGCGGGCGGCCAGGGCAACGACACCTACCGCGGCAAGATGGTCATCAGTCAGAAATTCGCGGTGACCCGGATGAACGGGGACACAGTCGGCTTCGGCGGCGAGTACGACATCTCGGACGTCCCCCACGCGATGCGGCTGACCGGCTCGGGGACCTTCCTCCACGGCAACTACTGGGCGCCGCCGGGGGCTTTCGGCACCCGGAACACCAGCCACGGCTGTATCGGGCTGCCCGATGTGCAGGGTGGCGGACCGTCGACCCCGGCGGGCTGGTTCTATGACTCCTCCCTGGTCGGGGACGTGGTGGAGGTGGTCGGCTCCCCGGAGCGGGTGGTCGCTCCCGACAATGGCCTGGGTGGCTGGAACATGACGTGGGAGGAGTGGAAGGCGGGCTCGGCGCTGAGCTGAATCCACCGCCGGATTCCAACCCCGGATCCCCCAGCGGAAACCGGCCCGAATGCCGGTTTCCGGACCGGCCGGCGCGGCGTTTTAACCGGCCTTTGAACACCAGTTTGACCTGGCTGGAATCAGGCGCTTCACTTCGGTCACCGCCTTCACCACAGGCGCACGGTTCGTATCACCGCTCCCATTTGGGACTGAACGGTGACATTCACGAGGTCAGCGTTGTCGGTGGCGTGTGGTTATCTATCGACAATGCGCGCGTGGCGTGCTCACGGGGTGCCGCGTGGCCGCGGACCGTGCGAGGGGAGACGATCCGTAGTGAACGTGCATCCGATATCGGGGAGCCGGGTGCGCCGGGGCGCGCTGCCGGCTCTGCTGCTCGGAGCGGTGCTGACGCTGGTCAGCGGCTGTAGCGGTGACGACGACGGCAAGAAGGGCGGGAAGGTTCCCGACGGTCCCTCACAGGCCGTGGTGAACATCGCGCCCAAGGACGGCTCGGGGAACGTGGCCACCAGCGGCGCCCTGAAGGTGACCGCGGAGAAGGGCACCATCACCTCCGTCAAGGTGGCCGACGACAAGGGCCACACCGTCGACGGCAAGATCGCCGACGGTGGCGCCGTGTGGGAGCCGACGACCCATCTGGGCTCCTCCACCAAGTACACGGTCGACGCGATCGCCAAGGACAAGGAGGGGCGTACGTCCGCGAAGCACGCGACGTTCACGACCCTCACCCCGGACAACACCTTCGCGGCCTATTTCACGCCGGAGGACGGCAGCACGGTCGGCGTCGGCATGCCGGTGTCGCTCAATTTCAGCCGTGGCATCACCGACCTCAAGGCCGTCGAGAAGGCCATCAAGGTGACCGCCGAGCCCGCCGTGGACATCAAGGGCCACTGGTTCGGCAACGACCGCCTCGACTTCCGGCCCGAGAAGTACTGGGCGGCCGGCACCAAGGTGACGATGACGATGGACCTCAACGGCGTCCAGGGCCGTGAGGGCGTCTACGGCACCCAGAACAAGACGGTGAAGTTCACCGTCGGCCGCTCCCAGGTGAGCACGGTCGACGCCGAGACCCACCAGATGGCGGTCGTGCGCGACGGCAAGCCGCTGAAGACCGTCCCGATCTCCGCCGGAGGCCCGGGCCACTCGACGTACAACGGCCAGATGGTCATCAGCGAGAAGCTCGAAGTGACCCGCATGGACGGCCGCACCGTCGGCTTCGGCGGCGAGTACGACATCCCGGACGTGCCGCACGCGATGCGCCTGTCGACCTCGGGCACCTTCCTCCACGGCAACTACTGGTCGGGCTCGTCCACCTTCGGCTCCGAGAACGTCAGCCACGGCTGCGTGGGCCTGGAGGACCAGCGGGGCGCGGGCGACCCGTCGACGCCGGCCGCCTGGTTCTTCAACAACTCCCTCATCGGCGATGTCGTCATCGTCAAGAACTCCCATGACAAAACGATCCAGCCGGACAACGGCCTCAACGGCTGGAACCTGTCCTGGGCGGAGTGGACCAAGGACAGCGTCGCCTGACGCCCCTCCCGTACGAAGCGGCCCGGCGCACTGGTTGACAGTGCGCCGGGCCGCTTTCCGTGCTGTGCATTCTCGGGGGACACTCCCGAACCCCCCCCACCGCTAACCTGCTGTCATGACTGTGCATCTTGAGGTAGCCGAGGGCGTCGGGACCGTACGACTGGACCGGCCGCCCATGAACGCCCTCGACATCGCCACCCAGGACCGGCTCCGTGAGCTCGCCGACGAGGTGACCCGCCGCGACGACGTGCGGGCCGTCGTCCTGTGGGGCGGGGAGAAGGTGTTCGCGGCCGGCGCGGACATCAAGGAGATGCAGCACATCGACCACGCCGCCATGGTGGCGCGCTCGCGCGGCCTCCAGGACTCCTTCACCGCCGTGGCCCGCATCCCCAAGCCCGTGGTCGCCGCCGTCACCGGCTATGCCCTGGGCGGCGGTTGCGAGCTGGCCCTCTGCGCCGACTTCCGGATCGCCGCCGACAACGCCAAGCTCGGCCAGCCCGAGATCCTGCTGGGCCTGATCCCGGGCGCCGGCGGCACCCAGCGGCTCGCCCGGCTCGTCGGGCCCTCCAAGGCCAAGGACCTCATCTTCACGGGCCGCCAGGTCAGGGCCGACGAGGCGCTCGCCATCGGCCTCGTCGACCGGGTGGTCCTGGCGGCGGAGGTCTACGAGCAGGCGCACGCGTGGGCCGCCCGGCTCGCGGCCGGGCCCGCCATGGCGCTGCGCGCGGCCAAGGAGGCGGTGGACTCGGGGCTGGAGACCGACATCGACACCGGCCTCGCCATCGAGCGCAACTGGTTCGCGGGCCTGTTCGCCACCGAGGACCGCGAGATCGGTATGCGCAGTTTCGTGGAGGACGGTCCGGGCAAGGCCAAGTTCGTCTGAGCCGCCTGGGGTTGGCCCGGTGCGCCCGGGGAACCGCTCCCCGGGCATGCCTCTTGTGGGGGAATTCCCGGAGCTCCGTGACACCGGGTGCGGGGCCTCGGTGCTCACCCTCGGCGATCTTTTGCGCACAGGATGTCGGCGCAGGTCAGTCCGGGTGCGCTGGGTGGACCGGGGCCGCTGGCATATGTCGCCCCGGGGTCCCGGAACGGGATGCTCCGGTGAACCGAATCCCTGGGTTCCACTCCCTGGCGCTCCGGCGACGGCCATGATGGGGGTCATGGCGGGCCTGGAGGGAATGGAGCAGTCGCGGCAGCGGGCCGTTACGGCGGCCCCCGCGCGGTGGACCCCGATGGTAGAGGACGAGCTGACACGCAAGGCCTTCGAGCTGTTCGGTGATCCGGCCCTCGGTGAGGTCCGGCTGCCCTCCCGTCCCGAATCCGCCGCCGCCGCCCGCCGGCTGACCCAGGCGGTGATGCTGCGTCACTGGGGCCTGCCGGCCCAGCTCGCCGAGCACGCCGTGCTGCTGGTCTCCGAGCTCGTGGGCAACGCCGTCCGGCACACCGGGGCGCGCCACTTCGGGCTGCGGATGGACCGGCGGCGCGGCTGGGTGCGCGTCGAGGTGCGCGACCCCTCCCGGGGGCTGCCGTGTCTGCTGCCGGTGCGGGAGACGGACATCAACGGTCGCGGGCTGTTCCTGGTGGACAAGCTCTCCGACCGCTGGGGGGTGGACCTGCTGGCGCGCGGGAAGACGACCTGGTTCGAGATGCGGGTCGGGGAGCGCGGCGAGCGCTGACGCGCCGGGTTCCGCGCACGCGAAGAGGCCCCCATCCGTCGTCCTGCGACGGGCCGGGGGCCTCTTCGGGTGGCCGCGGGGAGAATGGGGTGTGCCCCCGCGGCGAATGACGACCTGGCCCGGGTCAATGGGGGTCGTTGGCCTCGACTATGTCACGCGTGGTGTGCCGGGGCCAAAGTGAGGCCAGGGCAATCCAAGGTGATGTGTGACACTGGCCTTGAAATCCATGAATGAAATGCCGTTGCGGCTTATCTTTATGCGGTGGCGCTGTGGTCCTTGCGGACCGTCGCCCCCACGGGTCTGATGTCCCCATGACGGCCCCGTATCCCCCCACCCACTGGATCCCGGCGAACAGGGCGAACTACACGGTCTCGAACCGACCCCGCGCGTACCCCGTGGAGTTCGTCGTCGTCCACGTCACCCAGGAGACCTTCCAGGACGCGCGGAGAATCTTCCAGGACGCGCGCTCCAAGGTCTCCGCCCACTACATGGTGGCCTCCCAGGACGGCTACATCGCGCAGTTCGTCCGCGAGAAGGACATCGCCTGGCACGCCGGGAACTGGGACTACAACACCCGCAGCATCGGCATCGAGCACGAGGGCTGGATCGACCGCCCCGAGTACTTCACCGACGCCCTCTACCGCGCCTCCGCGAAGCTCACCGCCGCCGTCTGCGACCGCTACGGCATCCCCCCGACCCGCGAGCACATCATCGGCCACATCGAAGTGCCCGGATCCACCCATACCGACCCCGGTCCGCACTGGGACTGGGACCGTTACCTGGAGTTGGTGACCGGCGGCTAATCTGTGCCGGTCCACCAAGCACCAAGGGGAGGCCCACATGGCCAGCATCGAGGAAGCCCGCACGGCTTTCGCCCGTTTCGACGTCGACGGCGACGGGTTCATCACGGCCGAGGAGTACAAGAGCGTCATGGCCCAGCTCGGCGACCACAACGTCACCGTGACCGTGGCCCAGGCCATCATCAACAAGAAGGACGGCAACGGCGACGGCGTCCTGTCCTTCGAGGAGTTCTGGGCCTCCCTGGACCACTGACCTCCCCGCGGCCGTGCGCCGGGTCAGCGCCAGCCCCTGCGCTGCGCGCCCGCCCGGCGCCGCCGGTCGTTGCACAGCAGACAGCGGCCCCAGCCCGGCGGCAGCGGATCCTCCCGGTCCCCGGCCAGCGGGTCGACGGGCCCCTTGGGATGCTCCGCGCACCCCGTGGCGCCCAGCCCCGCACCCAGCGCCCCGGCCGCCGCCAGCGCCCTGCGCAACGCGTCCAGGAGCTGTTCGGCCTCATGGGGCGAAGGGGCGGCGGCGTCGAGGGAGAAGGCGATGTCCGAGGCGGTGTTCAGCGCGCTCTGGAGTTCGCGCAGGTCTGCGTAACTCATGCTCGCGAGCCTACGCGCCACCACTGACACCGGCCCCCGGCCGCCCGGCGCGATACGGTCGGCGGTATGCCGCAGCAGCCCCCGCAGGACGACCGTTGCCTCATGGTGATCACCACCACCGACAGCGAGCGGGCGGCGCGCGCCCTGGTCGCCTCCGTCGTCGGGCGCCGCCTCGCCGCCTGCGCCCAGATCGACGGCCCGGTCACCAGCGTCTACCACTGGAAGGACGCGATCGAGTCCGCCGCCGAATGGCGCGTCGTCCTCAAGACCACCGCGGCCCGCTACCCCGAGCTGGAGGCCCGGATCAAGGCCGAGCACTCCTACGACGTCCCCGAGATCGTCGCCGCGGAGATCACCGCCGGCAGCGCGGACTACCTCGCGTGGCTGCGGGCGGAGACCGCACCGTAGCCCTTGCCGCCGCCCCGCGCCGCTGCTAGGAACGTCGTGCGAACGCACAACACCTTCACCCCCGTTGTCCGCCACGCGGCGTAGGGAGGGGAAACGGATGGGCTCCTTCGCCCGCCCCGCGTTCTTCTGGGCCGGCGCCGCCGCCTGCACCGCGGGCGCCCTGCTCCACCTCCCCATGTACCTCCACGCCCGCCACATGGGCTACCGCATGGCCGGAATGCCCGTCGACACCCCCATGCTCACCGGCATGCTGCTGATCGTCACCGGCGTGGCCGCCGTCGTCCACGGGCTGCTGCCCCGGCGCTCGGCCGCCCTGCGCCGGCAGGTCTCCTCCGTACGCGTCCGGGCCGTCGACGACGCCCCGCTGCGCCCGGCCCATGCCGCGCTCCTGGCGGTGCTCTCCCTCGCGGTGACCATCGACGTGATGAAACCGATGACGCTGTCGTTCGTCGTGCCCGGCGTCGCCAAGGAGTACGGGCTCGCCTCGCCGCTGAACCCCGGCGGCGACGTCCCCGTCTCCTGGCTGCCGCTGTCCGGCATCGCCGGCACCATGACCGGCTCGTTCCTCTGGGGGTGGCTGGGCGACCGCATCGGGCGGCGCGGCTCCATCCTCCTGGCCGGAGTGCTGTTCGCTACCACCGCCGTCTGCGGCGCGATGCCCAGCTTCAGCTGGAACGTCGCCATGTGCTTCCTCATGGGCACGGCGGCGGGCGGGCTGATCCCCATCGCCTTCACCCTGCTGGTGGAGACCGTCCCCCAGCGCCACCGCGGCTGGCTGATGGTGCTCATCGGCGGCAACGTCACCGTCGCCTACATCCTCACCAGCTGGCTCGCCGCCACCCTCACCCCCACCTACAGCTGGCGGATCCTCTGGCTCGTCGGACTGCCGACCGGGCTGCTGCTGATCGCCCTCAACCACTGGATCCCCGAGTCCCCCCGCTACCTCCTGGCCACCGGCCGCACCGAGGATGCCCGCCGCGTCCTGGCCCGCTACGGCTCGACCGTCCAGTACGGCTCGGTCGTGCGGGACGCGGCGGCGCCACCGGACGAACCGGAGCCGGCCCGGGGCCCGGCCCGCTCCGGCTACCGCGGACTGTTCGCCGCCTCCTTCCGGGGCCCCACCCTCGCCCTGACCGTCCTCGCCGTCGGCGCCGGGCTGATGACCTACGGCTTCCAGATGTGGCTGCCCACCAACCTCGGCCGCCTCGGCATCGCCGAGGTCTCCTCCGACCGCGTCCTGCGCGACAGCGCCCTGATCAGCCTGCCCCTCAACGTCCTCACCGCCCTGCTCTACGGACTGTGGAGCAGCAGACGCACCGTGATAGCGCTGGCCGCGCTGACCGCCGCGGCCCTCGTCGCCCTCGCGGTGCTCGCGGAGACCACCGCCGGCCACGGACTGACACTGCGGCTGCTGCTCCTCGTCCCGCTGTGGGGCATCAGCGCGACCGCCGCCGTCCTGGCCGCCTACAGCTCCGAGGCCTACCCCACCCCGCTGCGCGCCCTGGGCACCAGCTGGGCGGCGGGCACCAGCAAGGCCGGCGGCGTGGCGATCCTCGCCCTGTCCGTGGCCGCCGTGGCGGTGCCCCCGCTCGGGGTGACGGCCCTGCTTGGGGCCGTACCGCTGGCCCTCGCGGCGGTCGCCTTCGCCCTCTACGGCCCCGAGACCCGGGGCCGCCGGCTGGACGAGATCGTCCCCGAGCAGGTGCCCGCCCGTGCCTGAGCGCCACCACCCCTACCGGCGGTCGCGGCGCCGGCGGACGGCCGGTACCGGGGTCACGCAGGGCCAGGAACCGCTCTCCTCCGCGCTGTTACCGTACCTGCGACGGGCGAAGGACCTGATCGACCGCTCCTACGCCGACCCCCTCGACCTGGCGACACTGGCCGCCGAGGCGGGCTGCTCGCGCTTCCACTTCCTGCGCTCCTTCCAGGCGGCCTTCGGCGAGACCCCCGGCCGCTATCTGACACAGCGTCGTATCGAGCGGGCGCGCGACCTGCTGCGCGCCACCAACCTGACGGTCGCGGAGATCTGTCACCTCGTCGGCTACTCCAGCGTCGGCTCCTTCAGCTCCCGTTTCTCCGAGGTGATGGGGGTGCCGCCCACCCGCTACCGCGAGCGGATCGCCCGCGAGGGCGGCCCCCCGCCCATTCCCGGCTGCTACCTGTTCATGTGCGCCCGGCGGGCCGGCGGAAGCGGAACGCAAGACCGCAATCCAGGAGATGTCACCGCCGGGAAGCCGTCGATAGCGTCTGATCACAGCTCACCGGCGGAAGGAAATCCATGAGCACGCGTCTGTCGCACGTCACCGTCCCCGTCCTCGACCAGGACTCCGCGAAGGCCTTCTACACCGAAAAGCTGGGCTTCGAGGTCCGCGACGACATGACGCTCGGCGAGCTGCGCTGGCTCACGGTCGGCCCCAAGGACCAGCCCGACGTGGTGCTGGTGCTGCGCAGGGTGGGGCCGCCCGAGTACGACGAGGAGACCGCCGGCCAGCTGCGGGACCTCGTCGCGAAGGGCGTGATCGGGGTGGGGGTGCTGCACGTCGACGACGTCCGCGCCCTCCACCGCAGGCTCAAGGCGGCGGGCGTGACGTTCGTCCAGGAGCCCGTGAAGCGGCCGCACGGCACCGAGGCCGTCTTCCGCGACGATTCCGGCAACTGGTTCAGCCTCACCGACGCCCGCGGCTGAACCGGACGCCGGAAGGAGCACCGAGAAGAGAGCAGGCCCAGCCATGGCTCACCAAGCGCAACCGGCCCCGGACGGCGGGGCGTTACCGGACCGGCCCGGCACCGGGAACCCCTGGGTGGTGCTCGTCGCCGTCGCCCTCGGCACCATGATGGAGGCCCTCGACGGCACGGTCGTCGCGGTCGCCAACCCGGTCATCGCCGTCGACCTCGACACCGAGCTCACCACCCTCCAATGGGTCACCAACGGCTATATGCTCGCCGTCGCCTGCGCCCTGATCACCGCCGGCAAGCTCGGCGACCGCTACGGGCACAAGAAGGTCTTCCTCATCGGGATGACGGGCTTCGCCGCGACTTCCGTCCTCGCGGGGCTCTCCCACAGCATCGGCCTCCTGATCTTCTGGCGGGTGCTCCAGGGCATCAGCGGCGCCGTCCTCGCGCCCAGCGGGCTGGCGGTCCTCAAGACCTCCTTCCCCCAGGACAAACTGAAGATCGCCATCGGCGTCTGGAGCGGCGTCGGCGCCCTCGCGCTGGCCGCCGGCCCCTTCATCGGCGGCGTCACCGTCGACCAGCTGGGCTGGCGCTGGGTGTTCTTCATCAACGTCGTGGTGTGCGCCGCCGCCCTCGCCCTCGGCGGCCCGGCGATCCGCGCGGTCCGGCCCGAGGGCGCCGACCGGGCCTTCGACACCCCCGGCGTCCTGCTGCTCACAGGCACCCTGTTCGCCCTGGTCTGGGGCATCATCCAGGTGCCCGGCCACGGCTGGACCGCGTTCCGTGTCCTCGGCCCGTTCGCCGCCGCGCTCGTCATCGGCACCGCGTTCGTCCTGCGCGAGCGCCGCGCCCGCGAGGCGCTGCTGCCACCGGCGCTCTTCCGCATGCGGGCCGTCTCCACCGGCACGGCCACCCTGCTGATCGGGGGCTTCGCCACCTTCGGCGCCTCGTTCTACCTCGCCCTCTACCTCCAGCAGGTGCACGGCTTCTCCCCGATGCGGGCCGGGCTCGGGCTGCTGCCCTTCACCGTCCTCTTCGGGGTCGGCGCCCCCCTCGGCGCGGCCCTCGGTCAGCGGTTCGGGCCCAGGGTGCCGCTCGCCGCGGGCATGGTCCTCATCAGCGTCGCCCTGCTGGGCCTGTCCCGGATGACCGAGGACTCCTCGTACCAGGCCATGTGGCCGTTCCTCGCCCCGCTCGGCGTGGGCATGGGCATGATCGCGCCCACGGCCATCGAGATGATCGTCGGCAGCGCCCACGACGAACTCGCCGGCGTCGCCTCCGGCCTCCAGCAGACCGCCCTGATGCTGGGCGGCGTCCTGGGCACGGCCGTCCTCGGCTCACTGATCTCGTCCCGGGTCTCCGGGGTCCTGCCCGGACACCTCGCCGACGAGGGCGTCGGCGGCGCCCTGGCCCAGGGGCTGCGCCGGATGACGGAGGTCATCGCGCAGGGCGTGGTGCCCGTGCCCGACGGCACCGCGCCCACCGCTGCGGAGGCGGCCGTACGCGCCGGGCACGCCGCCTTCATGGACGGCTTCCACACGGCGATGCTCGGCGGCGCGGTCGTCGTCCTCGTCGGAGCGGCCGTAGCCCTGCTGGCACCGCGGCCGGCGACCGCGCCCGCCGGGGACGTCGCGCCCACGCACTGAGCACGTCCACCTGTTCACCTTCAGACGACAGGAGAACCCAGTGATCTCGCACATCGGTACCGTCGACGTCTTCGTCAACGACCAGGACAAGGCCGTCGACTTCTTCGTCAACACCCTCGGCTTCGAGCTCCGCGAGGACTTGCGGTTCGGCCCCATGCGCTGGATCGAGGTCGCCCCCGAGGGCTCCCAGACCCGCATCGTGCTGTGCACCAAGGACTTCCCCGTCTACCGCGAGGGCAACATCGGCCGCTTCACGGACATCCAGTTCGTCACCGAGGACATCAAGGCCACCCATGACGAACTCGTCCGGCGCGGGGTGCGCTTCACCCACGACCCCCAGCCGATGCCGTTCGGCGGCTCGACCGCGACCTTCGCGGACCCCGACGGCAACGAGTTCAACCTGGTGCAGCCCGCCGGCTGAGCGGGCCCCCGGGCCCTCGGGCCCCCGTGAACGTGCTGCCGCCGCCTTCCCCCGGGGCCGGCGGCAGCACCGCGTGCGCGGCGGTTCACGTCGCCGCGACACCCACCCGTGTGAAGTCCGCCCCCGGCCACAGGCCCCGGACCGTGCTCTCCAGGATCATCAGCGCCATGATGGGGAAGGCGAAGTCCGAGGCGGCGTAGAGCCGGTGGGCGCTCTGCACCTCGAAGACGCCGTTGCCGAAGGACGCCATGTCGAAGGTCTTGTCCGGGCCGGCGCATCGTTCGACCAGCTCGGCGACGTCGGCGACGAACGGCTCCGCGTTCTCCGTCCGGCCGTCCGCGTTGGCCATGCTCGCCAGCATGATCTCCCCGCACCGCCGCCCGTCGCCCGTCGCGAGCCCCGCGAAGAACCCGGCGATCAGCTCCCGCACCCGGTCGGGCAACCGGACGCTGTAGCCCGCGTCCAGGATCACGGCCGCGCGGCCCTCCGGCAGCAGATACACATTGCCCGGGTGGGGATCGCAGTGCACGAAACCGTCCACGAACATCATCTTGTGCGCGGCCGCCAGCACGGCCGAGGCGAGCCGCGCCCGCACCGGGTCCGGAAGCGTCGCGGGCGTCCGGGTGTCCAGCCCCGGGACGTAGTCGAAGACGAGACAGGTCGGCCGGGACCACTCGGGACGCAGCCGGGGCACCTCCACGCCGGGGACGTCCGCGAGGTTCGCGCGGAGCGTGACGATGTTCTCCGCCTCGCGCCGGAAGTCCAGCTGGCCGAGGACGGCCCGGCTGACGTAGCCGACGAGGTCGGCCATCGGCATGCCGCGCAGCAGCGGCAGCCGCTCGGCGCGGCGGGTCAGGGCGCGGATCAGTGCCAGGTCGGCCCGCATGGTCCTGTCGATGCCGGGGCGCTTCAGCTTCAGCGCCACGACCTCGCCGTCCGGCAGCACGCCCCGGTACACGCAGGCGATGCTGCCGCCCGCCACGGGGCCGGGGTCGAGCCGCGCCAGGAACGGCGGGACGGCCCGCCCGTACGCCGCGCGCAGCGCGCTTGTCGCCTGCTGCGGCGAGATCGGGCGTACGGAGTCGTGGAGACGGGACAGCTCGTCGCACAGGGCGGCGGGCAGCATGTCGCGGCGCGCGCCCGCGATCTGGGCGAACTTGACGAAGGTGGGGCCGAGGGACTGGATGCGGTGGGTGAGGCGGCGGTAGAGGAAGTGGTGGGTGGCTTGGCGGCCGTGCAGTAGCCGTACGGCCAGTAGGGCGGGAAACGTCAGTGTCGCTTCCGCGAGGATCGCCAGGGCGAGGGTGCACGCGCGGAGCGCGAGGCGGTGGGTGGGCACTCGGTCCATGGGGCTGCTCCTTTGGGTGGTGGCCCCTGTCCTCACTCGAACGTGAACGACGAGCGCAACGCGCCCAGCAGAGCGGAGCGGGGCGTCGCCCTGATCAGCCCGTCCCGCACCGCGCACAGCAGCGGCGCCCGCCACTGCCCCACCCGTCCCGCCCAGTGGGACTGGCGGGTGACGGCGTGGGCCCGGCCCCGCCGCCGCGCCGCGTACGCGCGGAGGGCGGCCGGAACGTCATCGGTCGCCGCCAGCGCCCGCGCCAGCACCACCGCGTCCTCCAGCGCCTGGCACGTGCCCTGCCCCATGGCCGGCGCGGCGGGGTGCGCGGCGTCCCCCACCAGGGCCACCGCCCCCCGGCCCCAGCGCCGCAGGGGCGCGCGGTCGTGGATGGCGGTGACGGTGACGGCGGCCGGGTCGGTGGCCCGCAGCACGTCCGGGACCGGGTCGTGCCACCCGGCGAAGTGCCGCCGGAGGAACGGCAGCCACGACGGGCCCGCCCTGGCCCCGCCCTCGGGCACGGCGAAGGCCGCGAACCAGTACATCCGCCCCTCCGGCAGCGGAAACAGCCCGAACTGCCGTCCCGCGCCCAGCGCCAGCAGCGCCGGATGGCCGGGGCAGGAGTACGCGGCGACGCCCCGGGCCACCGCGTAGCCGAGGTAGCGCAGATCGCCGCCGCCCGTGTCCCCGGGGGCGCCGAAGAGGGCCGCGCGCACCCGGGAGCGGACGCCGTCGGCGCCGATCAGCAGATCGCCCTCCACCTCGGTGCCGTCCACGAGCCGGGCGGCCACCACGGCACCCTCCTGCCGTACGCCGACGCAGCGCGCCCCGAAGCGGATCGCGTCCGGGGGCTGGAGGTCGTGGAGGGCCCGCAGCAGGGCGGCGCGCGGTAGCGCCCGTCCGTTGCCCCCGCACCGGGCGTCCAGCACCCCGGGCGGCAGGAACAGCAGTGTGGCGCCGCGCGCCGAGCGCATCGCCAGGCCCGACGCGGGCGCGCTGCGGGCCCGTACGGGCGCGTCGGCGCCGAGTTCGGTCAGCGCGGAGAAGGCGTTGGGCCACAGGGTGAGAGCCGTGCCGGTGTCGGCGTCGTCCGGGGCGCGCTCCAGCAGGCGGACCTCCAGCCCGGCGCGGCGCAGCAGGGCGGCGGTGGCCAGGCCGGCGGGCCCGGCCCCGACCACCAGGGCCCGCCGTGCCCTCACGCGGGCGCGCCCGGCCACATCGACGACCAGCCGCCCGCGCCGCCGGGGGCCGGGCCGCCGGGGATCGGGCCGCCCAGCAGGTCGGGGATCTTCGCCACGTCGAACACGCCCCAGTGCTCGGCGATCCGGCCGTCCCGGAAGCGGAAGGTGTTGGAGCCGCCGATGGCGAAGGCCCGGCCCGTGGGCGGCAGCCCCATGAACGCGCCCGTGTGCTCGAAGTGCAGCAGGATCGCCTGGGCGAGGACGTCGCCCTCGCACACCGACGTGAGCACCTCCACCCGGCGCGTCGTCAGCGCCTCGGCCGCCTGCCCGAAGCGGTGGGCCACTCCCTCGCGGCCCGGGGGATCCCACGGCGGGGCGAAATGGTCGACGAAATCGGGGGTGAGGACTTCGGAAATCGCCGAGAAATCGTGTGTGAACAGCACGGCGCCCCGGAATTTCCGGACGGTTTCCTCGTAGGCGGATTTCCTGTCCGGCCGTGTCACGCCGTGGCCCGCAGTAATTCCGGGGGCAGCAGCCCGAGCTGTTCCAGGAGATACAGCCCGTCGGCCACGCCCCAGTGTTCCACGACGGCGCCGTCGACGACCCGCAGCTGGCCCAGCAGCGGAACGCGCACGGCGCGGCCGGTGGCCGGCAGGCCCAGGTACTCGCCCTTGTGCGTGGCCTCGACCGTCAGCCGGGTGGCCACGAGGTCCCCCTCGGCGACCATGGCGTGGACGGTGAGCCGCAGGTCGGGGAAGGCGTTCATGAAGCGGCCCATCTCGGCGGCGACGTCGGTGCCGGGCAGCGGCTCGCCGTCGCGGCCGTGGTGGACCATCTCCGGGGACCAGAACCGGGTCATCCCCGCGAGGTCGCCCCGGTTCCAGGTGTCGATCAACTCCCGTACCAGCGCCTTGTTCGCCTGCTCGGTGGACCCCATGCCGGCTCCTTCCGCGCGGTTTCGCAGAAAGGCTAGTGGGATTCCAGGACGGTCACTTCTCCCAGATTGCGGTGCGGATCGCCCTTCCGGGCGGGGTTGACGCCACGGAGGGCCGTGGCAACAATTCCGCAGGGACAACGGAGGGTTGTCGTCATGACCGAGGGATTCTCCGGCCTTCCCGCCGAGGGCGCGGACGGCCTGTACAGCCAGAGCTGGTTTCCGCTGTGCCTGTCCGAGGACGTACCCGCGGGCGCGGTCCTGGGCGTGGAGTTCCTCGGCGGCAAGGCCGTGGTCTTCCGGGGCCGCGAGGGCGGCCCCGCCCGGGTGCTGAGCGGCTACTGCGTCCACGTCGGCGCGGACCTGTCGGTGGGCGAGGTGGTGGGGGAGCATCTGCGGTGCCGCTTCCACGGCTGGCAGTACGACGGCGGCGGGGTGTGCGCCGCCACCGGCATCGGCGACCCGGTGCCGCCCCGGGCCCGGCTGTTCCGCTTCCCCTCGGTCGAACGGCACGGCGTCGTCTGGGCGTTCAACGGCGAGGAGCCGCTCTTCGGCGTGCCCGGACTGCCCTACCGGGAGGACGAGCTGACCGTCCGCCGTTCCGTCCTCCCGGAGCTGCCCGTCGAGCCCTGGCTGGTCCAGGCCCACACCATGGACCTCCAGCACCTGTGCCTGCCCCACGAGTTCGTCCTCGACGACGACCCCAACGACTCGGTGCGGATCGGCGCCCACTCGGTCGGCTTCGACCTGCGGGCCCGGATGCGCGACGGGGAGCGCTTCGACGTCCGCGTCGACATCCACGGCACCAATATCTTCTGGCAGACCGGCACCCTCGACGGCCGCTGGTTCTTCTGGCTCGCCCCGCTGAACATCCCCGGCCCCGGCCGCTCCCGGGCCGTCTTCGTCTACGGCGCCCGACCGGAGGACGGCGAGGACCCCAAGGAGACGGAGGCCTTCCTCGACCGGGCCCGCACGGCCATGATGAACCTCTTCGACGACGACACACCCGTCCTCGGCACCATCCGCTTCCGCCCCGGCCACCTCACCCACGGCGACCGCACCCTCGCCCGCTACCTCGACTACGTCCGCGCCTATCCACGGGCCAACCCCGCCCGGGAGTACCTGACATGAGCGCGCGCCCGCTCGGCCGTCCCGTCCCCGGCGAGGGTCTGGACGGGACGTACAGCCAGAGCTGGTTCCCGCTGTGCCTGTCCACCGAACTGCCCCCGGGGCGGGTGCTGGGAGCGGACTTCCTCGGCGGCCGCGTGGCGGTCTTCCGGGGCGCGGCCGGCGGGCCCGCCCGGGTCGTCAGCGGCTACTGCGCCCACCTGGGCGCCGACCTGTCCGTGGGGGACGTGGAAGGGGAACGACTGCGATGCCGGTACCACGGCTGGCGGTACGACGGTGGTGGCGCCTGCACGGCGACCGGTACGGGCGAGCCGGTGCCGCCGCGTGCGCGGCTCTTCTCTTTTCCCTCGCGGGAATCGCACGGCATCGTCTGGGCCTTCAACGGGCGGCGGCCCTTGTTCGACGTGCCCGGCCTCCCCGTCCCCCCTGACGATCTCCTCCTGCGGCACACCGTCCTCGACGAGGCGCCCGTCGACCCCTGGCTGGTGGCGGCCCAGACCATGGACGTCCAGCACTTCCTCCTCCAGCACGAGTTCGCCCTGGACGACGGTGACGACCCCAACGACGCCGTCACCGCCACCGCCCACTCCATGGGCTACCCGCTGCGCCTGACCACCCCGGACGGGCAACGGCTCGACCTGCGCGTCGAGATTCACGGAACCAGCGTGTTCCGGCAGACGGGCACCCTCGACGGCCGCTGGTTCTGCTGGCTCACGGCGCTCCGCTCCGTGCGTCCCGGGGTCTCCCGCCCGTACTTCGTCCTCGGCGCGCGGCGGGCGGAGGGCGGCGCGGACGAGGCGGCGGACGCGGCGTTCCTCGACCGGGCCATGGGCGTGATGATGGGCATGCTCGCCGACGACGCCCCCGTCCTCCTCAGCCTCCACTTCAGGCCCGGCCTGCTCACCCGCAGCGATCGTGCCCTGGCCCGCTTCCTGGAGTACGTCTGCCGCCACCCCCGGGCCCATCCCGCCCGCGAGGACATCAGCCGAGAGCCTCCTTCTCCGGTGTGAACCGCACCGGGAGCGACTCCAGGCCGCGCAGCACGCCCGTGGGCCGCCAGCGCAGCGGGCCCACCGCCTCGTCCAGCGCGATGTCGGGCAGCCGCCGCAGCAGCGTCCCCACCGCGACCCGCCCTTCCATCCGGGACACGGGCGCGCCCACACAGAAGTGGATGCCGTGCCCGAAGCCCAGGTGGGAGCGGTCGCCGCGGGTGATGTCCAGCCGGTCGGGGTTCGGGTACCGGTCCGGATCGCGGTGGGCGGAGGCCATGCCCACGGTGACGATCGCGCCCCTGGGCACGGGCGTGCCGCCGATCTCCAGGTCCTCCGTGGCCACCCGCAGCATGGCCCGCTCCACCGGCCCGTCGTAGCGCAGGAACTCCTCGACGGCCGCCGGCAGCAGCTCCGGCCGGGAGCGCAGCAGCTCCAGCTGGTCCCGGTGGCGCAGCAGCGCCAGCATGCCGTTGCCGATGAGGTTCACCGTGGTCTCGTGCCCGGCCACCAGCAGCAGCCCCGCCGTGGAGACCAGCTCACGCTCGGTCAGCCGGCCCTCTTCGGTGGAGGCGACGACGAGTGCGCTCAGCAGGTCCGGCTGGGCCTCGGTGTCGTCCCCGGCCGAGCGCAGCGCGCGGCGGCGCTCGCCGACCAGCGCGGTGAAGTACTCGCGCAGCAGCCGGTTCGCCTCGTGCGGCGGCATCGCCGCGCCCTCGGTGTAGTTGGGGGTGAGCGCTGCCGTGCTCCACTCGCGGAACGGCGCCCGGTCGGCCTCCGGCACGCCGAGGAGTTCACAGATCACGGTGATGGGCAGCGGGAACGCCAGCGCCGTGATCAGGTCGGCGGTGCCGGACGGGGCGAAGGCGTCGATCAGATGGTCGGTGATCTCCTGGACGCGCGGCAGCATGGCGTCCACCCGGCGCGGGGTGAACGCCTTGGCGACCAGCCTGCGCATCCGTGTGTGGTCGGGCGGGTCGCTGTTGAGCATGTGCGGCTCCGAGCCCTCCCCGCCCTCGGGGTAGAGCCCGGAGCGGCGCAGCGCCTCCCACGCGTGCTTGGGGTCGCGGGAGAGCCGGGGGTCGGCGAGGGCGGCGCGGGCGTCCTCGTAGCGGGTGACCAGGTAGTGCTCGATGCCGTTGGGGTCGAGGATCGGCTGGACGGGGGCCTCGGCGCGCAGCCGCGCGTAGACGGGGTAGGGGTCGACGCGGGACTCCGGCGCGTACACCTCGTGGGGTTCGGGCATGGGTGACTCCCTCAGACCCGGGGCCGGGGATCGGTGCGGACGACGTCGGTGTCCGGCAGGGTGCCGTCGATGAGGTAGGCGGTGGCCAGCTCGTCGGCGCCGGGGTTGCCGTAGAAGGGGAAGACCCGGTGGTGGGCGGTGTCGGCGACGGTGACCAGCCGGGAGTTGTGCCGCAGCACCTCGCGCATCCGCACGGCGGCCGCGTGCGGCGTGGACATGTCCTCGGCGGACTGGACGAGCAGGATGCTCCGGGCGCGGTTGCCCGCCCCCAGCCGGGTCACCGGCTCGCTCGGCGGCACCGGCCAGAACGCCGTCGCCTTGATCCCCGACAGGGCCGCCCCCGTGAACGGGTACTCCCGCGCCGCGCGGGCCATGTCCCGTTCGTACGGGCCCAGCCGGCGCGGCCAGGACCAGTCGCCCGCGAGGATGGCCAGCTGGGCCACCGTGCCGCTCTCCTCCTTCGGCTGCCCGAACATCGTCGCGAGGAAGGAGAGGGTCGCGGGGGTGAGCGGGGCGCCGTGCACGGCGGAGCGCAGGATGTCGCCCAGGTGCTCGTAGTTGAGGTCGCTGTTGAGCATTCCCACGACGACGAGCCGGGCGAGGGTGCGGTCCAGCGGGAAGCCGTTCACCGTCACCGTCTCGTCGGCGTCGACCCGGGCCAGCAGCCGGTCGTAGGAGGCCCGGACCTCCTGCGGCGTGGCGCCGAGCGCCAGCTCGTCGTGGTGCCGGGCGGCCCAGTGGGTCCAGCGGCCCAGGGCGCGTTCGCCGTTGGGCGGAAAGTCGGTGAACAGCCCGCGCCACACCCAGTCCGGGCTGCACAGGCTGTCCAGGACCACCCGGTCGGCGTGCTCGCCGAACATCTGCGTCCACACCGCGCCCAGATAGGTGCCGTAGGAGTAGCCCAGGTAGGACAGCCGCTCCTCGCCCAGCGCGCCCCGGATGACCTCGATGTCGCGGGCGATGTTCCGCGAGTTCGCGAACGGCAGCACGTCCAGGGCGTGTTCGGCGACCTTCGCCGCGACCTCGGCCTGGAAGCGGACCTCGTGGGCGAAGTCGAGGGGCTGGTGGAAGACCCAGAAGCGCTCCTCCGGCTCCAGCCCGGCGACGACCGGGCTGGAGCGGCCCATGAACCGGTGGTCGAACGCCACCACGTCGTAGCGCGCCAGCACCTCCTTGGGCAGCGCCCGCGCCAGCTGCGCGCCGAGCAGTGTGCCCCGGTTGCCCAGGTCGTCGCCGGGCCCGATCAGCAGGACGCCGCGCCGCCGCTCGGGGGCCGCCGCCGGGGCCCGTACGAGGCCCAGGGTCAGGGTGCGGCCGGTGGGGTCGGCGTAGTCCAGCGGTACGGTCAGCTCGGCGCACTCCAGGCCGGCGAGGGCCTCCTCGTCGGCCGGGTACCAGGTCAGGGACTGTTTCTGGAAGTCCCGGATCGCGTCGACGCGCAGGTCGGGGTCGTTCACGAGGCGTCCCTCCCGTGGTCGGCGGTGAAGGTGGCGGTGAAGGTGAGGTCCGTGTCGGGCAGTTTGCCGGTGAGCAGATACTCGGCGACCGTCCCGTCGACGCCGGGGTGGCCGTGGAAGGGGAACACCCGGTGGGCGCCGGTGCCGGCCGCGGTGACCAGCCGGGAGTTGTGCGCCAGCAGTTCCCTCAGCCGCGCGGCCCCGCGCGCGGGGGTGAACATGGCGTGCTCGGAGCGCACGAGCAGCAGGCTCTCGGCGTGGTTGTCCCGCCCGAAGACGGTGACGGGCTCTCGGCGCCCGTCGAGCTCCCGGGGCCAGAAGGCGCCGGCCTTGGGCGCGGCCATCGCCGGCCCGATGAAGGGGTGGCGGACGGCTGCCGCCGCCATGTCCCGGCGGTAGCCGGCGGGGTCGCGCGGCCACGCCGCGTCGCCGCCGAGCACCGCGAGCTGGGCGACGGCCCCGCTCTCCCCCTTGCCGCGCCCGAACATCGCGCCCAGCGCCCGGCGCGTCGGCTCCGAGGCCTGCCCGCCGTGGACGGCGGCGCGCAGCACGTCGCCGAGGAAGCCCCAGGCCAGGTCGTCGCCGAGCAGCACCATCGTGAGCAGGCGCAGCGTCGTGCCGTCGGCGGGCATGCCGGCCATCTCGACGCGGCGTTCCCGGTCCGCGCGCGCGGTGAGCCGCGCGACCGCCTCGCGCACGGCCGCCGCGGTCGTGCCCAGCGCGAGCTCCTCGTGGCGCCGCGCGGCCCATGCCGCCCACCGGCCGAGCGCGTTCTCGCAGCTCGCCGCGTAGTCCAGGAACATCCGCCGCCACACGGAATCCGGGTCGATCACGCTGTCGAGGACGACCCGGTCGGCGTGCTCGCCGTACAGCTGGGTCCACACCGCGCCGAGGTAACTCCCGTAGGAGTAGCCGAGGAAGGAGATCCGCTCCTCGCCGAGGGCACGGCGGATCGCGTCGATGTCATGGGCGATCGCGCGTGAGGTGAGATGGGGGAGGAGATCGCCGGCCTCGCGGAAGCAGCGGTCGACGATGTCCTGCTGGTAGCGGGCCTCGGTGTCGGCGTCCTCGGGGGTGTGGAAGATCCACAGCCATTGGTCGGGAGTGAGCCCGCAGGAGAGCGGGGCGCTGCGGCCGCTGAAGCGGTGGTCGAAGCCGACGATGTCGTACTGGTCGAGTACGGCGGGCGGGAGCTTGGCGACGAGCTGGGGGACGAGCAGGGTGCCGCGGTTGCCGGGGTCGTCGGGGGGGATGAGGAGGGTGCCGGTTCTGGTGGGGGTGGGGGCGGGGTGGCGGGCGAGCGTCAGCTCGATGGACGGGCCTTCGGCGTCGGCGTGGTCGACGGGGACGGCCACCGTCGTGGTTTCGAGGCCGGTGAGGGCCTCCTCGGTGGCGGGGTGCCAGGTGGGGCGCACGGGTTCCCCTTCCGGGTGGGTTTTGCCCCAGCCCCGCCCTTTCACCGTTTCCTGGGGCTCCGCCCCAGACCCCGCGCCTCAAACGCCGGCGGGGCTGATCTCGCGCGGGACTCGGGGCACTCTCAAGGCCTGATCTCGTACAGCGCGTTGAGCGGCGTAGGCGGTGGCAACTGCCGCACCGACCGCAGCCCCGCATCCGCGCACAGCGTGCGCAACTCTCCCGTCGGCAGCCCCAGCATCCCCGGCGCCCTCCCCTTCGCAGCGAGCGAGACCGGCACGCTGTACAGCACGCTCGCCCCGTACAGCAGGGCCGCCGCCGCGCCGCGGTTGTCCGTGGCGCGCTCCGCGCCCGCGCTCTCCAGGAGGAGCAGCACCCCGTCGTCGGCGAGGGCGGCCCGGACCGCGCGGAGGGCCGCCGCCGGGTCGGGGGCGTCGTGGAGCACGTCGAGGGCGAGGACGAGCGCGTGGTCGCCCGTACCGGGCAGCAGGTCGGCGGCGTCGCCGTGGACGAACTCCACGCGGTCGGCCACCCCGGCGTCCGCCGCCTCCCGGCGCGCCCGGTCGACGTGGAGCCGCAGCCGGTCGTAGCCCGTGCAGCGGGCCCGAGGGAAGGCCCCGGCGATCAGCACGAGGGCGTGGCCGCCGCCGCTGCCCAGGTGGGCCACGCGGCCGTCGGCCGCCAGCCGTCCGGCCAGGCCGTCGACCGCCGGGATCCACTGGGGCAGCAGCAGGGTGCCCAGCCAGCTGGCGCTCATCCGCCACATCGTCCGGTAGAGGGCCTCGGGGTACGCCTCCTGCGGGACGCCGCCGCCCGAGCGGAACGTCTCGACGACGGGTTCCAGCATCCCGGCGAGCGCGGGCACGAGCCCGGCCGCGCCGCCCAGGAAGAAGGGGGAGTCGTCGTGCGCCAGCACCGCGGCGTGCTCCGGGGGCAGCGAGAAGACGGGGTCCTCGCCGGTGTACCGGACGTCCAGATAGCCCGCGCTGAGAAGTCCGAGGAGCCATTCGCGGACGGGGCGTTCGTCCAGGCCGGCACGGGCGGCGAGCTCCGCGCCCGTCGCCGGGCCGCCGTCGGCGAGCGCGCGGAAGAGGCCCAGACGGTCGCCCAGGGCGACGAGGACGCTGGTCATCCCGCCGCTGACGTCGTCCAGGAAGCGGCCGGCGAACGCTTGCACGGCAGTGCTGTCGCATCCGTCCATGGCGCCCGACTGTAGTGAACGGCCCGGAAGGTCGCCTTCTCCCAGGTTGCTCACGCGGCGGCGGGCCCATTGCTACCATGAAGTGTAGTAATGGGGGCGGAAGCTGAGGGTGCGTCATGAAGGGCAAACGGAACTACGGGCAGTTCTGCGGACTCGCCGCCGGGCTCGATGTCGTCGGCGAACGCTGGGCGTTGCTCATCGTCCGGGAGCTCCTCATCGGCCCGGCGCGCTTCAACGAGATCCTGGGCAACCTGCCCGGCCTCGGTCCCAATCTGCTCTCCGACCGGCTGCGGGCGCTCGCCGCGCGCGGGGTGCTGGAATCGGCGGCCGTGCCCGGCGACGGGCGGGGCAGGCGCTACCGCCTCACCGCGCGCGGCGAGCAGCTCAGGGAGCCCCTGCTGGCGCTGGCCCGGTGGGGGATGGCGTTCCTGGGCGAGGAGGAGGCGCGCGGCGGCGCCGTCCGTGCCGCCTGGGGCATCCTGGCCGTCCAGGCGATGATCCACGGGCGTCCGCTGCCCGAGGTCGACGAGAGCTACGAATTCCGCGTGGCCGACGAGACGTTCCACATCGAGGTGGCCGACGGGCGCGCCGTCACCCGGCGCGGGCCCGCCGTCGCCCCGGCCCTGGTCGTCGTCACGGACGCCGAGACGTTCGTGAGCATCGGCGCCGAGATGCGCACGCCCTTCGAGGCGCTGATCTCCGGCCGGCTGCGGATCGACGGCGATCCGGAGGCCGCCCGGCGCTGCGTGGAGTTCATGGGGCTGCTGGACGCCGCCCGGCCCCGCGCGGGGAGCACCCCGGCGGTCGCGGCCGCCGCCCCGCCCGGCTGACGGACAGGGCGGCCGCACGGCCGGTCGTCCCCGAGGAAGGGATCACCGACGTGAGCGACGCACTGACGGGCACCACCGCCCTGGTCACCGGCGCCTCCAGCGGCATCGGCGAGGCCACCGCCCTGGCCCTCGCCGCCGAGGGCGCCCGCGTGACGCTCGTCGCCCGGCGCGGCGACCGCCTCCTGAAGGTCGCCGAGGCCGTCGAGGCGCTGGGCGGCCGGGCGTTCGTCGCCGAGGCCGACCTCGCCACGGAGGCCGGCGCGACGACGGCCGTCGAGGCGGCCCTCGCCGCCCACGGCCGGCTGGACGTCGTCGTGAACGCCGCCGGGGTGCTGCTCCTCGGCCCCGTCGACGGCGCGCCCACCGAGGAGTGGCAGCGCATGGTCGGCGTCAACCTGCTGGGCACCGCCCTCGTCACCCGCGCCGCCCTGCCGCACCTGCTGCGCGCCGCCGCCGACGGGCCCCGGCGCGTCGCCGACGTCGTCAACGTCAGCTCCCTGGCCGGCCGCGTCGCCACCCCGAACACGGCCCTCTACAACGCCGCCAAATTCGGGGTGAACGGCTTCAGCGAGGCCCTGCGCCAGGAGGTCGCCCGCCGCCATGTGCGGGTCTGCGTCGTCGAGCCCGGCTTCGTCGCCACCGAACTGCCCACCCACTCCCGGCCCGAGGTGCTCGCCGCCCTCGCCGACGGCTTCGACCCCGGCACCCCGCTGCGCCCCGAGGACGTCGCCGGGACGATCGTCCACGTCGTCACCCGGCCCCGCCACATGGCGATCGGCGAGGTGCTGCTCCGCCCGGCCGAACAGCTTCAATGAACGGCTCCAGTGAACGGCGGCCGGGGCGGCCGGGACCGGGCGGGCTTTTCGGCCGAATCCCCGGAGCCGCGAACCGGATGTGTTGACCGTCACTTCCACAACTGATAGCAATACGCACTGTGTTCGAGTCCGGTCGCCGACCCGCGCCCGAGAACTCACCGGCGGCGCACCACCCTTGAGGACAGGACGGGGGTCGCACATGCCCGGAAAGCCTTCAGCTCCGCCCCGCTCGCGCACCCGTGCCCGGCCCGGCCCGGCGGCCCCCCGCTGGGCCCGTCGGCTGAGTCTCCGAGAGGAGACGGCAGATTTCGCGGTCCGCGGCTTCCCCTGCGACAGACCGGAGAGCCGCCGCGTCCTGGAACGCCACGGACGTTCCTTCCTCACCGGCTTCAACGCGGCCCTGACGGCGGCCCCCGCCGCCGTCCAGGAGCGGCTGACGGCCCTCGACGCCGTCGAGCGCGGCTTCGCCTACGAGGGCGCGGGCATGGCCTGCGCCCTGCTCGACACCGTCGCCCTCACCCGGGGGCGCCGCGTCCGCGCCCTGCTCAGGGGGCCCGGCCGGGACTACGTCCACCTCGTCCACGTGGGCGCCGGCTGGGCCCTGGCCAAGGCGCCGCTGCCCGGGGCGCGGCGGCTGCTCGGCCTCGACCCACTGCTGGGCTGGCTCGCGCTGGACGGCCTCGGCTTCTCGCACGGCTACTTCGGCGGGCGTACCGCCGTGGCCCGGCTCGCCCGCAAGCGCCCGCCCCGGCCCGGCGGCACCGTACGCCACCAGGGCATCGGCCGGAGCCTGTGGTTCGTCGAGGCGGCCGACCCCGACCGCATCGCCGGGACCGTCGCCGCCTTCCCGGAGGACCGCCGCTCCCACCTGTGGAGCGGCGTGGGCCTGGCCGCCTGCTACGCCGGGGGAGCCACCGACGCCGAGCTGGACCGGCTGCGCGAGTGCTCCGGGCCGTACTGGCAGCACCTGGCCCAGGGCGCCGCCTTCGCCGCCGAGGCCCGCCGCCGGGGCGGCCACATCCCCGAGCACACCCACCGGGGGGTCCTCCGGCTCGTGGGCGTCGACGCGGTGACGGCCGCCGGCTGGACGCTGGACGCGGAACGGAAGCTGCGCGGCGACGGCAGCCTCGGCGACTTCCTCGCCTGGCGGGCCCTGATCAGCGGGAGCGCGCTCGCCTCCCGGTGACGCCCGAACCGCGCCCCACGCCCGAACCGCGCCCCACGCCCGAACCGGCCCCCACGCCCGAACCGGCCCCCACGCCCGAACCGCGTCCCATGTCCGAACCGGCCCCCACGCCCGAACTGCCCGGCGGCCGAAACCGTTTCACGCCCGAACCGCTCCACGCCCGCCCCGGCCGACAACGGAGGGAACATGCCCCGCATGCCCCGCATCGAATGGCGAGCGCTCGCCGCGCCCGCCGTCGCCGTGGTGATCGCGTCCTGCCTGGGCGTGGCGGCCGCCCGCCCCGGCACGTCCGGGGCCGAACGGGACCGCCTGGCCGAGCGCTTCCGCTTCTCCACCGAGTACCTCAACGGCGACCCCACCGGAGCCCGGACCGAGCGCCAGGTGCAGCCCGCGCTGCGCCGGATCTCCGCGTGGATCTCGGCCGTCGGCGCGAGCGCCGCCGTCGGCGACATCGCCGGCACCGGCCGCGACGCCGACGTCTGCCTCGTCGACCCCCGCGACGACTCCGTGACCGTCCGCCCCCTGCCGGGCTCCGCCGGACGGTACGCCCCCTTCGCCCTGACCCCGGACGGGCTGCCCTGGAACCCGCGCACCATGGCCCCCATGGGCTGTGTCACCGGCGACTTCGCCCAGAGCGGGCTCACCGGCGTCCTCGTCTACTACTGGGGCCGCTCCCCGGTCCTCTTCCTGCGGAAGACCGGCAGCGACGGAAAACCCGTGGCGCCGTCCGCCGCCGCCTTCCGCGCCACCGAGCTCGTCTCGCCCATGCGGGTGTGGAACACCACCACCGTCAACCTCACCGACGTCGACGGTGACGGCCGGCCCGACGTGATCGTCGGCAACTACTTCCCGGACGGCGCCAAGGTCCTCGACACCGAGGCCGCCGACGACCCCCGGATGGCCATGCAGGACGGCATGTCAAACGCCCGCAACGCGGGCAGCACCCACGTCCTGCTGTGGCGCTCGGGCCGGAGCGGGCCGGAACCGCAGGCCCGCTTCCAGGACGAGCCCGACGCCCTGCCCCCGGGCGTCCGGCACGGCTGGGCCCTGGCGCTCGGCGCCCAGGACCTCGACGGCGACGGGCTGCCCGAGCTCTACATCGCCAACGACTTCGGCCCCGACCGGCTGCTGGTCAACCACTCCCGGCCGGGCCGGCCGTCCTTCGCCCTCGCCGAGGGCCGCCGGACCTTCACCACCCCCAAGTCGAAGGTCCTCGGCCACGACTCCTTCAAGGGCATGGGCGTCGCCTTCGCCGACCTCACCGGGCGCGGAGAGCCCGACATCCTCGTCAGCAACATCACGCTCCCCTACGCCCTGGAGGAGAGCAACTTCGTCTTCACCCGCAACGGCCCGGTCTCCGACCTCGCCAAGGGCATCGCCCCCTACCACGACCGCAGCGAGGACCTGGGCCTGTCCCGCTCCGGCTGGTCCTGGGACGTCAAGACCGGCGACTTCGACCACAGCGGCACCCCCCAGATCCTCCAGGCCGTCGGCTTCGTCAAGGGCGGCACCAACAAATGGCCCGAGCTCCAGGAACTCGCCATGGCCAACGACAGCCTGCTCCACTCCCCGCTGAGCTGGCCGCGCGTCAAACCCGGCGACGACCTCTCCGGCGCCGCCGGCAACCGCTTCTGGGTGCGCGCCGCCGACGGCCGCTACACCGACCTGGCCAAGGCGACGGGGCTCGACGAGAAGGTGCCCAGCCGCTCCTTCGCCCTCACCGACGCCGACGGCGACGGGCGCCTCGACATCGTCGTGGCCAACCAGTGGGGCCGGTCCGTCTACCACCGCAACACCGGCCCCACCGCCGGGCCTTACCTGGCGCTGCGCCCGGTCGTGCCCGCTGCGGTGCCGGGCGGCGCGGCCACCACCCCGGCGATCGGCGCCCGCGTCACCGTCAGCACCGCCGACGGCCGGACCCTGACCCAGCAGCTCCAGCCGGCCAACGGGCACACCGGTGTCAACAGCTCCGAGCTGCTCTTCGGGCTGGGGGCCGGAGCCGACGCGGCACGACCGGTCGCCGTCGAGATCACCTGGCGCGACGCCGCCGGGCCGCACCGGACCACCCGGTCCCTGGCGCCCGGCGCCCACACCGTCGTCCTCTCCTGAAGAGCCTCGAAGAGTCTCGAAGAGTCCTGAACAGTTCTGAAGAGGTGCCCCGTGACGACCACCGCCTCCGCCTCCTCGACCACCCCCGCCACCGGGAAACCCGCCGGCCTCACCCCGGAGAAGCGCCGCAGCAAGGCCCTGCGCCGCTTCGCGCTCTCCATCACGGTCCTCAACATCGTCGGGCTGACCTGGCTGGGCTTCGAGCAGGCGTACGCGACCCCGTTCGTCGCCGTCGGCACCGCCTACGCCACCGAACTGCTGCTGGAGAGCGTCGACGCCGCCGTGCGCCGCCGGCGGCCGCGCTACGTCGGCCCGTTCGGCCAGGTCCTGGACTTCATGCTGCCCGCACACATCACCGGGCTCGCCTGCTCCATGCTGCTCTACGCCAACGACCGGCTCTGGCCCATCGCGTTCGCCGCCGCCGTCGGCATCGGCTCCAAGTACGTGGTGCGCGCCCGGGTGCGCGGCAAGTCGCAGCACGTCCTCAACCCGTCCAACACCGGGATCGTCGCCACCCTGCTGATCTACGACTGGGTGGGCATCGCCCCGCCGTACGAGTTCACCGAGTACCCACCCGGTGTGCTCCGCTGGATCATTCCGTTCGCGGTGCTGGTGGCCGGGACGATGCTCAACGCCAAGCTCACCCTGAAGATGCCGCTGCTGCTGGGCTGGGCCGGCGGCTTCGTCCTCCAGGCGCTGCTGCGCTCCGCGTTCACCGACGCCTGGGTGCTCGGCGCGCTGTCGCCGATGACCGGGGTGGCCTTCATCCTCTACACCAACTACATGATCAGCGACCCGGGGACGACGCCGTTCGCGCCCCGCCGTCAGTTCGCCTTCGGGCTGGGGATCGCCGCCGCGTACGGGACGCTGATGGCCCTCCACATCACCTTCGGCCTGTTCTTCGCGCTGGCCGTGGTGTGCGTGGCGCGCTGGCTGGCGCTGGTGACGCTGCCGTTGACCCGGCCGCTGACGGCACCCCTGCTGAAACGTTTCCTTGCTCTTCGTCCTGCTGCTGTCGTGCGGGAGGCTCCGTGAAACGCCCCGTCGCCATCGTGGGGATGGCCTGTCGCTATCCCGACGCCGACGGCCCCGACGAGCTCTGGCGGACCGTGCTCGCCGGGCGCCGGGCGTTCCGCCGGATCCCGCCCGAACGGCTGCGGACCGCCGACTACGCGCCCGGCGCGGCGGCGGACGGCGACGGCATCGACGCCGAACGGGCGGCCGTGCTGGAAGGCTGGACCTTCGACCGGCAGGCCTTCCGGGTTCCCGGCGGCGCCTTCCGCGCCGCCGACCTCACCCACTGGCTCGCCCTCGACGTCGCCGCGGCCGCGCTGCGCGACGCGGGCATGACGGACGGGGAGGACTTGGCAGGCCTCGACCGGGACCGGGTGGGCGTCGTCATCGGCAACTCCCTCACCGGCGAGTTCTCCCGCACCGGGCTGCTAAGACTGCGCTGGCCGTACGTCCGCCGCACGGTCGACACGGTCCTCGGCCGGCGCGGACTCGCGGAGGACGAACGGAGGGAACTGCTGCGCGAACTGGAGGAGCTCTACAAGAGCCCCTTCCCCGTCCCCGGCGACGAGTCCCTGGCCGGCGGCCTCGCCAACACCATCAGCGGCCGGATCTGCAACCACTTCGGCTTCCACGGCGGCGGCTACACCGTCGACGCCGCGTGCGCCTCCTCGCTGGTCTCCGTCGCCACCGCCTGCACGGCGCTCGCGGCGGGCGACCTCGACCTCGCCCTGGCCGGCGGCGTCGACCTCAGCCTCGACCCCTTCGAACTCGTCGGCTTCTCCCGCCTCGGCGCGCTCGCCCGGGGCCCGATGCGCGTCTACGACCGGAACCCCACCGGCTTCCTGCCCGGCGAGGGCTGCGGCATCCTCGTCCTCGCCCGCGCCGAGGACGCCCGGTGCCTGGGCCTGCGCGCCTACGCCCTGATCGAGGGCTGGGGCCTGTCCTCGGACGGCCACGGCGGCCTGACCCGCCCCGAACGCGCCGGCCAGGCCCTCGCCCTGCGCCGGGCCTACGAACGGGCCGGCTTCGCCCCGGCGACGGCCGGCCTGATCGAGGGCCACGGCACGGGAACGGCCGTCGGCGACGAGGTGGAACTGACAGTGCTGGGGGAAGCGTTGGGGGCGGGCGCCTCGCCCTCCGTGGCGCTCGGCAGCGTCAAGGCGAACATCGGCCACACGAAGGCGGCGGCGGGTGTGGCCGGGCTGATCAAGGCCGCCCTCGCCGTCCACCACGGCGTACTGCCGCCCACCACCGGCTGCGAGGACCCGCACCCGCTGCTCACGGCCCCACTGCGGACCCTCGACGAGCCGGAGGACTGGCCCGGGCGCGCGCTGCCCCGCCGGGCCTCCGTCAACTCCGTGGGCTTCGGGGGCGTCAACGCCCACGTGGTCCTGGAGGCGGCCGAGGCGGCGCGGCGGGCGTACGCGTACCCGCGGCCGTATGTGCCCGCGCCGGGGTGGGAGGTCTTCCCGGTGGGCGGGGACGACGCCGGGGAGGTGGCCGGGCGGCTGCTGCGGCTGGCGGAGACGGCGGGGTCGTTGTCGGAGGCGGAACTGACGGATGCGGCGGCGGTGTTGGCGTTGGCGTGCGGGGAGCGGGCCGGCGTGCGGGTGGCCGTGGTCGCCTCGTCGCCGGACCAACTGGCCGAGCGACTGAGGTCGGCGGCGCGCTCGCTCGGCGGGGGGCCGGGGGAGGGGCCCCAGGGTTTCCACGGGGACGCGGCCGCCGGGGTGTTCACGGGCGTGGGCCCGACGGCCCGGCTCGGCCTGCTCTTCCCGGGGCAGGGCACGGTGGGCGGGCGTGTGGACACGGGGGCGCTGGGGCGGATCGTGGCGGTGGGGGACCTGTTGGCGGAGGTGCCGCCGTCGGCTCCCGGGACGTCCGACACGTCTGTCGTCCAGCCGGCCGTGGTCGCGGCCTCGCTGGCCGGGCTGCGCTATCTGGACCGCCTGGGCGTCCGCGCCCGGGCGGCGCTCGGCCACAGCCTCGGCGAACTCACCGCCCTGACCTGGGCCGGGGCCCTGCCGGCGGCCGCCGCCGTCCGGCTGGCCCGCGCTCGGGGCGACCTCATGGCCCGGTACGCCGAGGACGGCGGCGGAATGCTCGCGGTGGCGGCGCCGGTGGAGACGGCGGAAGCCCTGCTGGCCGGCACGGACGCGGTGATCGCGGCGGTCAACGGCCCCGGCCGGCTGACCGTCGCGGGGCCCGTGCCGTCCCTGGCACTGGTACGGGCGGAGGCACGACGCCGGGGCGTCGCCGTCGTTCCCCTCGCGGTTTCACACGCTTTCCACTCGGCGGCGATGCGGCCGGCGCTGCCGGAGCTGGCGAAGTGCTTCGCGGAGGCGGCTCTGGGGAAGCCCTCGGGCACGGTGGTCTCGTCGGTGACGGCCGCGGTGCTGCCGCCGGACACGGACCTGGCCGCGCTGCTGACGGAGCAGGTGACGGCACCGGTCCGCTTCGGCGACGGGGTACGGGAGCTGGCGCGCCACGCGGACGTCCTCCTGGAGGTGGGCGCGGGCACCACGCTGTCCGCGCTGGCCCGCGACAACACGACGGCGCCCGTCCTGTCGCTCGACGTCACGTGCGGCGCGGGCGCTCTGGCCGCGACGACGGCGGCGCTGTTCGCCGCGTGCGGGGCGGACGTCCGGCCGTGGACGGCGGGGCGCTTCCACCGCCCGCTGGACCTGACCCGGCCCCGGGTCTTCCTGACGAACCCGTGCGAGACCGTCGTGCCCGCTCCCGCCGCTTCCCAGGCCGGGGGGCTCCGCCCCCGGACCCCCGAGGCACCACCGCAGCCCGCGCGCGCGAGCGCGCACGAGGGCGCGACGGCGCCCGGCGGAGCCGGGGAGTCGCTGCCGCACGGCGGTGCGCCCGGGCCTTCGGGCGCGGGCGGCCCGGCTGGCGTGTCCGGCCCGTCCGGGCCGGCCCGGGAGCCGAAGGCCGCGACTTCCGGCGCCGGCGTCGGCGCCCCGGGCCCGGGTGTGCCCGGCCAGGCCGGGGGCCGTGGTGCGGCCGGGGCGGCGGCACCCTCCGACCGCGGTGCCCCGGCCTGGACGGCAGGAGGTGACGCGGCGTCGCCCGCGCCCGGCGGTGCGCCCGGGCCTTCGGGCGCGGGCGGCCCGGCCGGCGTGTCCGGCCCGTCCGGCCCGGCCCGGGAGCCGAAGGCCGCGACTTCCGGTGTCGACGCCGACGCTCCGGGCCGGTCTGGGTCTGGGCGGGCGCGCGTGAGCGCGGTCGACGACGCCGTGGCTCCGGGCACGCCCGGGCAGGCCGATACGCCGACCGTTCCGGCGCGGGACGACGCGGTGTGGCCCGCGTCCGGCGGGGCCGGGCCGGCGGTGGCCTCGGACGTGCCCGATCCGGCTGGTCCGGGCGGGCCGGTCCGGGCGGCCGGGGCGGCCGGGGCAGCAGCGTCCGGTGCCGGTGCTTCGACCTGGCCGGTAGGCGCGCCTCTGTCCGACGGCGGCCCCGTCCTGCCGCCTTCCGGCAGCGCGTTCCCGTACGCAGAGCTGGCGGCGCCTGCGGATTCCGCTGGCGTAGCGGGTGCCCCCCTCGGGGGCCCGGGGGCGGAGCCCCCGGCGGGAGGAGGGGGCGGCCCCCTCACCACCATCCGCACGCTCATTGCCACCGCCCTCGAACTCCCCCCCGACGCCATCCGCGACGACGACCTCCTCCTCTCCGACCTCCACGTGAACTCCCTCCGCCTCGCCCAGATCGCCGCCGAAGCCGCCCGCGCGCTCGGGCGGGAGGCGCCCGTCGACACCGGGGCGCTCGTCACCGCCAGCGTGGCGGGACTCGCCGCGCACATCGCCGCGTTGCCGGAGTCCCGGGGCGAGGACGACGCGCCCGTCGAAGGCGTCGCCCCCTGGGTGCGGGCCTTCACCCACCGCCTCGTACCCCGCCCGGCCACCACCGCGCCGGGCCGCGGGACCGCCCACACCTGGACCCACCTCGTCCCCGACGACCACCCCCTCGCCGACGCCATCCGTGCCGCCTTCCCCACCAGGGACGGTGCCGTCCCCGCCACCGTCGTCGCCCTGCCGCCCGACCCCACGCCCGTGGAGTGCGTGGCCGCCCTCCACGCCGCCGCGACCGGCGAGGAACCGGTTCTCCTCCTCCACCACCGCACCGTCGGCGACGTCATCGCCCGCTCGGTCGTCGCCGAACGTCCCGGCAAGCCCTGCCTCGTCGTGGACGCGCCGCCCCACCCCGACGGCATACGGCAGGCCGCCGTCGAGGCCGCGGCGCGCGGCGTCAGCGGCTACGCCGAGATCGTCCTCGACGACACCGGACGCCCCCACGCGCCCGTCACCGAACTCCGTCCCCTGCCACTGCCCGACGCCGCCGCGGTCCCCCTCGGGCCCGGCGACGTCTGCCTGGTGACCGGCGGTGCCAAGGGCATCGGCGCCGAGTCGGCGCTCGCCCTCGCCCGCGCCACCGGGGCACGCCTCGCCCTGCTGGGGCGCGGCGCGCCCGGCGACGACGCCGAAGTCGGCACATGGCTACGGCGGTTCGCCGACGAGAAAGTGACCGCGCTGTACCTCACGGCCGACGTCACCGACCCCGCCGCCGTCCGCCGCCGCGTCGCCGAGGCCGAGGCGCGCCTCGGTCCCGTCACCGCCGTCCTCCACTGCGCCGGGCGCAACGAACCCGGGCGGCTGGAGACCGTCACCCCAGAGCGGCTGCGCGCCGCCTGCGCGCCCAAGCGGGCCGGGCTGGACGCGGTCCTCGCCGCCGTGGACACCGGGCGGCTGCGCCTCCTCGTGGCCTACGGGTCGGTGATCGCCCGGATCGGGCTGCCGGGCGAGGCCGACTACGCCCTCGCCAACGACCTGATGCGACGCCGCGTCGAGGAACTCGGCGCGGCCCTGCCGCACTGCCTCTGCCTGACCGTCGAATGGTCGCAGTGGGAGGGCGCGGGCATGGCCCAGCGGCTCGGGGCCGTCGAGACGCTGCGCCGCCAGGGCGTCGCCCCGATCCCCGTGGCCGACGGCACGAGGATCCTGCTGTCCCTGCTCGCCGCCCCGGACCTGCCGCCGTCGGTGCTGGTCGCCGGGCGGCTGCCCCGCGCCGGGACGCTGCGGTACGCCGACGAGTCGCTGCCGCTGCTGCGGTTCCTGGAGCGGCCGCTGGTGCACCAGCCGGGCGTGGAGGTGGTGGCCGACGCCCGCGTGGGCCTGGGCAACGACCCGTACCTGGCCGACCACGCCCTCGATGGCGTGCCCCTGCTGCCCGCCGTCGTCGGCCTGGAGGCCATGGCCCAGGCGGCGGCCGCCGTCACCGGGCACGACACCGTCCTCACCGTCTCCGAAGCCGCCTTCGAACGGCCGGTCACCGTGCCGCCGGACGGCTCCCGCACCGTCCGCGTCGCCGCGCTCCGCCACGACGACGGCACGGTGGTCGCGGTGGTGCGCAGCGACGAGACGGGCTTCGCGGCCGACCACTTCCGCGCGGTGTACCGCACGGGTGAGGCGCCGGCCGGCCCGCCGGCGGCCCCCGTCCGCGCGGACGCCGCGCGCTCGCCGCACTACGGCGAACTGTTCTTCCACGGCCCGCGCTTCCGCCGCCTGGTGCGCTACCGGCGGCTCAGCGGCCGCCGCTGCGTGGCCGAGGTGGCGGCGGGCGGCACGGGGGAGTGGTTCAGCGGCTTCCACAGCCCGAGGCTGCTGCTGGGTGACGCGGCGCTGCGTGACGCGTACGTGCACGTGCTCCAGGGCTGTGTGCCGCACCGGCGGGTGCTGCCGGTGGGCGCGGACGCCGTCCGCTTCCACGGCCCGGCGCCCGGGGAGGGCGCTGTGGTGGTGCACGCGCACGAGACGGCGCACGACGCCGACGGCTACCGCTACGACGTGCGCGTGGAGGACGCCGCAGGGACGGTCCTGGAGACGTGGCACGGCCTGCGGCTGAAGGACGTCGGCCCGCTGCCCCGGCCCGCCGGCGCGCCCTGGCCCGCCGAACTGCTCGGCCCGTACCTCACCCGCAGCCTGGACGGCCTGCTGCCCGAGGCCGGGGTGGATCTCGCGGTCGGTGCCACGGCCGACGGTGTACCCGTCGCCGCGGACGGCTTCCGCCGCGCCGCCCACCTGGGCGACCGGGCCCTGGTCGCCGTCGCCGGCCGGCCCGTGGCCGTGGACTGGGCGCCCGTGCCCGACGCGCCCCCCGAGCGCTGGCGGGACCTGCTGGGCCCCCGCGCGGCCGCCGTGGCCGAGGAGGCGGACCGGGCGACGGGCGGGGAGCCGGGCCACGGCTACGCCCGCCTGCTGACATGCCGCCAGGCCCTGCTCGCGCTCGGCGCCCGCCCGGACGCCCCGCTGCGCGTGGAGCGCACGGCCGCCGACGGCTGGGTGCTGCTGCGGGCCGGCGACCTGGCCGTCGCCACCGTCGTCGTCCGCGTCGCCGGTCTGTCCGCCCCGGTCGCGGTGGCGGTCGGCACCGCGCCGCCCGTCCGCGTACCGCGGTCCGTACGGGCCCGGGCCGCCGGGAGCCGCGCATGACCCCTGCCCGGCGCACCTACGTCCACCGCCACCACGTCCCGTTCGAGGAGACCAACCTCGCCGGCAACGTCTACTTCGCCCACTACGTGCGCTGGCAGGGCCACTGCCGCGAGCGCTTCCTGGCCGAGCACGCGCCGGGCACGGTCGCGGCCTTCGCCCACGGTCTCACGCTCGTCACGGTCTCCTGCGACATGGAGTACCTGCGCGAATGCCGGGCACTGGACGAGATCGACGTCCACATGTCGCTGCGCCACCTCGCCGGCAACCGCATCGAGATGGCCTTCGACTACGTGCGCCCCGGCAGCCCGCCGGAACTGGTGGCCCGCGGCCACCAGACCGTCGCCTGCATGCGCCGCACCGGCGACGGCGGCGTCATGGAGCCCGAGCCGGTACCGGAGGAACTGCTGGCCGCACTGAAGCCGTTCCAGTACGGGTGAACCGAGCCGGGAGGCGCCCGAAACCCTGCGACGCGGGTCGGAGGCGCGTGATACTTCCCGTCATGGACGACACCACAGAAGACGGCGTGACCGCGGCGCCGACTCCGGAGTGGGCGGTGGCGATCCGGCAGGCCCGTGACGAGAGCGGTTATCGCGGACCGGACGTCCCGCACACGGTCGGTGGCATTCGCGCGCACCTGCGCGAGGAGCTTCACGGCGAGTTCGACGCCGAGCTGGTCACTGTTCCGGACGGCGCCCTGTTCGAGGCCTTCCTGTATCACTGGTGGACCCAGTCCCTGGCCGACATCGCGGACGACGAGGAGGCCCGGCAGGCCGCGATCGACTTCGCCGACCTCGCCACCGGGTTGCACGCCAAGGCGTCGGGCAGCGGAAGGACGTACAAGGCACCGGCATAAGCCGACTGTGCCCACCATCGGTCCCACTCAGGCGATACCAGGTGTGGCCGGGCATGCTTCGCCGGGCTTTTCAGGGCGGGGCGGGGACGAAGTCCAGCAGACCCAGCCCGCCCGGCATCGGTGTCACCCCGTTCAGCCGCAACCCCGCCCGTTCCCCCAGCTCCCGGAGCTCGTCGGCGTCGCGCTCGCGTCCGCCGTAGACCAGCAGCATGACGAGGTCCAGCTCCAGCAGGCCGGCGCTGGTGCTGGCGCCGCCGTCGCCCTCGCGCAGGTGCTCGGTGATCAGGACGTGGCCGCCCGGGGGCAGGGCCTCCGAGCAGCGGCGCAGGAGGGCGCCGGCGTGTTCGTCCGGCCAGTCGTGGACCACGTTCACCAGCAGGATCACATCGGCGCCGGCCGGGAGGGCGTCGAAGAAGCTTCCCGACGTGAAGGCGCAGCGGCGCCCCTCGGCGGTGCCGCCCCAGTCGGCGCGGGCCGCCGTCACGGCCGGGGCGCGGTCCAGGAGCGTGCCCCGCAAGTGGGGGTGGGCGCGCAGGACTTCCGCGAGGACGGTGCCCGTGCCGCCGCCCGCGTCGAGGACGTGGCGGGCCGTCGACCAGTCGTACCCGGCGGCCACCGCCGGGGCGAGCGCGGCGGCGCGGGCCGCCATCGCCGCGTCGAACGACGCGCCCAGTGCCGGGTCCGCCGCCAGGTCCTCCCAGACGGGGCGCCCGTAGACCCGCTCGTACACGGGTCGGCCGGTGCGCAGCGCCTCCAGGATGTGGACGCAGGCGCGGTCGCCGCGCCCGATGGCGCCCTCGAGGTCGAGCCAGGGGCCCATGCTCATGGGGCGGCCGCCGGACTCCAGCAGCCGGGAGAGGGAAGTGGGGCCGTAGGCGCCGGGGGCGGGTTCCGTGAAGACGCCGCGGGCCGTCAGTAGTCGTAGGACCCGGTGCAGGGCGTCCGGTACGACGCCGGTGCGCCGGGCCAGCTCGGCGACCCCGAGCTCGCCGTCGGCGAGCAGGTCGGGGACGCCGAGGGTCGCCACGGCCCGCAGGGCCCATGGGGTCATCGTGTCCTTCAGGGCCAGGAGCCGAGCGAAGGCCTCGTCCATGGTCACGGCCGCAGCGCGTACAGGGCGTTGAACGGGCTCGCCGTCGGGATCCGTTCGACGCGTCCGAAGCCCGCCGCCTCCGCGAGCCGGTGGAGCTCCGCCGGTGGCAGGCCCAGGGTGCCCAGCCCGGGGGCGCCGTCGGCCAGCGCGGTGGGCAGGCAGTAGAGGGTGCTGGTGGCGTAGAGGACGGTGGCCTGGGGGCCGGTGTTGTCGGCGGGGTCGTCCGCCGACAGCGACTCCAGGACGAGCAGGACGCCGTGCTCCGGATCGAGCGCCCCCCGTACCGTCCGCAGCAACTCCTCGGGCGCGGCCGCGTCGTGGAGGACGTCGAACATGGTGACCAGCGTGAGCGGTCCGGTGTCCGCCAGTGCCGTCGTCGCGTCCGTCGTCTCGATCGTCACCCGGCCGTCCACGCCCGCCGCGCGGGCGGCCTCGTCCGCGCGGCGTGCGTTCGGCTCGTGGAGGTCGTAGCCGGTCAGGCGGCAGTCGGTGAACCGCCTCGCCAGCCTGACCAGTGCCAGGCCGCCGCCGCAGCCTATGTCCGCCACCGTCCCGCCCTTCTCCAGCGCGGGCGCCAGCCCGGGGACGGCGGGGATCCACCGCTCGGTGAGCTCGGTGTCCAGCCAGGTCGCGCTCATCCGCTCCATGGCGGCGAACAGCCGCTCGGAGTAGGCGCCCCGGTCGACGCCCTTGCCCGTGCGGAAGTCCTCGGCGACGTCCTCCACGGCCGCCGCCAGCGGGGGCAGCAGCTCGAAGCCGGGGGCGAGATGGACGGGCGAGTCCTCGAAGGCGAGGACGGCCGCGTGCGCCGGGGGCAGCGTGAAGCGGTCGTCGGCGCGGTCGTGGTCGAGATAGCCGGCGCTCGCCAGGCCGCGCAGCCACTCCAGCAGATGGCGCTCCGACAGGCCGGTGCGCCCGGCGAGTTCGGTCGCCGTGGCCGGCCCGCCCGTGCCCAGCGCGGTGAACAGCCCCAGCCGTACGCCCAGCGCGACCAGCACCCCGGACATGGCCGCGCCGAGGTCGCCGACGGCCCGGCCCAGGAAGTCCTGGACAGCCAGCGGGTCCAGCCCCTCCGGCATCCCCAGGGGCTGCCCGCTCCCCATCGACCAGCCGTGCGGGCCCGCCGCCGGGCCCTGCGGGAGGAACAGCGCGCGGGCGCGGTCCGCCGCCGCCGTCCAGTAGCCGGTGAGGATCCGGCGTTCCGTGAGTGGGTCGGCGATGTCGAGGTTCTCCCAGCCGAAGTGGCACACCTGGAGCAGCGAGGACGCGAGGCCCGCCGGCTCGATCCACAGCCGGCCGCCGAGCGCCGCCGTCCACGCGGGCCGGCGCAGTTCGAACTCCAGGTAGGGGAGGTAGGAGGGGAATTCCTGGGCGGCGTCCACCATCCGGGTCACCCGCATCCGGACGGTGCCGCTGGCGTCCCCCATGATCAGGCCGAGTTCGCCGCCGGGTTCTAGGGCGCCGGTGGAGCGCTGGAGCCAGTGCTGGACGCCCGCCGGGGAGGTGAGCTCCTGCCAGGCCCGGTAGGCGGGCACGGGCAGGGGGATCTGGAGGTACGGGCCGACCCGGCGCCACGGCCAGCGCCAGGTGGTGCCGGTGCGCAGATGGGCCGCGAGCTGGTCGAGGATGCCGGGCCAGCCCATGCCGTTCCAGGACCGCCAGTCGGAGGGCGGGTTGTCGGCCTCCTCGACGACGGTGACCGTCGTGCCACCGCCCGTGTCCCCGGGCGCGACCGTCCAGGTCACCGCCGTGGCCGGGCCCACGCCCACCCAGCGCCACAGCAGGCGCAGCGAGCCCGCCCGGTGCCCCCGCGGCGCGATCGCGCTCAGGGTGCGGCACCAGAAGAACTCGCCGTCCTCGAAGTCCAGCGTCGACTCCCGCCCGGCGACCGCCCACGGCCCCCGGCAGACCGCCAGCCAGCGCGCCACCCGGTCCGGCTCGGTGAGCGCGGCCCACACGGCCTCCGGCGGCTCGGGCAGGGCGACGGTGCTGACCAGCCGTTCCCACCGGTCCTGGGCGACGGGACGGGCGCTGCCGCCCAGCGGCGGGAAGGCGGCGGACTCGCGGGCGAGGCCGCGCGGACGGGGGTCGGCGGGCGTCATGGGCACCTTCCTGGAAGGGGGAGCGCCCCGAAGGGGCGCGGGGAACTGCGCGACCGGCCACGACGCGCCCGCGGATGACATACAGCGGACCGCCGGGGGGCGCCTACGTGCCTACTTGCCGAACTCCTTGTACTCGGGCCCGAACCGCTCCCAGGGCAGGTAGCCGCCCATGGTGAAGCGCAGGCTGGTGACGTACGCGACCGGCGAGTCGTCCATCCGCTCGATGTCGTGCAGCGGCAGCATCCGGTAGATCTGCCCCTTGCCGGGCGAGCCGGCGGGCGGGATCTGGCGGACGTCGTCGATCGTGAGGATGATCGGCTCCTTGTTGGCCAGCCGCAGGCCCAGTTTGGGCATGTCGAAGATGGCGCCGACGGCCATGCGGCACGCCTTGGCGGCCGGTCCCTCGCCCGCGTACGGGTCGAAGGGGGTGCGGATCTGGCCGGTCGACAGGCAGTCCGGGTTGAGGACGACCGTGATGCGGCCGAGCTCCTCGCAGGAGCCCTCCATCTTCATCTCGATGAGGTTGGTGTACACCTCGGCCTTCGACCACTCCTCGGACGTCGGCTGCGAGCGCACCACGCGGACGTAGCCGTCGAAGGGCACCGTGTACTCGCCGACACCGGGGACGGCGAAGGTGTCGACCGAGGTGATGCCGAGGTTGTCGATGCCGGGAACCGGCGGGGTCCAGGGTTTCACGCTGGTGCCGGAGTACAGGTTGCGCACACCGTCCGTGGTGACCGGGCGGCCATAGACCACGGACGGCCGCTGCGTCGGAGCGGACATCTCTCCCCTTTCAGGGCGGTGGAAGACGGAAGCGCGCCGCGGCGCGTCAGGGCAGGGGCTGCCGTACGGTCCAGTCGCAGCAGGTCAGACCGGGCTCGTCGGGGACGCCGTCCTGGTCGGAGTCGATCTCGCCGTCGACGGTCGAGTACACGTCGCGGGAGTTGAGGTCGATGACGCCGTCGCCGTCCCAGTCGTTGAGCTTGCCCTTGAACGTGCCGAGGATGAAGGCGTTGGTCATCGGGCCGGCCTCGGGGTCGTGGAGCGTGGACAGCACGCCGTTGCCCGGGGTGAGCACCTCCTCCAGCGGCCTGCCCGCGATCCGGCCGAGGTTGACGTGCCCCCAGCCCTGGAAGCGGCCGCGGACGTAGCGGATCGCGTACTCGTCGTGGACCCGGAAGCGGGGCTCCAGGTGCCAGGTGCCGTAGCGGGCGAAGCCGATGTTGGCCTGGCGCACGCCCTGGGACGGGTCGTCGGCGCGGCCGGACTTGAAGAACGGCCGGGGCACCAGCGACTCGAAGAAGAAGTTGCCGCGGTCGCGGCGGCTGCGGTCGGTGAAGCCGCGGAAGAGGTAGTTGTCGACGTGCGGGGACCCGTCGGTGTGGAGGCCGGCGATGGTCTTGGCGATGACGAGCTGCCTCTCGCGGGTGGCGACGTTGGGGCAGGCGTGGGCCTGGCCGTAGACCCTCGCCAGGCCCTGGGGCGCCAGGGAGATCTTGCCCCAGTGCTGGTTCGAGTCGTCCAGCCGGACGTACAGATCGCAGTGGATCAGCAGGAAGATCGTCTCGTCGAAGGTGCGGCCCGGGGTGTGGCGGCCCTCGCGGCCGTCGAAGGCCGGGTCGCCGGTCTGGAGTTCGCTGATGAACAGCCTCGACCACTCGGCGATCTCGGGGTCCGGGTCTCCTCGGAACGTCTGGAGCGTCGCCACCGCCCGCGCGCCGCCCAGCTTCTCCACGGCCCACAGCGCGTCCCAGCGCACCTGGCGGTCGGTGTCGTGGAGGACGGCCTGGGCCAGCAGGTCGATGGCGTCCGCGTGGTCGCGGTCCGCGTACTCGAACAGGGCCTGCTCGCGCATGGCCGGGTCGGGGTGGTTCAGCGCCTGCTCGCGCAGCTCGTCGTTGCTGCGGTTGTCCAGCCGGATCGCCACCCGGTCCAGCGCGTAGCCGAAGTCGCTCGCCCAGGCGGCCGGGTCGCCGGCGACGAAGCGCGGGTCGACGTTGCTGAGCGTGGTGCGGTAGGCGAAGTTGAGCGCGTCGCGCTGCTCGGTGCCGAGGTCCTCCAGCAGGACCGGGTCCTCGGGGGCCGCCTTGGCCCAGGAGCCGGGGTCGCCCTCGGCCAGCGAGGCCGGGGACTTGTTGCACAAGTCGATAGCCATGTGTGAGCTTCCTTCCGACAGAGCCGGTCGGGACCGGCAGAGGGAGAACTCGCTATCGGTAAGTTATGCGACCCCGGGCCGCTTGCCTTCTCTCAAGTTGGGCTGTTGTCCCACTCGTCGGGACCCTCCGGCGGGAAAGTGCGGTCCTCGCCCGGCCCCGTGAGGACGACCGCGCCGGCCGCCCGCGCCCCCGCCGGCCACCGCAGCAGCCGCAACAACGCGACCATGCCCGGCGCCAGCGGCACGGGCGCCATGCCCATCCGCCGGGCCTGCCCCACGGCACCCATCTCATGCGCCTGGCCCGCCCCGCTCCACAGCGACCACTCGGCCACCACCGTCGCACAGCGGGGCAAGGTCGCCGCCCGGCGCAGCGCCTCCCGCCGCAGCAGCTCGTTGGCCAGCCCGTAGCCCCCCAGCTGCCGGTGCGCCACCCGCGCGGTCACCGAGCCGAAGACGACCAGGTGCCGTAGCGCGCCGGGGTCGAGGGCGTCGAGCACCGTGCCGAGCCCCTCGGCCTTGGGGGCCGCGAGGGCGTCCAGGTCCCGGGGCCGGGCGAGGGCGACCGGCCCGCCCGCGACGACACCCGCGCAGTGCACCACGGCCCGTACGGGCAGGGGGATCCGGCCCAGCGTCCGGGCGACCGCCCGGTGGTCGGTGACGTCGACGGTCAGCACGTCGGCGCCGGGCGGGGCCTCGCACAGCCGGCGCAGCAGCGCGGCCGGGCGGCGCGGCAGCTCCCCGGGGGCGGTGGTGTCGAGGAGGACGGGACGGTAGCAGCGCACCGCCGACAGCACGGCGGCTGCCCGCAGCCCGAGGCCGCCCAGACCGCCGGTGACCAGCGCGACGCCGCCCGGCCTGGCCGGGCCGTCCGGCGGCACCGGCGGCTCGGGCAGCCCGGCGGCGCGCCAGCCGGTACGGGTGACCCGGCCGTCCCCCGCCACCCGCAGCTCGGCACCGGGGGCGGCGCCGTGCGCGAGGCGGGCGATCCTGGCGGGGAGGCCGGGACCGGCGTCCCGTACGGGCAGTTCGAGGGCGGCGACCCGCAGCCCCGGCGACTCCAGCGCCGCCGAGCGCAGCAGGCTCCCGCCCCCGGCGCCCCGGTGCAGCAGCACCAGCCGCCGCCCGCCGCCCGCGCTCGCGCGAGCGATCCCCTCCAGCAGCAGGGCGCTGTCCCCGGCCCGGTGCGCGGTGCCGAGGACGACGGCGACGGCGGGCTCGGCGTCCCGGCGGGACGCGTGCCGCAGGGCGACGGCGAGCGGGTCCCGGGGGTCGCCGGTCACGTCCCAGCGGAAGGCGGCGGACGCCGGGGGCCCGCCGTCGCCCACCCGCACGGGAACCGGCCGGAACGCCCGTACGGCCCGCGCGTCCCGTACGGCCCGCGCGTCCGCCGCGTCAGCGCTGTCCATGGCGCCTCCGGTGAAGGTCGGTGGGTTCAGTGGGTGTTCGGCGGGTGTTCAGCGGTTTCAGTACGTGTTGAGCGCGGTCAGCAGGGTCGGGATGGCCTCGCCCTGGAAGTCGACGTCCACGTCGAACTCGTTGATCATTCCCTCGAGCACCAGCAGCGACATCAGCGGGAAGACGAAGGCCGGTGCCGCCGCGATCCCGGAGCGCCGCTGGAGGTCGAACAGCCGCGTGGCGAAGGGCCCCAGCCGGAACTGCCCGGCCGTCCGCCCGGTCGTCTCCGCCACCAGCTCCTCGATCCCGGACCGGAAGCCGGACAGATCGCACCCCGGCGGGATGTGCTCGGCGCTGCGCAGCACCACGTCGGCGCACTCCGGGCCCCGCCCCAGGGACATGTTCATGAAGAACTCCGCGAACAGCCGGCGCACGGCGGGCTCCAGCCGTACGACGAAGCCCGCGTCCAGCAGCACCACCACGCCGTCGGGGTTGAGATACAGGTTCCCCGGGTGCATGTCGCAGTGCACGAGCCCGTCGATGAACAGCATCCGGTAGACGCCCTGGAGGACGTTGCGGACGATCCTCCGGCGCTGCTCGCGGTCGAGCAGCCCGGCCTGGAAGCGGTCGAGCGGCTCGATCAGGTCCATCACCAGCGCCTCCGGTCCGGACGCCTCCGGGATCGGCGCGGGCAGCCGGAAGTACGGCAGCCGGGAGAGATTGGCGCGCAGCGCCGCCAGCGACCGGGCCTCCCGCTCCAGGTCCAGCTGGCCGAGGACCGCGCCCCCGACCTCCTCCACGATCCGCCGCGCGGGCACCTTGCGCAGCGGCGGCAGCCGCTCCATCAGCCGGGCCCCGGCGCTCAGCAGCGCGAAGTCCGTGTGCATCCGGTGCTGGATGCCGGGTCTGCGGACCTTCACGGCCACACCGCGCCCGTCGGCCAGCACGGCGCGGTAGACGCAGGCGATGCTGCCGCTGGCGGCCGGCGTCCAGTCGAAGGAGGCGAACGGCCAGGCCCGGCGCGAGCCGTACGCCCGGCCGAGGGCCTCCGCCGTCTGCGCCCGGGTCATCGGTGGCACCCGGTCGTGCAGCCGGCCCAGCGACCGGCAGATCCTGGGCGGCAGCAGGTCGTGCCGGGTGCTGAGCAGCTGCCCGCCCTTGACGAACGTGGGCCCCAGCCCCGACAGCAGCCGCGCCGCGTGGAAGCCGATCACCTCCGGCAGCGCGCCCGGCCCCGCGCGCACGGCGTCGAGGGTGCCCGCGGCGGCGTGCCGGGTGGTGACGGCGGCGACGGTCGCGAGCCGTCCGGCGAGTGCGGCGTGGCTGACCTCCATGGCCTCCTGGCCTCCTCCCGGCGTCCTCCCGACATTCGAGCGATCGGCTGAACTTGCCCGGGGACGCGCCGAGTTGGAGCGTTGACACCGAACAGAGGCTACATAATATGGGAGCGATCCCTCCGGCGGTAGCACGGTACCGGCGAACGGCCCGGTATCGGCGACGAGAGGAGGAAGAAGTGTCGGACGCGGTACGGGTCACCGCCCGCCTCCCCGCACCACCGGCGCGCGTCTGGCCGGCGCTGACCGAACCGGCCCGGGTGGCCCGGTGGTTCGGCGATCTCGCGGGCCCGCTGACCGTGGGCGAGGACAACCGCCTCGACTTCGACGACGGCGACTTCTTCACCCTGCGGCCCACCGCCCTCGTCCCCGGCCGCACGGTGGAGTTCGTCTGGCGCTTCCTGGGCGTGGGCAAGCGGCAGCGCGTCGTGTGGACCCTGGAGGCGGCCGGACCCGGCGCCGCCCTGCTCACGGTCGCCGACCACGACGACACCCGCACCCCCGCCGAGGCGGGCCAGCTCCACGAGGGCTGGACGGACTTCCTCGCCCGCCTCGCCCGTCACTTGCGCACCGGCCGGGGTGCCCGCTACGTCCTGCGCGACGACATCGACGGCGCGGTCGACCTCCCGGTCGGCCCGTACCGGCCCCTGGCCTACCCCACGCTGCTGGACTGGCTCCCCGTCGCCGAGGACGGCTTCCGTCCGGCATGGTTCTTCGTCGTCGACGACGAGGGACCGCGCAGATTCGCGCTGCGGGAGTGGGAGCTGCGCGAGGACGAGGAGCTGACGTTCACCGTCGCGGTCCCGGAGACCGCCGGGACCCCGGCGGCCAGAGTGATGCTCGCCCCCGCCGGAGCGGGCTTGCGGCTGTCCTTCGCCCACCGCGGCTGGACGGCCCTCGGCCTCCCGGACGGCCGGGCCCAGGAACTGCGCCGCCGCTTCACGGCCACCTGGGTCGCCTCCCTGGCGGCCGCCCGCGACCGGGCGCTCGCCGCCGCCGGGCCGGGCTGACCGTGCGCGCCGCTGCCGCGCCCCCGCCGTCCACCGCGCCCGCCTCGGCCTCGGCGTCCGCCCCGCCCCCGCCGTCCACCGCGCCCCCGGCGTCCGCCCCGGCCGTCCGCCCGCCGGCCTCGCGTCCGTCGTCCTCGCGCCCGTCGCCCTCGGCGGAGCAACTCGCCTCGGTCGAACGGGCGATCCGCCGGATGCGCGACCACCTGGGCGAGACCCAGTGCCTGACCGACCACGCCGAGGCGGGCCTGTTCAGCCCGTTCCACTTCCACCGCGTCTTCCGCGGCGTCACGGCCGTCACCCCGGCGCGCTTCCTGGCCGCGCTGCGGATGGCCGAGGCGCAACGGATGATGATCCGGGGCAGCCCCAGGGTGACGGACGTGTGCACGGCCGTCGGCTACGCCAGCCTCGGTACGTTCACCACCCAGTTCACCCGCCTCGTCGGGATGTCCCCGAGCCGCTTCAAGGCGCTCGTCGACCGGCACGGCGACCGGGGCATCGGCGAGGTCGTGGACGCGAGCGGACTGGCCGGGACCACCGGACCCACCGGCCCCGGCCGGGCGGCGGAGATCACCGGCCGGGTGGGTGGCACGGCCCCCGCCGACGCCGAGCTCTCCGACGCCGTGCTCTTCACGGGCCTCTTCCCGCACGGCGTCCCCCAGGACCTCCCCGTGGCCTGCGAGGTGACCGCCGCCACGGCCACCGTCCGGCTGCGCCCGCCCGCCGACGCGGACCACCACGTCCTGGCCGTCTGCTTCGACCGCGCCACGCGCGTGGCCGACGCGCTCGACGACCCGGCGGGCGCCCGCCGCTCGGTCGCGACGACCCGGGCCCCCGCCCACGGCTCGTTCCGCCTCCGCCTGCGCGCCCCCGCGCCGATCGACCCGCCCATCGTCCTGGCCCTCCCACTGCTCCTCGCCCGGGACGCCACGGGCCCGGCCACGGCCCCCGCCGCCGGCACGCTCGCGGCGGTCGCGGCGAAACCCGGGTGACGGGCCCCACCCGCGCGCGGCACGCTGGACGCATGACGCACGCCCGCACCGTACGGATCTCGAAATACCTCTCCAAGCACCTGCGCCACGAGCCCGGCCGGATCGGCATCGAGCTCGACCCGCAGGGGTGGGTGGACATCGGGACCCTGCTGGCCGCGGCCGCCGCGCACGGCTTCCCCTTCTCCCGGGAAGAGCTGGACCACGTCGTCGCCACGAACGACAAGGGGCGCTTCGCCGTCGAGGACGGCCGTGTCCGCGCCCGGCAGGGCCACTCGGTCCCCGTCGACCTGGGACTGCCGGTCACCGAGCCCCCGCCGTACCTCTACCACGGCACGGTCGCCCGCAACGTCGCGGCGATCCGCGCGGAGGGCCTGCGCCCGATGAGCCGGCACCACGTCCACCTGTCCGCCGACCGCGCGACGGCGGAGCGCGTGGGCGCCCGGCGGGGCAGGCCCGTGATCCTCTCCGTCGACGCGGGCGCCATGCACCGCGCCGGGCACGCCTTCCTGGTGACGGACAACGGCGTCTGGCTGACGGAGGCCGTGCCGCCGCCCTTCCTCCGCTTCCCGGGCTGACCCGCTTCCCGAGGCGCCCCGCTGGTCCCGCCCCCCGGCCGCCCCCGCGACCGACCCCCGCTGAACTCCCCGTGACCGCCCGGCGATCCCTCGTCGACCAACGGGAGTCATGGGCTCCGGGCCCTTCCCCGGGCTCCGCCGTGCCTCCATGATGTGTGCGCCCGGCAGCTCAACGGCGGTTCGTCCGCCGCGTCGCCCGGAGGGAGACGGCACCCATGGCACGGCACCTTCGCACCCGTCTGACACGCACCCGTTTAAGACGACCCCTGGGGCGAACCCTGGTCACGGCCGTGGTCACGGCCCTCTGCGCGGCGGTCGTCCCCCTGCTCGCCGCCTCCCCGGGCGCCGCCGCCGGCGCCTCCTCCTGGACCAGGACCTGGGGCACGGCCATGGGCACCGCCGGCCCCGCCTCCCGCACCGGCGTGACCGGGCGGCAGACGCTCCGCATGGTCGTCCACACCAGCATCGCCGGGTCCGCCGCCCGGATCCAGCTCGTGAACACCTTCAGCCGCGAGCCCGTGACCATCGGGCGCGCCACCCTCGCCCGTCAGGACCGGGGAGCCGGCGCGGCCGCCGCCCCCGTGACCCTCACCTTCGGCGGGGGCGGGCGGCGCGGCACCGTCATCGGGCCGGGCGGGAGCGTCCTCAGCGACCCCGCCGCCTTCCGCGTCAAGGCCGACGAGAACCTCCTGGTCAGCGTGTACCTGCCGGAGGCCGTCCGCACCGCGCCCTTCCACGCGTACACCCTGACCACCTCCTACGCGTCCGCCCCCGGCGACGCGGCGGACCACACCGGTGACACCGGGGGCGCCGGCTTCCCCACCAGGTTCCCCTTCTGGGCGTTCCTCGGCGGCGTCGACGTCCGCGCGCCGCACAGCGGCGGGACCGTGGTCCTCCTGGGGGACTCGCAGACCGACGGCGGGCACACCACCCCCGACACCGACCGCCGCCTGCCCGACGACTACGCGCGCGCCCTCCAGGCCCGGCCCCGGCCCATGGGCGTCGTCAACGCCGGGATCTCCGCCAACCACCTGCTCCGCGGCACCGAGCCCGCCGAGTCGGGACAGAGCGCGCTGCTCCGCTTCGACCGCGACGCCCTGGCCCAGCCGAACGTCCGCTCCGTCGTCCTCTTCGAGGGCGTCAACGACATCCTCTTCGCCGACGCGGGCGGCGCGGAAATCGTCGCCGGGATCCGGCGGCTCGCCGCCCGCGCCCACGCCGCCGGGCTGACCTTCACCGCCGCCACGATCCCGCCCTTCCGGGGCTACGAGAACGCCTGGACCCCGGCCCGGGAACGGGTCCGGCAGCAGGTCAACGCCTACCTCCGCGGCACCCGCGACATCGACTCCGTGGCGGACTTCGACGAGGCGTCGCGCGATCCCCTCGACCCCACACGGCTCTTCGCCGCCTACTACAACCGGGGCGGCGACCGCCTCCACTTCGGTGACAACGGCAGCCAGGCCCTCTCCGACGCCCTGCTCCCCGCGCCCCCGCGCGTCGATCCCACCTTCACCCAGACCACGGCCGCGGACGTCACCGGCGACGGCATCCCCGACGTCATCGCCGCCGACCGGCGGAACGACCTGTACCTCTGGCCGGGCAACACCGACGTCGACGACGCCCGGCACGGCGACGGCACCTTCGCCGCCCGGCCCCGGCGGCTCACCGGGGGATGGGAGTTCACCCAGACCGTCGCGGCCGACTTCACGGGCGACGGGAGGACCGACCTGATCGCCAAGGACGCCTCGGACACCCTCCACCTCTGGCCCGGCAACGGCGACGGCACGTTCGGCCGCCCCCGAAAGCTCACCGGCGGCTGGCGCTTCACCCAGACCACGGCCGGTGACGTCACCGGCGACGGCATCCCCGACCTCGTCGCCGCCGATGCCGGGGGGACGCTCCGCGTCTGGCCCGGCGAGGGCGACGGCACGTTCGGCCGCCCCCGAAAGCTCATGGACGGCTGGCACGCCACCCGGACCCGCGCCGGCGACTTCACGGGGGACGGCAGGACCGACCTCGTCGCCGTCGACGGGCACGGCGCCCTCCTGCTCTGGACCGGCAAGGAGGACGGCACCTTCGCCCGCCCCCGCAGGATCGCCGACGGCCGCCGCCTCTCGGAGCTCACCCCGATGCCCCTCCGCACCGGCGGCATCGCCCACCTCATGGCCCGCGACGACACGACTGGCGTCCTCAAGGAGTGGCGCAACACCGGTAACGCCGCGCTCAGTCGCCCGCTCCGGCTCACCGGCGGCTGGTGACGCGCGTTTACGCATGCGTTTACGCGTTGTTGAAGCGGCTGCCGGAACCTCTGCTCACGGCCTGACCGACGGGGTCAGGCCCGGCCGAAAGGACACGTCATGTCGATCCGTGGAATCCGGCGGGGCACCGCCATGGTCCTGGCCTCCGCCGCGCTGACCGGGGGCATCGCCCTGGCGGGCGCGGGCAGCGCGTCGGCGGCGTCGGGCGGGGGCTGCGGCGGGCCCGAGTACAAGCAGTCCTGCATCAGCGCCACCTCCGAGGGCTATGTCAACTCGGACGCGTACACGACGTTCTCGGACGCCAACTGCTCGGTGGACGTGGTCATGGTGGACAAGACCACCAACTTCCGCTGGGACAAGTGGTTCCCGTGCGGCACCCCCAACGTGAAGACGCGCTACCAGGGCAACCTGCTGTCCAACCCGGCGCGGGGGCACGTCTACCAGACCGAGCTGCGGGTCTACTGGAACGGCAACGCGGACGTGACCTACGGCCCTGAGCTGACGTTCTGATCGCCGCCGCGGTCGCCGCGGGCCGGGCCGTCGACGGGACGCCCTAGTCGTCCTCGCCCGTGGCGTGCCGCATGTTCTCGTCGGATTGCCGGATCCGCTCCGGCGTCCAGTGCTCCTCGACCTCCGCCGGGTTCCCGGTGGAGTCGTGCACCACGGCCGTCTCGGGCCGGGACGGCGGCCCGGGGGCCGTGTCCCGGTCACCGGGCCACAGGGCCGCCGTGACGGCCAGACCGAGCGCCACCGCGCCCACCGCCACGAGCGCCGCCTTCGCCTTCCGGGACACCATCGGGATCACCAGCTTCCTGTGTGGTGCGTTCCTGCCGCCACGGTAGCGAAAGGCCCCTGCCGTACGCACAGTTCCGGCCAATGCTGTCCGAACCCCTCCTTCCCCTCCGCCTGCCTGCTCTACTCGCACCCGTCTTCGTGCTTCGAGCACACGACGTAAAGGGGGAACGGGGTGAAGACGCGATTCATGGCGGCCGCCGCCGGAGCGCTGGCGCTCGGACTGAGCGTCCCGGCGGGCGCCGCCCAGGCCGACGAAACCGCGAAGCCGATGGACGCGAACACGGCGGCCACAGCGGTACAGCACAGCTCGACGGGGGATCCCTCACAGGCTCCTTCGCGGGTGGCCGCCCACTGGACGGCCGAACGGATCAGAGAGGCCCGGCCGGTGGCCGGGCCGGCACCGGGCGGACGCCCGGCGGCACCGCAGACGCACAAGCTCCCGGCCCGTACGGGCCAGGGATCGGCGCCGGTGGCGGGCGTCGCCAAGGAGGCCCGGGAAGCGGCGGACGCGGCGGGAAAGCTCGCCGACATCTCCCGGTCCGAGGTGTGGACCGCCCATGGCAGCATGCCGGCCACCACCGTCGGCAAGCTCTACTTCGACACGCCCAAGGGCGGGAGCCAGTGCACGGCCTCCGTCATCAACTCGCCCAACAAGAGCCTGATATGGACGGCCGGGCACTGCGCCAGCGACGGCAACGGCCACTGGTACAGCAACTTCCGGTTCGTCCCCGACTACCACAATGACCGGGAGCCGCTCGGCTCGTGGACATGGAAGTCCGTGACCACCCCGAAGGGCTACCTCAACGGCGGGAACAAGGACTACGACCTCGCCGTGATCACCCTCTGGCCGCAGAACGGCCGCAAGGTGGCCGACGTGACCGGCTCCCAGGGGTACAGGTTCAACTCCGGCTACACCTGGCACGCCCATGAGTTCGGCTACCCCTTCGACACCCACCCGGCCCGCTCCGGCATCACCGGCAAGGACCTGCGCTACTGCGTCGGCACGACCTGGCGGCCGGGCACCTGGCCGTTCCAGCCCGGCCAGGAGGCCATCCACTGCGACCAGGGCCACGGCGCCAGCGGCGGCCCCTGGCTGGACGACCTCCAGCTCGGGCGCGGCTGGGGCTATCTGATCGGCAACGTCAGCTACCACAACAGCGAGAGCTCCGACGAGGAGCGCAGCCCGCACCTGGGCGACGCGGCCGTGAAGGCCTACGACGCGGAGAAGAACCGCTAGAACCACGGCGCCCCTGGTCCGGCGGGCAGCCGGACCAGGGGCGTACGCGTACGTCAGACGGCGATCAGCACTCGATGACGTTCACGGCGAGGCCGCCGCGCGCCGTCTCCTTGTACTTGACCTTCATGTCGGCGCCCGTCTCCTTCATGGTCTTGATGACCTTGTCGAGGGAGACGTGGTGGCGGCCGTCGCCGCGCAGCGCCATCCGGGCGGCGGTGACGGCCTTGGCCGCGGCCATGCCGTTGCGCTCGATGCAGGGGATCTGGACCAGACCGCCGACCGGGTCGCAGGTCAGGCCCAGGTTGTGCTCCATGCCGATCTCGGCCGCGTTCTCGACCTGCTCCGGGGTGCCGCCCAGGACCTCGGCGAGGCCGCCGGAGGCCATGGAACAGGCGGAGCCGACCTCGCCCTGGCAGCCGACCTCGGCGCCGGAGATCGAGGCGTTCTCCTTGAAGAGCATGCCGATGGCGCCGGCGGCGAGGAGGAAGCGGACGACGCCCTCCTCGTCCGCGCCCGGCACGAAGTTCGTGTAGTAGTGGAGAACGGCCGGGATGATGCCCGCGGCGCCGTTGGTCGGGGCGGTGACGACCCGGCCGCCGGCCGCGTTCTCCTCGTTGACGGCCATGGCGTAGACCGTGATCCACTCCATGGCGCGGGCCTGGGCGTCGCCCTCGGCGCGCAGCTGGCGGGCGGTGCTGGCGGCGCGGCGGCGGACCTTGAGGCCGCCGGGGAGGATGCCCTCGCGGGACATGCCGCGCGTCACGCACGCCTGCATCACCCGCCAGATCTCCAGGAGGCCCTCGCGGATCTCCTCCTCCGTGCGCCAGGCCTTCTCGTTCTCCATCATCATCGCGGAGATCGACAGGCCGGACTCGCGGGACATCCGCAGCAGCTCGTCACCGGTGCGGAAGGGATACTTCAGGACGGTGTCGTCGAGGACGATCCGGTCGGCGCCGACGGCGTCCTCGTCGACGACGAAGCCGCCGCCGACCGAGTAGTAGGTCTTCTCCAGCAGCGGGGCGCCGGCCTCGTCGTAGGCGAAGAGGGTCATGCCGTTGGCGTGGTACGGCAGGGCGCGGCGGCGGTGGAGGATCAGCTGGGTCGACTCGTCGAAGTCGATCTCGTGGTCCGAGCCGATCTCGGCGCCGAGGAGCTTCAGGCGCTTGGTGGTGCGGATGCGCTCCACCTCGTCGTCGGCGATCTCGACGTCGACGGTGCGGGGGGAGTGGCCCTCCAGGCCGAGCAGGACGGCCTTGGGGGTGCCGTGGCCGTGGCCGGTGGCGCCGAGGGAGCCGTAGAGCTCCGCCCGTACCGAGGTGGTCTGGGCGAGCAGACCGTCCTTCTTCAGGCGCCCCACGAACATCCGGGCGGCGCGCATCGGGCCGACCGTGTGGGAGCTGGACGGGCCTATGCCGATCGAGAAGAGATCGAATACGGAGATGGCCACGGTGGCAGCTCCTCTATGAGTCGGGGGTGGTACGGGGTGGTACAGGGGTGGAACAGCTGGTGCGGTGGAAAGCGGAATTCCGCATTCATCTATCAGTGTGCGGGATGCGGGCGGCTTCCCGCGGTGGCGGAGCTCACTCCGCGGTGGGGGCCCTGTCGCGGTGCGGGGCACCGGCCCGCTCCCTGAGCGTGCCCGGTGCCCCGTACCGGCCGGTTAATCCCGTGCTTCGGCGCTACTTCAGCCCGGGGTACAGCGGGTGCTTGTCCGCGAGCGCCGTGACGCGGCCGCGCAGGGCCGCCGCGTCGAAGCCCGGCTTGAGGGCCTCGGCGATGATGTCCGCGACCTCGCGGAAGTCCTCGGCCTGGAAACCACGGGTGGCCAGGGCCGGGGTGCCGATCCGCAGGCCCGAGGTGACCATCGGGGGGCGCGGGTCGTTCGGGATGGCGTTGCGGTTGACCGTGATGCCGACCTCGTGGAGGCGGTCCTCGGCCTGCTGCCCGTCCAGCTCGCTGTTGCGCAGGTCCACCAGGACCAGGTGGACGTCCGTGCCGCCGGAGAGGACGGAGACGCCCACCTCCTTGACGTCGTCCTGCATCAGACGCTCGGCGAGGATCTTCGAGCCCTCCAGCGTGCGCTGCTGGCGCTCCTTGAACTCCTCCGTGGCCGCGACCTTGAAGGAGACGGCCTTGGCCGCGATCACGTGCTCCAGCGGGCCGCCCTGCTGACCGGGGAAGACCGCCGAGTTGATCTTCTTGGCGAGCTCGGCCGTGGAGAGGATCACACCACCGCGCGGACCGCCCAGGGTCTTGTGGGTGGTGGTGGTGACCACGTGGGCGTGCGGCACCGGCGAGGGGTGGAGCCCGGCGGCGACCAGGCCCGCGAAGTGGGCCATGTCGACCATCAGGTACGCGCCGACCTCGTCCGCGATCCGGCGGAAGGCGGCGAAGTCCAGCTGGCGCGGGTAGGCGGACCAGCCGGCGACGATCAGCTTCGGGCGGTGCTCCTTGGCGAGGCGCTCGACCTCCTCCATGTCCACCAGGTTGGTCTGCTCGTCGACGTGGTAGGCGACCACGTTGTAGAGCTTCCCGGAGAAGTTGATCTTCATCCCGTGGGTCAGGTGACCACCGTGGGCGAGGTTCAGGCCCAGGATGGTGTCGCCCGGGTTGAGCAGGGCGAACATCGCCGCGGCGTTCGCCTGCGCGCCGGAGTGCGGCTGCACGTTGGCGTGCTCGGCACCGAAGAGCGCCTTGATGCGGTCGATGGCGATCTGCTCGACGACGTCGACGTGCTCGCAGCCGCCGTAGTAGCGGCGGCCCGGGTAGCCCTCGGCGTACTTGTTGGTCAGGACCGAGCCCTGGGCCTCCATGACCGCGACCGGAGCGAAGTTCTCCGAGGCGATCATCTCGAGGGTGGACTGCTGGCGGTGGAGTTCGGCGTCGACAGCGGCGGCGACGTCGGGGTCGAGCTCATGGAGGGAGCTGTTGAGAAGCGACATGAGTTCTTCCTGCGCGGGAGGGAGCGGGCGGGGTCAGCCGGCGAAGTCGGTGTACTCGTCGGCGGTCAGCAGGTCCGCCGGCTCGTCCGTGATCTTCACCTTGAACAGCCAGCCGCCCTCGAAGGGGGCGGAGTTCACCAGCGCCGGGTCGTCCACGACGTCCTGGTTGGCCGCGACGACCTCACCCGTGACGGGGGAGTAGAGGTCGCTGACCGACTTGGTCGACTCCAGCTCACCACAGGTCTCGCCCGCGGTGACCGTGTCGCCGACCGCCGGGAGCTGTGCGTAGACGACATCGCCGAGCGCGTTGGCCGCGAACTCGGTGATCCCGACCGTCGCCACACCGTCGACGGCGGCCGACAGCCACTCGTGCTCCTTGGAGTAACGCAGCTGCTGGGGGTTGCTCATGGCTAGATTCTCCTGTACGCGCGTGGGTGCTTGTGCAAGGGGTCTTGACAGATGAGATGAGGGGGATTCAGTGAGGGGTCAGCGTTCCCGCTTGTAGAAGGGGAGTGCGACGACCTCGTACGGCTCGTGACTGCCGCGAATGTCCACACATACCCCTTCCGTCCCCGGCGTGGCGTGCGCCGCGTCGACGTAGGCGATCGCGATCGGCTTGCCGAGGGTGGGGGAGGGGGCACCGGAGGTGACCTCGCCCACGACCTCGCCGCCGACCGTCACCGCGAATCCGGCGCGCGGCACCCGGCGGCCCGCCGCGATCAGCCCGACGAGCTTGCGCGGCGGAGCCGTCTCGGCCCGCTCGGCGGCGGCCGCCAGCGCCTCGCGGCCCACGAAGTCGCCGGCCTTGTCGAACTTCACGACCCGTCCCAGCCCGGCGTCGAACGGGGTGAGGGCCGTGGTCAGCTCGTGCCCGTAGAGCGGCATGCCCGCCTCCAGGCGCAGCGTGTCGCGGCAGGACAGGCCGCACGGCACCAGCCCGGCGTCCGCGCCCGCCTCGGTCAGGGCCTGCCACAGCTTCTCGGCGTCGGCGGGGGCGACGAACAGCTCGAAGCCGTCCTCGCCGGTGTAGCCGGTGCGGGCGATCAGCGCGGGGACGCCCGCGACGGTGCCCGGCAGGCCCGCGTAGTACTTCAGGCCGTCCAGGTCGGCGTCGGTGACGGACTTCAGGATGGCGGGGGAGGCGGGGCCCTGGACCGCGATCAGCGCGTAGTTCTCGCGGTCGTCCCGGACGGTCGCCTCGAAGCCCGCCGCGCGCTCGGTGATCGCGTCGAGGACCACCTGGGCGTTGGAGGCGTTGGCGACGACCATGTACTCGTCCTCGCCGAGCCGGTAGACGATCAGGTCGTCGAGGATGCCGCCGTCCTCGCGGCAGATCATCGTGTAGCGGGCCCGGCCGACGGCCAGCGCGGAGATGTTGCCCACCAGGGCGTGGTCCAGGGCCTGCCCGGCCTGGGCGCCCATGAGGGTGATCTCACCCATGTGCGACAGGTCGAAGAGGCCCGCGCGGGTGCGCACGGCGATGTGCTCGTCGCGCTCGCTGCCGTAGCGCAGGGGCATGTCCCAGCCGGCGAAGTCGGTCATGGTCGCGCCGAGCGCGCGGTGCAGCGCGTCCAGGGCGGTACGGCGGGGGGCATCGGTCATGATCGGGCTCCCGGGCAGGTGGATCGCGGAGGAAATGCCTGGATAGGCGGCCTCCCCATCTGTCATCGGAACCTGAGAGGTTCACCGAGAGCCCTCGCCTGTCGTCAAAGGCACCCGGCTTGCACCTTGGGTGGGACCGCGTGGGCGCGGCCCGCTTTTCAGATCTGCCTCACCCGCGCGGTACGGGGCCTGAGAGATTCAAGGGAGGAACTTGCTCCTTCGGCGCCCGGGGCACATGGCACCCGGGACTCTCCCGCGCGGATTCGAACGGCCAGTATGCGATTGCTTGCAGTTGAGTCGAGCGTGAGTCGAGCTTGGCGCGCACATCATTGCACGTACGGGCGTGCGACGGACCGCCCGCCGCCCCTCAAATTGGATTACCTTTTCTTTGCGAGAGGGGGCGATCACCGTGCGTACGGAAGTGGGGGCGGAGGAGACGCACGGGGTGCGCGATCTGCGCGGGGGTGCCGTGGCGATATCGGAGCTCCGCTATCCGGCGGGCGACCTGCTCGTCGTCTCCGGTCTGCCCGGCGGCGGCAAGTCCACGCTGATACGGCGCGTCGTGCCCCCCGCCGTCCACCGCGTGGACTCCCAGGACATGCGCGAGCGCTTCGAACGCCTGCCGCTGACGCTTCCCTACGCCCTCTGGCGGCCCGTCGTCCGCGTCGCGCACTACGCCGCGCTGTGGCGGGCCCTGCGCTCGGGAGACAGCGTCGTCGTGCACGACTGCGGGCAGTGGAGCTGGGTGCGCCGCTGGCTCGCGCGCGACGCGCGGCGGCGGGGCGGGGGGCTGCACCTGGTGGTCCTGGCGGTCGACGCGCCCACCGCGCTCGCCGGCCAGCGCGCCCGCGGCCGTGGCGTCTCCGTCCGCTCCTTCGCCCGCCACCGCCGCGCGACGTCCCGCCTCGTCGCCGCCCTCACGGCGGGCGACCACCCGGCGGGCACGACCTCGGCGGTCCTCCTCGACCGCGAGGCGGCGGACGCGCTGCGGGTCATCTCCTTCGGCTGAGGCCGGCTCGGCACCGCCGGGCCGTGACGACGGCGATCAGCCTGCGAGGACGAGCCCGGCGGTGCCGGACAACCAACCCGCCCCGGGCAAGCCCAGGCGCAGCCGTTAAGGTGCGGGATGCGTCCGACGAACGGTGGTAGGGGAGACGATGACCTGGCCGGCCAATGAGCTCGAAGCGGTGCTCGCCGCCTCCGTCGGCGTGCCGGACTCCGGCCCCCGCATCGTCGAGGCGCTCGGCCGCAGCAACGTGTGGGTTCCGCTGCCCAAGGGCGGCGGACCCGACAGCCCCGACCTCGACCTCCCCACCCTGGAGCTCGGCGGCGCCGCCTACGTCCCCGTCTTCAGCTCCCAGGAGCAGTTCACGGCGGTCGCCGGTCCGGGGATGTCCTTCGTCGTCGCCCCCGCCGTCGAGTTCGCCCGCGGCCTGCCCCCGCAGGTCGGCATCGTCGTCAACCCCGAGGGCACCGTCACCGTGCCCCTGCCGCCGCCCGCCGTCGCCGGGCTGTGCCGGGCCGGGCGCACGGCCCTGGACGGCGACGCCACCGGCGGCCGCGTACGGCTGTACGAGCCGGACTGGCAGGAGGAGCCGACCGCGTTCCTGGCCGCCGCCGGGCTGGAGTTCGCGGACACCGGCGTCGTCCGGACCGCCCGCCGCGCCATGGCCAGCGTCGAGGGCGCCGATCCCGCGCTGTTCGTCGGCGTCGAGCTGGGGCTCCCCGACCCGGGGAGCCGCTCCGCCGCCCTGGACGCCCTGGGCCGCGCGCTGGGCCGGGTGCCCGTGCCCTGGCCCGTACAGCTCGTCTTCCTGGACGTCGCCCAGGACGACCCCGTGGGCGACTGGATACGGACACGGATACGACCGTTCTACGACCGTGACCTGTGACAGCTCTCATGCCCGCCCCCGCGGGCTCGTAAGCTGGTAGCAGCAGACGGCCAAGAGAAGAGGCGGACCCAGGTGAGCGCGGGCGCGGAGAGCGGCGTGGAGCAGGTGCTGCGCCAGGTGGCGCCCGGCCGGTACGACACCTACGAGCAGCTGCTGCGGTCCCTCGCCGAGGGCCGGGTGTGGATGCTGCTGTGGCACGGTCAGGCCGGCTCGCCCGACGCCCAGTACGGGAACATGGAGGTCGACGGCCTCGGCTACGCCCCCTGTGTGACCTCCGCCCAGGAGCTCGCCGCCAGCGGCTGGAACCGCGCCCACGAGGTCGTCACCGGCCGGGCCGTGGCCGCCTCCCTCTACCCCGACCGCTGGAGCCTGTGGCTCAACCCCCACGCCCCCGGCGGCGGCGTCGGCATCCCCTGGCTCGACCTGCGCCGGATCGTCGCCGGCCTGGACCGGCTGCCCGCCGGCCCGCTCCAGCTGAGCGAACCGGCGCTGGACATCCCGCAGTTCTACGCCCTGCTCGGGCAGAACGCCCACCGCACCCCCGTGGTCCGCGCGCTGCGCCGGGCCTGGGTGCGGCCCGCCCTGGGCACGCCGTACCTGGCCATCGGGCTCGATCTGTACGACACCTCGCCCGCCGCCGTGGAGGCCGTGCGCCTGATGATGCAGCAGTCGATCGCCGCGGTGCCCGACGGGCTGCCGGTGTCGACGGTGTCGATGGCGGACGAGTACGACCCCGTCGCGATGTGGATGCGGGCCAACAGCCGGCCGTTCTTCGCCCGCGAGGGCTACGGGGCCGGCGTCGCGCCGTCCGCGCCCGCCGCGGGCTACGGCTACCCCCCGCCGCAGCAGGGCTGGCAGGCCGGGGCCTACTGACGCCATGACGCCCGCTCAGGGCCCCTTGACGTCCGTATAACGGAAGCTCCCTTCGCACATCACGTTTGCGCATCCTTTGACGGTGAGGGCTGGCGGGTGATCGCGGGAGCGATGAAGACTCCCGCCCAACAAGGACTTCGTTCCTGCGTACGACCTGTTCCGCCGTACGACCGCTCTGTGCGCACGTCCCGTACCACCCGCACCTCCGGTGCTTCCCGCACCGGCGCTCTCCGGGTACCACCGCACGTCCCGCACGTTCCGCACTGCCAGTACCTCCCGCACCTCCGCACGTTCCGCACCACTGCACCTCGCGTACCACCGCGATCCCCGCGCACCGCCGCGCGGAGCGCGTCCCGCACCAGTGATGTGAACCAGCCGCCCCGAGCGCGGCGGGCGTTGGGCCGGTCGCCGCCGGCCGAGAGGGGTCCACCAGACGATGACGGCACCACTGCACGACACGGGACCGGCCGACGCCGGCGCCGCCCCCGTCGCCGACGGCGCACCGCCGAGGACCATCGAGGGGCGCTCGCCCTGGCGGATCGCCTGGACACGGCTCAAGCGTGACAAGTTCGCCCTGGCGGGCGGGACCGTCGTCCTGCTGCTCGTCCTCGTGGCGATCCTGGCCCCGGCCATCGTGGGCCTGCTGGGGCACCCCCCGAACGAGTACCACGAGGAGCTGATCGACCCCCTCTCCAGCACCCCCAAGGCCTCCTGGGGCGGCATCAACTCCGACTTCCTCTTCGGCGCCGAGCCCGTCAACGGCCGGGACGTCTTCAGCCGGGTCGTCTACGGGGCCCGGGTCTCGCTGCTCGTGGCCTTCCTCTCGGCCGTCGTGGCGGTCGTGATCGGCACGGTCCTCGGCATCGTCGCCGGCTACTTCGGCGGCTGGGTGGACGCGGTCGTCAGCCGGGTCATGGACCTCCTGCTGGCCTTCCCCCAGCTGCTCTTCATCATCGCGCTCGTCTCCGTCGTCCCCAACTCCCTGTGGGGGCTGACCGGTTCGGGGGTGCGGATGGCCGTGCTGATCTCGGTCATCGGGTTCTTCGGCTGGCCCTACGTGGGCCGGATCGTCCGCGGCCAGACGCTCTCGCTCAGAGAGCGGGAGTACGTCGAGGCCGCCCGCAGCCTGGGCGCGGGCCGGCTGTACATCCTCTTCCGGGAGCTGCTGCCCAACCTGGTGGCGCCGATCACCGTGTACGCCACGCTGATGATCCCCACCAACGTCCTGACGGAGGCGGCGCTGAGCTTCCTCGGCGCCGGCGTCAAGCCGCCGACCGCCTCCTGGGGACAGATGCTCTCCAAGGCCGTCACCACCTACGAGAGCGACCCCATGTTCATGATCATCCCGGGTCTCGCCATCTTCGTCACCGTGCTGGCCTTCAACCTCTTCGGCGACGGCGTGCGGGACGCGCTGGACCCGAAGGGCTCGCGCTGACGCGAGTCCCCCCTCTTTCCCGTACGCCCGTACCGACCGCCCCTGTCGAACCGCCAGGAGGCCCCTTCCCGCACCCGCCGGCCCGTTCCGGGCGGCGACCGACCACGGAGGTCCGCTACATCGTGACAACCCAACGAACTTCGAGGCGCAGACTGGCCGCCGGGGCGGCGCTCGCGGTCGCGGCCCTGGTGACCACCACCGCCTGCGGCGGTGGCGGCGGCAAGAGCGACGGCGGCGGCAAGGGCGGCAAGGCGGCGGGCTTCAACGCCGGTGTGAACAAGGTCGCCACCCCTGCCGACAAGAAGGGCGGGGAGCTGAAGTTCATCGGCACCCAGGACGCCGACTCGTGGGACCCGCAGCGCGGTTACTACGGCTTCATGTGGGACTTCGCCCGCTACTACACCCGCACGCTCGTCACCCCCAAGCCGGCCCCCGGCCTGGAGAGCGTGAACGTCGTCCCGGACATGGCCACGGACACCGGCCAGCTCTCGGCCGACAAGAAGACCTATACCTTCAAGCTCCGTTCCGGGCTGACCTGGGAGGACGGCCAGCCGATCACCACCCAGCAGATCAAGTACGGCATCGAGCGCACCTGGGCGACCGACAAGATCTCCGGCGGCCCGCTGTGGCTGATGCAGACCCTCGACCCGGGCAAGGAGTACAAGGGCCCGTACAAGGACGAGAGCAAGGACAAGCTCGGCCTGAAGGCGATCGAGACGCCGGACGAGAAGACGATCGTCTTCCATCTGCCCAAGCCCAACGGCGACTTCCTCCAGATGCTGGCGATCCCCGCCGCGGCCCCGGTCCGCCCGGACAAGGACACCGCCGAGAAGTACGGGTCCCGCCCGTTCTCCAGCGGCCCGTACAAATTCGTCTCCTACACCCCTAACAAGGGCCTGGAGCTGGTCCGCAACGACAAGTGGGACCGCAAGTCCGACCCGGTCCGCAAGGCTCTGCCCGACAAGATCACGGTCAAGCTCACCACCAACGCCGACGACATGGACAACAAGCTGCTCGCCGGCGAGTACGACCTCGACATCAACGCCACCGGCCTGGGCTCGGCCGGCCGGCAGAAGGCGATGAACTCGTACAAGGCCAACGTCGACAACCCGCAGACCGGCTTCATCCGCTACGCGGCCTTCCCGAAGACCGTCGCGCCGTTCGACAACGAGCACTGCCGCAAGGCCGTCATCTACGCCGCCGACCACACCTCGCTGCAGACCGCGCGCGGCGGCCCGCAGGCGGGCGGTGACATCGCGATCAGCATGCTCCCGCCGGTGGTCAAGGGCTTCGACCCGAACTACGACCCGTTCAACCTGAAGCAGGGCAAGCCCGACGAGGCCAAGGCCAAGGAGGAGCTGAAGGCCTGCGGCAAGCCCGAGGGCTTCAAGACCACGATCGCCGTGCGCAACAACAAGCCGCCGGAGGTCGCGACCGCCGAGTCGATGCAGGCGGCCCTGAAGAAGGTCGGCATCGACGCCCAGATCGACCAGTACGACGGCGCCCAGTCCACCGGCATCATCGGCGCCCCCAAGAACGTCAAGGACAAGAACTACGGCATCATCATCATGGGCTGGGGCGCGGACTTCCTCAGCGGCCAGGGCTTCCTCCAGCCCATCACCGACGGCCGCTTCATCCAGGAGAGCGGCAACCAGAACTACACCGAGCTCAACGACCCCGAGATCAACAAGCTCTACGACCAGGCCATCGCGGAGATCGACGTCGAGAAGGCGGGGAAGATCTACCAGGAGGCCAACAAGAAGGTCACCGAGGGCGCCTGGTACCTGCCCTTCGTCTACGACAAGACCATCACCTGGCGCAGCTCCCGGCTGACCAACGCCTACACCGCCGACTCCTACAACGGACGTTACGACTACGCCTCCCTCGGCGTCGCCAAGTGACCAGGCGCCATGGAGTGACCGCGCGTCGCCGAGCGACCACGCGTCGCCGAGTGACAGGCGCCGTCAAGTGACAGACCGTACGCGCCGCCGGCGCACCCGCCGCTAGGCCCGAAGGGCAGGTGAGGGCCGCGCGCGGCGGTTCGGGGACCCCCGGGCGATACGGGGGTCCCCGGCCGCCGCCGGCCGACCGCAGTGTTCGCTTATATCGTCAGGCGGCTGTTCGCCGTCATCGTGATGCTCCTCGTGGTCACCCTGGTGACCTTCGGCATCTTCTTCGCGATCCCCAAGCTCACCGGGGCCGACCCCGCCGCGCTCTACGTCGGCAAGCAGGCGGACCCGGAGACCATCGAGGGCATCCGGCAGAAACTCGGGCTGTCCGACCCGATCCTGGTGCAGTTCTGGCACTTCGTCACCGGCATCGTCGCCGGGCGGGACTACACCGGCGGCGGCACCACCGTGCACTGCGACGTGCCCTGCTTCGGCTACTCCTTCCGCACCGAGCAGGACATCTGGCCGGTGCTCCAGGACCGGGTGCCGGTGACGCTGTCGCTGGCCGCGGGCGCCTGTGTGCTGTGGCTGATCGGCGGGGTGACCACCGGTGTGGTCTCCGCCCTCAAGCGCGGCAGCCTCTGGGACCGCGCGGCCATGACCGTCGCCCTGGGCGGCGTCTCGCTGCCCATCTACTTCACCGGCCTGGTCTCGCTCGCGATCTTCTCCTACGGCCTGGGCTGGGTGGACGGCGACTACGTCGACTTCGCCGACGACCCGGCCGGCTGGTTCAGTGGGCTGATCCTGCCCTGGATCACCCTCGCCTTCCTCTACGCGGCCATGTACGCCCGGCTCACCCGCGCCACCATGCTGGAGATCCTGGGCGAGGACTACATCCGCACCGCCCGCGCCAAGGGGCTGCGGGAACCGGTGGTCATCGGCAAGCACGCCATGCGCTCCACGCTGACCCCGGTCCTCACCATCCTCGGCATGGACCTCGGCGCCCTCGTCGGCGGCGCGATCCTCACCGAGACCACCTTCAACCTGCCGGGCCTGGGCCAGGCGGCCGTGAAGGCCATCAGCGACCGCGACCTGCCGCTGATCCTCGGCGTGACGCTCATCGCGGCGACCGCCGTCGTCGTCGCCAACCTCGTGGTCGACCTCCTGTACGCCGTGATCGATCCCCGAGTGAGGCTCTCGTGACCACCACACCCGTGCCCGGCGGCGGCGCCGTCGGCGAGCCGGTCGACGGCACGGCCCGGCCGACCGCCTTCCTCGACGTCCGCGACCTGCGCATCCACTTCCCCACCGACGACGGCCTGGTGAAGTCCGTCGACGGGCTCTCCTTCCAGCTGGAGAAGGGCCGCACCCTCGGCATCGTCGGCGAGTCCGGCTCCGGCAAGTCCGTGACCTCGCTGGGCATCATGGGCCTCCACACCGTCGGGCAGTACGGCCGCCGCAAGGCCCGCATCAGCGGCGAGATCTGGCTGGACGGCACCGAGCTGATGAGCGCCGACCCCGAGAAGGTGCGCCGGCTGCGCGGCCGCGAGATGGCGATGATCTTCCAGGACCCGCTGTCGGCCATGCACCCCTACTTCACCGTCGGCGCCCAGATCGTGGAGGCCTACCGGGTCCACCACGACGTGGACAAGAAGACCGCCCGCAAACGCGCGGTCGAGCTGCTGGACCGGGTCGGCATCCCCCAGCCCGACCGGCGCGTCGACGACTACCCCCACCAGTTCTCCGGCGGGATGCGCCAGCGCGCGATGATCGCGATGGCGCTGGTCAACAACCCCGAGCTGCTGATCGCCGACGAGCCCACCACCGCCCTGGACGTCACCGTGCAGGCCCAGATCCTGGACCTGATCCGCGACCTCCAGAAGGAGTTCGGCTCCGCCGTCGTCATCATCACCCACGACCTGGGCGTGGTCGCCGAGCTCGCCGACGACATCCTGGTGATGTACGGCGGCCGCTGCGTGGAACGCGGCCCGGCCGAACGGGTCTTCCGCTCCCCCCAGCACCCCTACACCTGGGGCCTGCTGGGCTCGATGCCCCGGATCGACCGCGAGCAGACCGAGCGGCTGATCCCGGTCAAGGGCTCCCCGCCCAGCCTGATCAACGTGCCCTCCGGCTGCGCCTTCAACCCGCGCTGCCCCTACGCGGACGTCCCCAAGGGCGGGGTCACCCGCACCGAGCGCCCCGAACTGCGCCCGGTCCCCGGCGCGGAGGGCGGCCGGCCGCACCACTCCGCCTGCCACCTTCCGCCCGAGGAGCGCACCCGCATCTGGACCGAAGAGATCGCGCCGAAGCTTTGAAGGAACAACAGAAGGATCAACAGATGACGATCCCCGCGCAGTCGGCGCCCGAGGCCGGCGAGACCCTGCTGAAGGTCGAGGGCCTGGTCAAGCACTTCCCGATCGTCAAGGGCCTGCTGCGCCGCCGGGCGGGCGCGGTGCGGGCCGTGGACGGGCTGAGCTTCGACGTGCGCGCGGGGGAGACCCTGGGCGTGGTGGGCGAGTCAGGGTGCGGCAAGTCGACCATGGGCCGGCTGATCACCCGGCTGCTCGAACCCACCGACGGGCGGATCGAGTTCGAGGGCAAGGACATCACCCATCTCAATGTGGCGGGGATGCGGCCCATGCGCCGCGACGTCCAGATGATCTTCCAGGACCCGTACTCCTCGCTGAACCCCCGGCACACCGTCGGCACGATCGTCGGGGCGCCGTTCCGGCTCCAGGGCATCGCGCCCGAGGGCGGGGTGAAGCGGGAGGTCCAGCGGCTGCTGGAGCTGGTCGGCCTCAACCCCGAGCACTACAACCGCTATCCGCACGAGTTCTCCGGCGGCCAGCGCCAGCGCATCGGCATCGCGCGGGCCCTCGCGCTCAAGCCCCGGCTGGTCGTCGCCGACGAGCCGGTCTCCGCGCTGGACGTCTCCATCCAGGCCCAGGTGGTCAACCTCCTGGACGACCTCCAGGAGGAGCTCGGGCTGACCTACGTCATCATCGCCCACGACCTGTCGGTCATCCGGCACGTCTCGGACCGGATCGCGGTGATGTACCTCGGCAAGATCGTGGAGCTGGCCGACCGCGCCTCGCTCTACGAGACGCCCATGCACCCCTACACCAAGGCGCTGCTGTCGGCCGTGCCCGTGCCGGACCCGGGGCGGCGTGCCGAGCGGGTGGGGGCACCTCCCGGCGGTAGCCGGGGGAGGATCCTGCTCACGGGCGACGTGCCCTCGCCGATCTCCCCGCCCGCCGGCTGCCGCTTCCACACCCGCTGCTGGAAGGCGACGGAGGTGTGCGGGAGGGACGAGCCGCCGCTGCTCACGCTGCGGACCGGTCACCAGGTGGCCTGCCATCACCCGGAGAACGCACCGGAAGCACCCGAACCGGTGACGGAAGGTGCGGGCGCGTAAGCGGCGTGCGAGGCTGGCTCGTGATGATCGAAATGACGATGATCGAAATGACTTGGTAAAGACCTGAGCACCGCGAGGCGGGGGAGTGCAGAGTCGGCGCGTTCGCCGCTACATGCGCTCGCACGTTCGAAGGGACGGCTCATGGCACTCTCCCGCCCGCTCCGGGACCTCTCCATACGCTCGAAGGGCCGCCGGACCCCGGTCCGGCTCCTCGCCCTGGCCACGGCCACCGCCTCGGCCTGGGTGCTCGCGGCCGCCCCCATGGCGTCCGCCCGCTCCGACCGGTCCGCCTGGCCCACCGCCGGCGCCCCCGGCATAGGCGACACCTACTTCCCCGAGCTGGGCAACGGCGGTTTCGACGCCCTCCACTACGATCTGGACGTCGGCTACACACCCTCCAGCGGCCGGCTGGACGGCAGGACGACCGTCACCGCGCGGGCCACCCAGAGCCTCTCCTCCTTCGACCTGGACCTCCAGCAGCTCACGGTCTCCAAGGTCGAGGTGAACGGCCTGCCCGCCGCCTTCTCCCGGGTGGGCGACGAGATCCGGATCCGTCCGGCGCTCCCACTGGTCAAGGGCCACACCTTCACCACGACCGTCACCTACGGCGGAATACCCCAGCCGCTGAGCGGCCCCATCATCTTCGGCTCGAAGTACGGCTGGATGAAGACCAAGGACGGCGTCTTCGTGGCGTGCGAGCCCAACGCCGCCTCCACCTGGTTCCCCTCCAGCGACCACCCCTCCGACAAGGCCACCTTCGACATCACCATCCGGGCCCCCAAGGGCCTGACCGCCGTCTCCAACGGCAGACTCCTCGCCACCCGCGACCGGGGCGACACCACGATCACCCACTGGCGGGAGAGCAAGCCGATGGCGCCCTACCTCGCCACCGCCACGATCGGGAAGTTCGACGTGCGCAAGGGCGTCACCCCCGGCGGCACCCCCATCTACGTCGCCACCAATCCCGCCCTGCCCACGGACAAGCTCGACTTCTACGGCATCACCGCCGAGGCCACCGACTACTGGTCCAAGCTCTTCGGCCCGTACCCCTTCGAGGAGACGGGCGCCATCGTCGACGACATGCCGCAGGCCGAGTTCTCGCTGGAGGTCCAGACGAAGCCCGTCTACTCCGCCGTGCGCGACGAGTCGACGGTCGTCCACGAGCTGGCCCACCAGTGGTTCGGGGACTCGCTGTCCGTCGAGCGGTGGAAGGACGTCTGGCTCAACGAGGGCTTCGCCACCTACGCCGAGTGGCTGTGGGACGAGCACAAGGGCCGCAAGAGCGCCCACCAGTCCTTCCTGGAGGCGTACAACGCCCACGGCGACGGCGACGCCTTCTGGAAGCTCGACGTGGCCGACCCCAAGCGCGACACGATGTTCTCGCGGTCCGTCTACTTCCGGGGCGCGATGACCCTCCAGATGCTGCGCGAGCGCATCGGCGACAAGGCGTTCTTCAAGCTGCTGCCGCTGTGGACCAAGCTCCACAAGGGCGGCAACGTCCGCACCGCCCAGTTCACCGGCCTGGCCGAGGCGGTCTCCCACCAGGACCTGAGCGATTTCTTCCGGACCTGGCTCTCCACGCCGCAGAAGCCGAAGCTGCCGTAGCCGGGCCGTCGCCGGCTGCCGTAGCCGACTGCCGTAGTCGGACCGTGGCCGCCGGAGGCGCGCCGGTCCGCATACCGGGACGAGTCGGGAGCGCGGCCGCCGGCGCGTAAGAATGTCTGGTGCTCACCGATCTGTTCAGTCCCTCCGTCCAGCACTCGCTCGACCTCGCCGGGATCTTCGTTTTCGCCATGTCGGGCGCCCTGCTCGGCGTCCGCAAGAACTTCGACGTCTTCGGCATGGCCGTGCTGGCGGAGGTCACGGCGCTGGGCGGCGGGCTGTTCCGGGACCTGATCATCGGAGCGGTGCCGCCCGCCGCCTTCACCGACCTGGGGTACTTCCTCACCCCGCTGGTCGCCACCGTGATCGTCTTCTTCCTCCACCCGGAGGTGGAGCGGATCACCAAGGCGGTGAACGTCTTCGACGCCGCCGGGCTCGGGCTGTTCTGCGTCGCGGGCACGGTCAAGGCCTACGGGCACGGGCTCGGCCTGACCTTCGCCGCGACGCTCGGCCTGGCCACGGCCGTCGGCGGCGGCGTGCTGCGCGACGTCCTGGCCCACGAGGTGCCCTCGCTGCTGCGCTGGGACCGCGACCTGTACGCCGTGCCCGCCATGGTCGGCTCCACCATGGCCGCGCTGCTCATCCGCTACGACGCGCTCAACGTCTCCACCAGCATGCTGTCCGCCGCCGTCGCGTTCGTCCTGCGGCTGCTCGCGATGCGCTACCACTGGCGCGCCCCGCGCGCCTGGCACCGCCGCAGCGCCGCCGTCGAGGACCCCACCCAGGGATGAGACCGTCCGGACCGAACGCCGGACGTAACGTTTTCGCATTAGCGTTCTCGCATGGCTCCGGCAACCATCGGCGACAGCGAGTTCGACCGGGACACCGCGATCTCGGCCAACGGGCCGGGCGGCTACGACGCCCGCCTCCACCCTGGCTGGACCGTCTTCGGCCCCCTCAACGGCGGCTACCTCCTCGCCCTGCTCGCCCGCGCCCTGCGCGACACCCTGCCCCACCCCGACCCGTTCACCGTCACCGCCCACTATCTGAGCGCCTCACGGCCCGGCCCCGCCGTCATCCGCACCGAGCCGCTCCGCACGGGCCGCTCGCTCTCCACCGGCCAGGCCCGCCTCCTCCAGCGCACCGAGGACGGCACCGAGACCGAGCGCGTCCGCGTCCTGGCCGCCTACGGGGACCTGGCCGTCCTCCCCGACGACGTCCGCACCATCGCCACGCCCCCGCCCCTGCCGCCGTACGAGGAGTGCCGGGGCCTCCTCGACCCCGGACCGGCCCCGGCGGTGCCCGTCCCCGAGATCGTCCACCGGCTCGACTACCGCCTCGACCCGGCCACCACCGGCTGGATGACCGGCCGGCCGAGCAGCCGGGGCGAGATCCGCGCCTGGTACGGCCTCGCGGACGGCCGCGCCCCCGACCCGCTCTCGCTGCTGCTGGCCGTCGACTCGCTGCCGCCCACCGCCTTCGAGTACGGCGTCACCGGAGTGGTGCCCACCGTCGAGCTGACCGCCCACATCCGGGTGCGCCCCGCCCCCGGCCCCCTCCGGATCCTCAAGACCAGCCGCAATCTCGCGGGCGGCTACATGGAGGAGGACGCGGAGGTCTGGGACAGCCGGGACCGGCTCGTCGCCCAGTCGCGCCAGCTGGCCAGGCCCGCCCTCTGAGCGGCCGCCGGGCCTCCTTCCGGCTCAGACCTCCCGGCCGAGCCACGCCGCCAGCCGCGCGTAGGCGTCCGCGCCCTCGGGGGCCGGACGCACCGGCCCGAACGGCACGGGCGCGCCGCGCCGCCCCGCCGGGAGCACCCGGCGCGCCCACCGGAGGGCGTACTCGGCGAGCTCCTGGTCCAGGGGCAGCGGGTGGCCGAGGGCGGCGGACAGGTCCCAGGTGTGGGCGACCGTCTCCAGCACACAGCCGGAGGAGAGGTACGCCCGGCCCGGCAGCTCGCCCCACGGCACGGACACCGGCGCGTCCAGCTTCGCGTCGTCGGCCCACACCTCGTCGAAGAGCGCGCGGGCCTCGTCGTAGGCCCGGAGCCAGCCGTCGTCCGGCACGCCCTCGGCGGCCTCCAGCGTCACGTCAGCGCCGGTACGGCCGAGCTCGGCGGCCGCACGGACACCGCCCACGAGATGCGCCAGCAGACCGCGCACGTCGAACCCGTCGCAGGGCGTGGGGTCGCCGAGCGCCTCGGGCTTCACCCGGGCCATCAGGGCCGCCACCTGGCCGGTGGCACGGGCGTGGAGGGGGCGGGGGTCGAGGTCGAGGTCCATGGGTCACTGCTCCTTGCGGACGGGGTGATCGGTCGAACGGTCGGTCGTTCGAGGAGCACCCTCCCGCCAAAACCTGACACCTGCCGTCAAGTTTGATCCAAGATTGATCATGTGAAATCCGACCGGCTGCTGTCGATACTCCTGCTGCTCCAGAACCGCGACCGGGTGCCCGCCGCCGAGCTCGCCCGGCGCCTGGAGGTGTCCGTCCGCACGATCTACCGCGACGTCGAATCCCTCTCCGCCGCCGGTGTGCCCGTCTACGCCGAACGCGGCCGCCACGGCGGCATCGCCCTGCTCCCCGGCTACCGCACCGACGTCACAGGCCTCACCGCCGACGAGGCCCGCGCCCTGTTCGTCCTGGCCGGCCCGAGCGCCCACGCCGACCTCGGCCTCGACGGCGCCCTGGGCTCCGCCCTGCGCAAGGTCATGGCCGCCCTGCCCGCCGTCCACCGCCCCGCCGCCGAGGCCATCAGCCGCCGCATCCACATCGACCCCGTCCGCTGGGCGGCTCCCACCGCCGCCGTCGACCTCGGCGAGCTGCGCACCGCCGTCTTCACCGACCTCCGGCTGCGCCTGCGCTACCGCCACGGCGGCACGGCCGAACCGAGCACGTACACCGTCGACCCCTACGGCCTCGTCGCCAAGGCCGGCGTCTGGTACCTCGTCGCCGACCACCGCGGCCGCCCCCGCCTCTACCGCGCCGACCGGGTGCTGAGGGCGAACCTCACCGACGAGCCGGTACGCCGGCGGGCCGGCCTGGAGCTGACGGACGTCTGGGAGGAGCTGCGCCGCGAGGTCGAGGGCCGGCCCGCGGAGCTCCTGGTGACGGCCCGGGTACGCCGCTCCCGCCTCGCCACGCTCCTGCGTCTGCGCGGCCGGGAGCTCACCGGGCCGCCGTCCGAGGGCGACCCCGCGACCGTGGAATTCGCCTTCGCCGGCCCGGAGGACGCGCGATCCCTGCTGGCCTACGGCCCGGACCTGGAGGTGATCTCGCCGGAGCCGGTACGGCGGGAGCTGGCGGCGGCCGCCCGGGCCGTGGCGGAGCTGTACGACCCCGGGCGCAAGCGGATGCCGCCTCCGGGGCTGGAACACCCCGCCACGGTCCCGGACCGGGCCTCGTAGAATCGTGCCCACCATGGCCTACCTCGACCACGCCGCCACCACCCCCATGCTCCCGGAGGCGGTGACGGCGATGACCGCCCAGCTGCCCCTCGCCGGCAACGCGTCCTCGCTGCACGCCGCGGGCCGCCGCGCCCGCCGCACGGTCGAGGAAGCGCGCGAATCGCTCGCCGCCTCGCTCGGCGCGCGCCCCAGCGAAGTGGTCTTCACCGCGGGCGGCACCGAAGCCGACAACCTCGCCGTCAAGGGCCTGTTCTGGGCACGCCGCGCCGCCGACCCGGCCCGTACGCGCGTCCTGGCCAGCCCCGTCGAGCACCACGCGGTGCTCGACGCGGTCCACTGGCTCGCCGAGCACGAGGGCGCGACCGTCGAATACCTGCCGGTCGACTCCTACGGCCGGGTCCACGCCGACGCCCTCCGCGAGGCCATCGCCCGTAACCCCGACGACGTGGCCCTCGCCACGGTGATGTGGGCCAACAACGAGATCGGCACGGTGATGCCGGTCCGCGAACTGGCCGACGCGGCTTCGGAGTTCGACGTTCCGCTGCACGCCGACGCCGTGCAGGCCGTCGGTCAGCTCGACGTGGACTTCGCCGCCTCCGGGCTCGCCGCGATGACCGTCAGCGGCCACAAGATCGGCGGCCCGTACGGGATCGGCGCCCTGCTGCTGGGCCGCCAGTACACGCCCGTACCGCTGCTGCACGGCGGCGGCCAGGAGCGGCACGTGCGCTCCGGCACCCTCGACGTCCCGGCGATCGCCGCCTTCGCGGTGGCGGGCCGGCTGGCCGCCGAGCGGCGCGCGGACTTCGCCCGGGAGATCGGGGCGCTGCGGGACGAGCTGATCGAGGGCGTCCGGGCCGCCGTCCCCGACGCGGTCCTCGGCGGCGACCCGGACCCGGCGGGCCGGCTGCCCGCCAACGCCCACTTCTCCTTCCCGGGCTGCGAGGGCGACTCCCTGCTCCTCCTCCTCGACGCCCAGGGCATCGAGTGCTCGACCGGCTCCGCCTGCACGGCCGGCGTCGCCCAGCCCAGCCACGTCGTCCTGGCCACGGGCACCGACCGCGACCTGGCCCGCGGCACCCTGCGCTTCTCCCTGGGCCACACGTCGACGCGCGAGGACGTCACGGCGGTGATCGACGCGATCGGCCCGGTGGTGGACCGGGCCCGAACGGCGGGACTGAGCTAGGCGGGCTGAATTCAGCCCCTCCGGCGTTTGAGGAGCGGGGTCTGGGGCGGAGCCCCAGGAAACGGTGAAAGGGCGGGGCTGGGGCTCAGCCGCCCGCAGGGCCCGCCGCCCGGACCAGCCGCAGGTACCGGTCCCAGTCCCAGTGCGAGCCGGGATCCGTATGGTCCGTACCCGGCACCTCGGAGTGCGCCACAATATGCCTCCGGTCCACCGGAATCCCGTACCGCCCACAGATCCCCGCCGCCAGCCGCGCGGACGCCGCGTACATCGCGTCCGTGAAGTCGCCGGGCCGCTCCACGTACCCCTCGTGCTCGATCCCGACACTGCGCTCGTTGAACGCCCGGTTCCCCGCGTGGAACGCCACGTCCAGCTCGCGGACGGTCTGTGCCACATGCCCGTCCCGCCGCACGACATAGTGCGCGGCCGCCTGGTGCAGCGGATCGCGGAAGACCCGCAGGGCTTCTCCGTAGTCGCCCTGCACCACGTGGACGACGATCCGGTCGACGTCGTAGTCGTCCGGCCGTGAGGCCCGCCGCCAGTTCGCCGACGACGCGGCGACCCACTCGGCGCCCGGGTGGTCGACCGCCCCGTCCGTCCGGGGCCGCTCCCGCCCCGCCACGCGCCACCACCAGCGGGCGAGCTCGTCCCGCCCCGCGTACCCGGCCGCGCCGGCCGCCGTCACGGCGCTGGCGCCGCCGATCAGCAGCGCCCGACGCCCGACGCCACGCTTCCGCTCCGCTTCCACCGGCGCCGCTTCCGCCCGCTCCGCTTCCGCCCGCTCCGCTTCCACCCGCGCCCCCGTCCCGGCGGGGCAGGCGCCCCGTCCTGAGCGGAAACGCCCGCGCCACCCGCCCGGTTCCGGGCACCCCGTACCCTGGGAGGGCTATGACTGACTTCCCCGGTGCACCTTCAGGCCCCCGCGACGGACGTCGCCTCCGTGTGCTCGCCGCCATGTCCGGCGGCGTCGACTCCGCCGTCGCGGCGGCCCGTGCCGTCGAAGCCGGGCACGACGTGACCGGTGTGCACCTCGCGCTGTCCGCGAACCCGCAGTCCTTCCGCACCGGCGCGCGCGGCTGCTGCACCATCGAGGACTCCCGCGACGCCCGCCGGGCCGCCGATGTGATCGGCATCCCCTTCTACTGCTGGGACCTGGCCGAGCGCTTCCGCGAGGACGTCGTCGAGGACTTCGTCGCCGAGTACGAGGCCGGGCGCACGCCCAACCCCTGCCTGCGCTGCAACGAGAAGATCAAGTTCGCCGCGCTGCTGGACAAGGCCCTCGCGCTGGGCTTCGACGCGGTCTGCACCGGCCACTACGCCACGGTCGTACGAGGCGAGGACGGCACCCGCGAGCTGCACCGCGCCAGCGACATGGCCAAGGACCAGTCGTACGTCCTGGGCGTCCTGGACGAGCGCCAGCTCGCCCACGCGATGTTCCCGCTGGGCGACACGATCACCACCAAGGACGAGATCCGCGCCGAGGCGGAGCGCCGGGGCCTGGCCGTGGCGAAGAAGCCCGACAGCCACGACATCTGCTTCATCGCCGACGGCGACACCCAGGGCTTCCTGGCGAAGCGGCTGGGCCGGGCCGAGGGCGACATCGTCGACGAGGCCGGCAACACGGTCGGCACCCACGAGGGCGCCTACGGCTTCACCATCGGCCAGCGCAAGGGCCTGCGCATAGGCCGCCCGGCCCCGGACGGCAAGCCGCGCTACGTCCTGGACATCTCCCCGGTGAACAACACCGTGACGGTGGGCCCGGTGGAGGCCCTGGACGTCTCGGCCCTCACCGCCATCAAGCCCCGCTGGTGCGGCGTGGCCCCGGCCGGCCCCGGCACGTACACGGCCCAGCTGCGCGCCCACGGCGGCGAGACCGAGGTGACGGCCGAGCTCGTCGGCGACGAGCTCCGCGTCCGCTTCACCGAGCCGGTCCGCGGCGTGGCCCCCGGCCAGGCGATCGTCCTCTACGACGACACCCGCGTCGTCGGCTCTGCGACGATCGCGACGACGGAGCGGGCCGCCGCGCGGGCGGGTCAGTAGGTTCAGTAGGTGTAGAGGGCGGAGGTGTCGATGTCGGTGTCCAGAGGGGCGCCGACCGATACCGGGTCGCCGAACTTGCTCTCGACCTTCGAGCGGTAGCGGCCGTCCTCGGGGAGTGAGTGGAGCAGGCACCGGCCCTTGATGGGGTCCACGACGAGGTAGTAGGGGATACCGGCCTGGGCGTACTTCGCGACCTTGCGGCGGGTGTCGTTCTCGAAAGTGGACCTGGAAGTGACCTCGGTGACCAGAATGATCTCTTCTGCGGGGAACCGCGGGAGGTCCGCGCCATGGTGGGCGGGGGCCGCGACCGAGAGGTCGGGGCGAAGCAGGGTCGTGCCACGCCAGCCTTCGTAGACCGTGTCCACCTTGGTCATGACGCACCACTCGTCGACGAGCTGGGCCGCGATGGCCAGAACCGCCTGGCCGTGACCGGATGTCACCACGGTGTTGATGCAGACCTGTCCGTCGATCATCTCGGCGTTGTGCTCCGGGAACGACGCGTCGAATTCCTCGAACTTCCGCATTTCGGTGGTCGTCACCGGGTGCTCCAGCTGCAGTGTGATGGGTTGCGGACGACTCTGCCCCGGAAGGCGAGCCGCCCGTACCCGCTCGCGCGTCCTTCGCCCAAACGGGCGAAGAGTGCCGAAGGTTACCTCTGGAAACCTAGTTCGCGATCGTCCGCGTCACGTTCGTGACCTCGCACCTGCCGCCGCTGCTCGGCGAGCCCGCCTTCGGTACGTACGGGGTGGAGACGTCGAGCGTGCTCGACTTGCCCGGCATCACGTACGGGATGGACGGGAAGCGCGTGGTGACCTTGCCCTCCGGGTCCGTGAACTGCACGGTCAGGCGGTAGGTGTACTTGAGGGTCGCGCTGCCGTTGGTGGCGCTGAGCTTCGCCGTGATGCCGAGGCGGTCGGTGTAGGCGCAGTCCATGATCTTGATGTCGCGCATGGCGTCGCCGCCACCACCACCGGTGGCTGTGCCACCGGTGGTGGTACCGCCGGTGGTGGCGCCACCGCTCGTCGTCCCGCCGCCGCTGAAACCGCCGCCGGTCGACGAGCCCCCGGTCGTGCCCCCGGTCGTGCCCCCGCTCGTGGACGAGCCGCTGCTGTGATGGCTGGATCCGCCGCCGCAGCTCGCGCCATGGTGACCCCGGGCGCCCGTGAGGGCGACGACGACGATTCCGAAAACGGCGGTCGCGCGGACATGACGAAGCTTCATATGTGAACTCCCCCGATGAAGTGACGAGACGATGCGTTGATCATTTGACGAGCGCACGTCACGCTAACGGGGTGTTTACACATGGCCAAATCCCAGCAGGTCACCGGCTGTTTCTGTGACACGACCGCGACAGAACGGCTTCCGAAGAGGGATAGGGCGGGGCGGGACGGTACGGGCGGAATATTTTCAGCCGGTTCCGCGCACGACCTTGGCGATCTCGCACTTCGCGCCCTTCGTGGGGGCTCCCGCCTTCGGGCTGTAGGGGGCGGTGATGTCGTGGTTGTCCGTGCGGCCGGGGCGGACGAACAGGAGCGAGAAGTCCTGGGACTCGAGCGCGGAGCCGTCCGGGGCCGTGAACTTCACGGTGACGGTGTAGCTGTAAGTGGCCGTCGCGCTGGGGTTCATGGCGCTCAGTTTGGCCGCGATGCCCTGCTTCTCGACGTATGCGCAGTCGGAGATGGTGACGTCCTTCGTGCCGTCACCGGAGCCGTCGGTGGTGGCAGCGGCGGCGGCCGCGGCGCCCGAGCCGGAGGAGCCGCTCTTCCCGCTCGAGTCGCTGCCGCAGCCGCTCGCTCCGGTCAGGGCGATGATGACGAATCCGGATATGGCGGCGGTGCGGGATATGCGAATCTTCACTATGACTGCTTTCAGTGAAATGACGGAAAACGGCGCGGGGATTACGCCGCCGGTGAGCCCGCGTCACGCTAGGCATGCCATTACCGCTTTTGCGATACCGTCGGTAACACTGTGATCGGTTCGCGACCCATAAGATTCCGAATCCATATCGGAGACATAGGAAATCGTCCCTTAGCGTCCGGCTCGCCCGAAGACGCCACACAAGGGGACAGACGCGGCGTACGGGGCCGGTGCCCGCCCCCGGCGCGGTGGGGCAAGCTGGGGGGCATGGCAACACATGTGATCACCGGCTCCGGGTCGGGCATCGGCGAGGCGGTCGCCCGGCGGCTGCACGAGCGCGGCGACGAACTCTGGCTCGTCGCGCGCGACGCGGGCCGGGCCAAGGAGCTCGCCGCGCGCTTCCCCGGCGCCCACACCCTCGTCGCCGACCTCGGCAACCCCGACCGGCTCTCCTGGGCGCTCGGCCACCAGACCCTGCCCGACCGCGTCGACTCCCTGCTGCACATCGCGGGCGTCGCCGACCTCGGGGACATCGGCGAGCTGACCCCCAAGACCTGGAACCGGACGCTCGCCGTCAACCTGGTCGCGCCCGCCGAGCTGACGCGGCTGCTGCTGCCGCAGCTCCGCGTCTCGCAGGGGCACGTCGTCTTCGTCAACTCCGGCGCCGGGCTGCGCGCGAACCCCGGCTGGGGCGCGTACGCGGCCAGCAAGCACGGCCTGAAGGCGCTCGCGGACTCCCTGCGGGCCGAGGAGCACACCCACGGCGTCCGCGTCACCAGCGTCTACCCGGGCCGGGTGGCCACCGCCATGCAGGTGAGCGTGCACCAGCAGGAGGGCAAGGAGTACGAGCCGGGCAAGTGGATCAGCCCGGAGTCGGTCACGGCGACGATCCTGCTCGCCCTGGACCTGCCGCGCGACGCGGAGGTCAACGACCTGTCGGTCCGCCCGGGGTACTCGGGCGGCTGATAGCCCTCCGGCCCCGGCCGGGCGCGCGGCCCCTTTCTCGTACCCTTCCTGAGTGAGCGAGAAGAGCAACGTCAGGAGCTGGGGCGCGGGGGTCGCCACCGGCGTCGGTTCGATGCCCGGGGGAGTCGCGCGCGAGGCCGCGAAGACCGTCACCGGGTCGCTGGAGGCGCTGCCGCACCTCCCGGAGCTGCCCGCGCGCGGGCCCGGGGCGGACATGATCGGCCGCACCGCCGGGATGCTGGTCGAGGTCTTCGCACACCTGGAGCCCAGCGGCTGGCGTGTCAGCGACCGGCCCGGCCGCGACACCCGTCGCGCGCGCTCCTGGCTCGGCGAGGACCTGGACGCCCTTGAAGAGTTCACTCAGGGCCACGAGGGCGCGCTGAAGGTCTCCGCCGTCGGGCCCTGGACCCTCTCCTCCTCCCTCCAGCTGCGCGGCGGCGAGGCCGCCCTCGGCGACGCCGGCGCCTGCCGCGACCTCACGGCCTCCCTGGCCGAGGGCCTGCGCGGCCACCTCGCCGAGGTGCGCCGCCGGGTGCCCGGCGCCCGGCTCGTCCTCCAGCTCGACGAGCCCTCCCTGCCCGCCGTGCTGCGCGGCCAGATCCGTACGGCCAGCGGTTACCGCACCCACCGTGCCGTCGACCGGGCCGTCGTCGAGGGCGCGCTGCGAGACATGGCGGCGGTCGCGACGGAGGCCGGCGCCGAACTCGTCGTGCACTCGTGCGCCCCCGGCGTGCCCTTCGCGCTGCTGCGCCGCGCCGGAGTCACCGGCGTCTCGTTCGATTTCTCGCTCCTCACCGAGCGTGAGGACGATGCGATCGGTGAGGCGGTGGAGGCGGGCACGACCCTCTTCGCCGGCATGGTGCCCGGCGTGGACGGCCCATTGTCCGACCCTGCCGGTAGCGTCATGGGTGTCAGGACGCTGTGGCGCAGGCTGGGGCTGGCACCGGGGGCTCTTTCGGAGTCCGTGGTCGTCACCCCGTCGTGCGGGCTCGCGGGCGCTTCGCCCGCGTATGCCCGGGCGGCCCTCGCCCACTGCGTCCGGGCGGCGAAATCACTCGCAGACAACCCTGAGTGACGGCGCTCATGGATCAACGGGAGGACGAGACGGTGGCTGTCGAACGGCGAGGCGAAGAGCTCGAGAAGCTCGCGGCGCAAGCGGCGGTGCCCGCCGAGGCGCGGGAGAAGCACGCCCTGCTCGCCGAGCAGGTCGAGGAGCACCGCTTCCGGTATTACGTGAAGGACGCCCCCGTCGTCAGCGACGCCGAGTTCGACAAGCTGCTGCGGTCGCTGGAGGCCCTGGAGGAGGAGTATCCGCCGCTGCGCACGCCGGACTCGCCGACCCAGAAGGTCGCGGGCGCGTACGAGACGGAGTTCACCGCCGTCGAGCACCGCGAGCGCATGCTCTCCCTGGACAACGCCTTCGACGACGAGGAGCTCGCCGCCTGGGCCGAGCGCATCGCCAAGGACCTCGGCGAAGGTGCCGATTACCACTTCCTGTGCGAGCTCAAGGTCGACGGCCTCGCCGTCAACCTGACGTACGAGCACGGCCGGCTCACCCGCGCCGCCACCCGCGGCGACGGCCGCACGGGTGAGGACATCACGCCGAACGTCCGCACCATCTCCGAGGTCCCGGACCGGCTGAAGGGCGAGCGGATCCCCGCCCTCGTCGAGGTGCGCGGCGAGGTCTACTTCCCGATGGAGAAGTTCGAGGAGCTCAACGCCCGCCTGGTGGAGGCGGGCAAGGCCCCCTTCGCCAACCCGCGCAACGCGGCGGCCGGTTCGCTGCGCCAGAAGGACCCGCGCGTCACCGCCACCCGCCCGCTGCACATGGTGGTGCACGGCATCGGCGCCCGCGAGGGCTTCGACATCGACTGCCAGTCGCACGCGTATGAGCTGCTGCGGGAGTGGGGCCTGCCCACCGCCGCGCACGCCGAGGTCTTCGGCTCGCTCGACGAGGTGCGGAAGTTCATCGCGAACTACGGGCAGCCCAAGGTCCGGCACTCGATGGAGCACGAGATCGACGGCGTCGTCGTCAAGCTCGACGAGATCCCCCTCCAGGGCCGGCTGGGCTCCACCGCGCGCGCCCCGCGCTGGGCCATCGCCTGGAAGTACCCGCCGGAGGAGGTCAACACCAAGCTCCTCGACATCCGCGTCGGCGTCGGCCGCACCGGCCGGGTGACCCCGCAGGCCGTCTTCGAGCCCGTCACCGTCGCCGGCTCCGAGGTCGAGTTCGCCACCCTCCACAACCAGGAGGTCGTCAAGGCCAAGGGCGTCCTCATCGGCGACACCGTCGTCATCCGCAAGGCCGGCGATGTGATCCCCGAGGTCCTCGGCCCCGTCGTGGATCTGCGCGACGGCACCGAACGGGAGTTCGTGATGCCCGCCGAGTGCCCTGAGTGCGGCACCGGGCTGCGCCCGATGAAGGAGGGCGACATCGACCTCCGGTGCCCCAACGCCCGCTCCTGCCCGGGCCAGATCCGCGAGCGGCTGTACTACCTCGTGGGCCGCGAGTGCCTCGACATCGAGAACTTCGGCTATGTGGCCGCCTCGGCCCTCACCCAGCCCCTGGAGCCCGCCACCCCGCCGATGGTCAACGAGGGCGACCTCTTCGGTCTGACGATCGAGGAACTGCTGCCCATCAAGTCGTATGTGCGGGACCAGGACAGCGGTCTGCCCAAGATCGACCCCAAGACGGGCGAGGAGAAGGTCGTCACCTTCTTCGCCAACCAGAAGGGCGAGCCGAAGAAGAACGCCCTGGCCATGCTGGAGAACATCCAGGCGGCCAAGCAGCGCCCGCTCGCCCGGGTGATCAACGGCCTGTCCATCCGCCATGTGGGTCCCGTCGCCGCGGCGGCGCTGGCCCGCGAGTTCCGCTCGATCGACCGGATCGCCGAGGCCACGGAGGAGGAGCTCGCCGCCGTCGACGGCGTCTCGGACACCATCGCCACCGCCGTCCGGGAGTGGTTCGCCGAGGACTGGCACCGCGAGATCATCGAGAAGTGGCGGGCCGCCGGGGTCCGGATGGAGGAGGAGGCCGGCGAGGCGGAGGGTCCGCGTCCGCTCGCCGGGCTGACCGTCGTCGTCACCGGCACCCTCACGGGCTTCACCCGGGACGCCGCCAAGGAGGCCCTCCAGAGCCGGGGCGCGAAGGTGACCGGGTCGGTATCGAAGAAGACGGACTTCGTGGTCGTCGGTGACAACCCCGGTTCGAAATACGACAAGGCGATGCAGCTGAAGGTCCCGGTCCTCGAAGAGGACGGTTTCACCGTCCTGCTGGAGGAAGGCCCCGAGGCGGCGCGCGAGGCGGCCGTGCCCCAGGAGGCCACCCCAGCGGAGTAATGCCCGCATAGGCAGTGGGCATTACCCCTACAGCGCATACCAGATGGCTACAGAACGCCGGATCGCATTCGGGCAACCGCTGCCGATCGCTGCCCGCCGTAGCCTTCTGCGGCCTACTGTTGAGATGTGCGCCTGCCGTGGCGCGGGCACCGCCGGCTGTGAGAGGGACGGGCATGAAACCCACCACCGACAGCGCCGAACCGGCATCGCGGCCGCGGCGGCTCTCCCCGCCCGGGCTGCCGACGGTCTGCGTGGCCCTGGCCGCGCTCGGGCTCACCGTCGGCGTACTGCGGGCGGTCTCCTCGGAACGGGCCCTCTTCCCGGGGCAGACGGTCGGCTGGTCGCTCGCGACCCTCACCGCGCTCATCGTCGCCCATCTCGTCGCCCTCGGCCGGGACCGTTGGTGGGGCGGCACCGGATCCGGTGCCGCCCTCACCCTGGCCGTCCTGCTCCTCTACGGCTGGCTCCCGGCCGTACTGATCAGCATCGCGGTCGTCACCCTGGTGGCCACCGCCCGCCGCCACCGATGGCGGCAGGCCTTACTCCACGGCGCGGTCGACATCCTCGGCATCGCGGCCGCCGGGCTCGGCCTCGCCGCCTGCGGGATCACCGCCGGCGTCGAGAGCCCCTGGCTGCCCGACACCTGGCGGCTCTCCGCCGCCCCCAAGATCGCCCTCGCCGCCTTCCTCTACCTCGCCGTCACCCGCGCGCTCCTCTGGTGGTCCATGGCCCCGCGCGCCGCGCTGACCAGCATCGCCCGCACCGCCCTGATGCGGCAGGCCCTCGTCGGCATCGCCCTGCTCGGCATCGCCCCGCTGATCGCGGTCGTCGCCGACCACTCGCCCGTCCTCCTGCCCCTCTTCGCGGTCCCCCTCATCGCCCTCGATTCCACCCTCTGGATCGCCCGCGCCCGCGCCGAGGAACAACTGCGCGACCCCCTCACCGGACTGCCCAACCGTCAGTGGCTGCTGGAACGCACCTGGAGCGCCCTGGACGAGGCCGAACGGGCCGGGGCCCGCGCCGCGCTCGTCCTGATCGACCTCGATCGTTTCCGGTCGGTCAACGACACCCTCGGTCATCTCGCCGGCGACCGGCTGCTCCTCCAGATCGCCGAACGACTCCGGCTCGCCCTGCCCCGCGACGCGGAGGCCGCCCGCCTCGGCGGCGACGAGTTCGCCGTGCTGCTGCCCACCGCCGACTCCCTCACCAGCGCCCAGCGGGTCGCCCGTACCCTCGTCGCCGACCTCGGCTCCCCCCTCGACCTGGACGGGCTCACCCTCGTCCTGGAGGCCAGCGCCGGCGTCGCCGTCTACCCCGACCACGCCCTGGACGCGGAGGGGCTGCTGCGCCGGGCCGACGTGGCGATGTACCAGGCCAAGCGCGACCGCAGCGGCGTCGAGGTCTACGAGGCCCGCCGCGACGGCAACACCCCCGACCGCCTCGGCCTCCTCGGCGACCTGCGCCGCGCGCTGGACGCCGGCGAGGTCGAGCTCCACTACCAGCCCAAGGTCGGCTTCGACGGCCATGTCGAGGGCCTGGAGGCCCTGGTCCGCTGGGTCCACCCGGAGCGGGGCCGGGTCTCCCCGGACGAGTTCATCGCGATCGCGGAATCGTCGGGCCTGATGCCCCGGCTGACGGAGTACGTCCTGGAGACCGCGCTCGGCCAGGTGGCGAAGTGGCGGGCCATGGGGTTGGAGGTCCCCGTAGCGGTCAACGTCTCCCCGCGCGACGTCCACACCCCGGGCTTCGCGGGCTCCGTCGCCGCCCGCCTCGCCCGCCACGGCGTGCCTCCCGGGGCGCTCCAGCTGGAGATAACGGAGCACGTGCTCCTGGAGGACCCGCAGCGCGCCGCCGACACGCTGGCCGGGCTCACCGGCCACGGCGTGAAGATGTCCCTCGACGACTTCGGCACGGGGTATTCCTCGCTGGTCCACCTGCGCCGCCTCCCGGTCAGCGAGCTGAAGATCGACCGTTCCTTCGTCGCCCGGCTCGCCATCGACAACGAGGACGCCGAGATCGTCCGCTGCACGCTCGACCTCGCCCATTCGCTGGGCCTCCTCGTCGTCGCCGAGGGCGTCGAGGACGACGAGACCTGGGAACGACTGCGCGACCTCGGCTGCGACGCGGTCCAGGGCTGGCTCGTCGCGGCGGCGATGCCGCCGGACGAGACCACGGCCTGGCTCCGCCTCCGCGAATCCGGTGTCCGCGTCCGTGAGGAGCCGCTGACCCCGGCGCCGACGCCGGCACCGGCGCCGGCGGAGGAGGACGCGGTCACGTAGGCGGGTCGGGCTGCCCGGGCTTCCGGCGGTCCGGCACCGCCGGGCCCGTAGCCGGTGGCCGACCGCCGCCGCGGCGGGAAGGGACCCCAGCCCCGCCCCTTCACCGTTTCCCGGGGGCAAGCCCCCGGAGCCCCCGGGAGGGCGAGCGGCTCGGCCGCCGCCCGGGTTCCGTGCCCGGGTTCCGTGCCCGGGTTCCGTGCCCGGGTTCCGTGCCCGGGCCGGGGCGAAGCCCTCGGCCATGCCCTGCGGGGTCGGGGGCGGCAGCCCCGGGAAACGGTGAAAGGGCGGGACCGGGGCACCCCTCCACCCCGCCGCGATGGCGAGCAACCCCCGCCGGGGAGCCCGGCGGTGCCCGACCGTCCGAAGCCCCCGAAAGGACCACCCGGCCCAGCGGCAGCGAAACCGTTTCGCGGGCACACCCGCCGGAGCCATAGGATTGGGCCGAAACCCTATACATCCCACCCTTGAGGATCGCTGCATGCCTGGCATCACGCGCGAGGAGGTCGCCCACCTCGCCCGGCTGTCGCGTCTGGAGCTGAAGGACGAAGAGCTCGACCACTTCGCCGAACAGCTCGACGTGATCATCGGCGCGGTCGCCCGCGTTTCCGATGTGGCCGACGAGGACGTACCGCCGACCTCCCACCCGCTGCCCCTGACCAACGTCATGCGTGCGGACGAAGTCCGCCCGTCGCTGACCCCCCAGGAGGCGCTCTCCGGCGCCCCCGCCCAGGAGCAGCAGCGTTTCAAGGTGCCGCAGATCCTGGGGGAGGACTGACCACGATGGCAGATCTGATCAAGCTCACCGCGGCCGAGATCGCCGAGAAGATCGCCTCCGGCGAGCTCACGGCCGTCGAGGTCACCGAGGCCCACCTGGCCCGTATCGAGGCCGTCGACGAGAAGGTGCACGCCTTCCTCCACGTCGACCGCGAGGGCGCGCTCGCCCAGGCCCGGGAGGTGGACGCCAAGCGCGAGCGCGGCGAGAAGCTCGGCCCGCTGGCCGGCGTCCCGCTGGCGCTGAAGGACATCTTCACCACCAAGGGCGTCCCCACCACCGTCGGCTCCAAGATCCTCGAAGGCTGGATCCCGCCGTACGACGCGACGCTCACCAAGCGTCTGAAGGACGCCGACGTCGTCATCCTCGGCAAGACCAACATGGACGAGTTCGCCATGGGGTCCTCCACCGAGAACAGCGCCTACGGCCCCACCGGCAACCCCTGGGACCTCACCAAGATCCCCGGCGGCTCCGGCGGCGGCTCCTCCGCCGCCCTCGCGGCCTTCCAGGCGCCCCTCGCCATCGGCACGGACACCGGCGGCTCCATCCGCCAGCCCGCGTCCGTCACCGGCACCGTCGGCGTCAAGCCCACCTACGGCGCGGTCTCCCGCTACGGCATGGTGGCGTTCTCCTCCTCCCTCGACCAGGGCGGCCCCTGCGCCCGTACGGTCCTGGACGCGGCCCTGCTGCACGAGGTGATCGCCGGCCACGACCCGCTCGACTCCACCTCCATCGACGCCCCGGTCCCGCCGGTCGTCGAGGCCGCGCGCAGCGGCTCCGTCGCCGGTATGCGCGTCGGTGTCGTCAAGCAGTTCCGCGGCGAGGGTTACCAGGCCGGTGTGCTCCAGCGCTTCGACGAGTCCGTCGAGCTCCTCAAGGAGCTGGGCGCCGAGATCGTCGAGCTGGACTGCCCGTCCTTCGACCTCGCGCTGGCCGCGTACTACCTGATCGCGCCGTCCGAGTGCTCCTCCAACCTGGCCCGCTTCGACGCCATGCGCTACGGCCTGCGGGTCGGCGACGACGGCACGAAGTCGGCCGAGGAGGTCACCGCCCTCACCCGTGAGGCCGGCTTCGGCCCCGAGGTCAAGCGCCGCGTGATGCTCGGCACCTACGCGCTCAGCTCCGGCTACTACGACGCGTACTACGGCTCCGCGCAGAAGGTCCGCACGCTCATCACGCGCGACTTCGAGGCGGCGTTCGAGCAGGTCGACGTGATCGTCTCGCCGACCACGCCCACCACCGCCTTCGCGATCGGTGAGCGCGTCGACGACCCGATGGCGATGTACCTCGCCGACCTGTGCACCATCCCGACCAACCTGGCGGGCAACGCGGCCATGTCGCTGCCCTGCGGCCTCGCCCCCGAGGACGGCATGCCGGTCGGTCTGCAGATCATCGCTCCCGCCATGAAGGACGACCGGCTCTACAAGGTCGGTGCCGCGGTCGAGGCCGCGTTCACCGAGCGCTGGGGCCACCCGCTGCTGGAGGAGGCACCGTCGCTGTGAGCATCGAACAGAGCAAGTCGGGCGCGCTGAAGAAGGCCAAGGGCTTCAAGAAGTCCAAGGCCGGTACGTATCTGTCCATCGGCACCACGCTGTTCGGCGCCATCAGCGTCGCCAAGCAGGCCAAGAAGGCGCGCGGCGAGCAGGACACCCTCCAGCTCGTCGACGCGGTGGTCTCCGCCGCCGCCATCGTCACCGGCGTCGCCCTGCTCGTCCGCGAGCTGCGCCGTATGAACAGCGACGACGTCCTCGCGGGCTGAGCAGGGACTGAGAGGTTAGTTTTCCGTGACCGTCACTGAACTGGTGTCGTACGACGAGGCGCTTGCCACCTACGAGCCCGTCATGGGTCTCGAGGTGCACGTCGAGCTCGGCACCAAGACCAAGATGTTCTGCGGGTGCGCCACCGAGCTGGGCGCCGAGCCCAACTCGCAGACGTGCCCCACCTGCCTCGGCCTGCCCGGCTCCCTCCCGGTCGTCAACGGCGTCGCCGTCGAGTCGGCCGTCAAGATCGGTCTCGCGCTGAACTGCGAGATCGCCGAGTGGTGCCGCTTCGCCCGGAAGAATTACTTCTATCCGGACATGCCGAAGAACTTCCAGACCTCCCAGTACGACGAGCCGATCGCCTTCAACGGCTATCTGGACGTCCAGCTGGAGGACGGCGAGGTCTTCCGCGTGGAGATCGAGCGCGCCCACATGGAGGAGGACACCGGCAAGTCCACCCACGTGGGTGGTGCCACCGGCCGTATCCACGGCGCGCAGCACTCCCTGCTGGACTACAACCGCGCCGGCATCCCCCTCATCGAGATCGTCACCAAGCCGATCACCGGTGCGGGCGAGCGCGCCCCCGAGGTCGCCAAGGCGTACGTCGCCGAGCTGCGCGAGCTCATCAAGGCGCTCGGCGTCTCCGAGGCCCGTATGGAGATGGGCCAGATGCGCTGCGACGTCAACCTCTCGCTGATGCCCAAGGGCTCCGAGAAGTTCGGCACGCGCTCCGAGACGAAGAACGTCAACTCGCTGCGCTCCGTCGAGCGTGCCGCGCGCTTCGAGATCCAGCGGCACGCCGCGGTCCTCAACGCCGGCGGCACGATCATCCAGGAGACCCGTCACTTCCACGAGGAGGACGGCTCCACGACGTCGGGCCGGGTCAAGGAGGAGGCGGAGGACTACCGCTACTTCCCCGAGCCGGACCTGGTGCCGGTGGCCCCCGCGCGCGAGTGGGTCGAGGAGCTGCGCAAGGGGCTGCCCGAGCTGCCGCGCGTGCGCCGTAACCGGCTGCGCGAGGAGTGGGGCGTCTCCGAGCACGACATGCAGTCGATCCTCAACGCCGGTGCGGTCGACCTGATCGTCGCCACCATCGAGGCGGGCGCGGACGCCGCGTCGGCCCGTAAGTGGTGGATGGGCGAGCTGTCGCGCATCGCCAACGAGGAGGGCATCGGCCTCGGCCTGCTGCCGATCACGCCGGTCCAGGTCGCCCGGATCGCGGCGCTGATCGCCGAGGGCTCGCTCAACGACAAGCTGGGCCGTGAGGTCATCAAGCACGTCGTCAACGACGAGGGCGAGCCCGACGAGATCGTCGAGAAGCGCGGTCTGAAGATCGTCTCCGACGAGGGCGCGCTGGGCACCGCCGTGGACGAGGCCATCGCGGCCAACGCCGGTATCGCGGACAAGATCCGCTCGGGCAAGGTCGCGGCGGCGGGCGCGCTCGTCGGCGCGGTCATGAAGGCCACGCGCGGCCAGGCGGACGCGGCCCGCGTCCGGGAGCTCATTCTTGAGCGGCTCGGCGTCGAGGGCTGAGCCCAGAGCTCTGCCCGCGTCAACGCGCGACGACGGCCGTCCCTCCCCGGAGGGGCGGCCGTCGCCGTGTCCGCTACCGGCGATCGGCCCCCGTTGGCCGGAATTCGCCCGTACGCCCCCCATCGGGCGAAACGGTCCGGCATGATCCCCGTCAGTGGGCCGGTCGGCGTGCCCGCACTCAGAGGCTGGGGGTTCTCCATGCGACGGTCGCGTACCGGACTGGCCGCGTTCCTGCTGGTGGGAGCGGGTTTGACGATAGGGGTGGCGCCGGGCGGGACGGCTCCGGCGGCACGGGCCGCCACACCGCCCGCGGCCGGGTGCGCGGCCGTGGACTGGGGGAGCCTGCCGAAGGACAGCGCCGTCGCCTGGCACAAGCCGCTGCGGGACATCAGAGCCGGCGGTCACGACTGCTACGACCGCCTGGTCTTCGACCTCCTCGGGCCCGGGACCGGCCGCCCGATCGGCTTCCACGTCCGCTACGTCGAGAAGTTCCAGCAGGACGGCTCGGGCGATGTCATCCCCGTGCGCGGTGGCGCGATCCTGGAGGTCCGCATCGCCGCGCCGAGCTACGACCCGGACACCATGCAGCGGACGTACGACGGCAAGGCCGGGCAGCCGCTGCCGGAGGTGGACCTCGGCGGCTACCGCACCTTCCAGGACACCCGCTTCGGCGCCAGCTTCGAGGGCGACACCCAGGTGGCCGTCGGGGTGCGCGAGCGGCTGCCGTTCCGGGTCTTCCAGAGCGGGAACCACCTGGTCGTGGACGTCGCGCACAGCTGGCGCGGCTTCCGCTGACCCGGCCGCCGGCCCGGTCGTCCGGCCTCACCGGCCCGGGCGTACAAAGGCATAATCCCGACCCCCGTGTGGTATAGCCCACAAAAGAGACAAAGGATCTTTTCCTGCTGTCACAGTGGTCGGCCGGAGGCCCCCTCAGCGGGGCCTCTGCCAGATCCCCACTCTGCTCAGCGGTCGACATGCACGGGTCGTCTCCCCGGCGAGATCGTCGCGAAACCCGGGAAGCAGGTCATGACCTCACTTGCCCGGTGGTGTCTCCGCCGCCGCTTCACCGTCATCGTGCTGTGGCTCGTGGCCCTCGTGGGAACCACCGTCGCGGCGACGCTGAGCGGTTCCGCCTACTCCAACGACTACGGCGTCCCCGGCACGGAGTCCTCCCGCGCGAGCGCCCTGCTGGAGAAGGCCTTTCCCGGCGAGAGCGGCGACGACAAGATCGTCTGGCACACCGGCCGGGGTACGGTCCGCGCGAACGACGTCCAGCAGCGGATGACCGCGACGCTCCACGAGATCGCCCGGCTGCCCGGCGTGGCCGCCGTCGAGAGCCCGTACGCCAGTGGCGGATCGGTCAGGATCAGCCAGGACCGGCACACCGCCTATGCCTCGGTGACCTTTGTCGCCAAGGGCGGAGAACCGGACAAGGCCCAGGTGGAGCGGGTCGTGGAGACCGCTCGCGCGGCCGGCTCGGACAATCTCCAGGTGGCCCTCGGCGGCAGCGGCGTCGCCGGCACGGAGACCGCGAGCGGCCATCTCAGCGAGATCATCGGCGTGGTGGTCGCGGCCGTGGTGCTCTTCGTCGTCTTCGGCTCGCTCGCCGCGAGCCTGCTGCCCATAGCGACGGCCCTGGTGGGCGTGGGAACCGCCGCCATGGGCACGGTGCTGCTCGGCCATGTGATGAAGGTGGCCGATTTCGCACCCATGCTGGGCACGCTCATCGGCCTCGGCGTCGGCATCGACTACGCCCTGTTCATCGTCACCCGCCACCGCAAGGGGCTGCGGCAGGGGCTGCCCGTGGCCGTCGCGGCGGAACGGGCGGTCGCCACGACCGGGCGCGCCGTGGTCTTCGCCGGCGGCACCGTGTGCGTGGCGCTGCTGGGCATGCTCATCCTCCGGCTGGGCTTCCTCAACGGCGTGGCGATAGCCGCCTCGCTGACCGTCGTCCTCACCGTCGCCGCCTCCGTCACCCTGCTGCCCGCCCTGCTCGGGCTGATAGGCCCCCGGGCCCTCGGCCGTCGTGAGCGCCGCCGCCTCGCCGAGGAGGGCCCCCGGGCGGAGGAGCACCCCAAGGGCCTGGCCGCCCGCTGGTCCGCCTTCGTCGAGCGCCACCCGAAGCTTCTGGGCGCCGCGGCCGCCGCCGTGATGCTGGTCCTGGCCCTGCCGACGCTCTCCCTCCACCTCGGCACCTCCGACCAGGGCAACAACCCGGCGGGCTCCACCACCCGCCAGGCCTACGACATGCTGGGCCGCGGCTTCGGCCCCGGTGTCAACGGGCCGCTGACGCTCGTCGCCCCCCTCGACAGCGCCGCCGACAGCCTCGCCTTCAACAAGCTGCCGGACACCCTCCGCCACACCCCCGGCGTCGCCTCCGTGACCCCCTCGGTCCTCAGCGGTGGCGGTGACACGGGCGTCATCACCGTCGTGCCCACGACGTCCCCGCAGTCCCGCGCCACCAGCGACCTCGTCGACCGGCTCCGCACGACCGTGCTGCCCAAGGCCGCCGGGGGCACCGGCCTGGACGTCCGCGTGGGCGGCGTGACCGCGGCGTACGACGACTTCGCCGCGGTCATCCTCGGCAAGCTGCCGGTGTTCGTGGGCACCGTGGTGGGGCTGGGCTGTCTGCTGCTCCTGCTGGCCTTCCGCAGCATCGGGATACCGCTGAAGGCCGCCGCGATGAACATCGCGGCCGTGGCCTCCTCCTTCGGCCTGATCGTCGCCCTCTTCCAGTGGGGCTGGGGCAGCGAGGCGCTGGGCCTCGGCGGCGCGGGCCCCATCGAGCCGTTCCTGCCGGTGGTCATGGTCTCGGTGCTGTTCGGGCTGTCGATGGACTACCAGGTGTTCCTGGTCAGCCGGATGTACGAGGAGTGGCTGGCCACCCGGGACAACCGCCGGGCCGTCCGCGTGGGCCTGGCGGAGACCAGCCGGGTGATCAACTCGGCGGCCGTGATCATGATCGCGGTGTTCCTGGCCTTCGTGCTGAGCGGCGACCGGGTGATCGCCATGTTCGGCGTCGGCCTGGCCGCCGCGGTGGCCCTGGACGCCTTCGTCCTGCGGACGCTGCTGGTCCCGGCGCTGATGCACATGCTGGGCGGCGCCAACTGGTGGCTGCCGGCCTGGCTGGAGCGTGTCCTGCCGCGCATCAGCATCGAGCCGCCGGAGCCGGTGGCCGCCTTCGCGGGGGCGCGCGAGGGGTCAGAGCGTGATCACGATCCGCACGAGGTCGACGGGCGGCTGGAAGACGACCTGACGGCCCTTCTCGATGCGGACGGGCAGCCCGCCGAACGTCGTGTAGGCGAGGACGTCGTAGTCGCCTGAGTCGATCTCCGACACCTTGAGGCCGCCCGCGAAGTCGTGCACGCCCAGGGTGAAGAAGCAGAGCCGCGTCATCCCGCTCAGGATGCCGACCCCGCCCCCGCAGAGGGACGGGACCTCACGTACGGGCGCCACCGCGCCCGTACCGGCCCGGTGATCCACCGGCGTCGCGCCCGCCGCCGGCGCGAAGGCGACCGTACCGGCCAGGACGGCGCCCACGAGCGTCGCCGAGAGGGATCCGCGCATGGCTCTCTCCCCGGATGTCGTCCGGACGTGCTCTGCCGTCCCCGATGGTGGGGGTTCCACCCGCGCGGCGCACGTGTATTCGGGCGCGGTCGAAACCGCCCGGTCGCGCGCCGGGCGCGGGGAGGCGTCAGCCCCGCCGGGGCCGGATGACCACGACGCCGGAGTCGAGGTCTATCGGGCCCTTCGCCGGGTCCGCGTCCCCGGTGTCGTCGCGCGTGAGTTCCAGCCGGTCGCGCTCCTCCTGGGTGTGTTTCCGCCCGGGGCTGAAGATCTCCTCGAAGACGCTGAACATGTGTCGGTCCCTCCGGCGGCCGTCCGGCGACCGTCAGGTCACCTTCAGCCGCAGCAGCCGGTCGTCGTCGGTCGCCGGCCGGCCCCGTCCGTCGGTGTTGCTCGTCGTCAGCCACAGCCCGCCGTCGCCCGTTGGAACAACCGTACGCAGCCGCCCGTAGTTCCCCTTGAGGAAGGCCCGCGGGGCGGCGGCGGGCGCGGCACCGCGGAGCGGGATCCGCCACAGGCGCTCGCCGCGCAGCCCGGCCATCCACAGGGAGCCCGCCGCGTAGGCGAGGCCGCTGGGGGAGGCGTCGGCGGGCTTCCACTGCTCCACGGGGTCCGTCAGGCCCGCCCGGTGCGCCTTCCCCTCGGCCACGGGCCAGCCGTAATTGCGGCCCGGCTCGATGAGGTTGAGCTCGTCCCAGGTGTCCTGGCCGAACTCCGAGGCCCACAGCCGTTTGTCCGCGTCCCAGGCCAGGCCCTGCACATTGCGGTGGCCGTAGCTGTAGACGAGCGAGTCCGGGAAGGGGTTGCCGGGGGCCGGGCGGCCGTCGGGGGTCATCCGCAGGATCTTGCCGCCGAGCGAGCCCTTGTCCTGAGCGGGGTCGCGCAGCCCGGCCTCGCCCGTGCCGGCGTAGAGCATCCCGTCGGGGCCGAACGCGATCCGGCCACCGTTGTGGATCTGGCCCTTGGGGATGCCGCGCAGGATGGTGTCGGGCGCGCCGAGCCGCTGTCCCTCCGGCCGTTTCTCGTCGACCAGCAGCCGGGCGACGCGATTGTCCGAATCCGTCGTGAAGTAGGCGTAGAGCAGATGGTCGGAGGCGTAGCCGGGGGAGAGCGCCAGGCCCAGCAGCCCGCCCTCGCCCGCCGCCGCGACGCCCGGGACGGTGCCGAGCGGGGTCTGCCGGCCGTCCTTCGCCGCGACCCGGGTGATCCGGCCGGTGTTCCGCGAGCCGATCAGCAGGTCGCCGTCCGGCAGCGGGGCCACGCCCCACGGCGAGTCCAGCTTGCGGGCGACCGTTTGGACGACCTCGACGGAGCCCTCGGCGGGCGCTCCGCCTCCGCTCGTAGGGGAGGAGGGCGTACCGGCCCCGCCGGAGGGCGAGCCGCCGGAGCAGCCCGTGACGATCAGCAGCGCGGAGACCGCCAGCGCCGCCGTGACGGCGGCGCGGCGGGGGAGGAGTCGTGGTCCGGGGAGGTGTCCGGTGGGCAGGTGCACGGCAAAAGGTTCCTCTCGGGTGAAAGGGTTCCTCTCGGGTGAGTGGGACACCCCTCCTTGATACACCCCGGTCCTTGATTCACCCGGTTCCTTGATTCGCCCCGTCAGTACCAGGACCCCATCGCCTGGGGCAGTGCCGTGATCTCCGCCAAGTCCTCGGCCGTCAGCCGCAGTCCGGCGGCCGCCGCGTTCTCCACCGCCCACGCGGCCTTCTTCGTGCCCGGCACCGGCACCACGTGCCGGTTCTGCGCCAGCACCCAGGCCAGGGCCACCTGCGCCGCCGTGGCGTCGTGCCGTTCCGCGACCCGCCGCAGGCCCGCGACTATCGGCTGGTTGGCGGCCATCATCTCCGCCGTGAAGCGCGGGTGACGGGCCCGCAGGTCCTCCGGCTCGAAGCCCTGGCCCGGGGTGAGCGTGCCACTGAGGAAACCATTCCCCAGCGGCATCGCCGCCAGCAGCCCCACCCCCCGCGAGGACAGCCACGGCACCAGCCGGTCCAGCGCCTCCCGCGACCAGACCGACAGCTCCGCCTGGACACAGCTGACCGGGAAGACCTGCTGCACCCGCTCCAGCTGGGCGATCGTCGCGTCGTACATCCCCGTCCGGGCCCCGGCCGAGGAGCCGAACCTGCGCCGGGCCCGCGCGTCGATGGCGCACCAGCCCAGCGCCCGCACCTTGCCCGCGGAGACCAGCTCGGCCATCGCGCCCCAGGTCTCCTCGACGGGTATCTCGGGGTCGGGGCGGTGGAGCTGGTAGAGGTCGATGACATCGGTCTGGAGCCGGCGCAGCGAGGCGTCGCACGCCCGCTTCACATAACCCGGACGGCCGTTGGCGACGATGTGCTGGTCGCCCACCAGCAGCCCGCACTTGGTCGATACGAACGCCTCCGAGCGCCGCTCCCGCAACACCCGCCCCACCAGCAGTTCATTGGTGAACGGCCCGTACATGTCCGCCGTGTCCAGGAGGCTGGCACCGGCGTCCAGGGCCGCGTGGACCGTGCGCAGCGCGCCCTCCCCGCTCTGCTGGGAGGCGGTGTACGCCCAGTGCATCGGCATGCACCCCAGGCCGATCGCGCCCACCTCGAGCGCCGTCGCACCGATTGTCCTGCGCTCCACCCGCGGTTCCCCTCCCGTTCCTCGCCCCCAAACTAACCTCTGGCGTCGGGGCCCCTTCGCATAGCCTCCAGACATGAGTGCAGATCACAGCGGTTCCCTCGCGCGCCCCCTGGCCTGGCTGCCGATCCCCCCGGAGGAGATCGACGGCCTTCCCCCTGGGCTGGAGTACGCCCACTGGGACGGCGGGCCCGACTACCCCACCGACCCCGCGCGTTGCGCCTTCTACTGCGTTCCGTACATGAAGGGCACCGAAGTGTCGATCCGGCCGCTGTCGCGGATGAGCGGGGTGCGGGTCGTCCAGGCGCTCACCGCCGGTGTGGAGCACCTGCTGCCGGAGCTGCCCTCGCTGCCGTCCGGCACCCGGCTGTGCAACGCGCGCGGGCTGCACGACGCGAGCACCGCCGAGCTGGCCCTGACCCTCACGCTCGCCGCGCTCCGGGGCGTCCCCGGCTTCGTCCGGGCGCAGGACGCGGGGGAGTGGCGGCCCGAGTTCCGCCCGGCGCTCGCCGACAAGTCCGTGCTCGTCGTCGGCTACGGCTCGATCGGCGCCGCCGTCGAGGACCGGCTCGCGCCCTTTGAGTGCGCGCGGATCGTGCGCGTCGCGCGCTCCGCGCGTATGGCGGCGCGCGGCCCGGTCCACCCGGTGGCCGACCTGCCGGAGCTGCTGCCCGACGCCGATGTGGTGATCCTCTCGACGCCCCTCACCCCCCAGACCGCCGGGCTCGTCGACGCCCGCTTCCTGGCCCGGATGAAGGACGGCGCGCTCCTGGTGAACGTCGCCCGGGGCGGCGTCGTCGACACCGAGGCGCTCCTGGCCGAGCTGGAGAGCGGCCGACTGATCGCCGCCCTGGACGTCACCGACCCCGAGCCGCTGCCCGACGGGCACCCGCTCTGGAAGGCGCCCGGAGTGCTGATCACCCCCCATGTGGGTGGGCCTTCTTCGGCCTATCTGCCCCGGGCCAAGGCCCTCTTGCGCGATCAACTGGCCAGATTTGTACTGGACGAGCCTCTACGGAATGTCGTAGCCACGGCGTAGTCGTCACAGGCCGGTAGCACGCAGAGACAGCATTTGGATGCGCTGCGTATCCGTAATCCATCGGCTGGTTACGCTATGTATATGAGCTATGTCCCTGAGTGACGACTCTGGTGTATCGTCCCGACGGGGGCCGCTCCGGGCACGGCACGAGGGCGGCGAAGGACCGGAACTCGAGGGGGGCGACGGGCGATGGACGGCCAATGGACGATCTACCCGACGCGACGGGGCCACCGATCACCGCATCTCCGGCGACCGCGCCGGCCGAGGATCCGCTGCCTGGCCGCCGCGCACCCAAGGCTCCCCCTGTCCGGTCCGCTGAAGGCGGCGGCGCGGTGAGCGCCCCCGGAGCGGCGCTCCCGCGCCGGCCCGCCCCCGCCGGGGGGCCGGGCGTGCTCCCACAGCTCCTCCTCGCCGTCGTCTGCGGGGGCTACGCGACGGGCGCGGCCCTCGGCTGGGGCTCGCCCGAGCTCGCCGCCACCATGGGCGACTTCGGGCTGAGCGGCGCCGCCGGCCTCGCCGCGGCCTCCTGCTTCTGGTACGGGCGGACCCGCAGCACACGGTTCCGCCCCGCCTGGCTGCTGTTCGCCGCCTCGTCCGCCATGGCGGGCTTCGGCAACTTCGTCTGGGGCTGGTACGAGGTGGTGCTCGGCCGGCACGTGCCGAGCCCGTCCCCGGCCGACTTCTGCTTCCTGCTCTTCGCGCCGCCCGCCATCATCGGCCTGCTGGTGCTCGCCCGCCGCCCGGTCACCCGGGCCGGCTGGGTCTGTCTCGGGCTGGACTCCTGGCTGATCGGCGGCTCGCTGCTGACCCTCTCCTGGAGCCTGGCCCTCGCGCACACCGCCCACTTCGCGGGCGAGACCGTCGCCCACGCCGCGCTCTCGCTCGCCTATCCGCTGCTGGACATCGTCCTGGTGTCCATGGTGCTGGCGCTGCACTTCAAACGCTCCTCGGCCAACCGCTCCGCCATCAACACCGCCATCGCCGCCCTCGCGCTGACCGTCCTGTGCGACGCCCTGTTCACCTCGCCGCTGCTCCAGGCCAACTACCGCTCCGGGCAGATCCTCGACGCGGGCTGGTTCGCGGGCTACATGCTGATGGCCTACGCGCCCTGGGTCGCCCGCGAGGAGCGCGAGAGCACGGCCCGGCCGGGCCGCCCGCAGGCCCCGCCCGCCGGCCGGCCCATCGCCGGCTCCCTCGCCGCCCTCACCCCGTACCTCGCGGCCGCCGTCTGCACCCTGGGCATCCTCTACAACGTCCTCGACGGCCACCACGTCGACCGCGTCGTCCTCTTCACCGGCTGCACGGTCGTCCTGGCGCTCGTCGTACGCCAGGGCATCATGCTCCTCGACAACATCTCCCTCACCCAGGAACTGGCCCAGAAGGAGAACCACTTCCGCTCCCTGGTGCAGGGCTCCAGCGACGTCATCATGATCGCCGCACCCACCGGGATACTGCGCTACGTCAGCCCGGCCGCCGCCGGGGTCTACGGGCGCGACGCGGAGGAGCTCGTCGGCTCCGAGCTCGCCTCGCTCATCCACCCCGAGGACCTGGGCCGCGTCGTCCACGAGGTACGCCGCTTCCTCGCCGCGCCACCCGCCGAGGAGCCCACCACCCGCATCGAATGCCGCTTCCGCTCCGGCAGCGGCGACTGGCTCAACGTGGAGTCCACCGTCAACCGTCACCACGGCGGCCTGATCTTCAACAGCCGCGACGTCACCGAACGGGTCCGGCTCCAGGCCCAGTTGCAGCACACCGCCGAGCACGACCCGCTCACCGACCTGCCCAACCGCGCCCTGTTCACCAAGCGTGTCCAGCAGGCGCTCGCCGGCCGGAGAGTCACCGACGCCGGCACCGCCGTGCTCTTCATCGACCTCGACGGCTTCAAGGCCGTCAACGACACCGTCGGCCACCAGGCGGGCGACGAACTGCTCATCCAGGCCGCCCGCCGGCTCCAGGACTCGGTGCGCGCCGGGGACTCCACCGCCCGCTTCGGCGGCGACGAGTTCGCGGCCCTCATCATCGGCGACGGCACCCGCGACCCCGCCGCCCGCGAGTACCGCATCCTGGAGGTCGCCGACCGGCTGCGGCTCACCCTCTCCCAGCCCTACCTCGTCGAGGGCGGCACCGAAGTGCGCGTCGCCGCCAGCATCGGCGTCGCCTTCGCCGAGCCCGACATCACCCCCGGCACCCTCATGCGCAACGCCGACCTCGCCATGTACCGGGCCAAGCAGGCCGGAAAGGGGCGCGTCGAGCTCTACGCCCCCCAGATGCAGGCCGACGTGGTGCGCCGCACCGAGCTCGCCAGCCGGCTGCGCACCGCGCTGCACGACGGCGAGTTCGCCCTCCTCCACCAGCCGGTCGTCGAGCTGGCCACCGGACGGATCACCGCGGTCAGCGCCCAGGCCCGCTGGCGCTCCGCCCAGGGCATCCTCTTCACCCCGGACGAATTCCTCCGCGTGGCCGAAATGGACCGGGGCGACGAGAGCGCCCGCACCGCCGAGCTCGGCCGCTGGACGCTGGAGCGGGCCGCCGAACAGGCCGGCCGGCGCCGCCTCGCGGGCCACGCCGTCCCCGTCCACGTCCGGATGTCCGCCGCCCGGCTGCTGGACAAGTCACTGCCCCCCAAGAACGTCGAGGCCCTCATCCTGCGCCACGGGCTGCCCTCCGGATCGCTGGTCCTGGAGCTCTCCGGCAGCGATCCGCGTGTCCCCCTCGACGAGCTGGAGCGCCGGCTGGTCTCCCTGCGCCGCTTCGGCGTGCGCATCGCGCTCGACGGCTTCGGCACCGGCTACGCCGCCATGAGCGCCCTGCGCCGCCTCCCCATCGACGTGCTCAAGCTCGACCGCGGCCTCGTCGACGGAGTGGCCGAATCCGCCCGCCTCCACAAGATCACCGCCGGGCTGCTCCATATCGCCGGCGACCTCGGCATGGAGTCCGTCGCCGACGGCGTGGACGACCTGGAGCAGGCCCGCACCCTGCTCGCGATGGGCTGCACCCACGGCCAGGGCATGGCCTTCGCGGGCGCGCTCGACGAGCACCGGCTGCGACACGCCCTCGACCGGGGTCCGTACCCCCTGCCGGGCCTGATCCCCGACGCGCTGCCCACCACCCTTCCGGGTGATCCCACGGACGGCGGAAACCAGGTGCTCGTCGGGGGCGCCCTGCCCGTACGCTCCGGAGTGGCGGGGGGCGCGGGAGCCCTCGCCCATGCTCCATTGCGCTCAAATAATGAGACGCCCGTCCCACCCACTTGACACCTCAGGTGCACCAGAGGGAGGGTCGATCCCATGCGCACCCGAATTCTCGTACTTGGACAGCGCGTCGGCTGAAGCAGGCCGCCCATGAGGCCCTGCTGACCACACCGACGCGCTCCCCTCGCTTGCCTCACGGCACGAGGGGTTTTTTGTTTTCCGAATCACCCAGTCATCCGTCGAAACCGTCGAACCGAAGCCTTCGAGAAGAGAATGTCGATGACAGAGCAGGCCAACGGGGCCCACCATCATCCGCAGCCGCGGCCCCGCAGCGGCGCGGCGCAGCAGCCCGCCACCGTCGAGCACGTCACGGGCGCGCAGTCCCTCATCCGGTCCCTGGAGGAGGTGGGCGCCGAGATCGTCTTCGGCATCCCGGGCGGCGCGATCCTGCCGGCGTACGACCCGATGATGGACTCCTCGAAGGTCCGCCACGTCCTCGTCCGTCACGAGCAGGGCGCCGGCCACGCCGCGACGGGCTACGCCCAGGCCACCGGGAAGGTCGGGGTGTGCATGGCGACCTCGGGTCCGGGGGCCACCAACCTCGTGACCCCGATCGCCGACGCCCATATGGACTCGGTGCCGCTGGTGGCCATCACCGGCCAGGTCGCCTCCAAGTCCATCGGCACGGACGCCTTCCAGGAGGCGGACATCTGCGGCATCACCATGCCGATCACCAAGCACAACTGGCTGGTCACCGACCCGGCCGAGATCCCGCGCACCATCGCGGAGGCGTTCCACGTGGCCTCGACCGGCCGCCCGGGACCGGTGCTCGTCGACATCGCCAAGGACGCCCTCCAGGCCCGGACGGTCTTCGCCTGGCCGCCGCACACCGACCTGCCCGGCTACCGGCCCGTCACCAAGCCGCACGCCAAGCAGATCCGCGAGGCCGCGAAGCTCCTCACCCAGGCGCGGCGCCCGGTCCTCTACGTCGGCGGCGGCGTGCTCAAGGCACAGGCCACCGGCGAGCTGAAGGTCTTCGCCGAGCTGACCGGCGCCCCGGTGACCACCACGCTGATGGCGCTGGGCGCCTTCCCCGACAGCCACCCGCAGCACCTGGGCATGCCCGGCATGCACGGCTCGGTCGCCGCCGTCACCGCGCTCCAGAAGGCGGACCTGATCATCGCGCTCGGCGCGCGCTTCGACGACCGGGTGACGGGCAGGCTGGACTCCTTCGCCCCCCACGCGAAGATCGTCCACGCCGATATCGACCCCGCCGAGATCGGCAAGAACCGCACCGCGGACGTGCCCATCGTGGGCGACGCCCGGGAGGTGCTGGCCGATCTGATCGTGGCCGTCCAGGCGGAGCAGGCCGACGGTCACGCGTGCGACTACACCGAATGGTGGACCGACCTCGACCGCTGGCGCGACACCTACCCGCTGGGCTACGAGCAGCCCGGCGACGGCAGCCTCGCCCCGCAGCAGGTCATCCAGCGCATCGGCGAGCTCGCCCCCAAGGACACGATCTTCACGGCCGGCGTCGGCCAGCACCAGATGTGGGCCGCCCACTTCATCCACTACGAACAGCCCCGCACCTGGCTCAACTCCGGCGGCGCGGGCACGATGGGCTACGCGGTGCCCGCCGCCATGGGCGCCAAGGCCGGCGCCCCGGAGCGCACGGTGTGGGCCGTCGACGGGGACGGCTGCTTCCAGATGACCAATCAGGAGCTGGTCACCTGCGCGCTCAACAACATCCCCATCAAGGTCGCCATCATCAACAACGGCGCGCTGGGCATGGTCCGCCAGTGGCAGACCCTCTTCTACAACCAGCGCTACTCCAACACGGTGCTCCACACCGGCCCGGCGGTGTCCAACGGCGGCACCGCCGAGGGCGCCGCAGCGGAGCCCTGCGCCGGGACGCGGGTGCCCGACTTCGTCAAGCTCGCCGAGGCGATGGGCTGTGTGGGCCTGCGCTGTGAGGACCCCGCCGACCTGGACAAGGTGATCGCCGAGGCCAACGCCATCAACGACCGCCCGGTCGTGGTGGACTTCATCGTCCACCAGGACGCCATGGTCTGGCCGATGGTCGCCGCCGGGACCTCCAACGACGAGATCCTCGCCGCACGCGGGGTCCGCCCGGACTTCGACGGCATCGACGACGACTGACCGCCACGACGGCCGTTCGTCACGACGAACGATCGCCACGACGACCGACCGCCACCGCCCCACGAGACGAGAGGCTCACGAGGCCGACCCCCATGACCAAGCACACGCTCTCCGTCCTGGTGGAGAACACCCCCGGCATCCTCGCCAGGGTCGCCGCGCTGTTCTCCCGCCGCGGTTTCAACATCGACTCCCTCGCCGTCGGGGTGACCGAACACCCCGACATCTCCCGCATCACCATCGTCGTCAACGTCGAGTCGCTGCCCCTGGAGCAGGTCACCAAGCAGCTCAACAAGCTCGTCAACGTGCTGAAGATCGTGGAGCTGGAGGACAGCGCCGCCATCCAGCGCGAACTCGTCCTGGTGAAGGTCCGCGCCGACAACGAGACCCGCTCCCAGATCGTCGAGATCGTCCAGCTCTTCCGCGCCAAGACCGTCGACGTCTCCCCGGAGGCCGTCACCATCGAGGCCACCGGAGGCAGCGACAAGCTCGGCGCGATGCTCAAGATGCTGGAGCCCTTCGGCATCAAGGAACTGGTCCAGTCCGGGACCATCGCGATAGGGCGTGGCGCCCGGTCCATCACGGACCGCAGCCTGCGCGCCCTCGACCGTTCCGCCTGAGCCGGTCCGCCTGATCCAGTCCGCCTGATTCGTCTTTCGGTACTGATCCAGTCTTTCGGTATTCCGAATACCGATCCCCCGAACCCTTTCCCCGCCCACCCGTCATACGGTGGGACGTACCACCGGAACACCGGATTCAAGGAGATATCCCACGTGGCTGCCGAGCTCTTCTACGACAACGACGCCGATCTGTCCATCATCCAGGGCCGTAAGGTCGCGGTCCTCGGCTACGGCAGCCAGGGCCACGCCCACGCGCTGTCCCTGCGCGACTCGGGCGTCGACGTCCGCGTGGGCCTCCACGAGGGCTCGAAGTCCAAGGCGAAGGCCGAGGAGCAGGGCCTGCGCGTCGTCACCCCCGCCGAGGCCGCGGCCGAGGCCGACGTCATCATGATCCTGGTCCCGGACCCGATCCAGGCCAAGGTCTACGAGGAGTCCGTCAAGGACAACCTCAAGGACGGCGACGCCCTCTTCTTCGGCCACGGCTTCAACATCCGCTTCGGCTTCATCAAGCCCCCGGCCGGCGTCGACGTCTGCATGGTCGCCCCCAAGGGCCCCGGCCACCTGGTGCGCCGTCAGTACGAGGAGGGTCGCGGCGTCCCGTGCATCGCGGCCGTCGAGCAGGACGCCTCCGGCAACGCCTTCAAGCTCGCGCTGTCCTACGCCAAGGCCATCGGCGGCACCCGCGCCGGCGTCATCAAGACGACCTTCACCGAGGAGACCGAGACCGACCTCTTCGGCGAGCAGGCCGTCCTCTGCGGCGGCGCCTCGGCGCTGGTGAAGGCCGGCTTCGAGACGCTGGTCGAGGCCGGCTACCAGCCGGAGATCGCCTACTTCGAGTGCCTCCACGAGCTCAAGCTCATCGTGGACCTCATGTACGAGGGCGGCCTGGAGAAGATGCGCTGGTCGGTCTCCGAGACCGCCGAGTGGGGCGACTACGTCACCGGCCCGCGCATCGTCACCGACGCCACCAAGGCCGAGATGAAGAAGGTCCTGGGCGAGATCCAGGACGGCACCTTCGCCAACAACTGGATGAAGGAGTACCAGGCCGGTCTGCCCAAGTACAACGAGTACAAGAAGGCCGACCAGGACCACCTCCTGGAGTCCACCGGCAAGAAGCTGCGCAAGCTGATGAGCTGGGTCGACGACAAGGAGTAGTCCTCCTTCCGGGTGGCGCCGGGCCGGGCACTCCGGCTCGGCGCCACCCGCTTTGCCCGCGCTTCGCCCGCGGCTTTGTCCACCGCGTACAGCGGCGCCGGGTGACGTTTACGCAACGGCGCTGACCTGGGCTGTCGTCACCGATACACTGCGGAGCACAAACGCGTCAGGCTCACAGCGTCGTGCGTCTTCCACGCGGCTGCCCCCTTCACCGCCTTCGGCCGTCGGGACGGCCGTCCGCGAAGGACTAGTGAGGACTGAGACCCACGTGAGCACTCGTACCCCGGCACACAAGCCCGTCGTACTCATCGCCGAAGAGCTCTCTCCCGCCACCGTCGACGCCCTCGGGCCGGACTTCGAGATCCGGCACTGCGACGGCGCCGACCGCGCGCAGCTGCTGCCCGCTCTCGCCGACGTGGACGCGGTCCTGGTGCGCTCCGCCACCCGGCTCGACGCCGAGGCCATCGCCGCGGCGAAGCGGCTGCGGGTCATCGCGCGCGCCGGCGTCGGCCTGGACAACGTCGACGTCTCCGCCGCCACCAAGGCCGGTGTGATGGTCGTCAACGCGCCGACCTCCAACATCGTCACCGCCGCCGAGCTCGCCTGCGGTCTGCTCGTCGCCACCGCCCGCAACATCCCCCAGGCCAACGCCGCGCTGAAGAACGGCGAGTGGAAGCGCTCCAAGTACACGGGTGTGGAGCTGTCCGAGAAGACCCTGGGTGTCGTCGGGCTCGGGCGCATCGGCGTCCTCGTCGCCCAGCGGATGTCCGCCTTCGGCATGAAGGTCGTCGCCTACGACCCGTACGTACAGCCCGCGCGCGCCGCCCAGATGGGCGTCAAGCTGCTGACGCTGGACGAGCTGCTCAAGGTCTCCGACTTCATCACCGTCCACCTCCCCAAGACCCCCGAGACGCTGGGGCTCATCGGCGACGAGGCGCTGCGCAAGGTCAAGCCCTCGGTGCGGATCGTCAACGCCGCGCGCGGTGGCATCGTCGACGAGGTGGCTCTTGCCGCCGCGTTGAAGGAGGGCCGGGTGGCGGGTGCCGGTCTGGACGTGTACGCGTCCGAGCCGTGCACCGACTCGCCGCTCTTCGAGTTCGACAACGTCGTGGCCACGCCCCACCTGGGCGCCTCCACGGGCGAGGCCCAGGAGAAGGCCGGCATCGCCGTCGCCAAGTCGGTGCGGCTGGCTCTGGCGGGGGAGCTGGTGCCGGACGCCGTCAATGTGCAGGGTGGTGTGATCGCCGAGGACGTCAAGCCGGCGCTGCCGCTGGCCGAGAAGCTCGGCCGGATCTTCACCGCGCTGGCGGGCGAGGTCGCGGTGCGGCTGGATGTCGAGGTGTACGGGGAGCTCACCCAGCACGATGTGAAGGTGCTCGAACTGTCCGCGCTCAAGGGCGTGTTCGAGGACGTCGTCGACGAGACCGTCTCGTACGTCAACGCGCCGCTGTTCGCGCAGGAGCGCGGGGTCGAGGTGCGGCTGACCACGGGCTCGGAGTCGCCGGACCACCGCAACGTGGTCACCGTGCGCGGCACGCTCGCCGGGGGCGGCGAGGTGTCGATCTCCGGCACGCTGGCCGGGCCGAAGAACCTCCAGAAGATCGTCGCGGTGGGCGAGCACGATGTGGATCTGACGCTCGCGGACCACATGGCCTTCCTGCGGTACATGGACCGGCCGGGTGTGGTGGGCACGCTGGGGCGCATCCTCGGCGAGGCGGGCATCAACATCGCGGGCATGCAGGTGTCGCGGGCGACGGAGGGCGGGGAGGCGCTGGTCGCCCTGACGGTCGACGAGTCGGTGCCGGCCTCTGTGCTCGCGGAGATCTCGCAGGAGATCGGCGCGACGTCGGGCCGGGCGGTGGACCTGACGGCCTGACCTTGACCTGCTCCCCACCCCCGCCCCTTACCCGGGCGATCCGTGCCGGGTAATCGGGCGGGTGGGTGGGCGAAATCCCGCGCCGAAGGCGTGGGAAACCCCCACGGCGGGGCAGCCGAAAGCTAACCTCGCCCTATGGGCGCCGTACCCCCATACCTCCGCGTCGCCGCGGAACTCCGCTCCCGCATCGCCTCCGGCGAACTCCGCGCGGGCGAGCGGGTCCCGTCCACCCGTGGGATCACCGAGGAGTGGGGCGTGGCCCTGGCCACCGCCACCAAGGCCCTCGCCGTATTACGGCAGGAGGGCCTGGTGCAAGCGGTGCCCGGCGTCGGCACCGTGGTCGTGCCCGGCCCGCCCCGCCCGACGCGGCGCCCCGCCCCCGCCCCCACCCCCGGGCTCACGCGCGACCACGTCGTGCGCGTGGCGATCGCCGTGGCCGACGCGGGCGGATCCGGCGCGCTCTCCATGCGCGCGATCGCCGCCGAACTCGGCGTCTCCACCATGGTGTTGTACCGCCACGTGCCGGGCAAGGACGAGCTCGTCGCGCTGATGGCGGACACCGTCTTCGGCGAGACCCGGATCGCGGCGTGCGCGCCGGACGACTGGCGGGCACGGCTGGAGGCGTCGGCCCGCGCGCAGTGGGCGCTCTACCGGCGCCACCCCTGGCTGGCGAAGTCCGCTTCCGTCACCGGCCTGTTGTCGTCCCCGAACGCGCTGGGACTGCTGGAGTGGACCGTCGCCCCCGCCGTCGAACGGCTCGGCGCGGCCGAGTCGCTGCGTACGGCCGTCACGCTCGCCGCCTTCGTGCGCGGCGTCGCGGTCGATCTGGAGGACCCCGTCGACGAACGGTTCCTCGGTCTGGGGCTGGGCCTCGACGCCATGCTCGAGTTCGGGCTGGCCCGGTTGCTCGACGGGCTGTCCCCGCGCAGGGCGGAGCGGCGCCCCGGGGAGGGGCGCCGCTGAGGTCGTCAGTGGCCGGCGGTGACCAACGGCTCCTCATGGAGCCGCTCCGCGTCGTCGCGGCCGCTCCGCAGGGCGGCCACCGCCACGGCCGCGCCCAGGGCCAGCACGGCCGTGGCGCCGATCGCGGCGACGTGCATCCCGTGGACGAACGCGTCGCGGGCCGCGGCGGCCAGGGCCCCGCCCGTCCGGCCGGGCAGCCCGGCGGCCGTGGAGACGGCTCCGACCAGGGTCTCCCGTGCCGCCTCCAGCGCGCCGTGCGGCAGGCCGGCGGGGGCGTCCCGGGTGATGTCGTGGCGGTAGACGGCCATGCCGACGCTTCCGAACGCGGCCATGCCCAGGGCGCCGCCGAACTCCTGGCCGGCCTCCACCAGGGAAGCGGCCGAACCGGCCTTCTCCGCAGGGGTTGAGCCGAGCGCCATGTCGGAGACGAGCGCCATCACGGTGACGATGCCACAGGCGATGACCGCGCAGGCCACCAGTGTCAGGAACAGTGAGTCCGTGCCCGTGCCCAGGAGGACGGCGAAGCCGGCCGCGGCGATGAGGAAGCCCGCGGCGATCACCAGGGCCTTGTTCACCTTCTGGCCCATGACGGTGGCGACCGGTCCGGCGACGCCCACGGCGAGCGAGGGGAGCGTGCCCCACAGCGCCGCCTCCAGCGGGCCCTTGCCCAGCACCGCCTGGAGGTACTGCGTGGTGAAGTAGGTGGAGCCCATCATGCCGAACATCGCCAGGGCGTTGAGCGCGACGCCCGCTCCGAAGGCACGGTGCCGGAACAGCTCACGGCTGATCATGGCGTCCCGCCTGCGGCGCTGACGGAGGACGAAGGCCGCGCCGACCACCAGGCCGGCCAGCACGCAGAGCAGCAGCGGGACGCTGAAGCCGTCGGCCGCCATCCGCTTGACGCCGTAGATCACGGGGAGCACGGCGCCCATCGAGAGCGGCACGCTCAGGAAGTCGAACCGGCCGGGCCGGGGGTCCTTGAACTCGGGCACCAGCAGCGGCACGAAGACCAGCAGCAGAAGCATCGCGGGGACGTTGATCAGGAAGACCGAGCCCCACCAGAAGTGCTGGAGCATCACCCCGCCGAGCACCGAACCCAGCGCGATGCCACCGGCCATGGCACCGGACCAGATGCCGACGGCCTTCGTGCGCTGTGCGTCGTCCTGGAACATGTTGCGCACCAGCCCCATGGTGCTGGGCATCAGTGTCGCGCCGCCTATGCCCAGGACGAAGCGTGCCGCGATGAGCATCTCGGCGTTCTGCGCGTAGGCCGCCGCGACCGAGGCGGCGCCGAAGGCGGTGGCGCCCAGCAGCAGGAGCTTACGGCGGCCGATCCGGTCGCCGAGCGATCCCATCGTGATCAGCAGCCCGGCCAGGGCGAAGGCGTAGCTGTCGAAGATCCACAACTGCTGGGTGCTGCTCGCCGCCAGGTCCTCGGTGATGGCCGGCACGGCGAAGAAGAGGACGGAGACGTCCATCGAGACCAGGAGGAGGGGCAGGAGGAGGACCACGAAGGCCGTCCATTCCTTGCGCCCGGCACGGGTGCTGGGGTTCGTCATGCCAGGGACTATACGGGTGTCTTAAACGCTTGTCTATGACGGGCGTTTAAGACGTCTGTCTGGGACGGGTGTATGGCATCGGGTTAGGGTCTCCTCATGGGACATCGCGAAGATCTGCTCGAAGGCGCCAAGCGCTGCCTGCTGGAGAAGGGCTGGGTGCGCACGACCGCGCGCGACATCGTGGCGGCCTCCGGCGCCAACCTCGCCTCGATCGGCTATCACTACGGGTCCAAGGACGCGCTGATGATGGAGGGCTTCCTGAAGCTCACCGAGGACTGGGGGGAGAGGATCACCAACACGCTGGCGGGCGCCGTGGGGGCCGCGACCTCGCGCGAGGAGCGGCTCGCCGCCGTCATCGACGGCATCGTCGCCAACTTCCCGGAGGACGAGCGGTTCTGGTCGGCGCAGCTGGAGGTGATGGGCCAGCTGGGCAACCACCCCGAGCTCAAGGAGCGGTTCGCCGAGATGCTGCCGTACGGGCGCGAGGGGCTGGTCGCGGTGTTCGAGGGCGTCGACGACACGGAGGTCCCCGAGGAGGCCACGCGGACCAGCGGCCACGTGTACTACTCCCTCTTCACCGGGCTGTGGGTGCTGTGGCTGATCGACCCCCGGCAGGTGCCGTCGGGCCGGGACGTCGTCGAGGGCATGGGCCGCGTGGTCGCGGGCACGGTGCTGGCGCCGAAATAACGTTGCGCGGAAGCGCGTTGGCGGGCGTACTGGACGTAACCGGAGGTATCCGCTGTACTGGTTGCCCGAGGATACTAGTTCCCTCTGGGAGGTCGCACATGTCCGTGACCAGCTCCCCCGCCACCGCCTTTCCGCAGGCCCGCACCTGTCCGTACCACCCGCCGGCCGCCTATCCGGAGATGGCCGCCCAGGGCCCCCTGGCCCGGGTGACGCTCTACGACGGCCGTGAGGTGTGGGCCGTCACCGGGCACGCCGAGGCCCGGGCCCTGCTGGCCGACCCCCGGCTCTCCGCCGACCGGCAGAATCCTTCCTTCCCGGTCCTCGTGCCGCGCGCCGTGCGGCAGGACGATGTCGAGCTGCCCCTCCTCGGGGTCGACGACCCGCGCCACGCCCGGCAGCGCCGGATGCTGATCCCCGCGTTCGGCCTCAAGCGCATCGCCGCGATGCGCCCCTGGATCCAGCGGACCGTGGACGGCCTCCTGGACGCGATGCTCGCCGCGGGGCCGGGCGCCGAGCTCGTCTCCGAGTACGCCCTGCCCGTGCCGTCGATGTCCATCTGCTATCTGCTCGGCGTGCCCTACGCCGACCACGACTTCTTCGAGGGGGTCTCCCGCGAACTGCTCGGCGCGCCGGGGCCGATGGAGGCCCGCGCCGCCCGGGACAAGCTCACCGCGTATCTCCACGGGCTCGTCGCCGACAAGGAGAACGGGACCGGCGGTCCCGACGGTCTGCTCGACGAGCTCATCGCCGGCCCGCTCGGCGAGAGCCGGGTCGACCGCGACGAACTCGTCATGCTCACCCTGCTCCTGCTGGTCGCCGGGCACGAGACCACGTCCAACATGATCTCCCTCGGCACCTACACCCTGCTCGAACACCCGGACCAGCTCGCCGCGTTGCGCGCCGATCCCGCTTTGATGCCCGGCGCCGTCGAGGAGCTGATGCGCCTGTTGTCCGTCGCGGACGGGCTCGTGCGCGTCGCCACGGAGGACATCGAGATCCACGGCGAGACGATCCGGGCCGGCGAGGGGATCGTCCTCCCCCCGTCGGTGGTCAACCGCGACGCCGCCGTCTACGCGGACCCCGACGTCCTCGACGTCCGGCGCTCGGCCCGCCACCACATCGCCTTCGGGTTCGGCGTCCACCAGTGCCTCGGCCAGAACCTCGCCCGTGCCGAACTGGAGATCGCCCTCGGCACGCTCATCACCCGTATCCCCACCCTGCGGCTGGCCGTCGCCCCCGGCGAGGTGCCCGTGAAGCCCGCGGGCTCCCTGCAAGGCCTCTACGCTCTTCCTGTCACCTGGTGACCGGCCTCCGACTGTCGACGTGACCGAAGAACGGAGCACTGCCATGCGCGTCAGTATCGATTCCGGTGTCTGTATCGGTTCGGGCATGTGTGCCCTCACCGCGCCTTCCGTCTTCGAGCAGGACGACGACGGCTTCGGCGTCGTACGGGACGGCCGCGAGGACGGCGGGGGCGACCCGCTCGTCAAGGAGGCCGTCCGGGGCTGTCCGGTGCAGGCCATCCGGATGGATTAGGCGCGCCGCAGCCGGGACGCCTTGAGCGTCATGTGGAGCAGCAGCCGGTCCTCGCCGTCGTCAAGGTCCAGGCCCGTCAGCTGCTCCACCCGGCCGAGCCGGTAGTAGAGCGTCTGCCGGTGGATGCCCAGGGCCGCGGCCGTGCGCCCCGCCTGGCCCGCGCAGTCGAGGTACACCTCGGCCGTACGGGCCAGTTCGGTGTGCGCGCGCTCCAGCAGCGGCAGCACCGCCGGGTCCGCCGCGCGCTCCGGGGCGAGCCCCGTCAGCACCCGGTACGGGCCGATGCCGGCCCACTCCGCCACCGGGCCCAGCCGGCGCTCCGCCACGGCCGCGCGGGCCGCGGACAGCGCCTCCGACCAGGCCTCCGGCAGTTCCACCAGGCCACGGCGGGGCGTGCCCAGGCCGGCCGCCGCGAGCCCGGGCGCCGGGCCGGCGGCCGTGTCGTCCGGCGCGGGCCGTCCCGCGCGCGGCGAGCGCAGCAGCCGGTCGGCGGCGGCCCGGGCCGGGGCGGGCGAGGAGGTGGCCCGCAGCCGGATCAGGGCCGCGAGGGCCGCCGAGCCGTCGGGGAGCGAGCCCGGCACCGCGCACATCGCGGCCACCCCGGACTGCGCCGCGAGCGCCGAGCCCGAGCCCTCCGGGCCCGCTTCGCCGTCACCCGCCTGCCACGGGGCGACCGCGACCAGCGCCAGCGGCCCGTCCGCCGCCGGGCCCAGGGCCTCCCGCAGCGCGCCGCGCGCCGCCTCCACCGCCGCCGGCCGGGCGGTCAGCAGATCCCGCAGCAGCTCGCCCAGCTCCGCGCCCGCCCGGGCCTCCGCCGCCAGCATGGCCCCGATCCGGCTGGTCGTCTCCACCGCCTGGGCGAGCCGGGGGTCGGCGAACGGGACACCGAGGTCCAGCCCCGCCAGATGCTCGTCGTCCAGCAGCCAGACATAGCCGTGCACCACCCCGCCGTGGCGCACCGGCAGGCAGATGCGGCCGGTGAACACCCCCGCCGCCGGATCCGGCGGGATGCGCAGCGGGGCCTGCGCGCGGGCGATGCCGAACGCCTCGAACCACGCCCGTACCGCCGCTGTGGAGCGGCGCTGGAGGATCGAGCGGGTGCGCACCGGGTCCATCATCAGGTCCGCGTCGTCGTCGCCGTGGGCGCCGAAGGCGATCAGGCCGAAGTCGCGGTCCTCCAGCGTCGCGGGCACGCCGAGCGCCGCCGAGATCTCGTCCACGAGGTGCTGATACTCGCCACGCATGCCGCGCCCTGCTCCCTTCGGGTATTCGTCGGCCATCATTGTCATACATCTGTCTGAGATCCCGGCCACGAATGCGTGACAGGTGTCGATGGCAGCGAGATGGCGTGAACTCTACGTTTCACGATGAGTCACTTATGCCGTCTCCCCAGGTGGGGACGGCCTTCATCGTGGAGGTGCCCATGCTGGGTCCCGTGATCCTCGCCGCGTCCCGCAGCGACAAGATGCGCCGTTTCGTCTCGGCCGCCCCGGGCACCAAGCAGGTCGTCGACCGCTTCATCGCCGGCGAGACCGTCGCCCAGGTGATCCCCATCGTGGAGGACGCCGCGGCGAAGGGCCTCGAGGTCACCCTCGACGTGGTGGGCGAGGACATCACCACGGTCGAGCAGTCGTACGCGGCGCGCGACGCCTATCTGGAGCTGATCGACCGGCTCAAGGAGCTCGGCCTGGGCGCGAAGGCCGAGATGTCGGTCAAGCTGTCCATGTTCGGCCAGTCCCTGGAGAACGGCCATGAGCTGGCCCTCGCCAACGTCCGCCCGGTCGTCGAGGCCGCCGACGCCATAGGTACCACGGTCACGCTGGACGCCGAGGACCACACGACCCTCGACTCGATGTTCGCCATCCACGAGGAGCTGCGGAAGGACTTCCCGAAGACCGGCTGCGTCATCCAGGCGTACCTCTTCCGCACCGAGGACGACGCCCGCCGGCTCGCCGCGGCCGGCAGCCGGGTGCGTATCGTGAAGGGTGCGTACAAGGAGCCCGCCTCCGTCGCGTACCAGGACAAGGCCGAGATCGACAAGGCGTTCGTGCGGATCGTCAAGATCCTCATGGCGGGCTCGGGCTATCCGATGATCGGTTCGCACGACCCCCGTCTGATCGCCATCACCCAGGAGCTGGCCAGGCAGGCAGGTCGCAATCTGGACGAGTACGAATTCCAGATGCTCTACGGCATCCGCAGTGACGAGCACGTCCGTCTGGCGGCCGAGGGCCACCGTATGCGTGTCTACACCGCGTATGGCACCGACTGGTACGGCTACTTCATGCGCCGCCTCGCCGAGAAGCCGGCCAACCTGCTGTTCTTCGCGCGCTCGATCCTCACCAAGGGCTGAGCCCCACCCACACCCCCGTCACGCCCCGAAGGAGACACGGAATCATGGACGCTGTGACCCAGGTCCCCGCGCCGGTCAACGAGCCGGTGCACACCTACGCCCCCGGTTCCCCCGAGCGCGCCCGGCTGGAGGCCAAGCTCAAGGAGCTGGCGGCCAACCCCATCGATCTGCCGATGACGATCAACGGCGAGAAGCGGATGGGCGGCGGCGAGGCCTTCAAGGTCGTCCAGCCGCACAACCACGCCGCCGTGATCGGCACGTACCGCAACGCCACCGAGCAGGACGCCCAGGACGCGATCGACGCGGCCCTGGCCGCCGCCCCGGCGTGGCGCGCGATGTCCTTCGACGACCGCGCCGCGATCATCCTGCGCGCCGCCGAGCTGCTGGCCGGCCCCTGGCGCGAGACGCTGGCCGCCTCCACCATGCTCGGCCAGTCCAAGACCGCCCAGCAGGCCGAGATCGACACGCCCTGTGAGCTCGTCGACTTCTGGCGCTTCAACGTGCACTTCGCGCGCCAGATCCTCGCCGAGCAGCCGGTCGCCAACTCCGCCGGCGTGTGGAACCGCAGCGACCACCGGCCGCTGGAGGGCTTCGTCTACGCGATCACGCCCTTCAACTTCACCGCCATCGCCGGCAACCTGCCGACCGCCCCGGCCCTCATGGGCAACGTGGTCGTCTGGAAGCCGTCCCCGACGCAGACCCACTCCGCCGTGCTGCTGATGAAGCTGCTGGAGGAGGCCGGCCTGCCCAAGGGCGTCATCAACCTGGTGACCGGCGACGGCATCGCCGTCTCCGAGGTGGCCCTGAACCACCCCGAGCTCGCGGGCATCCACTTCACCGGCTCGACCAAGACCTTCCAGTACCTGTGGAAGACGGTCGGCAACAACATCGAGAAGTACCGCTCCTACCCGCGCCTGGTCGGCGAGACCGGCGGCAAGGACTTCGTCGTCGCCCACCCGAGCGCCGACCGCGCCATCCTGAAGACCGCGCTGACCCGCGGCTCCTTCGAGTTCCAGGGCCAGAAGTGCTCCGCCTCCTCCCGTGCCTACATCCCCCGCTCCATCTGGGAGGACGGCTTCAAGGAGGAGTTCGCGGCCGAGGTCGACGGCATCACCATGGGTGACGTCACCGACCTGTCGCACTTCATCGGCGCCGTCATCGACGAGCGCGCCTTCGCCAAGAACAAGGCCGCCATCGACCGCGCCAAGGAGGACTCCACCTGCACGATCGTCGCCGGTGGCAGCTACGACGACTCGGTGGGCTACTTCGTCCGCCCGACCGTCATCGAGTGCACCGACCCGGAGAACGAGGTCTTCACGACCGAGTACTTCGGCCCGATCCTCGCCGTCCACGTCTACGAGGACGCCGACTTCGACGCGATGCTCGCCCAGATGGAGTCCGTCTCGGCCTACGCCCTGACCGGCTCGATCATCGCCGGTGACCGCGCCGCGGCCGCCGACGCGATGGCAAAGCTCCGCTTCGCCGCGGGCAACTTCTACATCAACGACAAGTCGACCGGCGCCGTCGTCGGCCAGCAGCCCTTCGGCGGCGGCCGCGCCTCCGGCACCAACGACAAGGCCGGTGCCGCGAGCAACCTCCAGCGCTGGGTGTCGACCCGGTCGATCAAGGAGACCCTGGTCCCGCCGACCGACTACCGCTACCCCCACATGGGCTGATCCACGGCCCGCGCCTGATCCCCGCCCCCGTCCCCGGCTCCCCAGCCGGGGCCGGGGGCGGTTCCATGTCTCAGATAGTAGGAAGTCCGAGTAATAAGCGAGACATCGCGCCCGCGCTGTCCTAGCGTTGACGACAGCCGAACGCCCCGCTCGATCGAGCGAAACGGCGGTCGCGGCCGCGTGCCCCGCGCAGGTGACCCCTGCCGCACCGCAGGCCCCCGCCCCTTCCGGCACTCCCGCATCGCATCCCTCCCGGAATCGCAGAGGAGACGTGCCCCATGCCTGAAACCGTCGTCCGCAGGACCCGCCGTGCCGTCCGTACCGCCGACCGCGCGCAGCGCGACGCCGACCGGGCCAACGCCGCCGCCGCGCTCCAGCGCGCGCTCGACCGCCGCGACAACGGCGGCGTGACCGGTCACTGACCCCGGTCGTCACCCTCCTGGTCGTCCGCCGCACGCCCCGGACGGGTGATCTGGAAGTGGTCCACCCGGGCGCCGCTCTCCGCCAGCGCCGTCACCGTCAGCCGAGGGCGCCGGCCGGGTTCGGACTCGACCGCCAGGAACGAGTAGCCCGTGAAACGCACCCGCGACCACTCCACCGTCTCCTTGGCCTTCACCCGGCCCTTGGCCCAGTGATAGCTGGCGACGGCGTCCACGTCCTTCACATGGCCCTCGTAGCTGTCCGGTACCGGGAAGTCGTAGAGCGACTTCCCGGCGCCGCCCGCGGTGACGTACACGATGCCGTCCTGCGAGGAGTCGACGGACTCGCCGATCGGCACCCGCTTCGCCACCTTGCCGTGCTTTATCGCGTCGGTGCGCTCGTAGACGTGGTTGTGGCCGTTGATCACCAGATCCACCCGGTGCTTCTCGAACAGCGGTACCCACAGGTCGCGCACCCCGCCGTCCGAGGCGTGGCCGTTGGTCGTGGAGAAGGCGCAGTGGTGGAAGAAGACCACGATGAAGTCGACCTCGCGCCGCTCGCGCAGCTCCCGCAGCCGCCGGTCGAGCCACCGGGTCTGCCGGCCGCCGCTGTAGCCGGTGTTGGCGGTGATCTCGTACGAGACGTCGTTGGCGTCCAGCGCGACGACGCCCACGTTCCCGTAGACGAAGGAGTAGACGCCCGGCGAGTTCCGGGCGTCGAAGCCGTTGTCCGGCAGCGTCCAGCGGGCGCTCTGCCCGCCGTAGCCGTTGGGGGAGTACCAGGCCTCCATGTCGTGGTTGCCCGTGGTCACCATCCAGGGCACCCGCGAGGCCACGGTCTCGGTCTGGGCGAGGAACTGGTCCCACGTCCGGGCGTCGTAGACGTCCGTGGGCTTGCCGTTGCCGCTGTCGTCGGCGTAGCAGATGTCGCCCGCGTGGAGGTGGAAGACCGGGTTCTGACCGAGGATCAGCTGGTCGTTGGCGAGGGCGTGGTAGCTGACGCCCTGGTCGCCGAAGGCCGTGAAGACGAACCGCTCCGCGCGCTCGGGAGCCGTGCTGAAGGTGCCCACGGTGGCGAAGTTCCGGGTGTCGGCGGGGTCGAAGCCGTCGTGGCCGACGCCGTAGTAGTAGGTCTGGCCGGGGGCCAGACCGTCCAGGGCCGCGTGGAGATAGACCTGGTCGACGGCCGGGAGCTTCTTGTTCAGGGGCGGGGTGTGCAGCGCGCGGACCTCGGCGGGGATGCGCCGGCTGAGGTCCCAGGGCTTGAGGCCGACGCGGAGGAACGGCCGCTTGACCGCGAACGGCACCTGCCAGGAGATCCGCATCTGTGTCCGGGGGTCGGCCCCGAAGGCCAGGTGCCGCCCGAACGGGGCGACGAGCGAGCCGTCGACTCTCGCGGTCGCCGGGGTGGTGATCAGCGTGGGGGTCAGGGGCCGCGCGGTGCCACCGCCCCCGGCGAACGCCGCGGGGGCGCCCGCCCCCAGCAGGCCGGTGCCGGCGACCGCGCCGGCCGTGACGGCGCTCGCGCGCAGCAGCCCGCGCCGGGTGAACCTGCCGCGCAGGTACTCGTGCTGCTCCGCCATCGTCATATCGCGCGCGAGACGGTCGGGGATGCCTACTCGTGGTGTGTCCATGCCGGAAAAAGTGCCAGGAACGGGCGGCGCGGACACGTACTTTCCATGAATGTGGCCTGTCCGGCTGGCAATGTGTCCATATCGCGGACGGAGTGTGTCATCCTGCGGGACACAGGAGTACGGTCCCGGTATGTCTCGCAGCATTCGTCTCGCAGTGATCCCCGGTGACGGCATCGGCCCCGAGGTCGTGGCCCAGGGCCTCAAGGTCCTTGGCTCCGCGCTCCCTTCGGACGTCAAGCTGGAGACCCGGGAGTACGACCTCGGCGCCCGCCGCTGGCACGCCACCGGCGAGACCCTGCCGGACGCCGAGCTGGAATCCCTCAAGCAGCACGACGCGATCCTGCTGGGCGCGATCGGCGACCCGTCGGTGCCGTCCGGCGTCCTGGAGCGCGGGCTGCTGCTCAAGCTGCGCTTCGCCTTCGACCACTACGTCAATCTCCGGCCCTCGAAGCTGTTCCCCCACACGACCAGTCCCCTCGCCGGCCGGCCCGAGATCGACTTCGTCGTCGTCCGCGAGGGCACCGAGGGCCCCTACACCGGCAACGGCGGCTCGCTGCGCACCGGCACCCCCGCCGAGGTCGCCACCGAGGTCAGCGTCAACACCGCCTACGGCGTGGAGCGCGTGGTCCGCGACGCCTACGAGCGCGCCCAGGCCCGCCCCCGCCGCAAGCTGACCCTCGTCCACAAGAACAACGTCCTCGTGCACGCCGGGCACCTCTGGAAGGGCGTCTTCGACCGCGTCGGCCGCGAGTACCCCGAGGTCACCACCGACTATCTGCACGTCGACGCCGCGACGATCTTCTTCGTCACCCAGCCGGAGCGCTTCGACGTCATCGTCACCGACAACCTCTTCGGCGACATCCTCACCGACCTGGCCGCCGCCGTCACCGGCGGCATCGGCCTCGCCGCCTCCGGCAACATCAACCCCACCGGGGCCTTCCCCTCGATGTTCGAGCCGGTCCACGGCTCCGCGCCCGACATCGCGGGCACCGGCAAGGCCGACCCGACCGCCACGGTCCTCTCGGTGGCGCTCCTGCTGCGCCACCTCGGGTACGAGGCGGAGGCGGTGCGCGTCGAGAAGGCCGTCGCCGAGGACATCACCGGGCGCGGTAGCGCGGTGCGCACCACCGACCAGGTGGGCGACGCGCTGGTATCGCGCGTACTCGCATCCGTACAAACCGGCTGATACCGGTCGCAATTTTCGCGCGCGGCCAGGTGTCAGCATCGAAATCCGGCCGCGCGCACGTTTTCCGTCGGGCCCCTCACGAGCGATAATCGAACGTGGGGCCGCGATTGAGGCGAAGAAGCTCGGACGTCCCGATGCCCTCGGGGTGACGTGAGCGCGGTCCGCCACATACCAAGGTGAAGGACACGCATTCATGACGACGCCCACGATCGAGCTCAAGCCCTCCTCGCACCCGCTGTCCGACGCGGAGCGCGAGCGGATCCTGGCCAACCCCGGGTTCGGCCGCCACTTCACCGACCACATGGTCACCATCAAGTGGACCGAGGGCCGCGGCTGGCACGACGCCCAGCTCACCCCGTACGCGCCGCTGTCCATCGACCCGGCCAACATGACCCTCCACTACGCGCAGGAGATCTTCGAGGGGCTCAAGGCCTACCGCCGCCCCGACGGCTCGGTCGCCACCTTCCGCCCCGACGCCAACGCCCGCCGCTTCCAGGCCTCCGCCCGCCGGCTCGCCATGCCCGAGCTGCCGGTCGAGACCTTCATCGAGGCCTGTGACGCCCTGGTCCGCCAGGACAAGGCATGGGTCCCGGAGCACGGCGGCGAGGCCTCCCTCTATCTGCGCCCCTTCATGATCGCGACCGAGGTCGGCCTGGGCGTGAAGCCCGCCAACGAGTACCTCTTCATCGTGATCGCCTCCCCGGCCGGCCCGTACTTCCCCGGCGGCGTCAAGCCCGTCTCCGTCTGGCTGTCCGAGAACTACGTCCGCGCCGTCCCCGGCGGTATCGGCTTCGCCAAGACCGGCGGCAACTACGCGGCCTCGCTGCTCGCCCAGGCCGAGGCGGCCGAGAAGGGCTGCGACCAGGTCGTCTGGCTGGACGCGCTGGAGCACAAGTGGGTCGAGGAAATGGGCGGCATGAACCTGTACTTCGTGTACGGGGGCCGCGACGGCGAGAAGCCCCGGATCATCACGCCGGAGCTGACCGGTTCGCTGCTGGCCGGCGTCACCCGTGACTCGCTGCTGACCATCGCCAAGGACCTCGGCTACGAGTCCGAGGAGGGCCGGATCTCCACCGACCAGTGGAAGCACGACACCGAGAACGGCACCCTCACCGAGGTCTTCGCCTGTGGCACGGCCGCGGTGATCACCCCCGTCGGGCATGTGAAGTCCGCGAACGGCGAGTGGACCCAGTCCGGTGGCGAGCCCGGCGAGGTCACCATGAACCTCCGCAAGGCGCTGCTGGCGGTCCAGACCGGTGCCACCGAGGACGCCCACGGCTGGATGCACCCGCTGGGCTGAGACGGGCTCGCTCTTGCGCGCGGGGACGTAACGCACGCAAGTCCATGCGATCGTTGCCGGCCGGACCCTTGTCCGAATCCGGGCCGTTCCGCCACCGTGTTCCCTCATGGGACAGGCACAGACACGGCACTGGAAGAAGATCTGGGTCGGCTCGGCCGGCAACATGGTCGAGTGGTTCGACTGGTTCGTCTACGCCAGCTTCGCCACCTACTTCGCGGGCTCCTTCTTCCCGAAGGGCAATGACACCGCGCAGCTCATGAACACCGCCGGCATCTTCGCCGTCGGCTTCTTCATGCGGCCCGTCGGCGGCTGGCTGCTGGGCCGGGTCGGCGACCGGCGCGGCCGCAAGGCGGCGCTCACCCTGACCGTCAGCCTGATGTCGGCGTCCGCCGTGCTCATCGCCGTCGCCCCGACCTACGCGGTCGCCGGCTACGGCGGCGCCTTCGTCCTCCTCGTCGCCCGGCTGCTCCAGGGCCTGTCCGTCGGCGGCGAGTACGCGGCCAGCGCCACCTACCTCACCGAGGCCTCCGCGCCCGGCCGCCGGGGCTTCGCCTCCAGCTTCCAGTACGTCTCCATGACCGCCGGCCAGATCCTGGGCCTGGGACTGCTGATCATCCTCCAGCACACGCTCACCAGTGCCGAACTCCACAGCTGGGGCTGGCGCATCCCCTTCGCCGTGGGCGCGCTCGGCGCCGCCGTCATCTTCTACCTGCGGCGCAACATGCTGGAGACGGAGGCCTACGCCGAGGAAGCCGAGGACGGCGACACGGGGGCCGAGGACCGCGGCACGATCCGGGCGCTGCTGCGGCACAGGCGCGAGGCGCTCCTCGTCATCGCCCTGACCATGGGCGGCACGGTCGCCTACTACACGTACACCACCTATCTGACGAAGTACCTCTCCCACAGCGCGGGCCTGCCCGAGCAGACGGCGACGCTCGTCAGCTTCTGCGCGCTGATCGTCTTCGCCGCCCTCCAGCCACTGGCGGGCGCCCTCTCGGACCGGATCGGCCGCCGGCCGTTGCTGATCACCTTCGCCGTGGGCTCGACCTTCCTCACCGTGCCGATCCTGACGATGCTCAAGCACGCGGGATCCTTCTGGCCGGCCCTCGGCCTGTCCCTGCTGGCGCTGGTGGTGGTCACCGGCTACACCTCGATCAACGCCTGTGTGAAGGCCGAGCTGTTCCCCACGGGCGTACGGTCGCTGGGCGTGGCCCTGCCCTACGCCATCGCCAACGCCCTGTTCGGCGGTACGGCGGAATACGTGGCCCTCCGGTTCAAGAAGGCCCATCTGGAGTCCGGCTTCTACTGGTACGTCGCGGGCTGCGCGGCGGTCTCCCTCGTCGTCTACCTCACCATGCGCGAGACTCGGGACATCGACCTGAAGCGCGTCGGGGCCACGCCCCGGGAACGTACGGACACGGACACAGTGCCCGCATCCTGAGACTCACCCGCGTCGTGGACCGGACCTGTGGCAGTATGCCGCCATGCTCCCGTTCGCCATGATTATGGGCAACAGGCGCGCCGGTCCGCAGTGACCGCTCCCGTACCACCCGTACGGAGCGGACACCGTCGTCCCAGACCCGCGCGCAGACCTCTCGCACCCGCGAGAGGTTTTTGCGTTTTCCGGCCCACCTCCGCCGGAGGCGCAGGGCGCGGGCCCACCGGGGGCGGCGGTACCGGTCATCCCGGCAGACCGACATCCTCACAGGAGTCAGACCAGCAATGACGGACGCAACCGACGGCCGCGAGCCCCTCGAACCCGCCGCCCCCGTCGACGACGCCTTCCACGTCTTCGACACCACGCTGCGCGACGGCGCGCAGCGCGAGGGCATCAATCTCACCGTCGCGGACAAGCTCACCATCGCCCGCCATCTGGACGACTTCGGCGTCGGCTTCATCGAGGGCGGCTGGCCGGGCGCCAACCCCCGCGACACCGAGTTCTTCCAGCGCGCCCGCGCGGAGATCAGCTTCCGGCACGCCCGGCTCGTCGCCTTCGGCGCCACCCGCAAGGCGGGCGTGCGCGCCGAGGACGACCGGCAGGTCGCCGCCCTCCTGGACTCCGGGGCCCCCGTCGTCACCCTCGTCGCCAAGTCGCACGACCGGCACGTGGAACTCGCCCTGCGCACCACGCTCGAGGAGAACCTCGCGATGGTGCGCGAGACGGTCGCGTACCTGCGCTCGCACGGCCGCCGCGTCTTCGTCGACTGCGAGCACTTCTTCGACGGCTACCGCGCCAACTCCGGCTACGCCACCCAGGTCGTGCGGACCGCCCATGAGGCCGGTGCCGACGTCGTCGTCCTGTGCGACACCAACGGCGGCATGCTGCCCGCCCAGATCGAGGCCGTCGTCCGGACCGTGCTCACCGACACCGGCGCGCGCCTGGGCATCCACGCCCAGGACGACACGGGCTGCGCCGTCGCCAACACCCTCGCCGCGGTGGACGCCGGCGCCACTCACGTCCAGTGCACGGCCAACGGCTACGGGGAGCGCGTCGGCAACGCCAACCTCTTCCCGGTGGTCGCCGCCCTGGAGATCAAGTACGACCGGCGGGTGCTGCCGCCCGGCAGGCTGGCCGAGACGACCCGGATCTCGCACGCCATCGCCGAGGTCGTCAACCTCACGCCGTCCACGCACCAGCCGTACGTGGGTGTCTCCGCCTTCGCCCACAAGGCCGGGCTGCACGCCTCGGCGATCAAGGTGGATCCGGACCTCTACCAGCACATCGACCCCGAGCGGGTCGGCAACACCATGCGGATGCTCGTCTCCGACATGGCCGGCCGCGCCTCCATCGAGCTCAAGGGCAAGGAACTCGGCGTCGACCTCGGCGGCGACCGCGAGCTGATCGGGCGCGTCGTCCAGCGGGTCAAGGAGCGCGAGCTGGCGGGCTACACGTACGAGGCCGCCGACGCCTCCTTCGAGCTGCTGCTCCGCGAGGAGATCGAGGGCCGGGCGCGGCGCTACTACCGAGTGGAGTCCTGGCGGGCCATCGCCGAGGACCGCCCGGACGGCACCCACGCCAACGAGGCGACCGTGAAGCTGTGGGCGAAGGGCGAGCGCATCGTCGCCACGGCCGAGGGCAACGGCCCGGTCGACGCCCTCGACCGGGCGCTGCGGGTGGCGCTGGAGCGCATCTACCCCCAGCTGGCCGGCATCCGGCTGACCGACTACAAGGTCCGCATCCTGGAGGGCAACCTGGGCACGGGCTCGACGACCCGGGTCCTGGTCTCCACGAGCGACGAGAGCGGCGAGTGGTCCACGGTGGGCGTGGCGGAAAACGTCATCGCGGCGTCGTGGCAGGCCCTGGACGACGCGTACGCGTACGGGTTGCGGCGGGCGGGGGTGGACCCGCAGGAGTGACTTGTTCGTGGGCAGCCGCCGGTTTGTGGGCAGTCGTTCCGCAGGGCGGAACGGGTGGGCACAAACCGGCCCACGGCCCGCACCTGCCCCGCCACGGTCACCCCCCGAACCGTCCCCCAAGCCCCTCCCCGAGCAGGTCGTACGCCCGATCCGCATCGGCGTGAGCCTCCGCCAGCGCGTCGCCGACCGTTCGCCCCGCGGCCAGCTTGCGCCAATTCTCCTGCGCCAACCGCTGATGCACGGTGATGATCTGCGCCGCCGCGAGCCCGGCGACCAGCGCGCCGGGACCGTCGCCCCCGCCCGCCTCCAACAGCGCCCCCGCCAGCAGCTCCTCATCCCGCTCGGCGTAGCGGACGAGACGCGCGAGCAGGCTCGGCGTCCCGTAGAGCATGTCGTTGAACGCCCGTACCACCGCATGGTCGTTGAGGCCCGTGATGGGGTCGTGGGCGTCCAGACGTGCGTGGTAGTGCGCGCGGAGCGCGCCCAGCGGGGACTGGCCGGCCGCCCTGCCGGCGACGACGCGCGCCGCCTCGCCCTGATGGTCCGCGATCCGGTGGAGCGCCAGGTCCTCCTTGGCCGGGAAGTAGCGGAAGAGCGTCGGCTTGGACACCTCCACCGCCGCCGCGACGTCCGCGACGGACACCTGGTCGAAGCCGTGCTTCAGGAACAGCTCGATGGCCGTGTCGGACAGCGCCTGGCGCGTGCGCTGCTTCTTCCGTTCCCGCAGTCCCGTCTCATCGGTCACGGATTCACTCTAGCAGGTGACGTTACCCAGAATCTTTTGTTACTCGGTTGCGTTTTCTCTCGAATGGCTCTTTCATGGGCACATGACTTCGACAGACGTATCGACAGACGTGCTGATCGTGGGCGCCGGCCCCACCGGCCTTACCCTCGCCTGCTCGCTCGCCCGCGACGGCGTGGCCGTCCGCATCATCGACAAGTCCCCGGAGTTCCACCGCGGTTCCCGCGGCAAGGGTCTCAATCAGCGCAGCCGTGAGCTCTTCGACGACCTCGGGCTGGGGGAGCGGGCGGCCGCGTCCGGCGCCGAGCACATCACCCTGCGCAAATACCGCGACGGCGTCGCCGTGGCCGACCACGTCGCCTTCGCGGACCGGGTGCCCACTCCCGACGTCCCCTACGCCAGCGGTCTGCTCATTCCCCAGTGGCGCACGGAGGAGATCCTGCGTGAGGGGCTCGCCGAGCACGGCGTCCAGGTCGAACTCGGCTGTGAGCTGGCCGGGTTCACCCAGGACGCGGACGGCGTCGTGGCGAAGCTCGCCGACGGCCGGCGGATCGCGGCGTCCTATCTCGTGGGCTGCGACGGCGGCCACAGCCCCGTGCGCAAGGCGCTGGGCGTGGCCTTCGAGGGGGAGACCGACGACGAGGAGAGCATGGTGGTCGGCGACGTCCGCGCCGACGGGCTCGATCCCGCCTACTGGCACCAGTGGTTCGACGAGGACGCGGCCCTTATGCTCTGCCCCTTCCCGGGCAGTACGCACTGGCAGTTGCAGGGCTCGCCCGAGCGCGACGCCGACGGGCGGCTCGTGCCGCCGTCGCTGGAGTCCTTCCAGCGGCTCTTCGACCGGTGCGCCCGGATACCGGGCGTGCGGCTGACGGACCCCACCTGGATCTCCACCTACCGGATCAACGTCCGGATGGCCGACCGCTTCCGTGCCGGGCGGGTCCTCCTCGCCGGGGACGCGGCCCACGTCCACTCGATCGCCGGCGGCCTGGGGATGAACACCGGCATTCAGGACGCCTTCAATCTGGGCTGGAAACTGGCCTTCGTCATACGCGGCCTGGCCGGTCCCGGGCTGCTCGACACCTATGAGGAGGAGCGGCTGCCGGTCGCGGCATGGACGCTCGACCTCACGAACGAGCGGCTGCGCGCGGTCCTGGAGGGCGTCCGGGAGGCGGGCGTCGGCACCGAGGCCGTGATCACCGACGACGTCACCACGCTGGGCGTCGGCTACGGCTGGAGCTCGCTGGCGTGGGGCGGGCCCAAGGCGGGGGAGCGGGCGCCCGACGCGCCCTGCCGGGATGCCGTGACCGGCGCGGGGATACGGCTCTTCGAGGTCTTCGCCGGGCCGCGCTTCACCCTCATCGGTGTCGGGCCGACGAGCGCGAAGGCTCTGGCGGAGGTCCTCGCGGAAGCGGGGGAGAAGTACGAGGAGATGCTGACCGTGCTGCGTGTCGACGACCACGAGGGGCACGTCCGACGGGCGTACGGGATCGAGGGCGACGGGCTCGTGCTCGTACGGCCCGACAACCACATAGCCCTGAGCGTGGCGGCGGACCGAGGCGCGGAGGTCATGGACCGTCTGGCGCGCCTCGGTCGCTGATCCGCACGGGGGTCAGGCCTGGGCGGCGGTCTTCACCGCGGAGATGTCGAAGGTCAGCTTCACCTTGTCGCTGACCATCACACCGCCGGCCTCCAGGGCCGCGTTCCAGGTCAGGCCCCAGTCGGAGCGCAGGATCTCGACGCCGCCCTCGAAGCCGACGCGCTCGCTGCCGTAGACGTCCGTGGCCGAGCCGTTGAACTCCAGGTCGATGGAGAGGGGCCGGGTGACGTCCTTGATGGTGAGGTCGCCGGTGAGCCGGTAGCGGTCGCCGCCGACGCGCTCGGCGGCGGTGGAGCGGAAGGTCATCAGGGGGAACGTGCCGGCGTCGAAGAAGTCGCCGCTCAGCAGGTGGGCGTCGCGGTCCTTGATGCCGGTGTCGACGCTGTCGATCCTGATGTCGATGGCGGCGGTGGAACGGGAGGGGTCGGAACCGTCGAGGTGGAGGGTGCCCTCGTGCTGGAGGAAGGAGCCCTTGACGTTGGTGACCATCGCGTGGCGCACGGTGAAGCCGATGCTGCTGTGGGCCGGGTCGATGGTGTAGTCGCCGGTCAGCGCGGCGAGGGCCGGGTCGGTGTCGAGGACGGCGGTGGCGGTCGCGGCGGTGGGGGCGGTGTCCCGCTTGCGGGTGAAGAGGCCCATGACTGCTCCTTGGGGTCGAGACGGTTGAAGGTTGTTTAACGTTCAACGAGATTGACGATAGCGTGATCTGGTTCAACATTCAACATTTGGGAGGGGGATCCGAGAGGGAATTTCGGCCGGAAGCCCTCCGGCGGGCGCCATTGCCTCCCACGCGCCCCCCGTGCCACCGTGTGCGCCGTGCCGTCGTCCACCCCCGCATGGACCCGCCGCGGCTTCCTCGCCGCCTCCGCCCTCGGCGCCCTCGGGCTGGGCGCCGCACTCCCCGAAGCCGCCGTCGCCGGGCTGGCCGCCGTCGCCGGTCCAGCCGTCGCCGGTCCGGACGGCGACTTCGCCGGGCCGCGCCGCCGCTGGCGCGAGCTGACGCTCGGCACCGGCTTCGACCCCGCCGCCGAGCCCTACGCCACCGTCCTGCGCCGCACCGGGGACCAGGCCCGCGCCCATCGCGCGAGCATGCGCCCGGCCGCCGGCTCGCTCTGGCCCGACGCCCCCTTCGACCCGCCCGCCGGGATCACCCGCAGCTACGCCCGGCTGTTCACCATGGCTCAGGCCCACGCCCAGCCCGGCACGGGACTCACCGGGGACCCCGGCCTCGCCGCCGACGTCCTCGCCGGGCTGGACCACCTCCACGAGCGCGTCTACCACCCGGGGACCGTCCGCTACGGGAACTGGTGGGAGTGGCAGATCGGCAGCCCCCGGCTGCTGCTGGACACGGCCGCCCTCCTCCACGACGCGGTGGGCCCGGACCGGCGCGCCCGGCTGCTGGCCGCCGTCGACCACTTCGTACCCGACTCGGCGATCGGCCCCTACACGGGCACCAGCACCGGCGCCAACCGCGTCGACCTGTGCCGGGTCGTGGCCCTGCGCGGCGTTCTCGGGGAGGACGCCGCCAAGGTCGCCCTGGCCCGCGACGCCCTCTCCCCGGTCTTCCCCCACGTCCTCAAGGGGGACGGGCTCTACGCCGACGGCTCGTTCATCCAGCACACCTGGGTCGCCTACTCCGGCACCTACGGCTGTGTGCTCCTCGACGGGCTCGCCCGGCTCTTCGCCCTGCTGCGCGGCTCGCGCTGGGAGGTCACCGACCCCAACCGGCGGATCATCCACGACAGCGTGGAGAACGCCTTCGCGCCACTGATCCACGACGGCCTGGTGATGGACTGCGTCTCCGGCCGCGCCATCAGCAGGGGAGTCCGCGCGGACGACCCGGACGGGCCCGTCCAGAGCGACCACCAGCGCGGCCACGCCCTCATGGCCGCCATCGCCCTGCTCGCGGCGGACGAGAGCCCCGCCGAGCGGGAGCGCCGGCACGCCATGATCAAGGGCTGGATCGCCCGGGACACCACCAGCCCGGTCCTCACCGACCCCCAGTTCGGCGTCGCCGACCTCGCCCGTCTCGCCGCGGTCGCCGCCGGACCCGCGCCCGCCGCCCCCGAGCCCGTGGGCCACCGCCTCTTCCTCGCCATGGACCGGGCCGTCCACCGCCGCCCCGGCTGGACCGCCGCCGTCGCCATGGCCTCCGACCGCGTCACCCACTACGAGAACGGCAACGGCGAGAACCCGCGCGGCTGGCACACCGGCGCCGGAATGCTCACCTGGTGGGCCGCCGGCCACGGCGGCGGTCAGTACACCGACGCGTTCTGGCCCACCGTCGACCCCTACCGGCTGCCCGGCACCACCGTCTCCGCCGTCCCCCTCGCCGACAACCAGGGCGGCGGCTGGGGCACCCCCAGACCGGCGGTGCGCTGGGTCGGCGGCGTCACCGACGGGGAGTACGCGGCCGTCGGACAGCACCTCAAAGGGCTCGGCTCCACCCTGGAGGCCCGTAAGTCCTGGTTCTGCGTGGACGACGCCGTCATCTGCCTCGACGCCGGGATCGCCGCCCGCGACGGCACCGACGTCGAGACGGTCGTCGACAACCGCAACCTCGGCGCCACCGCCACCCCCGCCCTCACCGTGGACGGTGAGACCCAGCCCGCCCACGACGGCTGGGCCGAGTCATTCGACCGGGTCCACTGGGCCCACCTCGCCGGGCACGGCGGCTATGTCTTCCCCGGCGGGGCCCCGCTCACGGCCCTGCGCGAGGCCCGGACCGGAGCCTGGCGCGACATCAACGCCGACGGCTCGCCCACCCCCCTCACCCGGCGCTACCTCACCCTCCTGCGCCCCCATGGCGTCGACCCCGAGGACGCCCGCCACGTCCACCTCCTGATGCCCGGCGCGAGCCCCGGCGCCCTCGCCGACCGCGCCGCCGACCCCGGCTGGCTCACCGTCCTCGCCAACACCCGGGACCTCCAGGCCGTCCACGTCCCCTCCCTCCGCCTGACCGCCGCCAACTTCTGGGCCCCCGGCACCGCCGGCCCCCTCACCTCGGACGCCCCCGCCTCCGTACTCCTGCGCCACAATGGCCCCACCGCGACGCTCCACATCGCGGGCCCCCTGCGCACCGGCGATCCCATCGAGCTCATCTGGCATTACCCTGTGAGGAACGTCACATCGCATGACCCCACCGTGGAGGTGCTGGAAACGGGGTCCCTGGTGCGGCTGAGGATCCGGCCGGGCACCGCCTGCGCCCCGCACGGCTGCCGGCTGGCACTCCGGCCCGCCCGCCGGCCCGGGTGAGGATCCCTGGTCAAGACACCCGGATGACGGCAGGCCCGGGCCATATTTGTGGGGTGTTCACAGCGTGGGACCCGCCCTGGCGCCGGGGGAGCTGATAAGACCCCTGCGGCGTTCTGTGCCGCCTGCCCACGAAAACACGCGCGACGTTGTGTGGAACCGACATGATGTTCCGGGCGGCCCGCCACGTACCGTCTTTCCATGAGCAATCTCGAAGGTGCGCCCGTAGAGGCGAGTGACGTCCGAGGGCGCGTCGCCGAGCTGCACGCCATCCGCGAGCAGGTCCGGCGAGGTCCGAGCGAGCGGGCGACCCAGGCGCAGAAGGCCAAGGGGAAGCTGACCGCTCGCGAGCGCATTGAACTTCTGCTCGACGAGGGCTCCTTCACCGAGGTGGAGCCGCTGCGGCGGCACCGCGCCACCGGGTTCGGGCTGGAGGCCAAGCGCCCGTACACCGATGGTGTGATCACCGGGTGGGGAACCGTGCACGGCCGGACGGTCTTCGTCTACGCGCACGACTTCCGGATCTTCGGCGGCGCGCTGGGCGAGGCCCACGCCACCAAGATCCACAAGATCATGGACAAGGCCATCGCGGCCGGTGCCCCGCTGGTCTCCCTGAACGACGGCGCCGGCGCCCGTATCCAGGAGGGCGTCTCGGCGCTCGCCGGCTACGGCGGCATCTTCCAGCGCAACACCAAGGCCTCCGGCGTCATCCCGCAGATAAGCGTGATGCTCGGCCCCTGCGCGGGCGGCGCCGCCTACTCCCCGGCGCTCACGGACTTCGTCTTCATGGTCCGCGACACCTCCCAGATGTTCATCACCGGTCCCGACGTCGTGCGCGCGGTCACCGGCGAGGAGATCACCCAGAACGGCCTCGGCGGCGCGGACGTCCACGCCGAGACCTCCGGCGTGGCCCACTTCGCCTACGACGACGAGGAGACCTGCCTGGAGGAGGTCCGCTACCTCCTCTCGCTGCTCCCGCAGAACAACCGCGAGAACCCGCCCCGCGTGGAGAGCGAGGACCCCGCCGACCGGCTCGGCGAGGCCCTGCTGGACCTGGTCCCCGCCGACGGCAACCGCCCGTACGACATGCGCAAGGTGATCGAGGAGATCGTCGACGACGGCGAGTACCTCGAGATCCACGAGCGCTGGGCGACCAACATCATCTGCGCCCTGTCCCGGCTGGACGGCCGGGTCGTCGGCATCGTCGCCAACCAGCCGCAGTCCCTCGCGGGCGTCCTCGACATCGAGGCGTCGGAGAAGGCCGCACGGTTCATCCAGATGTGCGATGCCTTCAACATCCCGATCATCACTCTTTTGGACGTACCCGGTTTCCTTCCGGGTGTGGACCAGGAGCACGGTGGGATCATCCGGCACGGTGCGAAGCTGCTGTACGCCTACTGCAACGCCACCGTGCCCAGGATCTCGGTGATCCTGCGCAAGGCCTACGGCGGTGCGTACATCGTGATGGACTCGCAGTCGATCGGTGCGGACCTCACCTTCGCCTGGCCCACGAACGAGATCGCGGTCATGGGCGCCGAGGGCGCGGCCAATGTCATCTTCCGCAAGCAGATCGCGGAGGCGGACGACCCCGAGGCCATGCGCGCCCGCATGGTCAAGGAGTACAAGGCCGAGCTCATGCACCCGTACTACGCGGCCGAGCGCGGCCTGGTCGACGACGTGATCGACCCCGTCGAGACCCGGTCGGTGCTGATCCGGTCGCTGGCGATGCTCGCGAACAAGCACGCGGACCTGCCGGCGCGCAAGCACGGCAACCCGCCCCAGTAAGACGTCCCGTACTTCAGCAATCGGAGACATTCGCATGAACGACACGCTCGTACGCGTCGAGAAGGGCACGGCCGACGCCGAGGAACTGGCGGCCGTCACCGCCGTCCTCCTCGCCCGTGCCGCCGCCGGCAACAACACCGCCGCCCCCGTCCGTCCCCGCCGCACCACGGCCCCCTGGCGCCGCCTGGAGCGCAGCTCCGGCTTCAGAGCGCCGCACAGCTGGCAGGGCTGACGACGAACGCGCGCTGACGCGACACAGGGCCCCTCACCGACCGGTGAGGGGCCCTGTGCGTTCGGTGAGCGGTGCCGGGGAGACGAAGAGGCGGAAACGAAGAGGTCCCCGCACTCCCTGAAGGAGTGCGGGGACCTCTTCGCATCCGAACTAGCGGAGCCGCGCCATCAGCGCGTGCTCGACGAGCGTGATGAGGGCGCTCTTCGCCTCGTTGCGGTGCCGGGCGTCCGTGGTGATGATCGGCGCGTCCGGACCGATCTGGAGGGCCTCGCGGACCTCCTCCGGGGTGTACGGCTGGTGCCCGTCGAAGCCGTTGAGGGCGATGACGAAGGGCAGACCGCTGTTCTCGAAGTAGTCGACCGCGGGGAAGCAGTCGGCGAGACGGCGGGTGTCGACGAGGACGACGGCACCGATGGCACCGCGGACCAGGTCGTCCCACATGAACCAGAAGCGGTCCTGACCCGGCGTACCGAAGAGGTAGAGGATCAGGTCCTGGTCCAGGGTGATACGGCCGAAGTCCATGGCCACGGTGGTCGTGGTCTTGTCCGGCGCGTGGGTCAGGTCGTCGATGCCCGCCGAGGCGGAGGTCATCACGGCTTCGGTGCGCAGCGGGTTGATCTCCGAGACCGCGCCGACGAACGTGGTCTTGCCCACGCCGAAGCCACCCGCGACCACGATCTTCGCGGAGGTGGTGGAGCGGGCTGCCTCGCCGCTAGAGGTTCCGAAGTCCACTGAGCACCCTTTCGAGCAATGTCACGTCAGGCTGACCGCCGGCGGACGCGTCGCCGCCGGGCTGATGAATGGCGACGAGTCCGGCCTCCGCCAGGTCGGCGACGAGGATTCGGGCGACGCCGAGGGGAATGGACAGGAGTGCCGAGATCTCGGCGACCGACTTGATCTCACGGCACAGATGGCAGATGCGCTGGTGTTCCGGCAACTGCCCCTGGAGCTGGGACGGCTGGGCCGTGGTGTGCACCAGTGCCTCGATGGCGAGCTGGTACCGCGGCCTGGTCCGGCCGCCGGTCATCGCATAGGGACGGACCAGCGGGTTGTGCTTGCCGCCCGAGGGGGACGACGACGCGCGCCGGTGTTGCTGGGGCGGAGGCGGTACGTGCGCGGCGCGCTGCTGCTCCGGCATGGCGTGGTGGCTTGGCGAGGAGGGGAAGTCGAAGCGGTTCAACGGGGGTTGAGCCTGCTGGTCACTGCCATACGGGTAACCGCCGGGGGGCGTTGCCACGTTTCCTCCTCCAACTTGCCTGTCTGCTGCCGGTCGCGCCACCGCACCCTACGGCGCGGTGGCGCGAAACGCACTGCCTCTTGATTAGTTGAGAAGGCTCCCCTGGAGTTCGGACCGGAGTTCGGGGGTGAGGACATTGCCCGCCCGGTCCACCAGAAGGGCCATCTCGTAGCCCACGAGGCCGATGTCGCACTCCGGGTGCGCCAGCACCGCGAGCGCGGAGCCGTCGGAGACCGACATGATGAAGAGGAAGCCGCGCTCCATCTCCACCACGGTCTGGTTGACCGGGCCGCCCTCGAAGATGCGGGAGGCACCGGCGGTCAGTGAGGTCAGGCCGGAGGCGACCGCCGCCAGCTGGTCGGCGCGGTCCCGCGGAAACCCTTCGGACATCGCCAGAAGGAGTCCGTCGGCGGAGACCACGACGGTGTGGGACACCCCTGGGGTGTTGTCCACGAAACTGGTGATCAACCAGTTCAGGTTCTGCGCCGCCTGGCTCATCGGGCTCACACTAACGCTCCTGATCGTAGGTGCCGCCGGGGCCGAAGCCCTGGTCGTGTTGCTGATGCTGCTGATGCGCGGTGCCCGCCGGATACTCCGGGGAGTCCGTGCCGCGCTCGCGTCCCTGCTGGATGCCCCGGCGCAGGTTGGCCAACCTGCCGCGGACGTCCTCCGGGGCGCGGGAGACCTGCGGGCCCGTCTGCGTGGTCTGTTCCGCCTTGCCCTCGACCAGATTGGCCTTGGGGACCCGGCGGGGGAGACCGGAGGGGGTCACGCCGCCGGCCTTCGGCTCCTTGAGCTGTCCGGCACGCTGCCAGCGCTCGTCGTTGGCCGACTTCCAGTCGGAGTTGTCGCCCTCCGCGGGTCGCGGTGGGACCTCCTGCCGGTACTGCTCGGGTTCTCCGCCGTCCCTCGTGGCCTCCTCGCCCGTTCCGTCCTGCTGCCGCCGCTTGTCGCGGCGCGGCAGACCGGACCCGGTCAGCGAGGGGGAGCCGCTCGAGGCGGGGCCCGGACGGTCGAACTCTACGCGCTCCGGCTGGGCCGTGTCAGCGGACGGCCGGGATTCCGGTTCCGCTGCGTAACCCTGTCCGTACTCCTGCTGGTACGGACCTGGCTCGGTCCACTGCCCTTGCTGACCGGGGGCGTAGCTGTCGCCGTAGGTCTGCTGGCCGGGTGCCGCCGGATCCGCGTAGGCGGATTCCGGGTAGCCCGTCCCGTCGAACTGCCGCGGAGCCTGGGGCTCCGTGGATATGGGCTCCTGCGGCTGCGCGTGCTGCGGCTGCTGGAACGCCTCGGGCTGCCCGAAGGGGTCCGGCTGAGCGAAGGGTTCCGGCTGCGCGAACGGGTCCGGCTGTGCGAACGGGTCCGGCTGCTCGAAGCCCTGCTGCTGCGGCACCTCGTCGCGGAAGAGCGGACGGTTCTCGGCGGCCTGCCCCAGCGCCGCGCGGCGCTGGTCACGCATCAGCGAACGGCCCACCGGGTCCATCCCCGCACCGGAACCGGTGGCGTCGGGGTGCTGCTCGTAACGGGAGTCGTCGAAGCCGAGCTCGGCGGCGGTCGGGGCGTGGCCCGCCGGCGCCTGCTGCACCTGCTGCTGGAGCTGCTGCTCGGGCATCATCTGGGAGACCGTGAAGTCGTCCTCGGCCTGGTCCTCGCCACCGCCACCGTGGGTGATGGCGTCCGGCAGCATCACCAGCGAGGTGGTGCCCGCCTGCTCGCCCGAGGGGCGCAGCTGGACGCGGACGCCGTGGCGTCCGGCCAGCCGGCCGACCACGAACAGGCCCATGCGCTGGGCGATCGCGACGTCCACGGTCGGCGGGTTGGCCAGCCGGTGGTTGATGTCCGCGAAGTCCTCGGCGGTCAGGCCGATGCCCTTGTCGTGGATCTCGACCATCACCCGGCCGTCGGGGATACGGGTGGCGGTGACGCGCACCTTGGTGTGCGGGGAGGAGAACGACGTCGCGTTCTCCAGCAGCTCCGCGAGCAGGTGGACGAGGTCGGTCACGGCCCGGCCGTGGATCTCGGCCTCGGGCAGCCCGCTGAGCTCGATGCGCTCGTACGCCTCCACCTCGGAGGTGGCGGCCCGCAGGACGTCCACCAGCGGGATGGGCTGGTCCCAGCGGCGGCCCGGCTCCTCGCCCGCGAGGATGAGGAGGTTCTCGCCGTTGCGCCGCATACGGGTGGCCAGGTGGTCCAGGCGGAAGAGGTTCTCCAGCTGGTCCGGGTCGGCCTCGTTGTTCTCCAGGTCGGTGATGAGGTCCAGCTGGCCCTCGATCAGCTTCTGGTTGCGGCGCGAGAGGTTGGTGAAGATCGCGTTGACGTTGCCCCGGAGACCGGCCTGCTCGGCGGCGAGTCGCACGGCCTCGCGGTGGACCTGGTCGAAGGCGCGGGCGACCTCGCCGATCTCGTCACGGGTGGTGATCGGGATCGGCTCGACCCGGGTGTCGACCTGACCGGGATCGGTCCGCGAGAGCTGGTCGACCAGCGCCGGCAGGCGCTGCTCGGCCACGTCGAAGGCGGCGGTGCGGAGCCTGCGCATGCTGCGGCTCATCGAGCGGGCCATCCGGCCGGCCACGAAGAACGCGATCAGCAGGGCCAGGACCATGATCGAGGAGTTGACGATCGCGTCCTGCGTGGCCTGGGAGGCGACGCTCTCCGCCTCGTCCACGGCCTTGTCGATCTGGTGCTCCTCGACCGTCCGGTACGCGCTGAACTTCGCGGTGGAGGCCTGGAGCCACGCCTCGGGCGTGACGCCCTTGGCCTTCAGCTGGGCCGGGGTGGCGCCGGACATGATGGCGGCGGCCATCTTGTCCTGCTCCTCGACCTGGGCCTCGGTGGACAGCGCGGACTGCAGACGCTTGATGTCGTCGTCGGTACCGCCCTGCTCGTACTCGCCGCGGGCGATGTACTCGAGGAAGTTGTAGGAGGAGAAGGCCGTCTGGAGGGTCTTCTGGTTGGCGGCGTCACCGGGCTTGATCAGCAGATGGGCGCCGATGGAGCGCTGCAGCGACTCGGCGGCCTTCGCCAGGGAGACCGCGTAGACCATGCGGCCGTACGAGGTGACGTTGCCGGTGCCCAGGCCCAGCTCATTGGTGAAGGCCATGAGGGGACGCTGGATGGCGCCGTAGCCGTCCTCGGTCTTCGCGCCCTCCAGGGCGGGCGTGTACGCGGCCGAACGCAGCTTGGGCAGCGTCGGCTCGGCGTCCCGCACGGCCTTCAGACGGCGCTTGAGGCTCGGGGTGTCCGGCATCTTCTTCACGGCGTCGTCGAACTCGGCGCGCGCGGAGTCCGTCGCGGCCCGGGCCTTCTTGACGTTCGCGTCGTCGGTCTGGCCCTCGAGCAGCGGCTTGGCGCTGATGTCGCGCTCGTCGATCACGGCGTGCGCATAGGTGGCCGCCGCCCGCACCAGACGCGCGGTGTTCGCCGCGTCCGCCGCCTCGCTCCAGGTGTCGACGCGGCTCTTCACATCGAGACCGCCGAAGACCAGGGCCACGAGGACCGGGATCAGGAGGATCGCGTTCAGGCGCACCGGCACACGCCAGTTGCGGGGCGAGAATCTGCTGCCGCCGCCCTTGGGCGCGACGGGGGAATCGGGCATGTCGGAAGGCGGCACCGCTGTGCGCGACGGCGGGGTGAAGTTGCCCCGCGCGTCCCGCGTCTGCTGCGCGGCGCCCGTCTTTCTTCGCCTCACTCGACCAACAACCTCTCGGCGTCGGCACCTGATGCTGTGCCGTTCATCTGCTGAGCCGTGACTGCTCAGTCCGGGAATTCCAGCACGTTGGACAGGTGCAATCCAAACAACGGACAGAGCCCGTGAAGGCCGCGATTTGCCCGACATAAAACGGGCATTAAGGCCGAGCCGCGCCAAATGGCGGGCGGGCCGTGTGCGGAGCGCAATCGGCCGGACGCGACGAGTGGTCGCGTCCGGCCGATTCTCTGTCGAAACGTTATGAACTCCGAAGTGCGCGCGTGGTCAATGCCACAACTTACGCACCGTCATAACCGGGTACCGGGACGGCGCTATTTCAGCCGTGCCATCAGCGCGTGTTCCACGAGCGTGATCAGAGTGCTCTTCGCCTCGTGCCGGTGGCGCGCGTCGGTCGTGATGATCGGCGTGTCCGGACCGATCTGGAGGGCCTCGCGGACCTCCTCGGGACCGTAGGGCTGATGCCCCTCGAAGCCGTTGAGGGCGACGACGAACGGCAGACCGCTGTTCTCGAAGTAGTCGACCGCCGGGAAGCAGTCGGCGAGACGGCGGGTGTCCACCAGGACGACGGCGCCGATGGCACCGCGGACCAGGTCGTCCCACATGAACCAGAAACGGTCCTGACCCGGCGTACCGAACAGATACAGGATCAGGTCGTCATCGAGGGTGATTCGACCGAAATCCATCGCCACGGTGGTCGTGGTCTTGTCCTGGACGTGGCTGAGGTCGTCGATCCCCGCCGAGGCGGACGTCATCACGGCTTCGGTGCGCAGCGGACTGATCTCCGAGACCGCGCCGACGAACGTGGTCTTGCCGACGCCGAAGCCGCCCGCCACCACGATCTTCGCGGACGTGGTGGAGCGGCCGACGCCTCCGCTAGAGCTTCCGAAGTCCACTGAGAACCCTTTCGAGCAGTGTCACATCCGGCGTACCGCCGGACTCCCCGCCGCCCGGCTGGTGGATCGCCACCATGCCGGCCTCCGCCAGGTCCGCCACCAGGATGCGGGCCACGCCGAGCGGCATGTTCAGCAGCGCGGAGACCTCCGCGACGGACTTCACCTCACGGCACAGGTGGCAGATCCGCTGGTGTTCGGGGAGCAGCCCACCGAGGTGCGCCGGGTCGGCCGTGGAGCTGACCAGCGCCTCGATGGCGAGCTGGTAGCGCGGCCGGGTCCGGCCTCCCGTCATGGCGTACGGGCGGATCAGCGGCTGGTCGTCTTCTTCTTCCCCGTACGGCGCGTGGTGTGAAGCACCGTACGGGCCGGGCGAGACGGGCGGGGTCATGAATCCTCCGGACGGGACAGCAGGATGGCAATGATGCCGTCGTGTGGCGGCCGGTGGGGGGTTTTCGGCCGTACGGTCGGACGGAAATCGCGGTGTGCGGTGGTCAGTTCAGCAGGCTTCCCTGGAGCTCGGACCGGAGTTCGGGGGTGAGCACATTGCCCGCCCGGTCCACGAGGAGCGCCATTTCGTAGCCCACGAGGCCGATGTCGCACTCCGGGTGTGCCAGCACCGCCAGTGCGGAGCCGTCGGAGACCGACATGATGAAGAGGAAGCCGCGCTCCATCTCCACGACGGTCTGGTTGACCGGCCCGCCCTCGAAGATGCGGGAGGCGCCGGCCGTCAGCGAGGTCAGGCCGGAGGCGACCGCCGCCAACTGGTCGGCACGGTCGCGCGGGAAGCCTTCGGACATCGCCAGAAGGAGTCCATCGGCGGAGACCACCACCGTGTGGGACACCCCCGGGGTGTTGCCCACGAAGTTGGTGATCAACCAGTTCAGATTCTGCGCCGCCTGGCTCATCGGACTCAACTAACGCTCCTGCTGATAGGTGGGGCCAACATTGGTACTGCCGGTGGTCGGACCGTTGCCGGCCTGACGTCCCTGCTGGATGCCCCGGCGGAGATTGGTCAGCCGGCCGCGCACGTCGTCGGGCGCGCGCGAGACCTGCGGACCGGTCGTCGAAGGGGACTGCTGCTCGGCGGTGCCCTCGACGAGGTTGGCGCGCGGCACTCGCCGCGGCAGCCCCGAGGTGGTGGTCCCGCCCGCCGCCGGCTCCCGGACCGCCTCGGCCCGGCGCCAGCGCTCGTCGTTGGGGGAGTCCCAGGCGGCCTGGGAGGCTCCGTCGCCCCGGTCGGCCTGCGGCCGCCCGGAGTCGGTCGGCTGGACGGGCACGCCCGCCGCCGGGGTCTCGCCGCGGAACCAGTTCGACTCCAGCTCCTCGAAGAGCGGGGACGGACCGGCGGCCGGCTGCTCGAACTGACCGGTCGTGCTGGTCAGCGGGTCCTCGGCGACCGGCTGAGCGAACTGGCCCGTGGTGCCGGACACGCCGTCACCGGCGGCCGGCCGCTCGAACTGGCCGGTCGTGCCCGACCGGTCGTCGCCGGGGGCGACGGCCTGCGGGAACTGGCCGGTGCCACCGGTCGCCAGGGCGTCCGGGGCGGGACGGTCGTACTCGCCGCTCGTGCTGCCCGGAGCCTCGCCGGGGCCGCCGGCGCCCGGGAGCGCGAACTGGCCCGTGCCCGACTGCGGCCGGCCCGAGGGGTCGAGCGCGGCGAACTGCGAGGTGTCACCGGGACCGGCGGCCGGCGCCTGCGCGGCGTCGGCGGGCACGGCGAACTGGCCGGTGTGCCCGTCCGGACGGCCGCCCCGGGGGGTGTCCGTCGCGGGGACCGGCGGGAACTGCGCGGTGTCGCCGGGGCCGCCGCCGGGGCGCGGGGCGTTCGGGGCCGGCACGGGGAACCCGCCCGTGGCCTCGACGTCGTCGTGACCGCGCGGGGTCTCCTGGCCGGGGCGCGGCCCGCCGTCGGAGGACAGCGGCCAGTCGTCGACCCGGCCCTTCTTCGGCTTGCCCTTGCGGGTCAGGCCCGACAGGCCGTTCTTCGGGCCCGCCTGCGCGCCCTGTCCCGCGGCCGGGGGCTGCTGCTCGGTGCTCCAGCCCGGCGTCTGCCGCCCGGCGTCACCGGGGGCGGCGGCGCCACGGGCGGGCAGCTGCGGACGCCCACCGGATGCCGGGGGCGGCACGGCGGGACCGCCGTTGCCGCGCGGCGGCAGCGCGGGGCGGCCGTCGGCGCCCGGGGCACCGGCGCGCGGAGCGGTGTCGAAGAGGCTGCCCGTGGCGGCACCACCGGTGGGGCCGCCGGGACCGCCGTTGCCGCGCGGCACGATCGCCGGGCGCGGGCCGCCGCCGGGCGGCGGCACCTGACGGCGCTGCGGGCCCGCGCCGGCGGCCGGGGCGCCACCGGGGCCGCCCTGAGCGCCGGGGGCCGGCTGCTTGTGGCCCTGGGCGACGTCGACCGGGAGCATGACGAGCGCGGTCGTGCCGCCGGAGTCGGACGGGCGGAGCTGGATGCGGATGCCGTGTCGCAGGGACAGGCGGCCGACCACGAACAGACCCATGCGCCGGGAGACGGAGACGTCCACGGTGGGCGGGGAGGCCAGCCGCTCGTTGATCGCCGCGAGGTCCTCGGGCGAGAGGCCGATGCCGGTGTCGTGGATCTCGACCAGCACCCGGCCGTCGGGCAGGGCGTGACCGGTGACCTTGACCTTGGTCTGCGGGGAGGAGAACGACGTCGCGTTCTCCAGCAGCTCGGCGAGGAGGTGGACGAGGTCGTTGACGACGCGGCCGGCGACCTCGGTCGGCGGCACGCCGCTGAGCTCGATGCGCTCGTACTGCTCCACCTCGGACGCGGCGGCGCGCAGGACGTCGACGAGAGGCACGGGCCGGGTCCACCGGCGGCCGGGCTCCTCACCCGCGAGGACGAGGAGGTTCTCACCGTTACGGCGCATACGGGTCGCGAGGTGGTCCAGGCGGAACAGCGAGGAGAGCTGGTCCGGGTCGGCCTCGCGGCTCTCGAGCTCGGAGATCAGGGACAGCTGACGCTGGATGAGGCCCTGGCTGCGGCGCGAGAGGTTGGTAAACATCGCGTTGACGTTGCCACGGAGCAGGGCCTGCTCGGCGGCGAGGCGGACGGCTTCCTGGTGCACGTGGTCGAAGGCCTTGGCCACCTGGCCGATCTCGTCCCGGCTGTGCACACCGACGGACTCCACGGACGTGTCGACGTCCTGCGGGTCGGTCTCGGACAGCTGCTTGACGAGCTCGGGCAGTCGCTCCTGGGCGACCTTCTGGGCGGTGTCCTGCAGTCGCCGCAGCGACCGCACCATGGACCGGGCCACGACGAAGGCGCCGACGAGGGAGATGCCCAGAACGAGGACGATGAGGGCACCGTTGAGGATGGCTTCCTGGTTGGCCTCGTCGCGAAGCTCCAGGGCCTTCTGGTCCATCTGGGACAGCAGCGTCTGCTCGATCTTCGCCATCTCTTCGAGCTTGACGCTGTCCTGGTCGTACCAGTCGCGGTAACTGGTCTTCTCGTTCTTCAGCGCGTCGACGTTGTTGCCGAAGGCGCGCTCGGCGAACGTGTTGGCCGAGGTGACGTTGGTGTCGCCACCGTTGAGGGCCTTCAGCAGGCTGGCGGAGTCACCGGCGCGGATGGCGGTGAAGCGGCGCAGGGACTCTTCCTCGTTGTCCAGGGCCGTCTTGCCGTAGAGGTGGTCGTTGGCCGACAGGCCCGCGCCCTTGGGGTTGGCGAGCGCGGCGCTGAGCACCGCTCGCTGCATGGAGGCGTACTCCTTGGCGGAGGAGAACGACGCCAGCGCACGGGTCGAGGTGATCATGTCGCTGTTGCTGGTGGCCTGGGCCATGTCCTGGGACAGCGACAGCAGCGAGAGGATCAGCGCGTTGTAGTTGTTGACCGTCTGCGAGATGGACGCGTCCTGGTACGCGTTGCCGCGAATGGCCTTGATCTTGTCGAGCTGCTTGCTGATGTCGACAAGGGTGGTCCGCACACCGGACATCGTCGGGTCGTTCGGCTTGACCTTCTGGGTCGTGCTCTTGAACGCGTCGATGGCCCGGTCGGCCTTCAGCCGCGTCGCGACGATCTGGTCGTCCTTGGCGTTGTTGCTGACGATCGGGCCCGCCGACCGGTCGCGCTCCTCCTGGAGGGCGTCGGCGAGCTGGGTCGCCTTACCGGTCATCTCCGTGAGGAGCTTCATGTGGTCGAGCTGGTCGACGTTGATAAGGGCGTCGTCGATACGCAGGGCGCCCAGTGTGGTCGCCGCGACGACGGGAAGGGCGAGCAGCGAGATCAGACGGGTGCTGATTCGCCAGTTGCGCATGGCTATTCGCGAGCCCGGCCCCGTGGGGCCGTCCTTCTTCGGCTGTTCGGCGGCATCGCCGCCGTTCGCCGTGTCGACCGGCGTGCCGGCGGGCGTGCCGCGGTCGGTCGCACCGCGCGGCTCCTGCTCCGCCGCAGCGCTGCCATCCCTCTTGAAACGTCCCTGCACTAGCGTCGCAACCTCTGGACCAGGCGTCCCGCCGGGTGAGCGGAGGGACGGTGTCGAGTCGTGGGGGGACCGCGGTGCCCCCCTGGCGGTCCCCGGAATTCCAGCACAGTGCCGGATCTCCCAACAAGGCCGGTGGGGCGGGTGGCGCGAGCCGTGACCCAGGGTGAGGGGAGCGGTGACGGACCGTAGAAGATTGCGCCCTTTATGTCGGACTTATTGTCATGAGTCACACGGCTGACCTCGGAGGGGTCCGGCTGTCCCAGTCGCCATGATCAGGAGCGGAACGTCAGGTTCAGCACGGCAATGTCCGTTTCGTGGGGGCGAAACCGCTGTCCGCTATGCCGTATTTTTCGGCTGCTTCGTGAGCAAACTCACAAGGACCTCATGACTTGTCCGGCCAGCGCCTGGGGATAGGCGCGCCGTAGCCTGGTCCTTTGCACAGGCGGCGAAAACGTCCAGTCAACGCCCCAGAGATCGATAACGCGAGGCCCCCAAGTGAAGACCGCACCGTCGGCTCGTCCGTCCCGGAAGACCGCCAACCCCCGTCGCACCACGCTCGCGCACCTGGCGGACGCCGAGTCGCTGCGCGTCGCCGACGCCGAGCGCCGTGAGCACGTCCTGGAGCTGCCCGCCGTCACCGCCAACCCGCGCCGCACGGTCCTGATGACCGCGCCCGCGGCGGCCGTCCCCGCGGAGTGACCCCGCCCGGCGGCTGACCCCGCCGGACCACGGCGGCGCACGGGTCGCGCACGCCCCCCGCGATAGCCTGGGGCGTCAGACTCCGGCCAAAGCAAGACAAGGGGAAGAAGCCTCCCGTGCGCATCGCCAGGTTCTCCATCGACGGAAACGTCGCCTTCGGCGTCGTGGAGGGGGACGCCTCCACCGAAGGCGGTCCCGTCCTCGACATCATCAAGGGGCACCCCTTCGCGGAATTCGAGCGCTCGGGGCAGAAGATCCCGCTGAGCAAGGTGCGGCTGCTGCCGCCCGTGCTGCCCAACAAGGTCGTGGCCGTCGGCCGCAATTACGCCGAGCACGCCGCGGAGCTGGGCAACGCCGTCCCCGAGGCGCCCCTGACCTTCTTCAAGCCCTCGACCGCCGTCATCGGCCCCGGCGACACCATCGCCTACCCCTCCTTCTCCAGCGAGGTCCACCACGAGGCCGAGCTCGCCGTCGTCATCGGCCGCATGTGCCGGGAGGTCCCGCGCGAGCGCGTCAAGGACGTCATCCTCGGCTACACCTGCGCCAACGACGTCACCGCGCGTGACGTCCAGGAGCGCGAGAAGCAGTGGGCCCGGGCCAAGGGCTTCGACACCTCCTGCCCGCTCGGCCCCTGGGTCGAGACCGAGCTGGACCCGAGCGACCTCGGCATCATGTGCACGGTCAACGGTCAGCAGCGCCAGCTGGGCCGCACGAGCGACATGATCCGCTCCATCGAGGACCTGATCGTCCACATCACCGAGGCGATGACGCTGCTCCCCGGCGACGTCGTCCTCACGGGCACCCCGGCCGGAGTCGGACCGCTCAACGTCGGCGACGAGGTCGCCGTCACCATCGAAGGCATCGGCACTCTCACCAACAAGGTGATCAAGCGTGGCTAACGCGAACGTCCGCGTACGTTTCTGTCCCTCGCCGACCGGCAACCCCCACGTGGGCCTGGTCCGCACCGCCCTGTTCAACTGGGCGTTCGCCCGCCACCACGGCGGCACCCTCGTCTTCCGCATCGAGGACACCGACGCGGCGCGCGACTCGGAGGAGTCGTACCAGCAGCTGCTGGACGCCATGCGCTGGCTGGGCCTCGACTGGGACGAGGGCCCCGAGGTGGGCGGCCCCCACGCGCCGTACCGCCAGTCGCAGCGCATGGACCTCTACAAGGACGTCGCGAAGAAGCTGCTCGACGCCGGTCACGCCTACCACTGCTACTGCACCACCGAGGAGCTGGACGCCCGCCGCGAGGCCGCCCGCGCCGCCGGCAAGCCCTCCGGCTACGACGGCACCTGCCGCGAGCTCACGGCCGGGCAGAAGGAGGCGTACGAGCGCGAGGGCCGCGAGCCCATCGTCCGCTTCCGGATGCCCGACGAGCCGATCACCTTCACCGACCTGGTGCGCGGCGAGCTGACCTTCACCCCGGAGAACGTTCCGGACTACGGCATCGTCCGCGCCAACGGCGCCCCCCTCTACACGCTCGTCAACCCCGTCGACGACGCGCTGATGGAGATCACGCACGTGCTGCGAGGCGAGGACCTGCTGTCCTCCACCCCGCGCCAGATCGCCCTCTACAAGGCGCTCGCCGAGATCGGCGTCGGCAACGGCACCACCCCGTCCTTCGGCCACCTGCCGTATGTGATGGGCGAGGGCAACAAGAAGCTCTCCAAGCGCGACCCGCAGGCCTCCCTCAACCTCTACCGGGAGCGCGGCTTCCTCCGCGAGGGCCTGCTCAACTACCTCTCGCTGCTCGGCTGGTCCCTCTCGGCCGACCAGGACCTCTTCACGATGGACGAGATGGTCGCCGCCTTCGACATCGAGGACGTCAACGCCAATCCGGCGCGCTTCGACCTCAAGAAGTGCGAGGCGATCAACGCCGACCACATCCGCCGCCTCGACGTGAAGGTGTTCGCCGAGGCCTGCGAGCCCTGGCTGAAGGCCCCCCACGCCAACTGGGCCCCCGAGAACTTCGACCGGGCGGCCTGGGAGGCCATCGCCCCGCACGCCCAGACCCGCCTGACCGTCCTCTCCGACATCACGGCCAACGTCGACTTCCTCTTCCTGGACGAGCCCGTCGAGGACGAGGCGTCCTGGACCAAGGCCATGAAGGAGGGCTCGGACGCCCTGCTGCGCACGGCCCGGGAGAAGCTGGGTGACCTCGAAGGCGCCGCGTGGAACACGGACGCCCTCAAGGCCGCCGTCGTCGCCGCGGGCGAGGAGCACGGACTGAAGCTCGGCAAGGCCCAGGCGCCCGTCCGCGTGGCCGTCACGGGCCGCACAGTCGGCCTCCCGCTCTTCGAGTCCCTTGAGATCCTGGGCCGCGAGCGCACCCTGGCCCGCGTGGACGCCGCCCTGGCCAAGCTGGCCGGCTGACGCCCGTTCGCCCTGCCACGAGGGGCCCGGTGGTCTTCGACGAAGACCACCGGGCCCCTCGCGCATGGGGCACGTACGGCCGCACGGGCACCAGGCGGCTTATCGATTTTGGACCCCAGTCCACCTTCGGGTAATGTTCTTCCTGCGCCGCCCGAGAGGGCCGAGAGGCCGGAGCGGAGGGCGCGAGCCGGACAAGACCCCTTCCGGGGGGTGGAGTTACGGTGGGGTATGGTGTAATTGGCAGCACGAGGGTTTCTGGTTCCCTTAGTCTAGGTTCGAGTCCTGGTACCCCAGCAAAGAATTCTGATTTCCGAGGAAATCCGAGAATTCTTCTGCGAAATTCTCTCGAAAAACCACTGGTAAAGTGGGGGACCGAGTGAAGAAGTAGAAGCGCAGTGCGAGCCCCCGTTGTGTAGCGGCCTAGCACGCCGCCCTCTCAAGGCGGTAGCGCCGGTTCGAATCCGGTCGGGGGTACTGATTCCTGGAAGGGCAATCCCGGACAGGAGTCGCTAGGGCCCCCGTTGTGTAGCGGCCTAGCACGCCGCCCTCTCAAGGCGGTAGCGCCGGTTCGAATCCGGTCGGGGGTACTGATTCCTGGAAGGGGAAACCCGGACAGGAGTCGCTAGGGCCCCCGTTGTGTAGCGGCCTAGCACGCCGCCCTCTCAAGGCGGTAGCGCCGGTTCGAATCCGGTCGGGGGTACTGG
>NZ_JBIAUP010000004.1:0-162266 GCF_042892945.1 Streptomyces sp. NPDC001678 | reverse complement strand
GTACGGGTAAAACCACCATGGGGTATGGTGTAATTGGCAGCACGAGTGATTCTGGTTCATTTAGTCTAGGTTCGAGTCCTGGTACCCCAGCGCAGTAAATAGCAAGCCCCCGTTGTGTAGCGGCCTAGCACGCCGCCCTCTCAAGGCGGTAGCGCCGGTTCGAATCCGGTCGGGGGTACAGCGAAAACACAGGAAATGCCCTCCGCTTCGGCGGGGGGCATTTTTTGTGCGTTCTTCCGTCCCTCGCGAGGCGACGGGATAATCCCGGCATGGTCCACGTCGGTGATCTGCGGCCCGGTGACCACGCGTGCCTGCTCTTCGGCTCGGACGAGGAGCGGGCCTCCATTCTGCGGGACTTCGTCCGAGGGGGCCTGGACGCCAAGGACAAGATCCTCTATCTGAGCGGTGCGGGGGACACGGCGGGGCCCCCGGGGCTGCCCGAGGTGCCGGCGGGCCGGGTCGAGGTCGTAGCGCTCGGGGAAATCCTCTCCGGCCGTGGGCGGTTGGAGCCCGCCGCCCTGCTGCGGAGGCTGCGGAGCGCCGCCGAGCGCTCCCGCCGGGAGGGCTATCGTGCCCTGCGGGTCGCCGGGGACCTGTGCGCCGCCGTCCATGACGAGCGGGACGTCCGCCGGCTGCTGCGGTACGAGGCGCTGCTGGCCGAGGAGTTCAGGACGGGCCGGGCCCTGGCCGTCTGCCAGTACGACATCCGCCGCTGCGAGCCCGCGGCCCTCGCCGCCTTCGCCTCCGCCCACGCCGGGAGCGTCGAGGCGGATCCGCTGGTGCGCACCCCCGAACTGGTCGTCGCCCGGACCTACCGCCCCCAGGGGCTGCGGCTGGAGGGCCTCGTCGACGAGGGGGCCCGTCGCTGTCTGCGGGACGCCCTGCGGTCCGTGGCGGCGGTCCGGGGCGACGTCAGCCTGGAGATGTCCCGGGTGGAGTTCCTCGACCTCGGCGGGCTGCGGCTGCTGATGTCCTTCGCCCGGGCCCGGGCCGCCCGCCACTGCACCGTGGAGCTCACCGGGCTGCGGCCGCACCTGCGGCAGGTCATCACGCTCGTGGGCTGGGACCGGACCCCCGGCCTCCGGCTGGGGGCCGGGCATGGACGGGACTGACCCCGGCACCGGCACCGGTTTTGTCCACCACGCGTGCCTCTACGGCACGGACGGGGAGTTCCTGGCGACCGCGGTGCCCTTCGCCCTCGACGGGCTGGCGGTGGGAGAGCCCGTCCTCGCCGCCACGACGCCCGCCAACATCGAGCTGCTGAGGTCGGCGCTGGGGGAGCGGGCGGGGGAGCTGGACACGGCCGAGACGGCGTACTTCGGGCGCCGGCCCGTGGAGCGGGTGTCCGCGTTCCTCCGCTACCACGACCGCCGCTCCCGCCCCGGGCGGCGGCTGCGGATCCTGGCCGAGCCCGTGTGGGGCGGCAGGTCCGCGCGCCAGACCGCCGAGTGGAAGCGGATGGAGTCGGGGCTGAACGTGCTGCTGGCCGGGCTGCCGGTCTGGATGATCTGCCCGTACGACACCAGGACCGTGCCCGGCGACGTGGCCCGCGCCGCCCGGGCCACCCACCCGGCGCGGGTGGACGGGCGCCTGGTGACGCCCTGCGCCGAGTTCACGGACCCGGGGGCGTACGCGGCCGAGGTGCCGCCGCCGAGGCTTCCCGCGCCGCCGGGGGCGGCCCGGACGGGGCCCACGGGGCGGATCGCGGAGATCCGCTCCTTCGCCCGCGAGCGGGCGGGGGCGGCCGGGCTGCGGGGGGAGCGGCTGGGGCTGGCAGTGCTGGGGGTGTGCGAGGCGGCGGGGTATCTGCTGGCGTGCGGGGGCACGCGGGTGGGGGCGCGGGCCTGGGAGGAGCCGGGGGTGCTCGTGTACGAGCTGCTGGGGGCGCCTGTGGGGCCGGTGCCCGCCTTCGCGGGCTTCCGGCCGCCGGGGGCGGAGCCGGATCCCGAGGACGGGCTGTGGCTGGCGCGGATGCTCAGCGAATCGCTGGATGTACGCGGCCATGGCCCGCTGGCGCGGCTGATCTTGCGCATTGCCGGTCCCGGGGACGCGGAGCGGTGGTGAGCCCCGGTCCCGCCCTTTCACCGTTTCCCGAGGGTTCCGCCCCCGGACCCCCGGTCCTCAAACGCCGGACGGGCTGAAATTCAGCCCGTCCGGCGTTTGAGGACACCGCGCGGAGCGCGGTCCGGGGCGGAGCCCCGAAAAGATCAGCCGTTGCGCCGCAGCGCTTCCGTGAGGCGGATCGCCGCGTCCAGGACGGCCTGGGCGTGCATCCGGCCCGGATGCCGGGTGAGGCGCTCGATCGGTCCGGAGACCGAGACGGCGGCCACCACGCGGTTGGACGGCCCCCGCACCGGCGCCGAGACCGACGCCACACCCGGCTCGCGCTCGCCGATCGACTGGGCCCAGCCCCGGCGCCGTACGCCCGAGAGCGCGGTCGCCGTGAAGCGGGCGCCCTGGAGGCCGCGGTGCAGCCGCTCCGGCTCCTCCCAGGCCATGAGGACCTGGGCCGCCGAACCGGCCTTCATCGGCAGCGTGGAGCCCACGGGCACCGTGTCCCGCAATCCGGACAGTCGTTCCGCCGCGGCCACGCAGATCCGCATGTCGCCCTGGCGCCGGTAGAGCTGCGCGCTCTCGCCCGTGACGTCGCGCAGGTGGGTGAGGACGGGGCCCGCCGTGGCCAGGAGCCGGTCCTCGCCCGCCGCGGCCGCGAGCTCGCTCAGCCGGGGACCGAGGATGAAACGGCCCTGCATGTCGCGCGCCACCATCCGGTGGTGCTCCAGGGCCACCGCGAGGCGGTGGGCCGTCGGACGCGCGAGGCCGGTCGCCGTGACCAGCCCGGCGAGGGTCGCCGGGCCGGACTCCAGAGCGCTCAGAACCAGAGCCGCTTTGTCGAGAACGCCCACACCGCTAGAGCCGCCACTACTGTTGTCCATGCAACGATACTCGCGTCTCACACTATGAAACGCAAGTTCATATTTTCCCGGGACGCGCCACTCTGGACGGACAGCACCGAACCCACAGGAGAGAAGGCGATGGGACGGACACTCGCGGAAAAGGTCTGGGACGACCATGTCGTGACGCGCGCCGAGGGCGAGCCCGACCTCCTCTTCATCGATCTGCACCTGCTCCACGAGGTGACCAGCCCGCAGGCCTTCGACGGACTGCGGAAGGCGGGACGACCGGTCCGTAGGCTCGACCTGACCATCGCCACCGAGGACCACAACACCCCCACCCTCGACATCGACAAACCCATCGCGGACCCGGTCTCCCGCACCCAGCTGGAGACCCTGCGCCGCAACTGCGCCGAGTTCGGGGTGCGCCTCCATCCGCTGGGCGACATCGAGCAGGGCGTCGTCCATGTGGTGGGACCGCAGCTGGGGCTGACCCAGCCGGGCACCACCGTGGTCTGCGGCGACAGCCACACCTCCACCCACGGCGCGTTCGGCGCGCTCGCGTTCGGCATCGGCACCAGCCAGGTCGAGCACGTCCTGGCCACCCAGACCCTGCCGCTGGCGCCGTTCAAGACCATGGCCGTCACCGTCGAGGGCGAACTGCCCGAGGGCGTCACCGCCAAGGACCTGATCCTCGCGGTCATCGCCAGGATCGGCACGGGCGGCGGCCAGGGCTACGTCATCGAGTACCGCGGCTCCGCCATCGAGAACCTCTCGATGGAGGCCCGGATGACCGTGTGCAACATGTCCATCGAGGCGGGCGCCCGGGCGGGCATGATCGCACCCGACGAGACCACCTTCGCCTACCTCAAGGACCGCCCCCACGCCCCCCGCGGCGCGGACTGGGACGACGCCGTCGCCTACTGGCGCACCCTGCGCACCGACGACGACGCGGTCTTCGACCACGAGGTGGTCGTCGACGCCGCCGAGCTCTCCCCGTTCGTCACCTGGGGCACCAACCCGGGCCAGGGCGCGCCGCTGTCCGCCGCTGTTCCCGACCCCGCCTCGTACACCGACCCGTCCGAGCGGCTCGCCGCCGAAAAGGCGCTGGAGTACATGGACTTGACGCCCGGTCAGGCGCTGCGCGACATCCGTGTCGACACGGTCTTCGTGGGCTCCTGCACCAACGGCCGCATCGAGGACCTGCGCGCCGCCGCGTCGGTCATCGAGGGCCGGGGCGTCGCCGACGGCGTCCGGATGCTGGTGGTCCCCGGGTCCGTACGGGTGGCGCTCCAGGCGGTCGAGGAGGGGCTGGACAAGGTGTTCACCGCGGCCGGCGCCGAATGGCGGCACGCGGGCTGCTCCATGTGCCTGGGGATGAACCCCGACCAACTCGCGCCGGGCGAGCGCTCCGCGTCCACCTCCAACCGCAACTTCGAGGGCAGGCAGGGCAAGGGCGGCCGCACCCATCTGGTCTCTCCCCAGGTGGCCGCCGCCACCGCCGTGCTGGGCCGCCTCGCCGCCCCGGGCGACCTGCCCGGCCACGCCACCGACGTACCCACCCCCGTGGAGGCCTGACCGATGGAAGCGTTCACCACCCACACCGGCCGGGCCGTTCCGCTGCGCCGCGGCAACGTCGACACCGACCAGATCATCCCCGCGCACTGGCTGAAGAAGGTCACCCGCGACGGTTTCGAGGACGGGCTCTTCGAGGCGTGGCGCAAGGACCCGGAGTTCGTGCTGAACCGCCCCGAGCGCGCGGGCGCCACCGTGCTGATCGCCGGCCCCGACTTCGGCACCGGCTCCTCCCGTGAACACGCCGTCTGGGCGCTGCAGAACTACGGTTTCAAAACCGTCGTGTCGTCCCGCTTCGCCGACATCTTCCGCGGCAACTCGCTCAAGAACGGACTGCTCACCGTCGTTCTGCCGCAGGAGACGGTGGAAGCCCTGTGGGAGCTGACCGAGAACGACCCCACGACCCCGGTGACGGTCGACCTGGTGGCGCGCGAGGTGCGGGCCGGCGGGCTGACGGCCGGTTTCGACCTTGACGAGAACGCCCGGTGGCGACTCCTGGAGGGGCTGGACGACATCGACCTGACCCTCAGGAACGCGGCGGACATCGACGCGTACGAGGCCCGAAGGCCCTCGTTCAAGCCCTCCACGGCAAGAATCTGAGACCGATTCCGGCTCGTTTGGCCCAGTGCCTGACGGCCTTAGCGGACCCCGGATTACCGCTGCTCACCCAGGGTTTGGCATGATGCGCCCCCTGTCTTCGGACAGGGGGCGCATCGCTTTGTTGAGGCCCTGTGGAGCGACAACTCGCCTCAGATGGCACAATCGGTGCATGGAACGCGACAGCCAACTCAAGCTTTACCGGCTCGTCGCCGACCAACTGAAGGAAGCGCACACAAGGGTGCGCGCACTGCAAGTCCCGGAGGGCGTACGGATGGCGCTGTCCCGGCAGCTGCTGGCCATCACGGCCTCGGCAAAGCACGATCTCTCAGGCGCCGCAAGGCGTCTGGACCGGCTGATGAACGACCTCGACGAGGGCCGTTTCCCCGAAGATCCCGGCACGCACGGAACTCCGTGATGCGTCGGGTTCGTTGCGGCACAAGGGTGATTAGACCGTTTCGTGTTTGATTTGCGGTATATATCTGCCTAACGTGCGAAAAAGCTGGAGCACTTTCCAGCCAATGTCTCCGAAGGGGAAGACGTGAACAAGGCGCAGCTCGTTGAAGCGATTGCCGACAAGCTCGGCGGCCGTCAGCAGGCCGCGGACGCCGTCGACGCGGTGCTCGACGCGATTGTCCGTGCGGTGGTCTCCGGTGACCGTGTCTCGGTGACCGGCTTCGGTTCGTTCGAGAAGGTCGACCGGCCGGCCCGCTACGCCCGTAACCCGCAGACGGGCGAGCGCGTCCGGGTCAAGAAGACCTCGGTGCCGCGCTTCCGCGCGGGTCAGGGCTTCAAGGACCTGGTGAGCGGCACGAAGAAGCTCCCGAAGGCCGGCGAGGTCTCCGTCAAGAAGGCGCCCAAGGGCAGCCTGACGGCCGGCAAGGCCACCACCAAGGCCGCGGCCAAGAAGGCCACCGCCAAGAAGGCCACCGCGAAGAAGGCCGCCGTCAAGAAGACGACCGCCGCGAAGACCACGGCCGCGAAGAAGACCACGGCCGCCAAGAAGGCGACCGCGGTCAAGAAGACCGCGGCGGCCAAGAAGGCCGCCCCCGCCACCAAGGCCACCGCGAAGAAGGCGGCGCCCGCCAAGAAGGCGGCCGTGGCGAAGAAGGCGGCTCCGGCGAAGAAGGCGGCCGCGGCGAAGAAGACCGCGCCCGCGAAGAAGGCCACCACCCGCACCACCACCGCGCGCAAGACCACCGCCAAGAAGACCACTGCCAAGAAGAAGTAAGGCAGCGGACGTACGGCGTAACGCGCCGGGCCGGGCTCCCCGTCGGGGAGCCCGGCCCGCGGTGCGTCCGGCCCCGCCGGCCGGACGGGACGTTCCCGGCGCCGTCCCGCGTTCCGGGCGCCGCCTCGCGGCGCGCCCGGCGCCGGCCGGGGACCGTCCTCGGAACGTCCGGAGCGTCAGAACGTCTGGAGCGTCACCAGGGTCACCCGGCGCTCCGCCGGCGGGACCTCCGGGGCCCCCTCGGCCGGCGCCGCGAACTCGATCCGCACCCGCTGGCCGGGCCGCAGCATCAGCAGACCCCCGGCGTCGAACGCGGCCCCGTCGAAGGGCACGGGCGTGCCGTCGTCCAGGAGGACGCTCCCGGCACGGGTCTGGGGATCGAAGGTGTACGCGGTGGCCTGCATGCCCGGAAGCCTAGTCCGCCCGCGCGGGCGAGGGCGCCCCGGCGGCCCGCGCCCGGCCGGCGACCGCCACCGTGCGCGGCCCCACGCCCAGCGCCAGCGCGGCCCGCAGATCCTGCTCGGTGTCCACGTCCCGGCGCACGGAGTCCACGCCCGCGAGGGTTATCTCCCGGGCCCCCGAGGCCCGGTGCCGGGCGCGCGAGGCGCCCTCGAACGCCGGGGACAATTCCCTTCCGGGGGCCGCCGCCAACAACGTCGTACCGATTCCCGCGGCGTCCGCGAGAAATGCGCGGGGAAATCCGGCCGCGAATTCGAGCACCCGCCCGAGTTCGCCGGGGCGCAATGCCGGCAGATCCGCGTTGAGCGTGGCCACGGCCGCGTCCGGGCGCGCCCGGCGCACCTCGTGGGCGCCGTGCGCCAGGGCCGCGTTCAGCCCGCCGCCCGGCGGCTCGGGCAGCACCCGGGCGCCGAGGGCCGCCAGCTCGGCCCCGGCCAGCGGATCAGCCGTGACGACCGCCACATCCCGCACGGCGCCGCAGGCCAGCGCGGCACCCACCGTGTCCAGGGCGAAGGCCAGGGCCAGCGCGGGACCCGGCAGCCGCGCCGCGCCCGCCACGAGGCGGCTCTTGGCCGCCGCCAGCGGTTTCACCGGTACCACCAGCGTCCACAGCACGGCCCCGGTCCCCTCTCCTCGCGTCGGATCCCATTGTCACCCGCTGCCGCAGCCGGGCGCCGGGTGCGGGGTTACGGTGTTCCGAGAAGTCCGGGCCCCCGGGGCGTTCTCGACAGACCGGGTACCCGGGGCGACACTTGTCCGGCCCCCGGGTGAGCAGCACGCCCGAAGCACGTCCAGGTTCCAACAGAAGGGTGTCCGAGTGTCCCGCCACAGAATCGGCTTCTGGTACCGCTTTGCGGCGGTGTTGGCGAAACCGCCGCTCGTGGTTCTGTTCAAGCGGGACTGGCGCGGAATGGAGCACATTCCCGCCGACGGCGGCTTCATCACCGCCGTCAACCACAACTCGTATCTCGACCCGCTGTCCTACGCCCATTACCAGTACAACACCGGGCGGGTCCCGCGCTTCCTCGCCAAGGCCGGGCTGTTCAAGGGCAGCTTCGTCGGCGCGATCCTGCGCGGCACCGGGCAGATTCCCGTCTACCGCGAGTCCGCCGACGCGGCCACCGCCTTCCGGTCCGCCGTGGACGCCATCAACAGGGGCGAGTGCGTGGCCTTCTACCCCGAGGGCACCCTGACCCGCGATCCCGACATGTGGCCCATGGAGGGCAAGACCGGCGCCGCCCGCGTCGCCCTGCTCACCCGCGCGCCCGTCGTCCCGGTCGCCCAGTGGGGCGCCAACGAGGCGATGCCGCCGTACGCCAAGGAGAAGAAGCTCCGGCTCTTCCCCCGCAAGACCCTCCGGGTGCTGGCCGGCCCGCCCGTCGACCTGTCGGCGTACTACGGCAAGGAGCCCACCGCCGAGGTGCTGCGCGAGGTCACCGAGGTCATCATGAGGGCCATCACCGAACTCCTCGCCGAACTGCGCGACGAGCCCGCCCCGGCCGAGCCGTACAACCTCAAGAAGGCCCGTGCCGCGGCCGCGGCGAAGAAGACCGGGCCCGGGAACGCCCCGTCCGAGGAGGAGAACGACAAGTGACGCGCGTCGCCGTCTACGGCACCGGTTCCTGGGGCACCGCCTTCGCGATGGTCCTCGCCGACGCCGGCTGCGAGGTCACCATGTGGGGCCGCCGCGCCGCCCTCGTGGACGCCATCAACACCGGCCGCACCAACCCCGACTACCTCCCCGGCGTCGAGCTCCCCGCCGCCGTACGGGCCACCACCGACCCCGCCGAGGCCGCCCGCGACGCCGCGTTCACCGTGCTCGCCGTGCCCTCCCAGACCCTGCGCGGCAACCTCGCCGAGTGGACGCCCCTGCTGGCCGACGGCACCGTGCTGGTCTCCCTGATGAAGGGCATCGAGCTCGGCACGGCGAAGCGGATGAGCGAGGTGATCGAGGAGGTCGCCAAGGTCTCCCCGGACCGGGTCGCCGTGCTCACCGGCCCCAACCTCGCCAAGGAGATCGCGGCACGGCAGCCCGCCGCCGCCGTCGTCGCCTGCCCCGACGAGTCCGTCGCCCGGCGGCTCCAGGCCGCCAGCCACACCGCGTACTTCCGCCCGTACACCAACACCGACGTGGTGGGCTGCGAGCTGGGCGGCGCGGTGAAGAACGTCATCGCGCTGGCCGTGGGCATCGCCGACGGCATGGGCCTGGGCGACAACGCCAAGGCGTCCCTGATCACCCGGGGCCTCGCCGAGACCACCCGGCTGGGCCTGGCCATGGGCGCCGACGCCCACACCTTCGCGGGCCTGGCCGGCATGGGCGACCTCGTCGCCACCTGCGCCTCGCCGCTCTCCCGCAACCGCACCTTCGGCGCCTGCCTCGGCCGGGGCATGACCCTGGAGGAGACCGTCGCCGTCACCAAGCAGACGGCGGAGGGCGTCAAGTCCTGCGAGTCCGTGCTCGATCTGGCCCGGCGTCACCATGTCGACATGCCGATCACGGAGACGGTCGTCGGCATCGTCCACGAGGGCAAGCCGCCCATGGTGGCCCTCAAGGAGCTGATGTCGCGCAGCGCCAAGGCCGAGCGACACTGAAGCACCCGCGGTCACCAGGTACTCTCGACGCGATATGAGCAGCGAGACCTCCCCCCAGAGCCCTCAGCGGAAGCCGCGTGTCGCGGTCGTCTTCGGCGGCCGCAGTTCCGAACACGCCATTTCCGTGGTGACCGCAGGCGCGGTGCTGCGCGCCATCGACCGCGCCAAGTACGACGTGCTGCCGATCGGCATTACCACCGACGGCCGTTGGGCGCTGACCGCCGACGACCCCGAGCGGATGGCCATCGCCGACCGCTCGCTGCCGAGCGTGGAGCAGCTCGCCGACGCCTCCGACGGCGGGGTGCTGCTGCCCGTCACCACGCCCGCCAGCCGTGAGGTCGTCTACGCCGAGCCCGGTGCCGTCCCCAAGGCGCTGGGCGAGGTCGACGTCGTCTTCCCCGTGCTCCACGGCCCCTACGGCGAGGACGGCACCCTCCAGGGCATGCTGGAACTGGCCGGGATCCCCTACGTGGGCGCGGGCGTCCTCGCCTCCGCCGTCGGCCAGGACAAGGAGTACATGAAGCGCGTCTTCATCTCCTTCGGCCTGCCCGTGGGCCCGTACGTGGTCGTCCGCCCGCGCGAGTGGGAGAAGGACCAGGCGGCCGCCCGCAAGAAGATCGTGGACTTCGCCGGCGAGCACGGCTGGCCGCTCTTCGTGAAGCCCGCGCGCGCCGGCTCCTCCATGGGCATCACCAAGGTCGACGACCTCTCCGGTCTGGACGAGGCCATCGAGGAAGCCCGCCGCCACGACCCGAAGATCCTGGTCGAATCGTTGCTGCGCGGCCGTGAGATCGAGTGCGGCGTCCTCGAGTTCGAGGACGGCCCGCGCGCCAGCGTGCCCGCCGAGATCCCCCCGGTCTCCGCCCACGACTTCTACGACTTCGAGGCCAAGTACATCGACTCCGCCTCCGGCATCGTCCCCGCCCCGCTGAGCGAGGAGCAGACCCGCCGGGTCCAGGAGCTGGCCGTCGAGGCCTTCGAGGCCGCCTCCTGCGAGGGGCTGGTCCGCGCGGACTTCTTCCTCACCGAGGACGGCGAGTTCGTGATCAACGAGATCAACACCATGCCCGGCTTCACGCCCATCTCCATGTACCCGCGCATGTGGCAGGAGAGCGGCGTCGAGTACCCGGAGCTGGTCGACCGGCTCGTCCAGGCCGCCCTGCGCCGCTCCACGGGGCTGCGCTAGCCGTCCGGGGCGCTCCGGAAGGAATCCCCTACGGGAGGATTCCTTCCGGAACCGTCTTCTTCACGGCGTCGGCGAGATCGGTCAGCGCGCTGATGTCGCCGGCGTCGCCCACCACCCGCTTGGGCAGCGTCACCTCGACCCAGGCCTCCCGCTGCACGGTCGTACAGCGGACGCTGCCGTCCGGCCGCCGCTCCGGCAGCCAGGTGACGCCATTGAGATCCGCCGAGTCCGCGCCGGGGTTGTAGTGTTCGGTCCCGGGCGTAAGGATCTTGGGACGCGCCACCCCGCAGCGCAGCGTGATCGCGGGATCGCCCCACAGTGCCGTGAAGTCCGAGACGGGCTCCGCGGTACGCCGCTTCCGCCCGTCCAGGACGTCCGGCAACGCACGGTGCAGCGCCCGGCAGGGCCCGGCCTGCCGCGCGTCCGGTGAGGGCACCGCCGGACCCGCCGACGGGTCCGGCGCCGAGCAGCCCACGGCCGCGAGGAGCAGGGCGGCGGCGGGCAGGCCGAGGGGCCGGCGGAGCGAAGACTTCACCGGCCGAGCATACGGGGGAGCTAGATATGGACCACCGGGCAGGTCAGGGTGCGGGTGATGCCCTCCACCCGCTGGACCTTCGCGACCACCATGCGACCGAGCTCGTCCACGGTGTCCGCCTGGGCGCGCACGATCACGTCGTACGGCCCGGTCACGTCCTCGGCCTGGATCACTCCCTCGATCTTTCCGATGACTTCGGCCACGGTCGACGCCTTGCCGACCTCGGTCTGGATCAGGATGTACGCCTGTACCACGGAACCTCCAGGGCGGCTTCGAGGATCATGTGGGGAGAAGAGACGCCACGGTACCGCGTCACCGCACGGTGCGGGGAGACCCGCGCGGCCTGCGCGGCGCGGGACACGTCAGGATCAGGGCAACCGACACCACAACCGACACCACTCCGAGGAGGAGCTCAGTGAAAGGCACCGTGGGCGAGTTGGGGGAGTTCGGCCTCATCAGAGAGCTGACCTCCCGGCTCACCACCACCCCGGCGGTCCGGCTCGGGCCGGGTGACGACGCCGCGGTGGTCGCGGCGCCCGACCGCCGGGTCGTCGCGAGTACGGACGTACTCCTGGAGGGACGGCACTTCCGCCGCGACTGGTCCACCGCCTACGACGTCGGGCGCAAGGCCACCGCGCAGAACCTCGCCGACATCGCCGCCATGGGCGCGGTGCCCACGGCCGTGCTGCTGGGCCTCGTCGTACCCGCCGAGCTCCCCGCCACCTGGCCGACCGAGCTGATGGACGGCATCCGCGACGAGTGCCAGGTCGCCGGCGCGGCCGTGGTCGGCGGGGACGTGGTGCGCGGTGACACCATCACCGTCGCCATCACGGCCCTGGGCGACCTGCGCAACCACGAGCCGGTCACCCGCTCCGGGGCCCGCGCGGGCGACGTCGTGGCCGTCACCGGCTGGCTGGGCTGGTCCGCCGCCGGGCTCGCCGTGCTCTCCCGCGGCTTCCGCTCCCCACGCGCCTTCGTCGAGGCCCACCGCCGGCCGGAGCCCCCGTACCACGCGGGACCCGCCGCCGCCGCGCTCGGCGCCACCGCCATGACGGACGTCAGCGACGGCCTCATCGCCGACCTCGGCCACATCGCCGAGGCCAGCAAGGTCCGCATCGACCTGCGCACGGCCGCCATCGACGTGCCCACGCAGATGTACGACATCGGCCAGGCCGTCGGCGTCGACCCGCTCCAGTGGGTGCTGACCGGGGGAGAGGACCACGCCATCGTGGCGACCTTCCCGCCGGACGTGAAGCTCCCCGCCCGCTGGAAGATCATCGGCGAGGTCGTCAACCCCTCCGCCCTCCCGCAGGTCACCGTGGACGGCGCGCCCTGGGACAAGGCGGGCGGCTGGGACCACTTCGGCGACGGCCTGGAGCCGGGCGAGTAGATTGCGCGCATGCGCATACCCCCGCCCCGCGTGCTGACCGTCGCCGGATCCGACTCCGGCGGCGGTGCGGGCATCCAGGCCGACCTGAAGACGATGCTCGCCCTCGGCACCCACGGCATGAGCGTGGTCACGGCGGTGACCGCGCAGAACTCCCTCGGCGTCCAGGGCGCCTGGCCGCTGCCCGCCGAGGCGGTACGGGCCCAGTTCCGCAGCGTCGTGGACGACATCGGGGTGGAGGCCGTGAAGACCGGCATGCTCGCCTCGGCGGAGCTCGTGGAGACCGTGGCCGCCCTCCTGGGCGAGGTGACGGCCCCCGTCGTCGTCGACCCCGTCGGCATCTCCAAGCACGGCGACGCCCTGCTGGCCGCCTCCGCGCGCGACGCGGTCCGCACGAAGCTCCTGCCGGCCGCGACGGTCGCCACCCCCAACCTGGACGAGGTCGCCTGGCTGACGGGCGTCCAGGTGTCCTCCGAGGCGGGCCTGCGCCGCGCGGCGGACGCCGTGCTGTCGTACGGGCCGCGCTGGGCGCTGATCAAGGGCGGCCACCTCGAGGGCGACGCGGTGGACTTCCTGACGGACGGGGCGGAGGAGCACTGGTTCCGTGCCCCGCGCCACGACAACCGGCACACGCACGGGACGGGGTGCACGCTGGCGAGCGCGATCGCGGCGGGCCTCGCGAAGGGGGTCTCCGTGCCGGAGGCGGTCGCGGAGGCGAAGTCGTACGTCACCGGCGCGATCGCGGCGGGGTTCGCCCTGGGCGGCGGCATCGGCCCGGTGGACCACGGGTGGATGGGCTGAAATCAGCCCGTCCGGCGTTTGAGGACCGCGGGTCCGGGGGCGGAGCCCCCGGAAGAAACCCGCGCACGGCAAAAAGCCGGCCCCCCGAAGGGAACCGGCTTTTCAAGGGGCGGCGAGGCTGCCGCGCTACTAGCTAGTTAGCGCGAGACCTTGCCGGCCTTGATGCACGAGGTGCAGACATTGAGGCGCTTCGGCGTCCGACCGACCACGGCACGCACACGCTGGATGTTCGGGTTCCAGCGACGGGACGTACGGCGGTGCGAGTGCGAAATGTTGTTGCCGAAGCCCGGCCCCTTGCCGCAGACGTCGCAGTTGGCAGCCACGGGTCACTCCAAAGACTTCAGATGCACTTACGGGAAATCCCGGCGTGCCGGGTCGTAGGTGACTGGCTTGCCAGGGGGATTGGCCTGATTCTCATCAGGCAACCGGAGCAGCATACAACGACCGCTCCTGGACAACGAAACTACCATGACCGGCCCCGAACCCGCCCGGCCCGCCCCCCCCGGGCCCCCGCGCGGGACTAGTCTGCTCCAGCGCTTCCCCCAGCCCAGTCCCGTCGTCCGAGGAGGACCCACGTGCCGCACCAGCTCGACGCCGATGCGGTACGCGCCTGGTGCGCCCTGGCGCTCGACGCGCTCGGCGGGGCCCGCGAGGAGATCGACGCGATCAACGTCTATCCCGTCGCGGACGGCGACACCGGCACCAACCTCTACCTGACCGTCGAGTCCGCCGCCCGCGCCGTCGACGCCGTCTTCGACGGCCACGCCACCGGCGGCCCCGGCTCCCGCCCGGGCCTGGCCGAGGCCGTCCGGGCGATGGCCCACGGCGCGCTCATAGGAGCCCGCGGCAACTCCGGGACGATCCTGGCGCAGCTGCTGCGTGGCATGGCCGAGGTCCTGGCCGCCCCCGCCGGCGAGGAGCGGCGCGACGACGCGGCCCTGCTGCGCCGCGCCCTGCGCCGCGCGGTCGAGTCGGCGTACGAGGGCGTCGCCCGCCCCGTCGAGGGCACCGTGCTGTCGGTCGCCACGGCCGCCGCCGAGGCCGCCGAGGTCACCCCCGGCGACGGCCCGGCCGTCGCCCGCGCCGCCCACCAGGGCGCCCTGACGGCCCTGGCGGCCACCCCCTGCCAGCTGGAGGTCCTCGGGCGGGCGGGCGTGGTCGACGCGGGCGGCAAGGGCCTCGTGGAGGTGCTGGGCGCGCTCGTGACCGCCCTGACGGGCGGCCCCGGCGCCGTGGCACGGGCCGCCGCCGCGCCCGACCGCGCCGCCCACGACTGGCTCGCAGGGGGCTGCCCGGCCGAGGCCGGCGGCGCGGACGTCCCGGCGGGCGACGGGCCCGCCTTCGAGGTGATCTACCTGCTGGAGGCGGACGACCCGGCCGTCGCCCGGCTGCGGACCCGCCTCGACGCGCTGGGCGAGTCCCTCGTCGTCGTCGGCGGGGACGGCCTGTGGAACGTCCATGTGCACGTGGACGACGCCGGCGCCGCCGTCGAGGCGGGCATCGACGCGGGACGCCCGTACCGCGTCCGCATCACCCACTTCGGCTCCGCCGCCATCGAGCGCACCCGGGTCCATGAGCCCGTCCAGCGGGCCGTCGTCGCGGTCGTACCGGGCGAGGGCCTGGCGGCGCTGTGCGCCGAGGCCGGCGCGACCGTCGTCACCGCACGGCCGGGGGAGCCGCCCGCGAGCGGAGAGCTGGTGCAGGCCGTCCGGCGCGCCCACGCGCGCGAGGTGGTGCTGCTGCCCAACGACGCGGACCTGCGCCACACCGCCGCCGCGGCCGCCGAGCAGGCCCGCGCCGAGGGCGTGCGGGTCGCCCTCATCCCCACCCGCTCCCCGGTCCAGGGCATCGCCGCCCTCGCCGTCCACGAGCCCGGCCGCCGCTTCGACGAGGACGTCGTGGCCATGACCTCCGCCGCCGGGGCCACCCGCCACGCGGAGCTCGTCGTGGCCGAGCGGCAGTCGTGGACCATGGCGGGCGTCTGCCAGGCCGGGGACGTCCTCGGCCTCATCGACGGCGACGTGGCCGTCATCGGCGCGGAGCTCGCCGCCACCGCCGAGACCGTGCTGGACCGGATGCTCGCGGCGGGCGGCGAGATGGTCACGCTCGTACTCGGCGCGGACGTGCCCGACACCGTCGCCGACCGCCTCCAGCGGCACGTGCGCGGCGGCCACCTGGCCGTGGACACCGTGGTCTACCGGGGCGGGCAGCACGCCGCCCGGCTGATCATCGGCATCGAATGAACCGTGCCCGTGGCGCCGCACGGGCCCCGTTGTCAGCGCCGTGGTGTGCAATGGACCCGTGCCCGCGCTGGAAGAACCCCTGAAGAAGACGCTCGGCGGCACCACCGCGAAGGTGATGGCCGAGCACCTCGACCTGCACACGGTCGGCGACCTGCTGCACCACTACCCGCGCCGCTACGCCGAGCGCGGCGAGCTCACCCGGCTCGCCGACCTGCCGCTCGACGAGCACGTCACGGTCGTCGCGCAGGTCTCCGACGCCCGGGTGCACAAGTTCAACCAGGGCCGGGGCCAGCGGCTGGAGGTGACCGTCACCGACGGCAGCGGCAGACTCCAGCTGGTCTTCTTCGGCCGGTCGATCTACCACCACCAAAAGGAGCTCGTTCCCGGCCGGCGCGGCATGTTCGCCGGCAAGGTCGGCACGTTCCGCAACATCCGCCAGCTCTCCCACCCCGCCTACGAGATGCTCGGCGGCGACAGCGACGCCTCCGCCGCCAAGGCCTGGGCCGACCAGCTGATCCCGCTCTACCCGGCCTGCTCCAAGATGGAGTCCTGGAAGATCTCCAACGCGGTCGACGTCGTGCTCGCCTCGATGGAGGCCACCGGCTGGGAGGCCGTGGTGGACCCGCTGCCGCCCGCGCTGCGCGAGGGCCGCGGCCTGGTCGAGCTCCCGGAGGCCCTCCGCAAGATCCACCGGCCCCGGGCCAGGACGGACATCGAGGAGGCCCGCTCCCGGCTGAAGTGGGACGAGGCGTTCGTCCTCCAGGTCGCCCTCGCCCGCCGCAGGCACGCCGACTCCCAGTTGCCCGCCGTGGCCCGCAAGCCCGCGCCCGGCGGCCTGCTGGACGCCTTCGATGCCAAGCTGCCCTTCACCCTCACCGACGGCCAGCGGAAGGTCTCCGCCGAGATCTTCGACGACCTGGCCACCGAGCACCCCATGCACCGGCTGCTCCAGGGCGAGGTCGGCAGCGGCAAGACCATGGTCGCCCTGCGCGCGATGCTCGCCGTCGTGGACGCGGGCGGCCAGGCGGCCATGCTCGCCCCCACCGAGGTCCTCGCCCAGCAGCACCACCGGTCGATCACCGAGATGATGGGCGAGCTCGCCGAGGGCGGGATGCTCGGCGGGGCCGAGCAGGGCACCAAGGTCGTGCTGCTGACCGGCTCCATGGGCACCGCCGCGCGCCGGGCGGCGCTGCTCGACCTGGTCACCGGTGAGGCGGGCGTCGTCGTCGGGACGCACGCCCTGATCGAGGACAAGGTCCAGTTCCACGACCTGGGCCTGGTCGTCGTCGACGAACAGCACCGCTTCGGCGTCGAGCAGCGCGACGCCCTGCGCTCCAAGGGCAAGCAACCGCCGCATCTGCTGGTGATGACCGCCACCCCCATCCCGCGCACCGTCGCCATGACCGTCTTCGGCGACCTGGAGACCTCCGTCCTGGACCAGCTGCCCGCCGGGCGCTCGCCCATCGCCACCCATGTGGTGCCCGCCAAGGACAAGCCGCACTTCCTGGCCCGCGCCTGGGAACGGGTCCGCGAGGAGGTCCAGGGCGGCCACCAGGCGTACGTCGTCTGCCCCCGCATCGGCGACGAGGAGGACGCCCCCAGGAAGAAGTCCGCCGAGTCCGCCGAGGACGCCGCCGAGCGCCGCCCCCCGCTGGCCGTGCTCGACGTCGCAGAGGAGCTCTCCCGGGGGCCCCTGGCCGGGCTGCGCGTGGAGGTGCTGCACGGGCGGATGCAGCCCGACGCCAAGGACGAGGTGATGCGCCGCTTCGCGGCGGGCGAGGTCGACGTCCTGGTCGCCACCACCGTCATCGAGGTCGGGGTGAACGTGCCCAACTCCACCGCGATGGTGATCATGGACGCCGACCGGTTCGGCGTCTCCCAGCTCCACCAGCTGCGCGGCCGCGTCGGCCGTGGCTCGGCCCCCGGGCTCTGCCTGCTGGTCAGCGAGATGCCGGAGGCCAGCCCGGCCCGGGCCCGGCTCGGCGCGGTCGCCGCCACCCTCGACGGCTTCGAGCTCTCCCGCATCGACCTGGAGCAGCGCCGCGAGGGCGACGTCCTCGGCCAGGCGCAGTCCGGCGTCCGCTCCTCCTTGCGGATGCTCACCGTCATCGACGACGAGGAGATCATCGCGGCCGCCCGCGAGGAGGCCGCCGCGGTCGTCGCCGCCGACCCCGAGCTCGCCCGGCTGCCCGAGCTGCGCACCGCCCTCGACGCCCTGCTGGACAAGGAGCGGGAGGAGTTCCTGGACAAGGGCTGACGCGTCGGGCGAGGGCCGGGCGGACGTCGCGGCGCCGACGCCATACGCTGTCGGTGCGGCCACCGCCGCACCGTGTCACCCACCGCCGAAGGACTCCCGAGACCATGACCCGCGTGATCGCCGGCCGCGCCGGCGGACGCCGCCTGGCCGTACCGCCCGGCACCGGCACCCGCCCCACCTCCGACCGGGCGCGCGAGGGCCTGTTCTCCACCTGGACGTCCTTCCTCGGCACCCTCGACGGCGCACGCGTGCTGGACCTCTACGGCGGCTCCGGCGCCGTCGGCCTGGAGGCGCTCTCCCGGGGCGCCGCCCACACCCTCCTCGTCGAGGCGGACGCCCGCGCCCTGCGCGTCATCCAGGACAACGTCCGCGTGGTCGGCCTGCCCGGCGCCGAGGTGCGCGGCGGCAAGGCCGAGCAGGTCGTGGCCGGGCCGCCGCCCGCCCTGCCGTACGACGTGGTCTTCCTCGACCCGCCCTACGTGGTGACCGACGACGATCTCCGAGAGATCCTCCTCACACTCAGGGACAGGGGCTGGCTGGCCGAGGACGCGCTCGTCACTGTGGAGCGCAGCACCAGGGGCGGGGAATTCCGCTGGCCGGAGGGTTTCGACGCACTGAGGGCCCGTCGCTACGGCGAGGGGACGCTTTGGTACGGTCACGCCGCTTCGCCGTGCACTGCCGACACCACGGGATCAGGCACGTCATGAATGGACCGGAGAGCGAGGAAACACCGTTGCGCCGCGCCGTCTGTCCGGGGTCGTTCGACCCCGTCACCAATGGGCACCTCGACATCATCGCCCGCGCTTCGAAGCTGTACGACGTCGTGCACGTCGCCGTGATGGTCAACAAGTCCAAGAAGGGCCTGTTCACCGTCGACGAGCGGATAGAACTCCTCCGCCAGGTCACCGCCGAGTACGGCAACGTCCAGGTGGAGTCCCATCACGGCCTGCTCGTCGACTTCTGCAAGGAGCGCGACATCCCGGCCATCGTCAAGGGCCTGCGGGCGGTCAGCGACTTCGACTACGAGCTCCAGATGGCCCAGATGAACAACGGCCTCTCGGGCGTCGAGACCCTCTTCGTCCCCACCAACCCCACCTACAGCTTCCTCTCCTCCAGCCTGGTCAAGGAGGTCGCGGCGTGGGGCGGCGACGTCTCCCACCTGGTGCCGCCGCTGGTGCTGGAGGCCCTCAAGAAGCGCCTCGTCCAGCGGTCCGACTCTGACTGATCGTCAGTAGCTGTCGGCCGGGGGCCGCCGGCCGTACAGTCGTCCCCGTTCGTTCCCATCGGCCACCAGGCCACCCCGGAATGCGAGAAGGCGGCGAGCGTCACGGTGGACGTCCAGAAGAGACTCGACGAGATCGTCACGACCGTCACCGGCGCCCGGTCCCTGCCCATGTCGGCCTCCTGTGTGGTCAACCGGGCCGAGCTGCTCGCCCTCCTGGAGGAGGTGCGCGCCGCCCTGCCCGGCTCGCTGGCCCAGGCGCGCGAGCTCATCGGCGACCGGGAGCAGCTCGTCGCCCGGGCGCACGAGGAGGCCGAGGCGATCCTCGCCTCGGCCCGGGCCCAGCGCGGCTCGCTGATCTCCGACACCGAGGTCGCCCGCCAGTCCCGCGAGGAGGCCGACCGCATCCTCGAGGAGGCCCGCCGGGAGGCCGAGGAGATCCGCGCCGGCGCCGACGACTACGTCGACAGCACCCTCGCCAATTTCGAGGTCGTCCTCACCAAGACCATCGGCTCCGTCGACCGGGGCCGCGAGAAGCTCCTCGGCCTCGACGGCGACGGCCACGACCCCGAGGGCCTGGCCCACGACGCCCCGGAGCGCAGCACCGACCCCCGGACCCAGCGGCAGAGCGCCGACGCCTATGTGGACGTCAAGCTGGGTGCCGTCTCGGCCGTGCTGGCCAAGGCCCTGGAGGCCGTCGGCCGGGGCCGGGAGAAGCTGCTCGGGGCCCGCCCCGTCGACGAGCTGGGCGCCCATCTGGCCGCCCACGACGGCATCGCCGCCGGCCGCCCCACCAGCGACGCCGACTTCCTCGCCGAGCTCGCCGGCGGCCCGCAAGAACCCCTGGTCGCACCCAGGGCGCCCAGGGAGGCCCACCGGGCCCCCGAGCCGCCCCAGGTCCCGCAGCAGCCCGTCTGGAGCGACTACACCGTCCCCGCCGGGGGCTACGGCGGGCAGGACCCCTACGGCTACCCCCAGCAGGCCGCGCAGTACCCGCCGCAGGCCGACCCGTACGCCGTCCCCGGCGGTTACCAGCAGGCCGACCCGTACGCCTGGCAGGCCCCGGACCAGGGGCAGGGGGCGGGCCACGGCACGGACCTCGGCCACGGCTACGGGACCGCCGCCGGCTACCCGGCCGACGGGCACCAGCCCCGGGCGGCGGGCGCCCTCGACGAGACCAGCTTCTTCGACACCTCGATGATCGACCTGAACCGGCTCCGCGAGTACGAGCAGGGCCGCTGACCCCGCTCCGGCGGCCGTCGCCGGGTGCGGATTGGGCCCACGGGCGGCCGTCCAGTATCCTGGCTCTTCGGTCGCGTGTACGTCCGCGATCCAGGCTGCCCTCCGTGCCCCGTGCACCCGGGGCCGCCGCCACCGCAGCGTAGAAAGCAGGAAGCCCTGAACGCCCGCCTTGACCCCCGCAACCCTCTCGTGTTCGATACGCGCGAGCTGGGCCGGCGTCCCGGTGCGCTGAAGAGGGTTTCCCGCTCCGTCCCCGCCCCGCGCGATCTCGGTATCGAGGTCATCGGCGTGGCCGAGGGCGCGGCGGTGGAGCTCGACCTCCGCCTTGAGTCGGTCATGGAAGGGGTGCTTGTCACAGGCACCGCCCGTGCGCCGCTCACCGGGGAGTGCGTAAGGTGTCTGGAGCCGCTCGAGCGAGAGTTTGAAGCGGACTTCCAGGAGATGTACTCCTACCCCGACGCCGACGCCCGGGGCCGCATCGTGGCCACGGACGACGACGCCGAGGACGATGAGGAGGACATCCTCCACCTCGAGGACGACCTGTTCGACCTCGAACCCGTGCTGCGTGACGCGGTGGTGCTCGCACTGCCGCTGCAGCCGGTGTGCCAGGACGACTGCCCCGGCCTGTGCTCCGAATGCGGAGAGCGGCTGGCGGACGACCCGGACCACCACCACGAGTCCGTCGACATTCGTTGGGCGGCACTGAAGGGACTCGCCGGATCCGAGACGGCCGGCGAGACGGACAACGCACCCCGCTCCGGCGGGGATGACACACAGGAGAAGTAGCCGTGGCTGTTCCGAAGCGGAAGATGTCGCGCAGCAACACGCGCCACCGCCGGTCGCAGTGGAAGGCTGCGGTCACCCCCCTGGTGGCGTGCGAGCGCTGCCACGAGCCGAAGCAGCAGCACATCGCGTGCCCCAGCTGCGGCACCTACAACAAGCGCCAGGTCCTCGCGGTCTGATCGGCGGGTGACAGGCTTCATGTCAGACGCCACAGCGCCGAAGAAGGCGTCGGCGGACACGGCCTCGTCCCACACGCTTCTGGAAGGGCGGCTCGGGTACACACTCGAGTCCGCCCTTCTGGTGCGTGCGCTGACGCACCGGTCCTACGCCTACGAGAACGGCGGGCTGCCCACCAACGAACGGCTGGAGTTCCTCGGGGACTCCGTCCTGGGCCTGGTGGTCACCGACACGCTGTACCGCATCCACCCGGACCTCCCCGAGGGCCAGCTCGCCAAGCTGCGCGCCGCGGTGGTCAACTCACGGGCGCTGGCCGAAGTCGGCCGGGGCCTGGACCTGGGCTCCTTCATCCGGCTCGGCCGGGGTGAAGAGGGCACCGGCGGCCGGGACAAGGCGTCCATCCTCGCGGACACCCTGGAGGCCGTCATCGGTGCGGTCTACCTCGACCAGGGCCTCGACGCGGCCGCGGAGCTGGTGCACCGGCTCTTCGACCCGCTGATCGAGAAGTCCTCGAACCTTGGCGCCGGCCTGGACTGGAAGACCAGCCTCCAGGAGCTGACCGCCACCGAGGGTCTCGGCGTTCCGGAGTACCTCGTCACGGAGACGGGTCCCGATCACGAGAAGACCTTCACGGCTGCTGCCCGCGTCGGTGGTGTCGCGTACGGCACCGGCACCGGCCGCAGCAAGAAGGAAGCGGAGCAACAGGCGGCGGAGTCCGCCTGGCGCGCCATCAACAGCGCGGCGGAAGCCCGCGTGGCGGCCGAGAAGGCCGCCGCCGAGTCCGGCGCGATGCCGGGCGAGAGCTCCAACTGAGAACAACGGTCCGGGCCGCGGTGCGAGAGCACCGCGGCCCGGACCTTTTCCTTTTTCTTCGCCTTCATCAAGGAGCACCGTGCCGGAGTTGCCCGAGGTCGAGGTCGTCCGACGGGGTCTGGAGCGCTGGATCTCCGGCCGTGTCGTCGCCGCCGTGGAGGTCCTCCACCCCCGGGCGATCCGCCGCCACCCGGCGGGGCCGGACGACTTCGCCGCCCGGCTGACCGGCCACCGGCTGGGCCCCGCGCGCCGCCGCGGAAAGTACCTCTGGCTGCCGCTGGAACCCCTCACCGGGACGGATGCCCCCACCCAGGCCGTCCTCGCCCACCTCGGCATGAGCGGCCAGCTGCTCGTCCAGCCGCAGGGCTCCCCGGACGAGAAGCACCTGCGGGTCCGCGTCCGTTTCGCCGACGCCACCGCGACCGAGCTGCGCTTCGTCGACCAGCGCACCTTCGGCGGGCTCTCGCTGCACGACACCGTGGAGGGCGACCCCGACGGGCTGCCCGACGTGATCGCGCACATCGCCCGCGACCCCCTCGACGAGGCCTTCGACGACGCCGCCTTCCACACCGCGCTGCGCGGCCGCCGGACGACGATCAAACGCGCCCTGCTCGACCAGTCGCTGATCAGCGGCGTGGGCAACATCTACGCCGACGAGGCGCTGTGGCGCACCCGGCTCCACTACGAGCGCCCGACCGCGAGCCTCACCCGCCCGCGCACGGCCGAGCTGCTCACCCACATCCGCGAGGTCATGAACGAGGCCCTCGCGGTGGGCGGCACCAGCTTCGACAGCCTCTACGTCAATGTGAACGGCGAGTCGGGCTACTTCGACCGCTCCCTGGACGCGTACGGCCGTGAGGACGAGCCGTGCCGCCGCTGCGGCACGCCCATTCGCCGCCGGCCCTGGATGAACCGCTCCAGCTACTTCTGCCCCCGCTGCCAGCGCCCGCCGCGCTGACCGGGTGCCCCGAAGGGGCGCGGGGAACTGCGCGACCAGCCACGACGCACCCGCAGACGACGTACCAGACCTCAGCGGAGCGCTCAGCGCCCGCCGTCGTACCGCTGCCGCGCGGCCAGTACCTCGGGCATGCGCTCCTCAAGGAGCTCGATGAGCCCCATCAGTCGCCCGGTCACGTCGCGACCCAGCGGCGTCAGCCGGTAATCGACGCGCGGCGGATTGGTGGGCTGCGCCTCCCGGTGCACGAGACCATCACGCTCCAGCGCGTGGAGCGTCTGCGACAGCATCTTCTCGCTGACGCCCTCCACCCGCCGCCGCAGCTCGTTGAAGCGCAGCGTGTCCTCGCGCAGGGCGCCGAGGGTCAGGGCGCCCCAGCGGCCGGTGACATGCCCCAGGGTTTCGCGCGAAGGGCAGTTGCGGGCGAAGACGTCGAAGGGCAGTTGCTCGTCCGTGCCGTCGATGCCGTCGATCGTCGTCATGAGAACACCATACTCTCGCGCAGCGCTATCCAAAGGGTTGCGCTAACCAAAAGTTAGTGCTTTCCTTTGGTCACCCAGTCAGCGCAACCAGCTTCTCCAGGAGCCCATCGTGACCACGCCCGTCGTCGCCATCGCCTACCACTCCGGCTTCGGCCACACCGCCGTCCTCGCCGAGGCCGTCCGCGCCGGTGCCGCCGAGACCGGGGCGACCGTCCACCTGATCAACGTCGCCGAGATCACCGACGCGCAGTGGGAGCTCCTCGACGCCTCCGACGCGATCGTCTTCGGCTCGCCCACCTACATGGGCACCGCCTCGGGCGCCTTCCACGTCTTCGCCGAGGCGACGTCCAAGCGCTGGTTCACCCGCGCCTGGCAGGACAAGATCGCGGCCGGCTTCACCAACTCCGCCTCCAAGAGCGGTGACAAGCTCCACACCCTCCAGTTCTTCACCGTCCTCGCCGCCCAGCACGGCATGCACTGGGTCGGCCTCGGCGCGATGCCGGGCTGGAACAGCTCCACCGCCTCCGAGAACGACATCAACCGCCTCGGCTTCTTCCTCGGCGCCGGCGCCCAGACCGACAACGACCAGGGCCCCGAGGGCGTCCACAAGGCGGACATAGCCACCGCCGAGCTGCTGGGCCGCCGCGTCGCCGAGCAGACCCGGATCTATGTGGCGGGCCGCGCCTCCGCCTGATCCCGGGCCGCCGCCCGATCCGGCGCCTTTGCCCGATCCAGCGCTTTCGCCCGACCCCGCGCCGCCGCGTGACACCGCGCGGCCACCGGACGCCGCTGCCCCGGCCGTACCGCCGTACGGCCGGGGCAGCGGTGCGTCGCGGCGCCGGGTCAGTAGCCGAAGTCCTGCGTCCAGTAGGGGCCGTTGCCCCCGTGGTGCACTCCTACGCCGATGCTGCGGTAGTCGCAGTTGAGGATGTTCGCCCGGTGGCCGCTGCTGCGCATCCAGGCCTCCATCACGGTGTGGGCGTCGGGGTGGCCGCGGGCGATGTTCTCCCCGCCGAGGTTGTTGATGCCGCGCCGGGCGGCCCGGTCCCAGGGGGTCCGGCCGTCCGGGTCGGTGTGGTCGAAGAAGCCCCGCCGGGCCATGTCGTCGCTGAACGACTGGGCCAGCCGGCTGAGCTTGCCGCTGACCCGCAGGGGGCGGCAGCCTGCCTTCGCCCGCTCGGCGTTGACCAGGGAGAGCACCAGATGCGCGGCGGACGACCGGGTGTCCGCCAGCGTGCCGGGCAGCGCACCCAGGTCGTCGTCGGGATCGTGATCGGTGTGCTCGGTGTGCTCGTGCGTCGCGGGCCGCCGGGGGGTGCCGGGTGCCGGTGGGGCCGGGCGCCGACCGGGGACGGCGGTGCGGGCCGGGCCCTCGGGGCGCGCGTCGGCCGGGGCGCCGGAGGAGGCCGGGGGCCGCTCGGCGGCCCGGTTCACCGGGGCGTTGCCGCGCCCGGGCGCGCTCACCGGCTCCGCCTGGGCGCTCCGGTCCGCCTGGGCGTTCCGGGGCGCCGCCGCCGCGACCGGGCCGGATGCCGCTGGGCCGGACGCCTCCGGGGGTGCCGCCGTGTCGCGCTCCGGACGGGCCTCCAGGGCCGGGGCCGGGCCGTCGTGCCCGTCCGCCCGGTCCGGCGGGGCGTCGGCCCGGCCGTCGCGCCGCGGCGGGGACGCCGGTGCCTCGGGTGGTGTCTCGGGCGGGGCGTCGGCCAGCACGTGGCCGCTGCTGCCGGAGCCGGGGGAGTGCGGCTCGCCGCCCGGCGGGAAGGCCCCGCTGGGCAGCAGACCGGAGACCATCGCGACCGCGCCCATCGCCACGGCCGCCGACGCGCCGAGCAGCCCGGCCCGCCGGGCCGGCGGCGCGGGTTTGGGGGGCTTTCCGCCGCCCCGGCCCGCCGTGGCGGCGCCCGCCTTGGGCGCCCGGCCCGCCTTGGGCTTGGCCCGGTGGGGGCTGCGGTGGCGACCGGTGCCGGTGGGGTTGGGGCGGACGATGGGAATGGGCTGGGTGACCGCCTCGGCCGGATCCTCGGGCTCGAACACTCCGGCCGTCTCGCTCGTCAGGGGAGCCCGGGCCTGCCGGGCATTCGCCACCGCCTCGTCAGCGGTCGCACGGGCAGAGCGTCGATGGCGACCCATCCGCTGCCTTCCTTGTGTTCGGCGCCGAAGTGCATCACTCGTACGGGGGAGCCTTATTCGGCCGCGACTGTACGGCACGGGACGGTGGGCCGAAGTGCTGCTTATGTAATTGGCCGGTTAACGTGCAGACATGAACGACAATGTTCGTCTCACGGCGTGGGTCCGTGGACATGTGCAGGGTGTGGGCTTTCGTTGGTTCACTCGGGCCAATGCCTTGCGGATCGGTGACCTGATCGGCTTCGCCTCCAATCTCTCCGACGGCCGGGTGCAGGTCGTCGCCGAGGGCTCCCGCCAGGGCTGCGAACGACTGCTCGACTGGCTGCGGGTCGGCGACACGCCCGGGCGGGTGGACGGTGTCACCGAGATCTGGGGTACGCCCAGGGGTGGATACGACGGTTTCGAGATCCGCTGACCCGACCGCCGGAAAATCGGATATCGGCTCGATTTTCCCGGGAATCACACAAGGAGCGATGTCCCCCACATATGCCAATGGCATATGTGGGGGCGGGAAATCGCCTGATGGTTGCCAACCGGGCCGCATCGTGCAAGGCTGCCTGTCAACGGATGATCTCTACGCCCTCTCGGGCCCCGGGCGCGGAAATGCGGCGCGGATAAACCCGCGCGCACCCCTGGGACGCCTGCGGATACGGGGTGTGATCGTGTTGACCGTCAAACCATTTGGTGAGACTCTGGAAGCCCCGCGCACCTTAGCTGTTTGGCATTGGAACACCGCAGTAGTGATGGCAGACACCGCGGGTGCGAATCCCTCACGACCCACACCGCTTCGGTCGGTCACTCAGTGTGGAGGACCATCCATCATGGCAAAGGCGCTTCTCGGTTACGTCGGCGGCTCCGACCCCCGAGTCCTCTCCGAGATGCGACGGCTCCAGCAGCGTGTCCAGGACCTTGAATCCGAGCTCATCCGGATGCAGGCCGAGAATGACGCGCTGGCTGCCGCCGCTCACCGCGGTGACTCGCTGCTCGACAGCATCGACGTATCGAAGGCGGAGCCTGCGCTCGCCTGACCACGTGCCCTGCCCCGGGGGCCCGGTCGGGCTGTACCGTCAGCCGCTGGAGATTCGCACAAGCAAGGGACGCTTCGGCGTCCCTTCGTCGTATCCGGTCGTGTCCCCCGTCCCCCCGTTCCACCGCGACGTCGCCTCACGCATGGTGTGCCCTGAAGATTCCCGGGTGAAACCCATTGTTAAAGGCGGCGCGCCAGCACGGCGCGCGGGACGGCTCCGTGCGCCGTACGGCCGCTAGACTCCTTCCGCGTGCACCTCAAGAGCCTGACCCTGCGCGGCTTCAAATCCTTCGCCTCCGCCACCACGCTGCGCTTCGAGCCCGGGATCACCTGTGTCGTCGGCCCCAACGGCTCGGGGAAGTCCAATGTCGTGGACGCGCTCTCCTGGGTCATGGGCGAGCAGGGCGCCAAGTCCCTGCGCGGCGGCAAGATGGAGGACGTCATCTTCGCCGGGACGACCGGCCGCCCCCCGCTGGGCCGCGCCGAGGTCTCCCTCACCATCGACAACTCCGACGGTGCCCTCCCCATCGACTACGCCGAAGTCACCATCACGCGGATCATGTTCCGCAACGGCGGCAGCGAGTACCAGATCAACGGCGACACCTGCCGGCTGCTCGACATCCAGGAACTGCTCTCCGACTCCGGCATCGGCCGCGAGATGCACGTCATCGTCGGCCAGGGCCAGCTCGACTCCGTCCTCCACGCCGACCCCCAGGGCCGCCGCGCCTTCATCGAGGAGGCCGCCGGCGTCCTCAAACACCGCAAGCGCAAGGAGAAGGCGCTGCGGAAACTCGACGCGATGAAGGCCAACCTCGCCCGCGTCCAGGACCTCACCGACGAACTGCGCCGCCAGCTCAAACCGCTCGGCCGGCAGGCCGCCGTCGCCCGCCGCGCCGCCGTCATCCAGGCCGACCTGCGCGACGCCCGGCTCCGCCTGCTCGCCGACGACCTGGTCGTCCTCCGCGAGGCCCTGCGCGCCGAGATCGCCGACGAGGCCGCCCTCAAGGCCCGCAAGGAGGCCGCCGAGACGGAACTGCTGGCCGCCGCCCGGCGCGAGGCCGCACTCGAGGAGCACGTCCGTGAGCTCGCCCCGCGCCTCGCCCGCGCCCAGCAGACCTGGCACGAACTCTCCCGGCTCGCCGAACGCGTCCGCGGCACGGTCGGCCTCGCCGACGCCCGCGTCACCAGCGCCACCTCCGCCCCCGCCGAGGAACGCCGGGGCCGCGACCCGGAGGACCAGGAACGCGAGGCCGCCCGCGTCCGGGAACAGGAGGCCGAGCTCGAAGCCGCGCTGGAGGCCGCCGGCCACGCCCTGGAGGACACCAGTAGCCACCGCGCCGAGCTCGAACGCCGCCTCGCCGAGGAGGAACGCCGCCTCAAGGACGCCGCCCGCGCCATCGCCGACCGCCGCGAACACCTCGCCCGGCTCCAGGGCAGGGTCACCGCCGCCCGCGGCCGCGCCACCTCCGCCGAGGCCGAGATCGGCCGCCTCGCGGCCGCCCACCAAGAGGCCGCCGAGCGCGCCGCCGCCGCTCAGGAGGAGTACGAACGCCACCAGGCCGAGGCCGACGGCACCGCCGCCGACGACGCCGAGCTCACCGCCCGCCACGACGCGGCCAGGGCCGCTCTGACCGCCGCCGAGGCCGCCCTCGACGCCGCCCGCGAGGAGGCCGCCGCGGCCGACCGCCGACGCGCCGCCGTCACCGCCCGCCGTGACGCCCTCGCCCTCGGCCTGCGCCGCAAGGACGGCACCGGAGCGCTGCTGAGCGCGCGGGAACGACTGACCGGACTCCTCGGCCCGGCCGCCGCGCTCCTGACCGTCACCCCTGGGTACGAGCTCCCCGTCGCCGCCGCCCTGGGCACGGCGGCCGACGCGATCGCCGTCACCGGCCCCACCGCCGCGGTCGAGGCGCTGCGCCTGCTGAAGAAGGAGGACGCGGGCCGGGCCACCCTCCTGCTCGCCGGACCCTCTATCGGCCCCTCGGCCGGTCCCTCGGAAGGAACGTCACTCCCCGAGAACGCCCCCGGCGGCGCCCGCCCGGCCGCCGCCCTGGTGAGCGGCCCCGACGACCTGATGCCCGCCGTCCGCCGGCTGCTGCGCGGCATCGTCGTCGTCGACACCCTCGACGACGCCGAGGCCCTCGTCCGCGCCCATCCCGAGCGCACCGCGGTCACCGCCGACGGCGATCTCCTCGGCGCCCACCTCGCCCAGGGCGGCTCCGGCGGTGCCCCCAGCCTCCTGGAGACCCAGGCGGCGGTGGACGAGGCGACCGCCGAGCTGACCGGGCTGACCACCCGCTGCGCCGGACTCGCCGAGGCCCGGCACACGGCCGAGGAGCGCCGCGCGGCCGCGGCCGCCCTCGTCGAGGAGCTGGCCGCCCGCCGTACCGACGCCGACCGGGAGAAGTCCCGGACCGCCCAGGCGCTCGGCCGTCTCGCCGGGCAGGCCAGGGCGGCGGCCGGCGAGGCCGAGCGCACGGCCGCGGCGGTCGCGCGCGCCGAGGAGGCGCTCGCGGCGGCCACCGAGGAGGCCGAGGAGCTCGCCGCCCGGCTCGCGGCGGCCGAGGAGCTCGACGACGAGCACGGCACGGACGAACCCGACACCTCCGTCCGCGACCGCCTCGCCGCCGACGGAGCCAACGCGCGGCAGACCGAGATGGAGGCCCGCCTCCAGGTCCGTACCCACGAGGAGCGGGTCAAGGCGCTCGCCGGCCGGGCGGACGGCCTCGACCGCGCGGCCCGCGCCGAACGCGAGGCACGCGCCCGCGCCGAGGGGCGCCGCGCCCGGCTGGCGCACGAGGCCCGGGTCGCCGGGGCCGTCGCGTCCGGTGCCCGCCAGCTCCTGGCCCATGTGGAGGTCTCGCTGCTGCGCGCGGACGAGGAGCGGGGGCGCGCCGAGCGGGCGAAGGCCGACCGCGAGGCGGAGCTGACCGCCGAGCGCGACCGCTCCCGGGTCCTGAAGACGGAGCTGGACAAGCTCACGGACTCGGTCCACCGGGGCGAGGTCCTCGGCGCGGAGAAGCGGCTGCGCATCGAGCAGCTGGAGGCCAGGGCCCTGGAGGAGCTGGGCGTGGAGCCGGCCGTCCTGATCGCCGAGTACGGGCCCGACCAGCCCGTACCGCCCTCGCCCCCGGCCGAGGGCGAGCAGCTCCCCGACGACCCGGAGCACCCGCGCAACCGTCCCGTGCCCTACGACCGGGCCGCCCAGGAGAAGCGCCTCAAGGCCGCCGAACGCGCGTACCAGCAGCTGGGCAAGGTCAACCCGCTCGCCCTGGAGGAGTTCGCGGCGCTGGAGGAGCGCCACCAGTTCCTCTCCGAGCAGCTGGAGGACCTCAAGAAGACCCGGGCGGATCTGTTGCAGGTCGTGAAGGACGTCGACAGGCGGGTCGAGGAGGTCTTCACCGCCGCCTACCACGACACGGCCCGGGAGTTCGAGGGTGTCTTCTCCCGGCTCTTCCCCGGTGGCGAGGGCCGCCTGGTGCTCACCGACCCGGACGACATGCTGGCGACGGGTGTGGACGTGGAGGCCCGGCCGCCCGGCAAGAAGGTGAAGCGGCTGTCCCTGCTGTCGGGCGGCGAGCGCTCCCTGACCGCGGTCGCCCTCCTCGTCGCCATCTTCAAGGCCCGGCCGAGCCCGTTCTATGTCATGGACGAGGTCGAGGCTGCCCTGGACGACACCAATCTCCAGCGGCTGATCGGGATCATGAGGGAACTCCAGGAGAGCTCCCAGCTGATTGTGATCACGCACCAGAAACGGACCATGGAAGTCGCCGACGCGCTCTACGGAGTGTCGATGCAGGGCGACGGAGTGTCAAAGGTGATCAGCCAGCGGCTTCACTAGCCAAGATCGATTCAACTATTGAAGCCAACGCTGGGGAAACGCCCCGGAAACTTCTTCATCACAACCTATTGACTTAGAAAATTGAAGACATAGGGTCTCCCACGACGCTCGCGCCTTCACGTGGTGACCCCCTTGATCTTGTGTCCCACTGGATCTGTCCCACGGGAAAGGCCGCCCCCCACTCCCGGCAACGTGGCCGGGCCCAGGAGAAAACCTTGACCAGCACTGCGACGGCGCAGGGGTCCGAGGGCCGCAAGGCCCAGCCGGACCACCTCGGCCACGTCATCTTCATCACCGCGGCCGCGGCCATGGGTGGCTTCCTCTTCGGCTACGACAGCTCCGTGATCAACGGCGCGGTCGAGGGCATCCGCGGGAAGTACGACATCGGTTCCGCCGCCCTGGCCCAGGTCATCGCCATCGCGCTGATCGGCTGTGCCGTCGGTGCCGCCGTCGCGGGCAAGCTCGCCGACCGCATCGGCCGCATCCGCGTCATGCAGATCTCCGCGACGCTCTTCACCATCAGCGCCGTGGGCTCGGCCCTGCCCTTCTCGCTCTACGACCTCGCCTTCTGGCGCGTCCTGGGCGGCATGGCCATCGGCATGGCCTCCGTCATCGGCCCGGCCTACATCGCCGAGGTCTCCCCGCCGGCCTACCGCGGCCGCCTCGGCGCCTTCCAGCAGGCCGCGATCGTCGTCGGCATCGCCGTCTCGCAGCTGGTCAACTGGGGCATCCTCAACGCCGCCAACGGTGAGCAGCGCGGCAAGGTCCTGGGCATCGAGGCCTGGCAGCTCATGCTCGGCGTCATGGTCGTCCCGGCCGTCCTCTACGGCCTGCTCTCCTTCGCCATCCCCGAGTCCCCCCGCTTCCTGATCTCCGTCGGCAAGACCGACAAGGCCAAGGAGATCCTGGCCGAGGTCGAGGGTCACACCGTCGACGTCGACAAGCGCGTCGCCGAGATCGAGCACGCGATGCACAGCGAGGAGAAGTCCACCTTCAAGGACCTCCTCGGCGGCCGCTTCGGCCTCCTGCCCATCGTCTGGGTCGGCATCGGCCTCTCCGTCTTCCAGCAGTTCGTCGGCATCAACGTCGCGTTCTACTACTCCTCGACGCTGTGGCAGTCCGTCGGCGTCAACCCGGAGAGCTCGTTCTTCTACAGCTTCACCACGTCGATCATCAACATCGTCGGCACCGTGATCGCGATGATCCTCGTCGACCGGATCGGCCGTAAGCCGCTCGCGCTCGTCGGCTCCGTCGGCATGGCCGTCTCCCTCGCCCTCGAGGCCTGGGCCTTCGCCTCCAAGACGGCGGACGGCACCCTGCCCACCACGCAGGGCACGGTCGCCCTCGTCGCGGCCCACGCGTTCGTCCTCTTCTTCGCGCTCTCCTGGGGCGTCGTGGTCTGGGTCTTCCTGGGCGAGATGTTCCCCAACCGCATCCGCGCCGCCGCGCTCGGTGTGGCCGCGTCCGCGCAGTGGGTCGCGAACTGGGCCATCACGGCCAGCTTCCCGAGCCTGGCGGACTGGAACCTGTCGGGTGCGTATGTCATCTACGCGGTCTTCGCCGTGCTCTCGATTCCCTTCGTGCTCAAGTTCGTGAAGGAGACCAAGGGCAAGGCGCTGGAGGAGATGGGCTAACCCCCCCCCCGCCGCCTTTCTCCTCGAAGGGTGCTGCCCCGGCCTTGTCGGCCGGGGCAGCACCCTTTCGCTTTGCGCGCGCTGGGTGGCGGTTCGGTGGGTGGGTCGGGGGCGGGGGGGGGCGGACGGGCCCTTACGGGGCTGAGCTCTTCGCGGTGCCTGCCACTTCGGTACGGGGTACCCCGTACTTGGCCCTAGCGGCGAAGAGCTCTTTACGCTCCGCAAGGACCCATCCACCCCACCCCGCCCCCTCACGTCACCCCACCGGGGGCACCCAGGGACGCCCGGGGACGCCCCCCTGCCCTGACCCCCTACCCCCGCCCCCTACCCGGGCAATCAGTGCCGGGCAATCGGGCGGGTGGGTGGGGTAGAACCGCGCCGAAGGCGCGGAAAACCCCCACGGCGGCGAGCCGGAAAGCCGACTGAACCCGGAAACGCGAAAAGGGCCCCCAAAGGGGGCCCTCCGCGCGTTGTCGCGCAGCTTACGCGGCGACCTTCTCCCGCTCCGGGAGCGACTCCGGCGACTCCGCCGAAACCTCACGCGGCGCCGGCAGCAGTGCCATGACCGCCGCCGAGATCACGATCGTCGCCGCCCAGCCCAGCCCGTACTTGCCGACGAACGTCCCCGACAGCGGACCGGCGAACCAGTCGCACTTGGTGAAGGCGATGCCCGCGATCAGGGCGACGGCCCAGGCCGTCATCGCCTGCCAGCAGAAGCCGCCCACGTACCAGTACTTGCTGGTACGGCCGGTGTTCATGAGCGCCTCGGCGTCGTAGCGGACGGCCCGCTTCTTGCGCCGGGCCATGTCGACCACGTAGACGCCGATCCAGGCCGAGAAGGAGACGGCCAGCAGGATCAGGAAGGTGATGAACGAGCTCAGGAAGCTCTTCGCGACCAGCATCAGCAGCAGACCGCCGATCAGCGAGATCGCGGCGTTGATGCTCACGGCCAGCGCGCGCGGCAGCTTGACGCCCATCGTCTGGGCGGTGAAGCCGGCCGAGTACATCGACAGGGAGTTGATCAGCAGCATGCCGACGATCGCGGTGATCAGGTAGGGCACGGCGAGCCACGTCGGCAGGAGGTCACCGAGGAAGGAGACCGGGTCCGGCGCGTCGGCGAGGCCCGGTGTGGCCACGGCCATCACCGCGCCCATCAGCACCATGGGGACCATCACCATGCCGGCGCCGGAGACCGTGACACCCGCGATCTTCTTGCCGGAGGCGGCGTGCGGCAGGTAGCGGGCGAAGTCGGGGCCGGTGGGCACCCAGCTGATGCCGCCCGCGGCGATCGTGCCGATGCCGGCGATCATCATGGCGGTGGTGCCCGCGGGCTTGGAGAAGACGTCGTCCCACTTGATGTGGACGATCAGGTAGCCGAGCACCAGCACGCTGAAGACGCCGAAGAGGTACGTCGACCACGTGTTGCAGACGTTGAGCACCTTGCGGCCCATGCCGCTCACCAGGAACGTGCAGGCGACGAAGACGAACAGCGTGATCACGATCAGCACGTTGTTGCTCTTCACGCCGAAGACCAGATCGAGCACGGTCAGCACCGCGTACGCGCCGGTGACCGCGTTGATCGTCTCCCAGCCGAAGCGGGCGACCCACAGGATCGCGCCCGGGAAGAGGTTGCCGCGTACACCGAAGGTGGCCCGGGAGAGCATCGCGCCGGGCGCGCCGCCCCACTTGCCCGACACGGAGACGACGCCGACCAGGCCGAACGACACGAGCGCGGCGCACGCCGCGACGATCAGGACCTGCCAGAAGTTCAGCTTGTTGAAGACCACCAGTGCCGCGCCCATGGTGAGCAGCAGCACACTGATGTTGGCGGCCACCCAGGTCGGGAAGAGCTCCCGGACCCGGCCGTGCCGTTCGTTGTCGGGTACCGGCTCGATACCTCGGGTCTCGACGGCGCTCGCGGCGCCGTCGGTGCTGGACACGTTGGCGCCTTCGGCAGCGTTGTCCATGGTGGGGGCCATATCGGGGGCTCCGTGTGGGGGAATTGCAGGGCGGGGCCTGGGCAGAAAGGGACGTTGGGACTCTACGCGCGTCGCGCGAACCCACGCCATCGTACTTTGATCTAACTTTAGCCGGTTAGTGCCATTGGTCCTTGTGGAAAAGCACGAACACGCCCCGTTCGAAGGCGCCGCAGCGCCCTCGAGCGCAGGTGCCGGATACTGGGGGGCGTTATGGACATCGTCATCCTTGCTGTAGTCATCGCCGTGGTCGCGCTGGGCGCGATCAGCGGGCTCGTGGTCAGCAGTCGCAAGAAGAAAGCGCTGCCCCCCGCTCCGCCGAGCAGCCCGTCCGTCACCGCGCCGCCCGCCGAACCGCACGTCGGCGAGGAGGCCGAGACCCCGCGGCCGGAAACCCGCCGCACCGTGGAGGAGGTCGAGCTCCCCGAGGCCGCCCCCGCCCCGGAGGAGACCGCTCCCGTCGTCGAGCCGGAGCCGGTTGCCGAGGCTCCCGCGCCGGCCGAACCCGAGATCGAGGTTCCCGAGCCCACCGCCGGCCGGCTGGTGCGGCTGCGGGCCCGTCTCTCCCGTTCCCAGAACTCCCTCGGCAAGGGTCTGCTGACCCTGCTGTCCCGTGAGCACCTCGACGAGGACACCTGGGAGGAGATCGAGGACACCCTTCTCACCGCGGATGTGGGCGTCGCCCCCACCCAGGAGCTGGTCGAGCGCCTGCGCGAGCGCGTCAAGGTCCTCGGCACCCGTACCCCCGAGGAGCTGCGCGGCCTGCTGCGCGAGGAGCTGCTCACCCTGATCGGCACCGAAGCCGACCGCAGTGTCCACACCGAGCCCGGTGTGGGGACGAACGGCGAGGAGAAGCCCGGCGTCGTGATGGTCGTCGGCGTCAACGGCGTCGGCAAGACCACCACCACCGGCAAGCTCGCCCGGGTGCTCGTCGCCGACGGCAAGTCCGTCGTCCTGGGCGCGGCCGACACCTTCCGTGCCGCCGCCGCCGATCAGCTCCAGACCTGGGGCGAGCGCGTGGGCGCCCGCACGGTCCGCGGCCCCGAGGGCGGCGACCCGGCGTCGATCGCCTTCGACGCGGTCAAGGAGGGCATCGCCGAGAACGCGGACGTCGTGCTCATCGACACCGCCGGCCGGCTCCACACCAAGACCGGTCTGATGGACGAGCTCGGCAAGGTCAAGCGCGTCGTGGAGAAGCACGGCTCGGTCGACGAGGTGCTGCTGGTCCTCGACGCCACCACCGGCCAGAACGGCCTGGTCCAGGCCCGGGTCTTCGCCGAGGTGGTCGACATCACCGGTGTCGTCCTCACCAAGCTCGACGGTACGGCCAAGGGCGGCATCATCGTCCAGGTCCAGCGCCAGCTGGGCGTGCCGGTCAAGCTCGTCGGCCTCGGCGAGGGCGCGGACGACCTCGCGCCGTTCGAGCCGGAGGCGTTCGTCGACGCGCTGATCGGCGACTAGCCGACGGCCGCAACGACCCCAAGGAGCCCCGTCGCGACGGAGACCGCGACGGGGCTCACCTGTACCCGCACCCGGCCGCCACCCGGCCTGGTCAGGACCGGTCCCGCACCCGGACGTGCCCGCACCCGGCCATCCGCAGGGCCGACCCGAACGGGCTCCGCACCCCGAACCGGCCCGGCCGGAACCGGCTAGGCGCCGGCGGACCGGTGGCACACATACGCCAGCGTCCCCAGCAGCAGGCGGGCCTCCGGGGGGCAGCCCGCCGTGTCGAGGGCGGGCGGCAGCAGCCAGCGCATCGGCCCCAGGCCCGCGTAGTCCGACGGCGGGGCCGTGATGTGGTCGCCGCGGCCCAGGCCGCGCAGATCGAGCCGGGCGTCGTCCCACCCCATGCGGTAGAGCAGCTGGGGGAGCTCCGCGGCCGCGCCGGGGGCGACGAGGAACAGCGCGCGGCCGTCCGGGGTGAGGGCCACGGGGCCCAGCGGCACCCCCATCCGCTCCAGCCGGGCCAGGGCGTGCCGCCCGGCCGCCTCCGCGACCTCCAGCACGTCGAAGGAGCGCCCCACCGGCAGCAGCACGGCCGCGCCCGGCACCTCCGCCCAGGCGGCCGCGGCCTCGTCCAGCGTGGAGCCCGCGGGGACCGGTGAGGCGAAGGGGAGGGGGTGGGCGCCGGGGGAGGGGCAGTCGGCGGCTCCGCACGAGCAGACCACCCGGCCCCCGCGCGAGGCCCGGGCGCCCGGGACCACGTCCCAGCCCCACAGGCCGGTGTACTCCGCGACCGTCGTCGCGTACTCGGACGCGCGGCCTCGGCGCCGAGAGCTCGAGCGCAGGTCCCGGATGCCGCCGATTGTGAAGCCCATGCCCCCTCCAACGGGTCGTGTTCGCAGTTGGTTACGTGTCGGAGTGTCTCGGACACGTACGGTCGCGGACGTCTGCTCCGGGGCGGTGCGACGGTGTGCGACGGGTGGTGCGCCGTAGGCCGTGCGCCGTGGCGCGCAACGATCCACCCGCTGCCCGGTTTCCCTGTGGTCGTTCCGCGTCAAGTCAAGCGCGAAGTGCGGGGGACTCGTTCATTCCTTGGGGTGGCGAATGGTGGCGTTTACTGGACCGCTCTCGCCTGAACGGTGATCGTAGGATTACTTTCGGTGCATGGACAGCGCCGGACAGACGGCGGCAACACGCGGCAAGCTGTTGGCGGTTCACGCGCAGACTTCACGCGCAGACGTGGTGAGCGCACGTGTGGACACGTATCGCGGAATTGCGGAATTGTGGATGGGGGCGTTCCCATGAGCGGCAATGTCAGTGGTGCCGACGGCGCCGATCGGGCCGAGAAGGCCGATCGGGCCGACAAGGGTGAGAAACGCCCGAACGAACAGCTGAACTCCTGGTTCCTGCGCAGCGGCTGGTCCAAGGGCGAGCTCGCCCGCCAGGTCAACCGCAGGGCCCGACAGCTGGGTGCCCATCACATCAGCACGGACACCTCCCGGGTGCGCCGCTGGCTGGACGGCGAGCAGCCCCGCGAGCCCATCCCCAAGATCCTCTCCGAGCTCTTCTCCGAGCGCTTCGGCTGCGTCGTCGGCGTCGAGGACATCGGCCTGCGCGTCGCCCACCGGTCGCCCTCCGTCGGCGGGGTGGACCTGCCCTGGGCCGCCCCCCAGACCGTGGAGCTGCTCAGCGAGTTCTCCCGCAGCGATCTGATGCTCGCCCGCCGGGGCTTCCTCGGCACCTCGCTCGCCCTCACCGCCGGCCCCGCCCTCATCGAGCCCATGCAGCGCTGGCTGGTGCCCGGCCCCACCGGCCGGGACGGCGCCCGGAGCGCCGAGCGCGACCGCTCCCGCAGGTCCCGGCTCTCCGAGCCGGAGCTGGAGCTGCTGGAGTCGACGACCGTGATGTTCCGCCAGTGGGACGCCCAGTGCGGCGGCGGGTTGCGCCGCAAGGCCGTGGTGGGCCAGCTCCACGAGGTCACCGACCTGCTCCAGGAGCCCCAGCCCGACGAGACCACCCGGCGGCTGTTCCACGTCGCCGCCGAGCTGGCCGAGCTGGCCGGCTGGATGAGCTACGACATCGGCCTCCACCCCACCGCCCAGAAGTACTTCGTCCTCGCCCTCCACGCCGCCAAGGAGGCGGGCAACCGCCCCCTGGGCTCGTTCGTGCTCTCCATGATGAGCCGCCAGATGATCCACCTCGGCCGCCCGGACGACGCCCTGGAGCTGATCCACCTCGGCCAGTACGGCTCCAGGGAAACGGCCACCCCCCGCACCCAGGCCATGCTCCACGCCATGGAGGCCCGCGCCTACGCCAACATGGGCCAGCCCGCCAAGGTCAAGCGCGCGGTCGCCATGGCCGAGGACTGCTTCGCCGACATCGCGCCCGGCGACGGGGACCCCGACTGGATCCGCTTCTTCTCCGAGGCCGAGCTCAACGCCGAGAACGCCCACTCCTTCCGCGATCTGGCCTATGTGGCCGGCCGCAGCCCCACCTACGCCCAGCTGGCGCGGCCCAAGATGGAGCGGGCCGTCGAGCTGTTCTCCCAGGACGACGAGCACCAGCGTTCGTATGCGCTCAACCTGATCGGCATGGCCACCGTCCACCTGCTCCAGCGTGAGCCGGAGGCCTGCGCGGAGCCCGTGAAGAAGGCGCTGAGGATCGCCAAACAGGTCCGCTCCGAGCGGGTCAACAACCGGCTGCGCAAGACCGTCGACAACGCCCACCGCGACTTCGGCGACGTCGCCGAAGTCGTCGACCTGACCGACCAACTCGCCGTCCACCTGCCGGAATCCCTGGAGGCCGCCCACGCGGTCTGATCCCTCCGGCCCCCCTGCCCGGCCGTGGCGACCCTCCCGTACAGCCCGACTCGGCTCCCCCACGCCAGGTCACCCCGGACGGTCGCCACGGCCGGTCCGTGTCCTCGCGCGGGGGCCGCGGCCGAGGTGGCCGGCAGGGTACGGGAGACCCGCCGCGCCCGCCCCGCCGTTCACCGGGGCGTAACGCGCCCGCCTCCATCGTCACCGGCGTGAAACAGTCCACGGCACCGGCTGAAACCGCGCTGCGACAGCCTCAAGGCGACAACGGCCCACCGAACACCGCCCGCACGGGGGCCCGGGCCGCGGCGGCGAGGAGACACCGACATTGAATGGCGCAGACACCGCGTTCGTACTGATCAGTGCCGCGCTCGTGATGCTGATGACACCCGCCCTGGCCTTCTTCTACGGCGGCATGGTCCGGGTGAAGAGCGCGCTCAACATGCTGATGATGTCGTTCATCTCGCTGGGCGTCGTCAGCGTCCTGTGGGTGCTCTACGGCTACTCCCTGGCCTTCGGTGACGACATCGGCGCCGGCCTCCTGGGCGGCCTCGGCCACCTCGGCCTGAGCGGCATCCACCCCGACACCCTCACCGGCGGCAAGGAGGGCATCCCCGTCCTCGCCTTCGCCCTCTTCCAGATGATGTTCGCCGTCATCACCCCCGCCCTGATGAGCGGCGCCCTCGCCGACCGGGTGAAGTTCAGCGCCTGGACGCTGTTCATCGCCCTGTGGGTGAGCGTCGTCTACTTCCCCGTCGCCCACTGGGTCTGGCAGGCCGACGGCTGGCTGTTCAAGCTCAAGGTGATCGACTTCGCCGGTGGCACGGCCGTCCACATCAACGCGGGCATCGGCGCCCTCGCCGCCGTCCTCGTCGTCGGCAAGCGCGTCGGCTTCAAGAAGGACCCGATGCGCCCCCACAGCCTGCCCCTGGTGATGCTCGGCGCGGGACTGCTGTGGTTCGGCTGGTTCGGCTTCAACGCCGGCTCCGCGCTCGCCGCCAACGGCACCGCCGCCAACATGGCCATGAACACCCAGATCGCCACCGGCGCGGCCATGCTCGGCTGGCTCGCCTACGAGCGGATCCGGCACGGCGCGTTCACCACCCTCGGCGCCGCCTCCGGAGCCGTCGCCGGCCTCGTCGCCATCACCCCCTCCGGCGCCGCCGTCAACGCCTTCGGGGCGATCCTCATCGGCCTCGTCGCCGGAGCCGTCTGCTCCTGGGCCGTGAGCTGGAAGTTCAGGCTCGGCTTCGACGACTCCCTCGACGTGGTCGGCGTCCACCTCGTCGGCGGCGTCATCGGCACCCTCCTCGTCGGCCTCCTCGCCACCGACGGCGTCGGCGGCCTCACCCAGCTGGGCCGCCAGGCCGCCGGAGCGTTCTCGGTGATGGCCTACTCCTTCACCGTCTCCTGGCTGCTCGCCAAGCTCGTCGACAGGCTCGTCGGCTTCCGGGCGAGCGAGGAGGACGAGATCACCGGCGTCGACCAGGCCTTCCACGCCGAGACCGCCTACGACTTCACCGCCGTCGGCGGATCCGCCGCCAACCGCGCCGTCCACCACACCCCCGCACAACAGCTCCCGAACGGGACGCCCGACAAGAAGGTGGACGCGTGAAGCTCGTCACCGCGATCGTCAAGCCCTACAAGCTCGAGGACATCAAGACCGCCCTGCGCGAATTCGGCGTCCACGGCCTGACCGTCAGCGAGGCCACCGGCCACGGCCGCCAGCGCGGCCACACCGAGGTCTACCGCGGCGCCGAGTACACCATCGACCTCGTCCCCAAGATCCGCATAGAGGTCCTCGCCGAGGACGAGGACGCCGACGACATCGTCGACGTCATCGTCCGGAGCGCCCAGACCGGAAAGATCGGTGACGGCAAGGTCTGGGTCGTCCCCCTCGACACCGTCGTCCGCGTCCGCACCGACGAGCGCGGCCCGGACGCGCTGTGACCGCCAGGAGCACCCCTTGACGGAGCACGACACCGAGGCGCACCCCGGGCGACAGGGCGGCTACGCGGCCGCCCGGTTGCGCCTCCTCCACCAGGAACGGCTCACCGGCCCGCCCCTGCGCACCGAGCTCGCCCGGGCCACCGACCACTGGCTGGGCGAGCTCCTCGGCCCCGCCCCCGGTGTCGCCCTCGTCGCCGTCGGCGGCTACGGCCGCGGCGAGCTCTCCCCCCGCAGCGACCTCGACGTCCTCCTCCTGCACGACGGCACCACCGCGGACCCCGGCATCGCCGCCCTCGCCGACCGCGTCTGGTACCCCGTCTGGGACATGGGCCTCGCCCTCGACCACTCCGTCCGCACCCCCGCCGAGGCCCGCAAGGCCGCCGCGAGCGACCTCAAGGTCCACCTCGGCCTCCTCGACGCCCGCCACCTCGCCGGCGACCCCGCCCTCACCGCCGCCCTGCGCACCACCGCCTACGAGGACTGGCGCGCCCAGGCCCCCGCCCGGCTGCCCGAACTGCGCGAGCTGTGCGAGGAACGCGCCCGCCGCCAGGGCGAGCTGCGCTTCCTACTGGAGCCCGACCTGAAGGAGGCGCGCGGCGGCCTGCGCGACGCCACCGCCCTGCGGGCCGTGGCCGCCTCCTGGCTCGCGGACGCCCCCCGCGAGGGCCTCGAAGCCGCCCGCACCCTCCTCCTCGACACCCGCGACGCCCTCCACCTGGCCACCGGCCGCGCCACCGACCGGCTCGCCCTCCAGGAGCAGGACCAGGTCGCCGCCGCCCTCGGCCTCCCCGACGCCGACGCCCTGCTGCGCCGGGTGTACGGGGCCGCCCACACCGTCTCCTACGCCGCCGAGGTCACCTGGCGCGAGGTCGGCCGCGTCCTGCGCGCCCGCTCCGGACGGCCCCGGCTGCGGCGGGGTGGGGGTACCTCCCATGCCGTTCAGGCTATGGGGGACGGGGGGCGCGGGGGACGCGGCGGCTTCGTCGCGCCCGAGAGGATCCCGCTGGCGGAAGGCGTCGTCGAACAGGACGGCGAGGTCGGCCTCGCCCGTACCGCCCGCCCCGAGCACGACCCCGTGCTCCCGCTGCGCGCCGCGGCGGCCGCCGCCCAGGCGGGCCTGCCGCTGTCCCGGCACGCGGTGCGCCGCATGACCGGCGCCGCCGCGCTGCCCGTGCCCTGGCCCGCCGAGGCCCGCGAGCAGCTCCTCACCCTCCTCGGCGCGGGAGAGCCCGCCGTGGCCGTCTGGGAGGCCCTGGAGACCGAGGGAATCGTCTCCCGGCTGCTGCCCGAATGGGAGCACGTGCGCTGCCGCCCCCAGCGCAACGCCCTCCACCGCTGGACCGTCGACCGTCACCTCGTCGAGACGGCCGTGCGCGCCGCCGCCCTCACCCGCCGCGTCGGCCGCCCCGACCTGCTGCTGCTGGCCGCGCTCCTCCACGACATCGGCAAGGGCCGGCCCGGCGACCACTCCGAGACGGGCGCGGAGACCGCCCGCCAGGTGGCGGCCCGGCTCGGCTACGGCCCGGAGGACGCCGGCGTCCTCGCCACGCTCGTCCGCCACCATCTGCTGCTGGCCGACACCGCCACGCGCCGCGACCTCGGCGACCCCGCCACGGTCCGCGCGGTCACGGACGCGGTCGGCTCCGCCGCCGTCCTGGAGCTGCTGCACGCCCTCACCGAGGCCGACGCCCTCGCCACCGGCCCCACGGCCTGGAGCGCCTGGCGGGCCTCGCTGGTGGCCGACCTGGTGCGCCGGGCGGCCGCCGCCCTCGACGGCCGGCCCGTGCCGCCCGGCCCCCGGCGGAGCGCCCCCACCGCCGAGCAGACGACGGCGGCGGACGAGGCCCGGCGCACGGGCGCCCCCGTCGTCGTCCTGCGGGCCCGCCCCGAGGGCACCGACGGCGACGGGCCCGTCGGCGTCGAGCTGCTGATAGCGCTCCCCGACCGGCCGGGCGTCCTGCCCGCCGCCGCCGGGGTGCTGGCCCTCCACCGGCTGCGCGTCCGCACGGCCGAGATCCGCGCCATGGCCGCACCGGCCGGCGACCGCCCGGTCCTCCTGCTCACCTGGCGCGTCGCCGCCGAGTACGGCTCCCCGCCCGGGGCGGCCCGGCTGCGCGAGGACCTGACACGGGCCCTGGACGGCTCCCTCGACGTCGCCGGGCGGCTGGCCGAGCGCGAGGCCGCCTACCGCGGCCGGCGCCCCGGCGTGCCCCACGCGCCGCCCCGGGTGAGCGTGGCCCCGGGCGGCTCCCGGGACGCGACGGTCCTGGAAGTACGGGCCCAGGACGCCCCCGGACTGCTGCACCGCATCGGCCGGGCCCTGGAGGAAGCCGGGCTGTGGGTGCGCAGCGCGCACGTGAGCACCCTGGGCGCGAGCGCCGTGGACGCGTTCTATGTGACGGGCTCCGGGGGCGGCCCGCTGCCGCCCGAGGAGGCTGCGCGGACGGCCCGCGCGGTCCAGGAGTCACTGGGCGGCTGACCGCACCGGGGAGGGCCGGATACCCTTGGGGGTCAGCCGCCGCCTTGACTCACGACAAGAAGGACTCGCGACCACCGTGTTCGATACCCTCTCCGACCGCCTCGCAGCGACGTTCAAGAACCTCCGGGGCAAGGGCCGCCTCTCCGAGGCCGACATCGACGCCACGGCACGCGAGATCCGCATCGCCCTGCTCGAGGCCGATGTGGCGCTGCCCGCCGTGCGGGCCTTCATCAAGCAGGTCAAGGAGCGCGCGCTCGGCGCCGAGGTCTCCCAGGCCCTCAACCCGGCCCAGCAGGTCATCAAGATCGTCAACGAGGAGCTGATCGGCATCCTCGGTGGCGAGACCCGCCGCCTCCGCTTCGCCAAGAGCGGCCCGACGGTCATCATGCTCGCCGGTCTCCAGGGTGCCGGTAAGACGACCCTCGCCGGAAAGCTCGGCCACTGGCTCAAGGGCCAGGGCCACACCCCGCTGCTCGTCGCCTGTGACCTCCAGCGCCCCAACGCCGTCAACCAGCTCGGCGTCGTCGCCGAGCGCGCCGGTGTCGCGATCTTCGCGCCGGAGCCGGGCAACGGCGTCGGCGATCCGGTCCAGGTCGCCAAGGACTCCATCGAGCACGCCCGCGCCAAGCAGTACGACGTGGTGATCGTCGACACCGCCGGCCGCCTCGGCATCGACTCCGAGATGATGCAGCAGGCCGCGGACATCCGTGACGCGGTGCAGCCGCAGGAGATCCTCTTCGTCCTCGACGCGATGATCGGTCAGGACGCGGTCAACACCGCCGAGGCCTTCCGCGACGGCGTCGGCTTCGACGGTGTCGTGCTCTCCAAGCTCGACGGCGACGCGCGCGGCGGTGCCGCCCTGTCGGTCGCGCACGTGACCGGCAAGCAGATCATGTTCGCCTCCAACGGCGAGAAGCTGGACGACTTCGACGCGTTCCACCCGGACCGCATGGCGTCCCGCATCCTCGGCATGGGCGACATGCTCAGCCTCATCGAGAAGGCCGAGCAGACCTTCAGCCAGGACGAGGCCGAGAAGATGGCGGCCAAGCTGGCGAAGGGCCCCAAGGAGTTCACGCTCGACGACTTCCTGTCGCAGATGGAGCAGGTCCGCAAGATGGGCTCCATCTCCAAGCTCCTCGGCATGCTCCCGGGCATGGGCCAGATCAAGGACCAGATCAACAACCTCGACGAGCGCGACGTCGACCGCACCGCCGCGATCATCAAGTCGATGACCCCGGCCGAGCGCCAGGACCCGACGATCATCAACGGCTCGCGCCGCGCCCGTATCGCCAAGGGTTCCGGTGTGGACGTCAGCGCCGTGAAGAACCTCGTGGAGCGCTTCTTCGAGGCCCGCAAGATGATGTCCCGCATGGCCCAGGGCGGCGGAATGCCGGGCATGCCGGGTATCCCGGGCATGGGCGGCGGCGCGGCCCGCAAGAAGAAGCAGATCAAGCAGGCCAAGGGCAAGCGTCAGTCCGGCAACCCGATGAAGCGCAAGGCCGAGGCGGAGGCCGCGGCCGCCCGCCGTGAGCAGGCGCAGGCCGGTGGCATGCCCGAGCTCCCGACGGGCGCCGACGGCAAGTTCGAACTGCCCGACGAGTTCAAGAAGTTCATGGGCTGACCCCTCGGCGGGTCTCCCGGAGACGACAGCCCCCGGCACCGCCGGGGGCTGTCCGTCGTTCCGTACGCCTACACCCGGGCGATCAGATAGCGGAACACATTCGGCATCCACACCGTCCCGTCGGCCCGCAGATACGGGTGGAGGGCCTCGACGAGCTCCTTGGCGACCTGCTCCTCGTCCGTCGCCCGCACCGCCGCGTCGAAGGCGCCCGTCGACAGCAGGCCCCGCACCGCGCTGCCCATGTCGGCGTAGCCGTACGGGCAGGAGACCCGGCCCGAGCCGTCCGGGGTGAGCCCGGCGTCGCGGGCCAGGTTCTCCAGGTCGTCACGGCCGCACGGACGCCAGCGGGCGGGGGCGCACATCGGATCCGCCAGACGCGCGGCCACCCGGAGCGCGCCGGACGCCGCGCAGCGCTCCTGCGGGCCCCAGCCGGCCAGGACGACGGGGAAGCCCGGCGCCGCGTAGGCGGCGGCGCTGGCGAGCTCCCGGGCCAGGCCCCGGGGGCCGCTGCCCGCGCAGAAGAGCGGGTCGAAGGCGGTGACGAGGGTGAAGAGCGGGTCGTCCGGCCCGCTCACGGCCTCGGGCCCGCCGAGGCCGAGTCGGGGGCCGCCCGCCCGGGCGCCCTCCGGCAGCAGCCGCTCACGGGCCAGCGCGAGCCTGCGGCCGTCGGTGTCCACACCGCGGACGACGGCTCCCCGGGCCGCGGCCATCAGCAGGGCGAGCCCCGAGCCGCAGCCGAGGCTCAGGAGCCGGGTGCCGGGGCCGGTCTCCAGGCGCTCGTACACGGCCTCGTAGAGCGGTACCAGCATCCGTTCCTGGATTTCCGCCCAGTCGCGGGCCCGGGATTCGGGCGAGGTCGGGGACGGCCGGTGCCGCCGCACGAGCGTTGGTGTCATCGAAAGCGCCCCAATCCGCCGGTTCACGTGTTCTGGTCCGTGGTCCCGCCCCCCGAATGCTTCTTGTCCTTGCCGAGTGCCCGGTGCTTCGCCGCGATGTACCGAAGGCCGCGGGACATCGTTCCGCGGGCCGTGGCGAAGAACCCCCCGATGCCAGAGAACTCCGCTTCGGCCGCCGAGTCCAGGGGTGGGGCCGACGCTTTACCCCGGCGTCACGATGGCATGTGCCGGGCGTACGGGCGGCCCCCTCGACGGCCGGGAAGAGACGGTCGCCGGCGGACGGATTCACACTCGGACTGACGGGCCCCGTACCATTCGCAGCATGGCAAAGGCTCCCATTCTCACCCCCCAGGCGGAAGACTTCCCGCGCTGGTACCAGGACCTGATCAACAAGGCCGAGCTGGCCGACAACGGCCCGGTGCGCGGCACCATGGTCATCCGCCCGTACGGGTACGGGCTCTGGGAGCGCATGCAGCAGGAGATGGACGCCCGGATCAAGGACGCGGGCGCCTCCAACGCGTACTTCCCGCTCTTCATCCCGCAGTCCTACCTGACGAAGGAGGCGGAGCACGTCGAGGGCTTCGCCCCCGAGCTCGCGGTCGTCACCCACGGCGGCGGCAAGGAGCTGGAGGAGCCGGTCGTCGTCCGGCCCACCTCCGAGACGATCATCAACGAGTACTTCTCGAAGTGGGTGCAGAGCTACCGCGACCTGCCCCTGCTCATCAACCAGTGGGCCAATGTCGTCCGTTGGGAGATGCGCCCCCGCGTCTTCCTCCGCACGAGCGAATTCCTCTGGCAGGAGGGCCACACCGCCCACGCCACGTACGAGGACGCCCGCGACTACGCGGCCCGCATCCACCGGGACGTCTACTACGACTTCATGGTGAACGTCCTGGGCATCGACGTGGTGCTCGGCCGCAAGACGCCCAAGGAGCGTTTCGCGGGCGCCATCAACACCCTCACCCTCGAGGGCATGATGGGCGACGGCAAGGCCCTCCAGATGGGCACGAGCCACGAGCTCGGCCAGAACTTCGCCAAGGCCTTCAACACCTCCTACCTGTCCAAGGACGGGCAGCAGGAGCTGGTCTGGCAGACCTCCTGGGGCGTCTCCACCCGTATGGTCGGCGGCCTGATCATGTCCCACGGCGACGACAAGGGCCTGCGGGTGCCGCCGCGCCTGGCCTCCGTCCAGGCCGTGGTCCTGGCCATCAAGGGCGACGAGGCCGTCCTGGCCAAGGTCCGCGAGCTCGGCGACGTCCTCAAGGCGGCGGGCGTGCGGGTGCAGGTCGACGACCGCACCGACACCCCCTTCGGCCGGCGCGCCGTCGACTGGGAGCTCAAGGGCGTCCCGGTCCGCATCGAGATCGGCCCCCGCGACCTGGAGAACGGCACCGCGATGCTGGCCCGCCGCATCCCGGGCGGCAAGGAGGCCGTGCGCATCGACGAGCTGGCCGCGCTGCTGCCCAAGGTCCTGGAGGAGGACCAGGCGCAGCTGCTGCGCGAGTCGCGCGAGCGCCGGCTGGCCCGCACGACGGACGTGGCGACCATCGAGGAGGCCGCCGAGGCCGCCCTCGCCGGCGGCTGGGCCCGTATCCCGTGGGCGACGCTGGGCGCGGAGGGCGAGGCCAAGCTGGCCGAGCAGGCCGTGACCGTGCGCTGCCTGGTGATGCCCGACGGCTCGGTGCCGGAGACCGACGACGCCGAGGGCGCCGTCGCGATCGTCGCGCGCGCCTACTGATCCACCCGCCCCCGGGCGCGCGCTCCCGAGGCGCGCGTTCCGGGGGTTCGCGCTTGTACGGGCGCCGGAGCGGGGCGTACTGCCGCTTACTGATGAGTCAGTACGTCCCACCTTGCGAACAGCTGAGCGTCTCATCCCTCCTTCTCCGCAGTTCTGCGCACCCGCCCTCCTCAGGACGAATGAGGCGGGAAACTGACTGGTACGTGCAAATTATTTGGGATGGCCCGGTATCGGAACACCGGGCCGTACCCGCTCGTTGTCACGACGTGAGCACGACACCACCTGTTCTCGCCGCAGAGCTGGCACAGGCGTGGGCCGACATTCAGCGGTTCCACCCCGAGCTGCCGGATCTAGCCGCGCCCGAATCGTTGATCGGAGAGTCGTCGTCCGCCTGTGGCGCCGAGCTCTCCTTCGAAAGGCTGCTGCACGAGGCAGTGCACGGCATCGCGGCCGCCCGCGGTGTCCGGGACACCTCTCGTGCCGGCCGCTACCACAACCGGCGATTCCTGGCGATCGCCGAGGAGCTGGGGCTCGACCACAGTGATGAGCCGCATCCCAGCAGCGGCTTCTCGCTCGTCGTGCTCAATCCGGAGGCGCGCAAGCGCTACCGGCCCACGATCGAGAGACTCCAGCGGGCGCTCAAGGCGCACACGGTGGCCACCGCCGCCGACACCTCGCGCACCTTCCGGGGCCCGGCCGCGCGCCACGGCTCCTCCGGCGGCGGGGTGCGGGTGAAGGCCGTGTGTGACTGCGGACGCAATGTGCGCGTCGTGCCGTCCGTGCTCGCCCAGGCGCCGATCATGTGCGGCGGCTGCGGCCAGCCCTTCCGGATCCCGGAGCCCGCCGTCCCGGTCGGCTGAGACGGCGCGTGCCCGGGTCCGCCCCGGCGGACCCGGGCCGTTCGGCGCCCCGCGATCGGTGTGGCACAATGGGTCGCTGTACTCGACAGTCGCATAGGACCCCTCTCTCCTCCGGCTGACGCGTCCATCGGGCACCCCGAGTACCGCAAACCCCACGTGGCATCTCGTTGTGCCCAACCACGTCAAGACCAGGAGACACCACTCCAGTGGCAGTCAAGATCAAGCTGAAGCGTCTGGGCAAGATCCGTTCGCCTCACTACCGCATCGTCGTCGCCGACTCCCGCACCCGCCGTGACGGCCGTGCGATCGAGGAGATCGGTCTGTACCACCCGGTGCAGAACCCCTCGCGCATCGAGGTCAACAGCGAGCGCGCCCAGTACTGGCTGAGCGTCGGCGCCCAGCCGACCGAGCCCGTCCTGGCCATCCTGAAGGTCACCGGCGACTGGCAGAAGTTCAAGGGTCTGCCGGCCCCGGCCCCGATGCTGGTCGCCGAGGAGAAGAAGCGCGACTTCAGCGACCTCTTCGAGGCTCGTGTGAACGCCGCGGGTGAGGCGAAGGGTGAGGCCATCACCCCGAAGGCCAAGAAGTCGGAGAAGAAGGACGAGGCCGCCGAGGCCGAGTCCGCTGAGTCGACCGAGGCCTGAGGATGCTCGAGGAGGCCCTTGAGCACCTCGTGAAGGGCATCGTCGACAACCCCGACGACGTGCAGGTCGCCTCGCGCGACCTGCGCCGCGGGCGCGTGCTGGAGGTCCGGGTCCACCCCGACGACCTCGGCAAGGTGATCGGCCGCAACGGCCGTACCGCCCGCGCCCTGCGCACCGTCGTGGGCGCCATCGGCGGCCGTGGCATCCGTGTCGACCTCGTCGACGTGGACCAGGTCCGCTGAGAAGCGACAGAGCACCGGCACGGGCCGGGAAGGGTTTCCCTTCCCGGCCCGTTGTCGCGTTCGTAAGACCATGCGAGAAGGATTGAGACTGTGCAGCTGGTAGTCGGCAGGATCGGACGCGCCCACGGCATCAAGGGCGAGGTCACCGTGGAGGTGCGTACGGACGAGCCCGAGCTGCGGCTCGGACCCGGCGCGGTGCTGGCCACGGACCCCGCGGGCACGGGCCCGCTGACCGTCGAGACCGGCCGGGTGCACAGCGGCCGGCTGCTCCTGCGCTTCGTCGGCGTCGCCGACCGCAACGCGGCCGAGGCCCTGCGCAACACCCTGCTGATCGCCGACGTCGATCCGGACGAGACTCCCGAGGACCCCGAGGAGTACTACGACCACCAGCTGATGGACCTCGACGTCGTCACCGTCGACGGCACCGCCGTCGGCCGGATCGCCGAGATCTCCCACCTGCCCTCCCAGGACCTCTTCATCGTCGAGCGGCCGGACGGCACCGAGGTGATGATCCCCTTCGTCTCCGAGATCGTCACCGAGATCGACCTCGACGCACAGCGGGCCGTCGTCGACCCGCCGCGCGGCCTCCTCGACAGCGGTGAGGCCGAGGTCGCGAGCTCTCGCGACGAGGAGGGGCAGGAGTAATGCGCCTCGACGTCGTCACGATCTTCCCCGAGTACCTCGAGCCGCTGAACGTCTCGCTCGTCGGCAAGGCCCGTGCCCGCGGCCAGCTCGACGTACGCGTCCACGACCTGCGCGAGTGGACGCACGACAAGCACAACACCGTCGACGACACCCCGTACGGCGGCGGCCCCGGCATGGTGATGAAGCCCGAGCCCTGGGGCGAGGCACTGGACGCGATCATCGAGTCCGGCGCGGAGGGCGCCCGGCCCACCATCGTCGTCCCCACCCCCAGCGGCAAGCCCTTCACCCAGGAGATCGCCGTCGAGCTCGCCGAGAAGCCGTGGCTGGTCTTCACCCCCGCCCGCTACGAGGGCATCGACCGCCGCGTCATCGAGGAGTACGGCGACCACTACGACGTCCGCGAGCTCTCCATCGGCGACTACGTCCTGGCCGGCGGCGAGGCCCCCGTCCTCGTCATGGTCGAGGCCGTCGCCCGGCTGCTGCCCGGCGTCCTCGGCAACGCCGAGTCGCACCGCGACGACTCCTTCGCCCCCGGCGCCATGGCCGACCTCCTGGAAGGCCCCGTCTACACCAAGCCGCCGGAGTGGCGCGGCCGTGGCATCCCCGACGTCCTGCTCAGCGGCCACCACGGCAAGATCGCCCGCTGGCGCCGCGACGAGGCCTTCCGCCGCACCACCGCCAACCGCCCCGACCTCCTGGAGCGCACCGACCCGGCCGCCTTCGACAAGAAGGACCGCGAGATGCTCTCGATCCTGGGCTGGGGCCCCGGCGAGGACGGCCGATTTGGGCGAGTGGCCCCCGACGTGGAAGAATGAGCCGTTGCCTTGCGTCCGGCGTGCGCCCCTGCCACAGGGGGACCGACGCCCGCCCGGTGTGCGAGGTACCGTTCTCTTTTCCATACGAATTCCGCCGATGACCTGTGGCATCGGCGAGGAAGCAGACGAATATGTCTTCCCTGCTCGACGGCGTCAACGCCGCTTCGCTGCGCACCGACGTCCCGGCCTTCCGTCCCGGTGACACCGTGAACGTCCACGTTCGCGTCATCGAGGGCAACCGCTCCCGCATCCAGCAGTTCAAGGGTGTCGTCATCCGCCGCCAGGGCGCGGGCATCAGCGAGACCTTCACGGTCCGCAAGGTCTCCTTCTCCGTCGGCGTCGAGCGCACCTTCCCGGTGCACAGCCCGATCTTCGAGAAGGTCGAGCTCGTCACCCGCGGTGACGTCCGCCGCGCCAAGCTGTACTACCTCCGTGAGCTGCGCGGCAAGGCCGCGAAGATCAAGGAGAAGCGCGACAACTGAGCTTCCCGACGGCGTCCGGGAACGGCCGGATAGGCTTTCGGCCCGATGGACACCGACGCACAGCTCGCATCGCTTCCGGAGCGCGACCGCTCTCCCGAACCCGCACAGGGGGAGGGACAGGGGTCGCGCTCCGCGCGTTTTCCCCGGCTCTCCGCCGCATGGCGCTGGTACGCGGACGGCGGGCCGCTGCGGCGCGCCGGGGTGCTGCTCTCCCTCTGCCTGGTCTCGCTGCTGCTGGTCAGCGGCTATGTGGTGCAGCCGTTCCTGATCCCCAGCGGGTCGATGGAGAAGACGCTCCAGGTCGGCGACCGGGTGCTCGTCAACAAGCTCGCCTATCGCTTCGGGGACGAGCCGCGCCGGGGCGAGGTGATCGTCTTCGACGGCACCGACTCCTTCGTCCAGGACCGGCCCTCGGAGAACGCGGTGACCACGATCATCCGCAAGGGCGCGGCGGCCGTCGGGCTGATGCGCCCCTCCGAGACCGACTACATCAAGCGTGTCGTCGGCGTCGGCGGCGACCGGGTCCGCTGCTGCGACAAATGGGGCAGGCTGGAGATCAACGGCCATCCCGTGCTGGAGGAATACCTCTACCCGGGGGACGTTCCCTCCCAAGTGCCGTTCGATGTGGTGGTGCCGGAGGGCAAGCTATGGGTCATGGGTGACCATCGCAGCGACTCCCGTGACTCCCGGGACCATCTGGGCGAGCCGGGCGGCGGCATGGTTCCGGTGGACCGCGTCATCGGGCGCGCCGACTGGATCGGCTGGCCGCTGGGCCGGATGACCTCCCTGGGCCGCACCGGTGCCTTCGCGGACGTACCCGCGCCGGGCCCGGGGCACGGGGGAGGCGGCCCGCATGGGTAGCAGGGGCCGTACAAGCGTCCGTACGGCCGCGCCGGCCGCCCGCCCGGCGGCGCCCGCGGACCGGCCGCCCCCGGGGACCGGGGGACGGGCGGAGCGGCGCAAGGCCGCGAAACGGACCGCCAGGAAGCTGCGCCACCGCCGGCAGCGCTCGGTGCTCAAGGAAGTACCGATCCTTATAGGCGTCGCGGTGCTGATCGCCCTGGTGCTCAAGACGTTCCTCGTCCAGGCCTTCGTGATTCCGTCCGGCTCGATGGAGGAGACCATCCGGATCGGTGACCGGGTGCTGGTCGACAAACTGACGCCCTGGTTCGGGACCCGGCCGCAACGCGGCGACGTGGTGGTCTTCAAGGACCCCGGCGGATGGCTCGGCGACGAGTGGAAGTCCCGCAACGACCCGGTGGGCGTCAAGCAGGCCAAGCAGGCGCTCACCTTCATCGGCCTGCTGCCCTCGGCCGACGAGCAGGACCTCATCAAACGCGTGGTGGGCGTCGGCGGCGACAGGGTCAAGTGCTGCGACAAGGACGGCAAAATCACGGTCAACGGAACGCCGCTCCTCGAACCCTACGTCCATCCGGGAAATCCTCCTTCCCAGATGACGTTCGACGTGAAGGTGCCCAAGGACCGGCTCTTCGTCATGGGGGACCACCGTTCCGACTCGGCGGACTCGCGCTACCACCTGGACCAGCCGGGGCAGGGAACCGTCCCGGAGGACCTGGTGGTGGGACGTGCGGTGCTGATCGCCTGGCCCATGGACCACTGGCGGCGGCTCACCGAGCCGGACACGTACGCTTCGGTGCGGGACGCGCCGCGCGCGGATGCGCGGGCGGGCGGTTCGCCGCATAGTCTGTCCCCCATGGATCATGAAGGATTGATCCTGCTCCCGACCCCTGCGGAACTCCCGCTCGTTATGGGAGTGATGGGCCTGCGTCGTACGTATCGCGGGCGGCAGCGTGGAGTGAGGAGTGGATGTGGGGGATGTGGCGGTCGGCGCGCGTTCCGGTCACGGAGAGCCCGAAAGGCGGCCCGGGCGGACGGATGACCCGTCCGGGGAGCCGTCCGGCGGCGACACGCCGCAGGAGGCCAGGTCCCAGGCGGCCGGGCCCGGCCAGGACGCCACGACGGTGACGTCCTCGGAGACCCCCGCGTCCGAGGATGGCGCGGGACGCGGCGCAAGCGGCGGCGAGGGCCGCGGGGCGCGCCGCGACGAGCCCAAGAAGCAACGATCCTTCTGGAAGGAGCTGCCGCTCCTCATCGGCATCGCGCTGGTGCTCGCGCTGCTCATCAAGACCTTCCTGGTGCAGGCGTTCTCGATTCCCTCCGAGTCGATGCAGAACACCCTCCAGCGCGGCGACCGGGTGCTGGTGGACAAGCTCACGCCGTGGTTCGGCTCGAAACCCGAGCGCGGCGAGGTCGTCGTCTTCCACGATCCGGGCGGCTGGCTGGGCGAGAGCCCGGCCACCGACCAGGGCCCGGTGGCCAATGGCGTCCAGAAGGTGCTCAGCTTCATCGGCCTGATGCCCTCGGCCGAGGAGAAGGACCTGATCAAGCGGGTCATCGCGGTCGGCGGCGACACCGTCGAGTGCAAGGGCAACAACGAGCCCGTGACGGTCAACGGCAAGGCGCTCGACGAGCCGTACATCTTCCCCGGGAACACGCCCTGCGGTGACAAGCCCTTCGGCCCGATCAAGGTGCCCAAGGGCCGGATCTGGGTGATGGGCGACCACCGCCAGGACTCCCTCGACTCCCGTTACCACCAGGAGCTCGACAGGTTCCAGGGCACGGTCTCGGAGGACGAGGTCGTCGGCCGCGCGATCGTCGTCGCCTGGCCGGTCAACCGGTGGGCCACGCTGCCCGTCCCCGGCACGTTCGACCAGCCGGGGCTGAGCGCGGCGGCCGCCGTCGCGCCGCCGGCGCTCGGGCTCGCGGGCGCGCTGCCGCTGGTGCTGTGGCGCCGGCGCCGCACGCTGCGGAAGGCCGAGGGGGCCGAGCGGTCCGTCGTGGTGGTCCCCGCCGCGAAGGGGTGACGCGCCGCCCCCGAACCGGCTGACATCGGCCCTCGCCAGGGGCTGACCGATGCCCGTACCCCCGGGTAGGGTGCGGTTCCGTCGGACCGGCGGACGGGGGATGGGACGCGATGAGCACAGTGGAACGTGGCGCCGACGGCCACGGCCGCGCGGGCAGAGTGCTGTCCGGGCTGGCCGTGGCCGTCGGCGCTCTGCTCTTCCTCGGCGGCTTCGGCTGGGCCGCCCTGCTGTACCGGCCGTACACCGTGCCCACGGACTCGATGGCGCCCACGATCGGGCGCGGCGACCGGATCCTCGCCCAGCGGATCGACGGCGGCGAGGTGCGGCGCGGGGACGTCGTCGTCTTCGAGGACGAGGTCTGGGGCAGCGTCCCGATGGTCAAACGGGTCGTCGGCGTCGGTGGCGATCACATCGAGTGCTGTGACAGACAGGGCCGTCTGACGATCAACGGCAAACCCGTGGAGGAGCCCTATCTGGAGGGCTCCGGCCCGGCCTCGCCCACGGGCTTCTCGGCCACCGTCCCCGAGGGCCGGCTGTTCCTCCTCGGCGACCACCGTTCCGACTCGCTGGACTCCCGCAGCCATATGACCGAGGCGGGGCAGGGCACGGTGCCGCGCGACGCGGTACGGGCCCGGGTGGACGCCAAGGCCTGGCCGGTGTCCGGCTGGGGCATGATCGAGCGCCCCGGTGCCTTCGCGGGGCTGCCCGGCGGCACGTCCCGGCCGGGCCCGCTGCCCCTGATCACGACGTGCGTGGTGGCGGGCGCGGTGCTCATCCTGGGAGGTGCGGCGGTGGGCGCGCTCGCGCAGCGGGCGGCACGCGGCGGGAAGGCGGCGGTGGCGACCCATGGGTGAGACGGGCGGGGCTGAGGGCGACGGCCCGCGCCGGGCCGCCCGTGTCGTCCTGCTGGACCCGGACGACCGGATCCTGCTGCTCCACGGCTACGAACCGGACGACCCCGGCACCACCTGGTGGTTCACCCCCGGCGGGGGACTGGAGGGCGACGAGGGCTGGGAGGAGGCCGCGCGCCGCGAGCTGGCCGAGGAGACGGGCGTCACCGAGATCGAACTCGGCCCGGTGCTCTGGACGCGCAGCTGCTCGTTCCCCTTCGACGGCCGCCGCTGGGAGCAGGACGAGCGCTACTACCTGGCCCGTACCGCGCAGCGGCCCACCTGGTCCGGCGGCGGGACGGAGCTGGAGCGGCGCAGCCTGTCGGGGCTGCGCTGGTGGACCTGCGAAGAACTGCTCGCGACGCATGAGACGGTGTATCCGACCAGACTCGCCGGGCTGCTGCGGGCGCTGCTCGACGAGGGACCCCCGAGTACGCCGGTGCTCCTGGAGACCGAGCGCGCCTGACGCACAATGGGGGGACGCACGGCTGAAGGGGAACATGCCATGAGCGCCGAGGACCTCGAGAAGTACGAGACCGAGATGGAGCTGAAGCTCTACCGGGAGTACCGCGACGTCGTCGGGCTGTTCAAATACGTGATCGAGACCGAGCGCCGTTTCTACCTGACGAACGACTACGAGATGCAGGTGCACTCGGTGCAGGGCGAGGTCTTCTTCGAGGTCTCGATGGCGGACGCCTGGGTGTGGGACATGTACCGGCCGGCGCGCTTTGTGAAGCAGGTCCGGGTGCTCACGTTCAAGGACGTGAACATCGAGGAGCTGAACAAGACCGATCTTGATCTGCCGGGGACGTGATCCGAGCGTCCAGGGGCGTTCTTCCCTGATCGGGTGACGGGGTTTTCCACAATCGCGGGGTTGTCCACCAAGATCCAAAACTTGGGGGCGAGGGCGGCATAGTCGGCACCGGAGGTGGTGCCCATGAACGCCCGAGGGGGGCTCGGCAGGTACGGGGAGGATCTGGCGGCGCGCCGGCTGACCGAGGCCGGGATGACCGTGCTGGCCCGCAACTGGCGGTGCCGCGCCGGCGAGCTGGACATCGTGGCCCTGGACGGCGACGTCCTGGTGATCTGCGAGGTGAAGGCCCGCCGCGCGGGCCGGTTCGAACATCCGATGGCCGCCGTCACGGCCACCAAGGCCGGGCGGCTGCGCGAGCTCGCCGAGCGCTGGCTGGCCCGGCACGGCGGAGCCCCACCGGGCGGGGTGCGCATCGATCTCGTGGGCGTGGTCGTCCCGGACCGGGGCGCGCCCCTCGTCGAGCACGCCAAGGGGGTGGCGTGATGGGCTTCGCGCGGACGTGCTCGGTCGCCCTGACCGGTGTGGACGGCGTGGTGGTCGAGGTCCAGGCCGGCCTGGAGCCGGGAGTGGCCGCCTTCACCCTCGTCGGGCTGCCGGACAAATCCCTCAGCGAGAGCCGGGACAGAGTGCGGGCCGCCGTGGTGAACTCGGGCGCGGACTGGCCGCAGAAGAAGCTCACCGTGGGCCTCAGCCCGGCCTCGGTGCCCAAGGGCGGCAGCGGCTTCGACCTCGCGGTGGCCTGCGCGGTCCTCGGCGCCGCCGAGCGGATCGACCCCAGGGCGATCGCCGACCTGATGATGATCGGCGAGCTCGGCCTCGACGGCCGGGTCCGCCCCGTGCGCGGCATCCTCCCCGCCGTCCTGGCCGCCGCCGACGCCGGATACCGCCAGGTCGTCGTCCCCGAACGCACGGCGGCCGAGGCCGCCCTGGTGCCAGGGGTGTCCGTGCTGGGCGTCCGCAGTCTGCGCCAGCTGATCGCGGTGCTGGCGGACGAGCCCGTCCCCGAGGAGGACGAGGAGCCGCTGGGGGAGGGGCGGCCCGACCCCATGCTCGCGGGGCTGGCCGTACCGGGCGCCGGTGGCGGGTTCGGGGCGCGGCCCGGCGAGCGTCCGCCCGACCTCGCCGAGGTCGCCGGACAGGCCAGGGCCCGCCGGGCACTGGAGGTGGCCGCCGCCGGGCGTCACCACCTCCTCTTCATGGGCAGCCCGGGGGCCGGCAAGACCATGCTGGCCGAACGACTCCCGGGACTGCTCCCGCCCCTCACACCCCAAGAGTCACTCGAAGTCACAGCAGTCCACTCCGTAGCCGGGACCCTGCCCGCAGGCCAGCCCCTGATCGACCGCGCCCCCTACTGCGCACCCCACCACTCGGCGTCCATGCCCGCGCTGATCGGCGGCGGCTCCGGGCTGCCCCGGCCGGGAGCCGTCTCCCTCGCGCACCACGGCGTACTTTTCCTCGACGAAGCCCCCGAATTCTCCGGCAGAGTGCTCGACGCCCTGCGCCAGCCACTCGAGTCCGGACACGTCGTCGTCGCCCGCACCGGCGGAGTGATGCGGCTGCCCGCCGCCTTTCTGCTCGCCCTCGCGGCCAACCCCTGCCCCTGCGGCCGGCGCGGTATGACCGGCGACGGCTGCGACTGCCCGCCCCGGGCCGTCAAACGCTATCTGGGGCGCCTGTCCGGGCCGCTGATGGACCGTGTGGACCTCCGAGTGGCCGTCGAACCCGTGGCCCGCTCCGAGCTCACCGGCCCTCCGGCGGAATCCACGGCCGACGTCGCCGCGCGCGTCCGCCTCGCCCGCGAGCGAGCCGCCGCCCGGTACACCGGCACACCCTGGCGCACCAACAGCGAAGTGCCGGGTTACGAGCTGCGCACCCGCTGGAGCGTGCCACCGGACGCCCTCGCCGAGGCCGAACGGGACATGGAGCGCGGACTGCTGACGGCACGGGGGCTGGACCGGGTCCTCCGGGTCGCCTGGACGATCGCGGACCTCGCCGGACGCCCCCGGCCGGACACCGAGGACGTGGCCCAGGCGCTGGAACTGCGCACGGGCGTCCGGCGCGGCACGGTCCCCGCCGGAGGTCGGCCATGAGCGGGCCGGGGCCGAGGGAGCGGCTGGCGCGGGCCGCGCTCACCGGCCTGACGGAACCGGGGGACGAACACGTGGGCCGCTGGCTTCGGGAGATGGGCGCCGAGGCCCTGCTCCACGGCCTGACCGGCGCGGGACCACCGCCGAAAGGAGCCCGCCCGGACCGGCTCGAAGGCTGCCGCGCCCGCGCCGCCCACCGCGACCCGGCCCGCGACCTCGCCACCGTCGCCCGGATGGGCGGGCGCTTCATCTGCCCGGGCGACATCGAATGGCCCGGACAGCTCGACGACCTCGGGGACGCCCGCCCCATCGGCCTCTGGGTCCACGGCAGTCCGAATGTACGACTGTGGGCGCTGCGGTCGGTCGCCGTCGTCGGAGCCCGCGCCTGCACCGACTACGGGTCCTATGTGGCGGCCGTCCTCGGCTCCGGGCTCGCGGAACGCGGATGGGTGGTCGTCTCCGGGGCCGCCTTCGGTGTCGACGGGGCCGCCCACAGGGGCGCGCTGGCCGCCGGCGGGGCCACCATGGCGGTACTGGCCTCGGGAATCGACGTGCCCTATCCGCGCGGACACGCCGAGTTGCTCGGCCGGATCGCGGAACAAGGTCTCGTACTGGCCGAGTTGCCACCCGGCGGACACCCCACGCGCAGCCGCTTCGTCCTGCGCAACCGTGTGATCGCCGCGCTCACGCGGGGCACCGTGGTCGTGGAGGCCGAATACCGCAGCGGCTCGCTCGTCACCGCGCGCCACGCGCGACGACTGGGACGCCACACCATGGGAGTGCCCGGCCCGGTCACCTCAGGACTCTCCGCCGGGGTTCACGAACTCCTGCGCGAAGGAGCCTGTCTGGTGACCGACGCCGATGAGATCACCGAGCTGATCGGCGACATGGGAGAGCTGGCCCCGGAGCGCAGAGGACCGGTCGTGGCCAGGGACCTGCTGCCCGAAGCGGCCGTCAGAACGCTGGAAGCCGTCCCCGGCAGAGGCGGCGCCGAGCTCGCGCTCATCGCCCGGAACGCCGGGATGGGCCGGGACCGGACACTCGGCAGTCTGTACGAACTCCAGGCGCTAGGGTTCGTGGAACGACTGGGCGATCTCTGGCAGTTGGCTGACGCGGCGTCAACCTCCGTGACCCCCAAGCCGCTCGGACGGCGCCCCGGCGCGCGGCGAGGCGGTGCTTGACCTGGGGTGATCGGGTGAAAGGGTTAAGGGGCGGGCCAAGCCGGCCGATACGGCGGGCTCCGCGCGGCCCCCGGGGCGCCCCGATGGCCGCCGCCGCGGAACGCGGACCCGCGAAGGACATCCGCGCCCCTCCCTCACTACCGAAGGAGGTCTCATCGCTCACCGCAGCGCCACGGTCACGCTACGCTCACAGAATCCAGCCATTCGTACCACCCGATCCAAGTCACAGCAGAACGGCTCAAAACGACGAATGCCCCAGCACACCTCCGGGTCCGACCGCGCGGCGGCACCGCCCGCAGCGCGCGGCGCCGTGCGCCCTCCCGCACCCTCGACGCTCGACGAGCTGTGGCGGTCGTACAAGGCCTCGGGCGACGACCGGCTGCGGGAGCAACTGATCCTCCACTACTCACCCCTGGTGAAGTACGTGGCGGGCCGCGTCAGCGTCGGGCTGCCGCCCAATGTCGAGCAGGCCGACTTCGTCTCCTCCGGGATCTTCGGCCTGATCGACGCCATCGAGAAGTTCGACCCCACCCGCTCCATCAAGTTCGAGACCTATGCGATCACCCGCATCCGGGGCGCCATGATCGACGAACTGCGGGCCCTGGACTGGATCCCCCGTTCGGTCCGGCAGAAGGCCCGTGCCGTGGAGCGCGCCTACGCCACCCTGGAAGCCGCCCTGCGCCGTACCCCCTCCGAAGCGGAGGTCGCGGCCGAGATGGACATCTCCCTGGAGGAACTCCACTCCGTCTTCAGTCAGTTGTCGCTGGCCAATGTGGTGGCCCTGGAGGAGCTGCTGCACGTCGGCGGCGAGGGCGGCGACCGGCTCAGCCTGATGGACACCCTGGAGGACACCGCGGCCGACGACCCCGTCGAGGTGGCCGAGGACCACGAACTGCGCCGGCTGCTGGCCCGGGCGATCAACACCCTCCCCGACCGGGAGAAGACCGTGGTCACCCTCTACTACTACGAGGGACTCACCCTCGCCGAGATCGGTCACGTGCTCGGGGTCACCGAGAGCAGGGTCAGCCAGATCCACACGAAGTCCGTCCTCCAGTTGAGGGCCAAGCTGGCGGACGTCGGACGCTGAATCGTCCCTCCAACGTCGTCCCCGACGCGGCGTGTCCGTAAAGTGGGACCGTGCCCAGGATTCGAGCGGCCTCAGTGGCCGAGCACCGGACGATGCAGCGCGGCGCCCTCCTGGACGCCGCGCGCTCCTTGCTGTCCGAAGGCGGGACGGAGGCCCTGACCTTCCCCGCCCTGGCCGAGCGCACCGGGCTCGCGCGGTCCTCGGTCTACGAGTACTTCCGCTCCCGCGCCGCCGTCGTCGAAGAGCTGTGCGCCGTGGACTTCCCCGTCTGGGCGGCGGAGGTCGAGGCCGCCATGGAGCGCGCCGACACGCCCGGGGGGAAGATCGAGGCATATGTGCGGCAGCAGCTGTCGCTCGTCGGCGACCGCCGCCACCGGGCCGTGGTCGCCATCTCCGCGGGCGAGCTGGACGCCGGCGCCCGGGAGAAGATCCGTGCTGCCCACGGCGGTCTGATCGCCATGGTCGTCGAGGCGCTGGAGGCCCTCGGCCACGACCAGCCCCGGCTGGCGGCCATGCTCCTCCAGGGAGTCGTCGACGCGGCGGTGCGCCGTATCGAGCTCGGCGCGGCGGAGGAGCCGGACCGGATCACGGAGGCGGCCGTCGCCATGGCCCTGCGGGGCGTCTGCGGCTGAGGCGGCTGAGGCGGCCGAGAACGCGCCGAGCGCTCCCGCCACCGGCCACAGCCGGGACGGGGCGCGGCGCAGCATCCATGGGGGCAGGAGGGTCAGCGGGTCGAGGTAGTCCTCCCCGCGACGCAGGCCCCAGTGGAGACAGCCATGGCCCGGGCAGTGGGCCGATCCTGCCTCCAGGACGCCGATCGTCTGCCCGGCGCTGACATGGTCCCCTTCGTGGACCGTCGCCCTTACGGGCTCGTATGTGGTCCGCAGGGTGGGGGCGAGCTCCACCGACACCACTCCTCGCCCCGCGATCTGGCCGGCGAAGGAGATCCGCCCCGGGGTGGCCGCGCGGACCGGCCGGCCGGGCCCGGCCGCGAGATCGACGCCCCGGTGGCCCGCCGCCCAGCGTGCCGGGGGCGGTTCCCAGGCCCGTAGGACCAGGGGCCGGGCGCCCCGGGCGCCCGCCACGGGCCAGGACCGGTCGCCTCCGGGGCCTGAGGGCCCCGATGGTCCCGGTGGTCCGGAGGACGGGGGAGCGGGGGCCGGGGGAGCGGGTCCGGACACGGCTGTCGCACAGGTCAGAGCCACGATCAGGAGCGTGATCGGGGCCGCGGGAGCGCAGAGCGCGAGTGCCCGTCGGGCCGTGCCGCGCAGTCGGGCGGAGAATCCGGGAGAGAGCTCGGGTCGTCGCATGGAGTAACCATGGCGGGGGCCGGCGGACCGTGGGGATCTTGAACGGGATCTGTGGACTACTCGCGGGTTGTGGACAACGCCGTCACCCGGGGGTTCTCCGGTCCCGTACACTTCTCATGGCGATCCGGGTCACCGGGTCGACTTCGCACGCCCCGCCACTGACGCGTCAGACCCTCTCGGGCAGCACGGTGGCCGTGTCTCTCGGTCCGTGAAACGGCTCCTCGCAAGGGATTCGTTCGCGGCAGGCGCGTCGGGGCGTCAGGAGCGGCGGCCGCCCGGCCGTCGTGGAACCGAGTATTTCAAGGAGCGCGGCCATGGCCGTCGTCACGATGCGGGAGCTGCTGGAGAGCGGCGTCCACTTCGGTCACCAGACCCGTCGTTGGAACCCGAAGATGAAGCGTTTCATCTTCACGGAGCGCAACGGCATCTACATCATCGACCTGCTCCAGTCGCTGTCGTACATCGACCGCGCCTACGAGTTCGTCAAGGAGACCGTCGCGCACGGCGGCTCCATCATGTTCGTCGGTACGAAGAAGCAGGCCCAGGAGGCCATCGCCGAGCAGGCGACGCGCGTCGGCATGCCCTACGTCAACCAGCGCTGGCTGGGCGGCATGCTCACCAACTTCTCGACCGTCTACAAGCGCCTCCAGCGCCTGAAGGAGCTCGAGCTCATCGACTTCGAGGACGTGGCCGCCTCCGGCCTCACCAAGAAGGAGCTCCTGGTCCTCTCCCGCGAGAAGGCCAAGCTGGAGAAGACCCTCGGCGGTATCCGCGAGATGCAGAAGGTGCCGAGCGCCGTCTGGGTCGTGGACACCAAGAAGGAGCACATCGCCGTCGGTGAGGCGCGCAAGCTCCGCATCCCGGTTGTCGCCATCCTCGACACCAACTGCGACCCCGACGAGGTCGACTACAAGATCCCGGGCAACGACGACGCCATCCGCTCCGTCACCCTGCTCACCCGCGTGATCGCCGACGCCGTCGCCGAGGGCCTCATCGCCCGCTCCGGTGCCGCCACCGGTGACGTCAAGGCCGACAAGGCCGCCGGCGAGCCGCTGGCCGAGTGGGAGCGCGACCTGCTCGAGGGCGAGAAGAAGGCCGACGAGCCGGCCGCCGAGGCCGCCGCTGAGCCGGCCGCCGAGGCCGAGAAGCCGGCCGCGGACGCCGAGCAGGCCTGACGCCTTGCCGTACCGGATGACGGCGGGGGCGTCGCGCCCCCGCCGTCATCCGGCGGATCCACTGTCGGACCCCGTCAGCGGGACGGGAGCCGACAGGTGTGGTGACCTCAAGACGGACCAGCCCTGCCGGATGCCCGGGTGGCACGGCGGGGCGCAGTGACGAGAAGGATTGAAGGATGGCGAACTACACCGCCGCTGACGTCAAGAAGCTCCGTGAGCAGACCGGCGCCGGCATGATGGACTGCAAGAAGGCGCTCGACGAGGCCGAGGGCAACCTCGAGAAGGCCATCGAGATCGTCCGCGTCAAGGGCCTGAAGGGCGTGGCCAAGCGCGAGAGCCGCACCACCGAGAACGGCGCCGTCGCCTCCCTCATCGCCGACGACAACACCTCCGGTGTCATCGTCGAGCTGAAGTGCGAGACGGACTTCGTCGCCAAGGGTGAGAAGTTCATCACCGTCGCCGACGCCCTGGCCGCCCACATCGCCAAGGTCGCCCCGGCCGACGTCGAGGCCCTCATGGCCTCCGAGATCGAGGCCGGCAAGACCGTCCAGGCGTTCGTGGACGAGGCCAACGCCACCCTCGGTGAGAAGATCGTCGTGGACCGCTTCGCGCACTTCGCCGACGGCAAGGTCTACGCCTACATGCACCGCACCGCCGCGGACCTGCCCCCGCAGGTCGGTGTCCTGGTCGAGCTGGACAAGGACAACGCCGAGGTCGCCAAGGACGTCGCGCAGCACATCGCCGCCTTCGCGCCGAAGTTCCTCTCCCGTGACGCCATCCCGGCCGAGACGGTGGAGAACGAGCGTCGCGTCGCCGAGGCCACCGCTCGCGAGGAGGGCAAGCCCGAGGCCGCCCTGCCGAAGATCGTCGAGGGTCGCGTCACCGGCTTCTTCAAGGAGCAGGTCCTGCTGGACCAGCCCTTCGCCAAGGACAACAAGAAGACCGTCCAGAAGATCCTGGACGAGGCCGGCGTCACGCTGAAGCGCTTCGCCCGCATCCGCGTCGGCGCCTGAGCCGCCCGCAGGGCAGCGAATGACCCGCGACCCGCTAGGGTCGTACGCAGTCGGCCGCCCACCGGCCGGCCGCTGATGTGACGAGGAGGCCATTGCCGCAGAGGGAACCGAAAGGATCCATCCGGCAGTGGCCTTCTTCGTATGTGCACGAGGAGAACTCCAATGAATCAGGGCGCGGACGCCACGCAGGCCGCCGGTGACACCGGCACCGACCAGGGCAAACGCCGTCGGTTCCTGCTGAAACTGTCAGGTGAGGCCTTCGCCGGCGGCGGTGGACTCGGCGTCGACCCCGATGTCGTGCACGCCATCGCCCGCGAGATCGCGGCCGTGGTCCGCGAGGGCTACGAGATCGCCGTGGTCATCGGCGGCGGAAACTTCTTCCGCGGCGCCGAGCTCCAGCAGCGCGGCATGGACCGTGCCCGCTCGGACTACATGGGCATGCTCGGCACCGTGATGAACAGCCTCGCCCTCCAGGACTTCCTGGCCAAGGAAGGCGTCGAGACCCGGGTCCAGACCGGTATCACCATGGGCCAGGTCGCCGAGCCGTTCATCCCGCTGCGCGCCGTGCGTCACCTGGAGAAGGGCCGCGTCGTGATCTTCGGCGCGGGCATGGGCATGCCCTACTTCTCCACCGACACCACCGCCGCCCAGCGCGCCCTGGAGATCCACGCCGAGGCGATCCTCATGGGCAAGAACGGCGTTGACGGGGTCTACGACTCCGACCCCAAGAAGAACCCCGACGCGGTGAAGTTCGACGCCCTCGAGTACAGCGAGGTGCTGGCTCGCGGCCTCAAGGTCGCCGACGCCACCGCGATCAGCCTGTGCATGGACAACAAGCTGCCGATCCTCGTCTTCGAGCTGCTCGCGGCGGGCAACATCGCCCGCGCGGTCAAGGGTGAGAAGATCGGCACGCTCGTGAGCGACCAGGGCACGCGGGACTGACAAGGCCCGTAAGCCGTCCGCGCCGGGCGGCCGAGGAATCGGCCGCCCCCGCCATGGACGGCAACACCGCGCCGGGGGAAGACCTCGGCACGGGGATGGACAACTGCCTGCCGGTCGGACACCGTGCAGGAGAAGACGCGCGCAGGGGCGAGGCTCTGCTTACTGATAACACCAGGAGCAAGTGGTGATCGAAGAGATCCTCCTCGAGGCCGAGGAGAAGATGGAGAAGGCCGTTGTGGTCGCCAAGGAGGACTTCGCGGCGATCCGCACCGGGCGTGCGCACCCGGCGATGTTCAACAAGATCGTGGCCGACTACTACGGCGCGCTGACGCCCATCAATCAGCTGGCGTCGTTCTCGGTGCCCGAGCCGCGCATGGCCGTGGTGACCCCGTTCGACAAGAGCGCGCTGCGCAACATCGAGCAGGCCATCCGCGACTCGGACCTGGGCGTCAACCCGAGCAATGACGGCAACATCATCCGGGTGAACTTCCCCGAGCTCACCGAGCAGCGGCGCCGTGAGTTCGTCAAGGTCGCCAAGACCAAGGCCGAGGACGCCAAGGTCTCGATCCGCTCCATCCGCCGCAAGGCCAAGGACGCCCTCGACAAGCTCGTCAAGGACAAGGAGTCCGGCGAGGACGAGGTCCGCCGCGCGGAGAAGGAGCTCGACGACACCACCGCGAAGTATGTCGCGCAGGTGGACGAGCTGCTCAAGCACAAGGAATCCGAGCTGCTCGAGGTCTGATGAACGACGCATCCTGGGGAGCCCCGCCGCGCGCCGGCCACTGGGGGTCCACCGGCCAAGGGACCTCCCCCGGCTACGGCCGGGAGGTGCCCCCATCGGCGGGTCCTCTGCACGTCGCGGGCGACGCGGCGCAGACTCGGCCCATGCCCATTGTGCCCGGAGCAGGCGGATACCAGGACGACGGAGCCGACCGTGACCAGGGGGCCGCCCACATCGGTGGCCCCCTGTTCCGCGATGAACAGGAGCCCGACATCCGGCCGCAGGAGCCCGCCGCCCCACAGGGACCCCCGGCGAAGAAGAGCGCGGGGCGTGATCTGCGTGCCGCGATAGGGGTGGGGGTCGGCCTCGGTGCGGTGATCCTCGCCTCCCTGTTCGTCTACAAGCCCGTCTTCCTCGGCGTGATCGTGATCGCCGTGGTGGTCGGGCTGTGGGAGCTGACCTCCCGGCTCGCCGAGCGGAAGAACATCAAGGCCCCCTTGGTGCCGCTGGCCATCGGCGGTGCCGCGATGATCGTCGCCGGCTATGTCAACGGCGCCGAGGGCGCGTGGGTGGCCATGGCCTTCACCGCGCTCGCCGTGCTCGTCTGGCGGATGACGGAGGCGCCGGACGACTACCTCAAGGACGTCACGGCCGGCATCTTCGCGGCGTTCTACGTGCCCTTCCTCGCCACGTTCGTGGCGCTGATGCTGGCCGCGGAGGACGGCGCCTGGCGGGTGCTGACGTTCCTGATCCTGACGGTCGTCAGCGACACCGGGGCGTACGCGGTGGGCTGGCGGTTCGGCCGGCACAAGCTCGCGCCGCGCATCAGCCCCGGCAAGACCCGCGAGGGCCTGATGGGCGCGGTGCTGTTCGCGATGGTGGCGGGCGCGCTGTGCATGCAGCTGCTGATCGACGACGGGGCGTGGTGGCAGGGCCTGCTGCTGGGCCTCGCGGTGGCGGTCAGCGCCACGCTCGGCGACCTCGGTGAATCCATGATCAAGCGGGATCTGGGGATCAAGGACATGGGTGCCCTGCTCCCCGGCCACGGCGGGATCATGGACCGGCTGGACTCGCTGCTGCCGACGGCACCGGTGGTCTGGTTGCTGATGGTGGCGTTCGTGGGGAGCGGCTGAGGCCACGGCGCCACGCGGCGGTAGCCGCACATCGGACGCAGCATGGACCGGCTGGACTCGCTGCTGCCGACCGCGCCGGTGGTCTGGCTGCTGATGGTGGCGTTCGTCGGCTCCTGATGTCCGAACGCCTCTGACCTGGGGTTTTCGGTAGGTGTTCGATACGTGAGGGGTCCGTCGTCCACAGGACGGCGGGCCCCCTCCGTATGTCTGCGACACTGGTGGGACCATGCCTGCACCCGGAGAACTCACTTTCGTCGCCCCCCGCGGAGCCAAGCTGCCCCCGCGGCACCTCGCCGACCTCAGCCCCGCCGAGCGCCGCGAGGCCGTCGCCGCGATCGGCGAGAAGCCGTTCCGCGCCAAGCAGCTGTCCCAGCACTACTTCGCCCGCTACGCCCACGACCCGGCGCAGTGGACGGACATCCCGGCGGCGGCCCGCGAGAAGCTCGCCGGTGAGCTGCTGCCGGACCTGATGAGCGTGGTGCGGCACATCTCGTGCGACGACGACACCACCCGCAAGACCCTCTGGCGGCTGCACGACGGCAAGCTCGTCGAGTCCGTCCTGATGCGCTACCCGGACCGGGTCACCATGTGCATCAGCTCCCAGGCGGGCTGCGGTATGAACTGCCCGTTCTGCGCCACCGGCCAGGCCGGGCTGGACCGCAATCTGTCCACCGCCGAGATCGTCCACCAGATCGTCGACGGCATGCGCGCCCTGCGCGACGGCGAGGTGCCCGGCGGCCCGGCACGGCTGTCCAACATCGTCTTCATGGGCATGGGCGAGCCGCTGGCCAACTACAAGCGCGTCGTCGGCGCCATCCGCCGGCTGACCGACCCGGAGCCGGACGGCCTGGGCCTGTCCCAGCGCGGGATCACCGTCTCCACGGTCGGCCTGGTCCCGGCCATGCACCGGTTCGCCGACGAGGGCTTCAAGTGCCGTCTCGCGGTCTCGCTGCACGCGCCCGACGACGAGCTGCGCGACACCCTGGTGCCGGTCAACACCCGCTGGAAGGTCCGTGAGGTCCTCGACGCCGCCTGGGAGTACGCGGAGAAGTCCGGCCGCCGGATCTCCATCGAGTACGCCCTGATCCGCGACATCAACGACCAGGCCTGGCGTGGCGACCTGCTCGGCCGGCTCCTCAAGGGCAAGCGGGTGCACGTCAACCTGATCCCGCTCAACCCCACCCCCGGGTCCAAGTGGACGGCGTCCCGTCCGGAGGACGAGCGGGCCTTCGTCGAGGCCATCGCCGCCCACGGCGTGCCCGTGACCGTACGGGACACCCGCGGCCAGGAGATCGACGGCGCCTGCGGCCAGCTGGCCGCCACCGAGCGCTGAGCCGTATCGGTGCCGGCCGGGGAGACCGGTCGGCACTGATACGGTGCCTTTCGTACAAATGAACAATCCGACAGGGGAGCGCCCAGGGCGCTGAGAGTGCGGCACGGCCCGCAGACCCTCGGACCTGATCCGGTTAGTACCGGCGTAGGGAGTCAGCACCACCATGAACACCAGTCTTCGGCGTGCCGTCGTGGCGACGGCCGTCGCCGCCCTCGGCCTTCCCGCGCTCGCCGCCTGCGGCGGCTCCGGCGACAAGGGCGGTGAGGCGTCGGGCGGCAAGACCGTCACCCTCGTCTCGCACGACTCGTTCGTCGCCTCGGACTCCGTGCTCCAGGAATTCACCAAGCAGACCGGCTACAAGGTCAAGGTCGTCAAGGGCGGCGACGCCGGCCGGGCCGTCAACCAGGCGATCCTCTCCAAGAGCCACCCGCAGGGCGACGTCTTCTTCGGCGTCGACAACACCCTGCTCTCCCGGGCCCTCGACAACGGCCTGTTCACCGCCTACGAGGCCAAGGGCCTGGCCGGGGTCCCCAAGGAGTTCCAGGCCGACGCCGACGGGCACCGCGTCACGCCCGTCGACACCGGCGAGATCTGCGTCAACTACGACCGTGCGTACTTCGCCGACCACAAGATGGACCCGCCGAAGACGCTCGACGACCTGATCAAGCCGGAGTACAAGAACCTCCTCGTCACCGAGAACGCCGCCACCTCCTCGCCCGGCCTCGCCTTCCAGCTCGCGACCGCCGCCAAGTACGGCGACAACGGCTGGAAGGACTACTGGACCAAGCTGAAGGCCAATGGCGTCGAGGTCGTCGACGGCTGGGAGCAGGCCTACAACGAGCGCTTCTCCGGCTCCGCCGGCGGCAGGAAGGCCAAGGGCGACAAGCCCCTCGTCGTCTCCTACGCCTCCAGCCCGCCCGCCGAGGTCGCCGGCGCGAACCCGCTGCCCAAGGAGGGCCCGACCGGCGTCGCGACCGGCACCTGCTTCCGGCAGACCGAGTTCGCCGGCCTGCTCAAGGGCGCGAAGAACACCGAGGGCGGCAAGGCCCTGATCGACTTCATGCTGAGCCGGACGTTCCAGGAGGACATGCCCCTCCAGATGTACGTCAAGCCGGTCGTCAAGGACGCCAAGCTGCCCGAGATCTTCACCCGGTACGGAGCGCAGGTCCCCGACCCGCAGACCCTTGCCCCGGAGAAGATCGCCAAGAATCGCGACCAGTGGGTCAAGGAATGGTCCTCGCTCGTCCTGAAGTAACCGAACCAACCGGAGCGACCGCGGCCGAGGCGGCGGAGGGGCGGGCCACCGGCGTCCGCCGGACGGCGACGCGGCTCGGCCTGATGGCCGTGCCGCTCGCCTTCTTCGGCGTCTTCTTCGCCTACCCCGTCGCCTCGATCGTCACCCGCGGCCTCACGGACGGCGGCCGGTGGCAGCTCGCCCGCGTGGGCGAGGTGCTCACCGACCCGGGCATCCGCGACGTCCTGTGGTTCACGCTCTGGCAGGCGGCCGCCTCCACCGCCCTCACCCTCCTGCTGGCCCTGCCCGGCGCCTACGTCTTCGCGCGCCTGGACTTCCCCGGCAAACGGCTGCTCCGGGCCGTCGTCACGATCCCGTTCGTGCTGCCGACCGTCGTCGCCGGCTCGGCGTTCCTGGCGCTCGTGGGCCGCGGCGGGCTGCTGGACGAGCTGTGGGGCGTCCGCCTGGACACCACGGTCTGGGCGATCCTCCTCGCCCACGTCTTCTTCAACTACGCCGTGGTCGTGCGGACCGTCGGCGGGCTGTGGGCCCAGCTCGACCCCCGCCAGGAGGAGGCGGCACGCGTCCTCGGCGCCGGCCGCCTCGCCGCCTGGCGCCGGGTGACCCTGCCCGCGCTCGGCCCCGCCGTGGCCGCCGCCGCCCTCATGGTCTTCCTCTTCACCTTCACCTCCTTCGGCGTCGTCCAGATCCTGGGCGGACCCCGCTACGCCACGCTGGAGGTGGAGATCTACCAGCGGACCGCGCAGCTCCTCGACCTGCCCACGGCCGCCGTCCTCACCCTGCTGCAGTTCGTGGTCGTGGCCGCGCTGCTGGCCGTGCACGCCCGGACCGTACGGCGCCGCGAGGCGACGCTGCGGCTGGTGGACGCCTCCCGCACCGCCCACCGCCCGCGCGGCGCCGGCCAGTGGGCGCTGCTCATCTCCGTCCTCGCCGTCATCGCGCTGCTGGTGCTGCTGCCGCTGGGGGTGCTCGTCCTGCGCTCCTTCGAGGGCCCCGACGGCTACGGCCTCGCCTCCTACCGGGCGCTCACCTCGGCGGGCGCGGGCGGCGGCACCTTCACCGTCGCCGCGCTCGACACCATCGGCAACTCGCTCACCTACGCGCTCGCCGCCACCGCCATCGCGGTCGTCGTCGGCGGCCTCGCGGCCGCGGCCCTCACCCGGCGCGAGGGCAGGCTCGTCCGTGGGTTCGACGCGCTGCTGATGCTGCCGCTGGGCACCTCCGCCGTCACCGTCGGCTTCGGCTTCCTGATCGCCCTGGACGAGCCGCCGCTGGACCTGCGCACCTCGTGGATCCTGGTGCCGCTGGCCCAGGCGCTGGTGGGCGTGCCCTTCGTCGTCCGCACCGTGCTGCCCGTGCTGCGCGCGGTCGACACCCGGCTGCGGGAGGCGGCGGCGGTGCTCGGCGCGTCCCCGCTGCGGGCCTGGCGGGAGGTGGACCTGCCGCTGGTGGGCCGGGCCCTGGGCATCGCGGCGGGCTTCGCGTTCGCGGTGTCGCTGGGCGAGTTCGGCGCCACCGTCTTCATCGCCCGCCCCGACAACCCCACCCTGCCGGTGGCCGTGGCCCGGCTGCTGGGCCGCCCCGGCGAGCTGAACTACGGGCAGGCGATGGCCCTCAGCACGATCCTCATGCTGGTGTGCGCCGCGGCGCTGCTGGTGCTGGAGCGTGTGCGCACCGACCGTACGGGAGAGTTCTGATGCTTCGCCTCGAAGGCGTGACCGTCCGCTTCGGCGAGCGCGCGGTGCTGGACGCGGTGGACCTCGACGTCGCCGACCACGAGACCGTGTGCGTGCTCGGCCCCAGCGGCAGCGGCAAGTCGACGCTGCTGCGCGTGGTGGCCGGCCTCCAGCCGGCCGCCGCCGGGCGGGTGCTGCTCGGCGGGCGCGACCAGAGCGGGGTGCCCCCGCACCGGCGCGGGGTGGGCCTGATGTTCCAGGACCACCAGCTCTTCCCCCAGCGGGACGTCGTCGGGAACGTGGCCTTCGGGCTGCGCGTACGGGGGGCCGGGCGGGCCGAGTCCGAGCGGCGGGTGGCCGAGCTGCTCGACCTGGTGGGGCTGCCGGGCGCGCAGAAGCGGGCCGTGGGGGCGCTGTCGGGCGGTGAGCAACAGCGGGTCGCGCTGGCGCGGGCGCTGGCGCCCCAGCCCCGGCTGCTGATGCTCGACGAGCCGCTGGGGCAGCTCGACCGGGGCCTGCGCGAGCGGCTCGTGGTGGAGCTGCGCGGGCTGTTCGGGCGGCTGGGGACGACGGTGCTGGCCGTCACCCACGACCAGGGCGAGGCGTTCGCGCTCGCCGACCGGGTGGTGGTGATGCGCGACGGGCGGATCGCACAGGCGGGTACGCCGCTGGAGGTGTGGCGGCGGCCGGCGTCCGAGTTCGTGGCGCGTTTTCTGGGTTTTGACAACGTCGTTCCGGCGACGGTCACGGGTGAGCGGGCGGAGACGGTGTGGGGCGTGCTTCCCGTGCCGGAGGGGACGGAGCCGGGGGAGTGCGCGGTGCTGGTGCGGCCGGCGGGGGTGCGGCTCGTGGGGGCGGCGGACGGGTTGCCGTGCGAGGTGGTCGCCCGGACGTTCCGGGGGGACCACGTCGTGGTGCGGCTCCGGCCTGCCGACGGTCCGGAGCTCGAGGCGACATGCCCGCTCGGTGGGGCGCCGGGGGTGGGCGACCGGGTGGGTGCCGCCTTCGTGGTGGACGAGGTCGTTGTTCTCCCCTGACCCGCCCTTTCACCGTTTCCCGGGGCTCCGCCCCCGGACCCCCGGTCCTCAAACGCCGGACGGGCTGGATAAATCCAGCCCGTCCGGCGTTTGAGGACACCGCGCGTCAGCGCGGAACGGGAGCCGGCTCCGGCGCCGGCTTCTCCGTCTCCGGAAGCCCAGCCGCATGGCTGTCCGGTTCGCCGAACCACGCCACCGCCACCGCGCCCGCCACGGCCAGGAGGAAGCCGAGGATGGCCATCCACGCGAATCCCTCGCGGGACGTGTCGCCCAGCCACAGGACGCCGATGATGCCCGGCAGGACCGTCTCACCGACGACGAGGGCCGCCGTGGCGCCGTTGACGGAGCCGATCTGGAGGGCGACGGTGTGGAGGTACATGCCGACGGAGCCGGAGATGAGGATGGCGTAGAGGGCCGGGTCGGCGAGGAGGGTGGGCAGGTCGAAGGGGTCGATGCCGTCGAGGATGCGGACGCCCACGCCGATCGCGCCGAAGCCGAGGCCGGAGAGCAGGCCGGCGAGGATCGCGGCCCGGGAGCCGAGGAAGTGGACGGCGATCCAGCCGCCGCCCATCAGGACGACGGAGATGGCGAGCAGCCACCAGTGGGTGGAGCGCGCGGCGTCGCCGCTGCCCTCGTGGCCGGCGGCGGTCGCCAGCAGCACCAGGGCGGAGCAGACCACGCCGATCGACATCCACTCCCTGCGGTTGAGCTTGATGCCGAGCAGCTTGATGCTCAGCAGCGCGGTGACGATCAGGTTGGCGCTGATGACGGTCTGGGAGAGGAACAGCGGCAGCATCCGGGCGGCGAGGGCGCCAAGGGCGAAGCCTATGAAGTCCAGGACCGTGCCGACCATGAACTCCCAGGTCACCGCGGCCTTCGCGGTGGAGGACAGGCTGGGCCCGCCGTGCTGGGTGGTGGCCGTGGAGGACGCCGTCGCGGCCTCCTGCCGGGCCGATTTCCGGGACCCCACGGCCTGAAGGACCGATCCTGTGCCGTAACACGCAGAGGCCGCGACAGCCGTGACAAGGCCGATGATCACCAGTAGCTCCGTTCGCCTGAAAGCCGTCGTGCTCAGGAAGCAGACGTACTTCTGAGCAGACGTGAATTTCGGCGCCGGAGTTGCCTTCGGTCAAGAACTGGTCAAGACCGGGTGAGCGGCAGTGCCGTCAGTTCGGCGATGACCCAGGTGAGCGGGGCGAGGACGATCAGCAGGACGCCCGTGCGGACGGCCGCCGCACCGCGCAGCAGGGAGGCGGGGATGCCCAGCCGCAGCAGCGCCGCGGTGGTCTCGGCGCGGGAGTGCCGGGTGTCGATGGCGGCGGTGACGGCGGTGGCCGTCACACAGGCCATCACCACGGCCGCGCCCAGCCCCGTGAGCGGCCCGAACGGGCGGGGGCCCGACCGCTCCCAGGCCGCGCCGTACAGTTCGACGGCCGCGAGCGTGCCCGCGGCCACCGCGCACAGCACCCCGAGGGGCCGTCCGAGCCGGTTCGCCGTGTCCTGGAGTATCCGGCCGGCGAGCAGCCGCATCGGGCCGGGCCGCCCGGCCGAGAGCAGGGTGCCGCTCCAGTGGGTGAGGCCGGGGCCGGCCAGCACCAGGCCGAGGGAGGCGAGCAGCCAGCCGCCCATCAGCCCGGGGGAGGTGCCGCCGTCCTGGCCCGGCAGGGCCAGCAGGCTGTCCGGCGCGGGGGCCGGGGCGTGTCCCACGTACGCCTCCAGGGCGAGGCCGCAGGCGATGGTCGCCACGCCCCAGGGGAGGCCCGCGTGGCCTCGGCGGTCGTCCTTGGCGGGGGCGGGCGCCGAGGCCGTGGAGGCGGCTGTGGACGCGCCTGCGGCGCGCTCCTTGCGCGGGCGCAGTGCGATGGCGCACGCGCCCGCCGCCAGCGCGGGGAGCAGCCCGAGCAGGGTGAGCGTCGCGGCCCAGGGCAGGGCGGCGTCCCCGTCGAGCAGTCCGGAGGCCGTGCCGCTCAGGGGGGTGCCGCCGAGGTCGCCGCGCAGTTCGAGGTAGACCAGCAGGGCGGCGGCGCTGCCGAGGCCGCAGGACAGGGCCGTCGAGGTGGCGGCGAGGAGGGAGAGGCGGACGGGGCCGAAGCCGATGGCGTCGAGTCCGTCGCGGGGTCGGGTCGCCGGGTCGCTGCGGGCCACGGTGACGGCGAACTGGGTGACGGCGGCCACGGGCACCGCGCACCACAGCAGCCGCACCAGCGACTGTTCCGTGGCGTTGGGGTGGGCCACCGCGTAGCCCAGGGAGCACAGCAGCAGGAAGCCGGCGCCGGAGGAGGCGACGGCGACCAGCAGCCGCCGCAGGAGGACGAGCGGGTGGGCGCCGCGCGCTAGGCGGAGACTGAGCACGCGGCCCTGCCCTCCCCGTCGGTCGCCTCGGGTGCCGGGATCGCGCCGCCCCGGCGGCCGTCGACGAGGGCGACGGTGCGGTCGGCGAGGGCCGCGCTCTCGTCGTCGAGGGTGGCCAGGACGACGGTGATCTGGTGGGAGCGGGCGGCCGTGGTGAGCGTGCGCAGCACCTGGGCGCGGTCGGCGGCGTGCAGCGGGGCGGTCGGCTCGTCGGCGAAGACCACGGTGGGTTCGGCGGCCAGGGCCCGGGCGATGGCGACGCGCTGGCGCTGGGCCTGGGTGAGCGCCTGGGGGCGTTTGCGGGCGCAGTCGCCCACGTCGAGGCGTTCGAGCCACTCGGTGGCGGTCTGCTTGGCCGTGCGGTGGCCGGTGCCGCGCACCAGCAGCGGCAGGGCGGCGTTCTCCCAGCCCGTCAGCTCGGGGACCAGGTGCGGTTCGCTGTCGATCCAGCCGAAGCGGTCGCGGCGCAGTCGCTCGCGGGCGGAGCGGGAGAGGGTGTGCACGGGGGCGCTGTTGAACCACACCTCGCCGGGGTCGGCCAGGAGTTGGCCGGACAGGCATTTGAGGAGGGTGGTCTTGCCGCAGCCGCGTGGTCCGGTCACGGCGAGGATCTCGCCCTCCCGGACCCCGATGGACACCCCGGCGAGGGCGGGGGAACCGCTGTAGGAGTAGTGCAGGCCGCGTGCCCAGAGCACGTCGTTGTCCGGCGGGGCCACCATATCGAGCACCTCGGGTCGCTGAGAGGGTTCGTTCCCCTGTCCGGGTGAACGAACCGGAGGCCATTGGGTCACTGGCACCGTACGGAACCGGGATCCTAGCCTCCGTCCAGGCTCGGCGCTTTAGTGCCTCACTTTCCTCCCATCGGGCTCATACGACGAGGTTTGCGCGGCGGTATCACGGTTAACGCGCGGGAGGCGCGCCGTCGGCCACGCGCGCGTGCCGCGGCCCACGGCGGCGCGGGAGGGGTGCGCCGGCGTGGGCCGTGACGGGGGGCGGGATTCGGTCAGATCTTCGTCCAGGCCTCCGTGAGGACGCCGCGCAGGATCTGCTCGATCTCGTCGAACGTCGACTGGCCGGAGATCAGCGGCGGGGCCAGCTGGACGACCGGGTCACCGCGGTCGTCGGCCCGGCAGTACAGGCCGTTCTCGAAGAGCTTCTTGGACACGAAGCCGTACAGCAGGCGCTCGCACTCCTCGCCGCTGAAGGTCTCCTTGGTGGCTTTGTCCTTCACCAGCTCGATGCCGTAGAAGAAGCCGTTGCCGCGGACGTCGCCGACGATCGGCAGGTCGTGGAGCTTGGAGAGGGTCGCGTGGAAGGCGGCCTCGTGGCCCAGCACGTGCTGGTTGAGGCCCTCGCGCTCGAAGATGTCGAGGTTGGCCAGTGCCACGGCCGCGGAGACCGGGTGGCCGCCGAAGGTGTAGCCGTGGAGGAAGGTGTGGGAGCCCTTGAAGAAGGGCTCCGCGATCCGGTCGGAGACGATCGCCGCGCCGATGGGGGAGTAGCCCGACGTCATGCCCTTGGCACAGGTGATGATGTCCGGCACGTAGCCGAACTTCTCGCAGCCGAACATGGTGCCCAGCCGGCCGAAGGAGCAGATGACCTCGTCGGAGACCAGCAGCACGTCGTACCGGTCGCAGATCTCGCGGACCCGCCGGAAGTAGCCGGGCGGGGGCGGGAAGCAGCCGCCCGCGTTCTGCACGGGCTCCAGGAAGACGGCGGCCACGGTGTCCGCGCCCTCGAACAGGATCTGCTGCTCGATCTGGTCGGCGGCCCAGCGGCCGAAGGCCTCCGGGTCGTCGCCGTGGACGGGCGCCCGGTAGATGTTGGTGTTGGGCACCTTGTGCGCGCCGGGCACCAGGGGCTCGAAGGGCGCCTTCAGGGCGGGCAGCCCGGTGATGGCCAGGGCGCCCTGCGGGGTGCCGTGGTAGGCGACGTTCCGGGATATCACCTTGTACTTGGTGGGGTTGCCGGTGAGCTTGTGGTACTGCTTCGCCAGCTTCCAGGCGGTCTCCACGGCCTCGCCGCCGCCGGTGGTGAAGAAGACCTTGTTCAGGTCCCCGGGGGCGTAGTGCGCCAGTCGCTCCGCCAGCTCGACGGCCTTGGGGTGGGCGTAGCTCCACACCGGGAAGTAGGCCAGCTCCTGCGCCTGCTTGCTCGCCGCCTCGGCGAGCTCGGCGCGGCCGTGGCCCGCCTGGACCGTGAACAGGCCGGCGAGACCGTCGAGGTAGCGCTTGCCCTTGTCGTCGTAGATGTAGGTGCCCTCGCCGCGCACGATGGTGGGCACGGGGGCGTTCTCGTACGACGACATGCGGGTGAAGTGCATCCACAGGTGGTCGTACGCCGTCCTGCTGAGGTCCTTGCTCACGGCTATCGGGTTCCCCATGTGTAGGTCTGCTTGCGGAGCTTGAGGTAGACGAAGCTCTCCGTGGAGCGGACCCCGGGCAGGGTCCGGACCCGCTTGTTGATCGTTTCGAGGAGATGGTCGTCGTCCTCGCAGACGATCTCGATGAGGAGATCGAAGGAGCCCGCGGTCACGACCACGTACTCCACTTCGTCCATCGCGGTCAGGGCGTCCGCGACCGGGTCGAGGTCCCCCTCGACATTGATGCCGATCATGGCCTGGCGCCGCAGCCCCACGGTGAGCGGGTCGGTGACGGCGACGATCTGCATCACGCCCTGGTCGAGCAGCTTCTGCACACGCTGGCGGACCGCCGCCTCGGACAGTCCCACCGCCTTGCCGATCGCCGCGTAGGGGCGGCGCCCGTCCTCCTGGAGCTGCTCGATGATCGCCAGGGAGACGGCGTCGACCGGCTGTGCGCTGGTCAGGTTCTTCGCTTCGGGGTTACGAGTGGCCACATCCCCACTGTGCATGAGGACTCGGTGGTGTGACAACCCCTGGGCGATGAAATCCGTTGCCGAATGGTGGTGGAAACACTGATTCCGTTGTTCATGCCTGATGGGTCTGCCGAAAGCGTCACCTCAGTGACTAGGCTGGGCGTCTCACCGATCGGACATCCGACAGAAGGGGTGGCACATCGTGACCACCGAGCTGCGCCGCCTGCGCAACTACATCGCCGGCGAGTTCCGCGACGCCGCCGACGGGCGGACCACCGAGGTCATCAATCCGGCCACGGGAGAGGCGTACGCCACCGCCCCGCTGTCCGGCGCAGCCGACGTGGACGCCGCCATGGCCGCCGCCGAGGCCGCCTTCCCCGCCTGGCGCGACCTGGTGCCCGGGGAGCGCCAGAAGGTCCTGCTCAAGATCGCCGACGCCTTCGAGGCGCGCGCCGAGGAACTGATCGCCGCCGAGTCGGAGAACACGGGCAAGCCGCTCGGGCTCACCCGCAGCGAAGAGCTCCCCCCGATGGTCGACCAGATCCGGTTCTTCGCGGGCGCCGCCCGGCTGCTGGAGGGCCGCTCCGCCGGTGAGTACATGGAGGGGATGACCTCCATCGTCCGCCGGGAGCCCGTCGGCGTCTGCGCGCAGGTCGCGCCGTGGAACTACCCGATGATGATGGCCGTGTGGAAGTTCGCCCCGGCGCTCGCCGCGGGCAACACCGTCGTCCTCAAGCCCTCCGACACCACCCCCGCCTCCACCGTCCTCCTCGCCGAGATCATCGGCGGGGTCCTGGAGGAGCTGGGCCACCCCAAGGGCGTCTTCAACGTCATCTGCGGCGACCGCGAGACCGGCCGGCTGATGGTCGAGCACAAGGTGCCCGCCATGGCCTCCATCACCGGCTCCGTCCGCGCGGGCATGCAGGTCGCCGAGTCCGCCTCCCGCGACCTCAAGCGCGTCCACCTGGAGCTCGGCGGCAAGGCCCCCGTCGTGGTCTTCGAGGACGCCGACATCGCCAAGGCCGTCGAGGAGATCGCCGTCGCCGGCTACTTCAACGCCGGCCAGGACTGTACGGCCGCCACCCGCGTGCTCGTCCACGAGTCCGTCCACGACGAGTTCGTCACCGCCCTCGCCAAGGCCGCCGCCGACACCAAGACCGGGCAGCCCGACGACGAGGACGTCCTCTACGGCCCGCTCAACAACGCCAACCAGCTCAAGCAGGTGACCGGCTTCATCGAGCGGCTCCCCGCCCACGCCAAGGTCGAGGCCGGCGGCCACCGGGTCGGCGAGAAGGGCTACTTCTACGCCCCGACCGTCGTCTCCGGCCTCAAGCAGGACGACGAGATCGTCCAGCACGAGGTCTTCGGCCCCGTGATCACCGTCCAGTCCTTCACGGACGAGGAGCAGGCCGTCGCCTACGCCAACGGCGTCGAGTACGCCCTGGCCTCCTCGGTGTGGACCAAGGACCACGGCCGGGCGATGCGGATGTCCAAGGCCCTCGACTTCGGCTGCGTGTGGATCAACACCCACATCCCGCTGGTCGCCGAGATGCCCCACGGCGGCTTCAAGAAGTCCGGCTACGGCAAGGACCTCTCCGCCTACGGCTTCGAGGACTACACCCGCATCAAGCACGTCATGACGTCGCTGGGCTGAGCCCGGCCCGCGGGAGCGGGGTCGCGCACACGCGTACGTTCCGTACGCGTGTGCGCGTATCATCGACGCCCGGCCGACCGGCCCCCCACCCGCCCCGCACGTCCTTTGAATGCGAGACGCCCGTGAAGCCCCTGTCCCGCCGTACCCTGCTGCGCGCGCTGGGCGCCGGCGCCGGGGCCGCAGCACTCGCCGGATGCGGGGTCCCCGCCGCGTACGTCGCCCCGCGCGACCGGTCCGCCCAGGACCGCTCCGAGCGCGACCACCGGCTCGCCTTCGCCAACTGGCCGCTCTACATCGACACCGACGAGAAGCACCCGGAGCGGCGGCCCACCCTCGACGCCTTCGAGAAGAGCACCGGCATCTCGGTGAAGTACACCGAGGAGATCAACGACAACGACGAGTTCTTCGGCAAGATCAGCCCCGCTCTGATGAACCACCAGAGCACCGGCCGGGACATCATCGTCGTCAGCGACTGGATGGCCTCCCGCTACGTCCGCCTGGGCTGGGTCCAGACGATGGACCGGGCGGCCCAGCCCCACGTCGCCCGTGAGCTCGACCCGCTGCTGCGCAAGCCGTCCTTCGACCCCGGCCGGCTCCACACCGTCCCCTGGCAGTCCGGGATCACCGGCATCGCCTACAACCGCAAGAAGCTCGGCCGCGAGATCCGCCACACCTCCGACCTGTGGGCCGACGACCTGCGCGGCAAGGTCACCCTGCTCGCCGGCATGGACGAGGCGTTCGCGCTGCTGATGCTGGGCAACGGCGCCGACGTCACCCGCTGGACCGCCGACGACTTCCACCGGATGACGGACCAGCTGCGCACCCTGGTCCGCAAGCGCCACATCCGCCGCTTCACCGGCAACGACTACATCAAGGACCTCTCCTCCGGCGACGTCCTGGCCTGCCAGGCCTACTCCGGCGACATCATCCAGCTCCAGGCCGACAACCCCGACATCGAGTTCGTCGTCCCGCAGGAGGGCGCCGAGCTGTGGGCCGAGAGCCTGATGATCCCCAACCTCGCCGCCCACAAGCGCAACGCGGAACGGCTCATCGACTACTACTACCAGCCGGAGGTCGCGGCCAAGCTGGCCGTGGCGGTCAACTACGTCTGCCCGGTGCCGGCCGCGCGCGAGGTCCTCGCCTCCTCCAAGGAGAAGGAACTCGCCCAGCTCGCCGAGAACCCGCTGGTCTTCCCCACCGAGGACATGCGCGGGCGGCTCTCGACCGCCCGCGACATGACGCCCAAGGAGCGCCCCGCCTTCACCAAGGAGTGGAACGAGATCGTCGGGCTCTGAGCCCTCAGCCGCGGCCCGGCAGCAGCGAGCGCAGGGTGCCCACGCGGTTGGTGGTGATCGAGTCCACGCCCGCGCGCAGCAGCCGGCGCATGGTCCACCGGGTGTCGGCGGTCCAGGCCGAGACGAGGAAGCCCGCCGCGTGGTCGCGGGCGACGAGCTCCTCGCTCACCAGCCCGAAGCGGTAGTTGAGCCAGTGCGGGCGCACCTCGGCGAGCAGCGCCGGGCGCGGCGGGGCGAGCGTGGTCCACGTCAGCGCGATCTCGGCGTCCGGGTCGGCCCGCCGGACGGCGAGCATGGCGGCGGGGGAGCCGCAGTAGTAGACCCGGTCCCCGGCGCCGGCGGACCGGACCTCGGCGACGGCCGCGCCCGCCGCCGACGGGTCCGGCAGGTCGACGAACAGCCGCGCCCCGTGGTCCTCCGCCGTGGCGTCCAGCGTCTCGGCCAGCGTCGGCACCCCGCCCCCGGTCAGCCCCCGCAGCTCGGCCGCCGACACCGCGGCGAGGGCCCGCTCGTGGCCCCACAGCCGCCCCAGCGTCGCGTCGTGCAGCAGGACGGGCACCCCGTCGGCGGTCAGCCGGACGTCGATCTCCACCGCGGCCGCGCCCGCCCCCAGCGCGGAGCGGATCGAGGGCAGGGTGTTCTCGCGGTGGACGTACGGGTCGCCGCGGTGGGCGACGGCGACGCAGGCGGCCGGGGTGCGCGGGGCGGCGGAGTCCGTGGAGACCATGGGCCTCATTGTGACGGGCGCGCGGGGCGTCCGGCACGGCGGCCGGGGGCGGGCGCGGCGCCCGCCCGGAACCCCGGCCCCACGCCCGCGTCAGCCCCGCCAGGCGGCGGTGTACGCCTCGATCTCGGCGGTCAGCGCGGCCTTGCCCGCCTGGTCCATGAACGACGCCTCCACGGCGTTCTTGGCGAGCGCGGCGACGCCCCGGGCGTCCAGGTCCAGCAGCCGGGCCGCGACCGCGTACTCGGTGTTGAGGTCCGTGCCGAACATGGGTGGGTCGTCGCTGTTGACGGTCACCAGCACACCGGCGGCGACCATCTCCTTGATGGGGTGCCGCTCCAGGTCGGTCACCGCGCGGGTGGCCAGGTTGGAGGTGGGGCAGACCTCCAGCGGGATACGGCGCTCGGCGAGGTGGGCCAGCAGCCTCGGGTCCTGCGGGGCGCTGGTGCCGTGGCCGATGCGCTCGGCGCGCAGCTCGGTGAGCGCGTCCCAGACGGTCTGCGGCCCGGTGGTCTCGCCGGCGTGCGGCACGCTGTGGAGGCCGGCGGCGATCGCCCGGTCGAAGTAGGGCTTGAACTGCGGCCGGGGCACACCGATCTCGGGCCCGCCGAGCCCGAAGGAGACCAGGCCGTCGGCCCCCAGGTCGCAGGCGATCCGGGCCGTCTCCTCGGCCGCCTCCAGGCCCGCCTCGCCGGGGATGTCGAAGCACCAGCGCAGCACCACGCCCAGCTCCGACTCCGCGGCCTTGCGGGCGTCCTCGATGGCCTCCAGGAAGGCGACGTCGGGGATGCCGCGCTTGGTGGAGCTGTAGGGGGTGACGGTCAGTTCGGCGTAGCGGATGTTCTGCCGGGCCATGTCACGGGCGACCTCGAAGGTCAGCAGCCGGACGTCCTCGGCGTCGCGGATCAGGTCGACGACGGAGAGGTAGACCTGGATGAAGTGCGCGAAGTCGCGGAAGGTGAAGAAGTCGGCGAGCGCCTCGGGGTCCGTGGGCACGGGGGAGTCGGGGTGCCGGGCCGCCAGCTCGGCGACGATGCGAGGGGAGGCCGATCCCACGTGGTGCACGTGCAACTCCGCTTTGGGGAGCCCTGCGATGAACGAGTCGAGTGCGGACATGGGGGCCTCCAGGGCTGCTCGGGTCGTTCGGTCCGTCCGGGTCAACGGCGTGCCGATCATCGTATGCACGGATGCCGCCGCGGCTGTGCTCAGGCCTTAGCATGACGGGGTACCGAGTGGGGAGGGCCATGTCCGAGAAGGACGACGCGCACGCGCAGCAGGAGCACCGGGACGGCGACCCCTGGGCTCCGCCGGAGCGGCGTGTGCCGCTCGACAAGCCCGGCACGGCGCCGGTGCCGCCGCCCGCGGGGCCCGTTCCCGGACCGTCCGCCTCCAGCGAGTCCGCCCCCGGACCGTCCGCTCCCGGACTGTCCGTTGACGGGCCTGCCGCCGGTCTCCCCGCCGCGCCGCCCGCCCCGGGACCGGCCGCCGGACTCCCCGTGGAGCCGTCCGCGCCGCCCGCGGCCCCGTCCGCTCCGGTCGCCCCGGAGCCGGGCGCCGTGCCTCCCGTGCCCCTCGCGCCCACCGGGCCGGGCACCCCGGGCGCGTACCCGCCCGGTCCGTACGGCTACGCGCAGGCGGGCCTCCCGCCGCAGCCGGGGGCGCCCTACGGCGTGCCGGGCGCGGCCGGACCGTACGCCCAGGGCCCCTACGCCCAGGGCCCCTACGGGCAGACCGCCTATGGCACCGGCCACTACGGCTGGGGCGCCCCGGGCTACGGGCAGGGCTGGCCGCACGCGGCGCGGGTGCCCAACAACGGCCTGGGCGTGGCCTCCCTCGTGCTGGGCGTCATCGGCGTGCTGATGTGCTGGACGATCGTCTTCGGCGTCGTCATCGGAGTGATGGCGATCGTCTTCGGGGCGATCGGCCGGACCAAGGCCAACACCGGTGAGGCGACCAACGGCGGCCAGGCGCTGGTCGGGCTGATCCTGGGCGGGGTGGCGCTGCTGCTGACGGCCGTGATGCTCGTCGTCTTCATCGCCGTGGGGGTGCGCGAGAGCACCGGCCCGGCCGGTGACGACAATCCCGACGACGCCACCTACGGCGCCTATATGGCCGTGCCGCCGGGCCCCGGGCCGCTGCTGCCCGCCGCCAGCCGCTGACGCGCCTCCATCAGGGCGAAACCCAGCAGATTGAGACCGTTCCAGCGGGCCGGATCCCCGGCCCGCTCGTCGTCGGCGGCCAGGCCGATGCCCCACACCCGGTCGAGCGGGCTCGCCTCCACCAGCACCCGGCCCCCGGTGCCCAGCAGATACTCCCTCAGCTCCGGATGCCGCCCGAACTTGTGCACGCTGCCCTCGACGACCAGGGCGTAGTGGTGGCGGCGCCACACCTCCTCGTCGAAGCCGCGCACCGCGCGGCCCGCGTCCTTGGCCTGCTTGGGATGGCCCGCCGCGAGCGCCCGGGCCTCGGCCTCGGCGTCACCGAACAGCCGCGCCTTCCCGGCCATCATCCAGTGCTCCGCCGTCGCGTAGACCGTCCCGTCCACCGTGAACGGCGACGGCCACCACTGGCTGAAGCAGCCGGGCCCGACGGAGCCGTCCCTGCGCGGCCGGTGCCCCCAGAAGTGCACGTACTTCACCCGCTCGCCGCGGGCCACGGCCGCTGTGAGCTCCTCGACCGAGCGCGGCCCGTCGGCGACATCCGCACCTGACTTGATCATGCTGCTTCCTCCCCGTTCCCTGCCTGGCGCCAGTGTGGCGACGGCCACTGACAACGGCCCCGCGCGGGGCAGGGGAGCCGACGAGGGGGCCGCACCGAATCCGTCGTCCCATCAAATGATGGCGACGGAATCCCTTGTCGCAAGCCAATTGCTCTGCCAGGATCGGCAACCAATCCCGTGGGAACCACACCCGCCCCGACGCCCGGGCCCGGTGAGGAGTACGCGATGGACCGACGATCCGGCGCCGCGCGAGGCCGCCCCGGGCCCGAGCGCGGCATGGCCCGTATGAGACCACGTCCCATCGTGTGTCACTGTTACGTGTTCTGCGTCCTCCCCACGAACCCCCTGGACCCACGACCATGACGGCTTTCGCCACGACAGGCAGCAACGGCACCGACGTCCGCCTCACCGGCATCAGCAAGGCGTACGGCGACGTCACCGCCGTGCACCCGCTCGACCTCTCGGTGCCCGCCGGCTCCTTCTTCGCCCTGCTCGGAGCCTCCGGCTGCGGCAAGACCACCACGCTGCGCATGATCGCCGGCCTGGAGGAGCCCACCACCGGCACTGTCGAGCTCGGTGGCCGGGACGTCACCGCCCTGCCCCCGTACAAGCGGCCCGTCAACACCGTCTTCCAGAGCTACGCGCTCTTCCCCCACCTGGACATCTACGAGAACGTCGCCTTCGGCCTGCGCCGGCGCGGCGTCAAGTCCGTCCGCAAGCAGGTCGACGAGATGCTCGACCTCGTCCAGCTCGGCGACTACGCCCGCCGCAAGCCCCAGCAGCTCTCCGGCGGTCAGCAGCAGCGCGTCGCCGTCGCCCGCGCGCTGATCAACCACCCGGACGTCCTCCTCCTCGACGAGCCCCTCGGCGCCCTCGACCTCAAGCTGCGCCGCCAGATGCAGCTGGAGCTCAAGCGCATCCAGACCGAGGTCGGCATCACCTTCATCCACGTCACCCACGACCAGGAGGAAGCCATGACCATGGCCGACACGGTCGCGGTCATGAACGCCGGACGCGTCGAGCAGATGGGCGCCCCCGCCGACCTCTACGAGACCCCGCGCACCACCTTCGTCGCCAACTTCCTCGGCACCTCCAACCTCATCGCCGCCGATGTGGTCGGCACCGGCGACGACGTCCTTCTGCGGGTCTCCGATACCAAACTCACCCTTCCGGGGACACGATGTACAGCCACCGCCCGGGTGGGCGAGAAACTCCTGGTCGGGATACGGCCGGAGAAGATCACGCTCACCCATGCCGACGACGCCGGCACCATCGCCGACGGCCGTAACCGCCTCGCCGGGCGCATCGCGCAGTCCAGCTTCATCGGCGTCTCCACCCAGTACCTCGTCGACAGCCCGGCCGCGTCCGGTCTGTCCGTCTACGAGCAGAACATCGAGCGCGACCCGCGCCTCGTCCCCGGCGCCGACGTGGTCCTGCACTGGAACCCCGACCACGGCTTCGGCCTGGACGCGGCCCAGGCCGTGACCGCCGGAACGCCGGACGAGACCGGCACGGACCTCGTCGAGGCGGGCATCGACGCGCGAGAGGCGGCTACGTGACGATGACGACCACCACCGCCGACCACCCTCCCGCACCCCCCGCCGACAGCGCCCTCCACAAGGCCGTCCTCCGCAGGAAGCGCGTCCCCTACTGGCTGCTGCTCCCCGGCGCCCTCTGGCTGCTCGTCTTCTTCGTGGCCCCCCTGGTCTACCAGGCCTCGACGTCCGTACAGACCGGTTCCCTCGAAGAGGGCTTCAAGGTCACCTGGCACTTCGCCACCTACTGGGACGCCCTGACCGAGTACTACCCGCAGTTCCTGCGCTCCGTCGCCTACTCCGCGACCGCCACCGCGCTCTGCCTCCTGCTGGGCTACCCGCTCGCCTACCTCATCGCCTTCCGCGCGGGCCGCTGGCGCCACGTCCTGATGGTGCTCGTCATCGCGCCGTTCTTCACCAGCTTCCTGATCCGCACCCTCGCCTGGAAGACGATCCTCTCCGACGGCGGCCCCGTCGTCCGCGCCCTCGACGCGCTGCACGTCCTCGCCGTCACCGACGCCCTGGGCGTCACCGAGGGCCACCGTGTGCTCGCCACCCCGCTCGCCGTGGTCTGCGGGCTGACCTACAACTTCCTCCCGTTCATGATCCTGCCGCTCTACACCTCGCTCGAACGCATCGACAGCCGCCTCCACGAGGCCGCCGGCGACCTCTACGCCCGGCCGCTCACCACCTTCCGCAAGGTGACCCTCCCGCTGTCCATGCCGGGCGTCGTCGCCGGCACCCTGCTGACCTTCATCCCCGCCACGGGCGACTACATCAACGCCGAGCTGCTGGGTTCCACCGACCAGAAGATGATCGGCAACGTCATCCAGTCCCAGTTCCTGCGGGTCCTCGACTACCCGACGGCTGCCGCCCTGTCGTTCCTCCTCATGGCCGTGATCCTCGCCGTGGTCACCGTCTACATCCGCAAGTCCGGGACGGAGGAACTGGTCTGATGGCACCTCTGACCCGCCTCGCGCGCGGACTGCGCCGCAACCTGGTCGTGATCGCCGGGCTGGCCACCCTCGCCTTCCTGATCCTGCCCAACGTCGTCGTGACGGTCTTCTCGTTCAACAAGCCGAACGGCCGCTTCAACTACGAGTGGCAGCGTTTCTCCACCGACGCCTGGACCAACCCCTGCGGCGTCGCCGACCTGTGCGGCTCGCTCTCGCTGAGCCTGTGGATCGCCCTCTGGGCGACCGTCGGCGCCACCCTCCTGGGCACCGCGATCGCCTTCGCGCTCGCCCGCTACCGCTTCCGGGCCCGCACCTCCGCAGGCACCCTGGTCTTCCTGCCGATGGCCATGCCCGAGGTCGTCATGGCCGCCTCCCTGGCGACCCTCTTCCTCAACATGGGCGTCAGCTTCGGCTTCTGGACCATCCTCATCGCCCACATCACGTTCTGCCTGAGCTTCGTGGTCACCGCCGTCAAGGCCCGGGTGATGAGCATGGACCCGCGCCTCGAACAGGCCGCCCAGGACCTCTACGCCACCCCCTGGCAGACCTTCCGCAAGGTCACCCTGCCCATCGCCGCCCCCGGCATTGTCGCCGGAGCGCTGCTCTCCTTCGCGCTCTCGTTCGACGACTTCATCATCACCAACTTCAACGCCGGCTCGACCGTCACCTTCCCCATGTACGTCTGGGGCTCCGCACAACGGGGCACACCCGTTCAAATCAATGTCATCGGAACGGCGATGTTCGCCATCGCCGTGTTGTGCGTCCTCGTCGGCCAGCTCGTCGGGAGACGCCCGAGAAGGAGCTGAGAACCATGGCCGTCGGTGCCATACCGCACCAGTCCGGGGGACGCCCCCGGATCCCCGCTGTACGAGCACTCTCCGACGCGACCCCTCGCCCCTACTGGCTCGACGACCCCTCCCGGCCGGAGGCGCTCCCCGCGCTCGTCGGCGACGAGCACTGCGACCTGCTCGTCGTCGGCGGCGGCTACTCGGGCCTGTGGACCGCGCTCCTGGCCAAGGAGCGCGACCCCGGCCGGGACGTCGTCCTCATCGAGGCCCAGGAGACCGGCTGGGCCGCCTCCGGCCGCAACGGCGGCTTCTGTGCCGCCTCCCTCACCCACGGCTGGGCCAACGGCCACGCCCGCTGGCCCGCCGAGCTCCGCACGCTGGAGGAGCTCGGCCACCGCAACCTCGACGGCATCGAGGCCACCCTCGCCCGCCACGGCATCACCTGCGACTTCGAGCGCACCGGCGAGATCGACGTGGCCACCGCCCCCCACCAGGCCCTGGAACTCCGCGAGGCCGCCGCGCGGGCGAAGGCCCTCGGCATCACCGGCCACACCTTCCTCGACCGCGACGCCGTGCGCGCCGAGGCCGACTCCCCGACCTTCCTCGCCGGACTGTGGAACCGCACCGGCGTCGCCATGCTCCACCCCGCCAGGCTCGCCTGGGGCCTCCGGCGCGCCTGCCTCGGCCTCGGCGTACGGATCTACGAGCACACCCCCGGCACCGAGCTCTCCGCCCGCCGCGCCCGACTGGCCGTCCGCACCCCCTACGGCCGGGTCTTCGCCCGCCGCGCCGCGCTCGGCACCAACGCCTTCCCCTGCCTGGTCAAGCGGCTGCGCCCGTACATCGCCCCCGTCTACGACTACGCGCTGATGACCGAGCCGCTCACCGAGGAGCAACTGGCCTCCGTCGGCTGGCGCCGCCGCCAGGGACTCAGCGACAGCGCCAACCACTTCCACTACTTCCGGCTGACCGCGGACAACCGCGTGCTGTGGGGCGGCTACGACATCGTCTACCGCTACGGCGGCGGCGTACGGGCCGAGTACGACCACCACCCGGCCACGTACCAGCGCCTGGCCGAGCACTTCTTCCGCTGCTTCCCGCAACTGGAGGGGGTGCGCTTCTCGCACACCTGGGGCGGTGCCATCGACACCTGCTCCCGTTTCTCCGCCTTCTTCGGCACCGCCCACGGCGGCCGCGTCGCCTACGCGCTGGGCTTCACGGGGCTGGGCGTCGGTGCGACCCGTTTCGGCGCGGACGTCATGCTGGACCTGCTCTCCGGCGCGCGCACCGAGCGTACGGAACTGGAGATGGTCCGCAGCAAGCCCCTCCCGTTCCCGCCGGAGCCGGTCCGGTCGGTGGGCATCGGCATCACGCAGTGGGCGATGGCGCGGGCCGACCGCGACGGCCGCCGCAACCTTTGGCTGAGGGCCATGGACAGGATGGGCCTGGGCTTCGACAGCTGAGCGCTCATGCGACTGCGGGCCGTCGGTGGCTGGTCGCGCAGTTCCCCGCGCCCCTTACGGGGCGCGTTGTGGGCAATCGTCCCGCAGGGCGGGACGGGTGGGCACAACGCGACCACCGGCCTGCGCCCACAGCACGACCCCGGCCAGGCACCACGCCCCGACCACGTCCAGCGGCCAGTGATACCCCTGCCGCACCAGCCCGAGGCCGACCCCAAGGTTGAGCAACACGTACGGCGGTACCCACCACCACGTCCGGAACAGGAGCAGCGCCGCCGCCCCGTACGCCACAGCGGCCGTGGCCGCATGGCCGGAAGGAAAGAACCCGTCATGCGGCCCGGCCCCCATCGCCGGTGGCCCCGCCCGTCCGATCCACCACTTCAGCGGCACGACGAGAGCGGGCACCGCCACCATCGCGAGGGCGGCACCCACCGGCGCCCGCCACAGCCGGTGGCGGGCCACGGAGAAGACGACGGCCGCCAGCAGCACCGGCACCGCCACCACCGTGTTGCCCAGATCGGCCAGGACCTCGGCGACCCCCGACGGCACGGCGCCCGCGCCCACGACCGTGCGTCCCAGCCGCTCGTCGAGGGCGCGCAGCGGCCCGTGCGCGGCGACCTGCCAGGTGACGAGGGCGAAGAGGGCCGTGCACACGGCCGGGAAGAGGAATGCCGACGGCCCCGGAACAGGGGGGGAAGTTCCAGGGCCGCCGGTCCGTCCGGTGGACCGCGCGCCCCGGGGGGTATGGGGCGGGCGACCGTCCGATCGGTGAGGATGTCCGGAGCCGAAGGCTCCAGTGCTGTGCGCGAAGGCACGGCCGGGCCGGCGCCGGGGAAGCGACGGCACGGTCTCGTCCGCAGTCCCCTGCGGACGGGGTGTTTCATTCATCTGAAGAAACCGTACGGCAGCGGCCGGGCGATCCGATAGTCGGATCACCCGTCCACCACCCGCCCCGCACAGGTTCTTCACCGGCTCACAGTGGGCTCAGAGACGCGCGAACGCGCCCTCGATGATGTCGAGGCCCTCGTTGAGCAGGTCCTCGCCGATGACCAGCGGCGGCAGGAAGCGCAGCACGTTGCCGTAGGTGCCGCAGGTGAGGACCAGCAGACCCTCGGCGTGGCAGGCCTTGGCGAGCGCGCCGGCGGCCTCCGGGTTCGGCTCCTTGGTCGCCGGGTCCTTGACCAGCTCGATCGCGATCATCGCGCCGCGGCCGCGGATGTCGCCGATGACCGGGAACTTCTCCTGCATCGCGGCGAGGCGGCCCTTCATGACCTCCTCGATGCGCTTGGCCTTGCCGTTGAGGTCCAGCTCGCGCATGGTCTCGATGGCGCCCAGGGCACCGGCGCAGGCCACCGGGTTGCCGCCGTAGGTGCCGCCCAGGCCGCCCGCGTGCGGCGCGTCCATGATCTCGGCGCGGCCGGTGACGGCGGCCAGCGGCAGACCGCCCGCGATGCCCTTGGCGGTGGTGATCAGGTCGGGGACGATGCCCTCGTCCTCGCAGGCGAACCACTGGCCGGTGCGGCAGAAGCCGGACTGGATCTCGTCGGCGACGAAGACGATGCCGTTGTCGTTGGCGAACTTCACGATCGCCGGGAGGAAGCCCTTGGCCGGCTCGATGAAGCCGCCCTCGCCCAGCACCGGCTCGATGATGATCGCGGCGACGTTCTCGGCGCCGATCTGCTTGGTGATCTGGTCGATGGCCTGGGCGGCGGCCTCGGGGCCGCAGTTCTCCGCGCCGGTCGGCCAGCGGTAGCCGTACGCCACCGGCACCCGGTAGACCTCGGGCGCGAACGGGCCGAAGCCGTGCTTGTACGGCATGTTCTTGGCGGTGAGCGCCATCGTCAGGTTGGTGCGGCCGTGGTAGCCGTGGTCGAAGACGACGACGGCCTGGCGCTTGGTGTACGCACGGGCGATCTTGACGGCGTTCTCGACGGCCTCGGCGCCCGAGTTGAACAGCGCGGACTTCTTGGCGTGGTCGCCCGGGGTCAGCTCGGCGAGCTTCTCGCAGACCTCCACGTAACCCTCGTACGGGGTCACCATGAAACAGGTGTGGGTGAAGTCGGCGAGCTGCGCGGCGGCGCGGCGCACCACGGCCTCGGCGCTGGCGCCGACCGAGGTCACGGCGATGCCCGAGCCGAAGTCGATCAGGCGGTTGCCGTCGACGTCCTCGATGACGCCGCCGCCGGCGCGCGCGGTGAACACCGGCAGGACGGAGCCCACGCCGCCCGCGACCGTTTCGAGGCGGCGGGCCTGGAGCTCGAGCGACTTGGGGCCGGGGATCGCGGTGACGACGCGGCGCTCCTGGGGGAGGGCGGCGCCTCCGGACAGTTCGGTCATGAAGAGCTCCAGGGGGAACGTACGGGCTTTTGCTCGCAGGCTAGGTGGGGCGGCGGGAGCGCGGCATGTTCCGATCGGGAGAAGTGCGCGCGTCCCGTTGTCCGTATCGGACATGGTGTCCCACTAGATTGGGCCGGTCGGAGACTTCAGGCACGCGCGGCGCGACGGCCGGGTGGGGGGCGAGGGGCAGTGAGGGAGACCGAGGGGACCACGGGAGGCGCCAAGGAGGCGCCGGGCGCGCGGGGGGGCCGCCCGCCGCGCCAGGCGGGCCCGCCCACGCCGCCTCCGGCCGGGGCCGCCGCCGTGCCACCGCCCGTGGGGGCCGTCGTGCCACCGCCCGTCGAGGCGGCCGTGCCGCCGCGCCCGGACGCCGCGCCCCCGGACGCCGGGGCCGCCGGCGCCCCGTTCCTGACCTGGCTGCGCACCCCGCGCCCGGACGCGGCGCCCGGCGTGTGGACGTTCGGCCACCGGCCCCGGCCGCCGGAGGAGCCCGACCGGATCCCCGGCCGGCAACTGATCAGCAGCGCGGTGATCTCCCTGCTGTGCGGCTGGCTGCTGTGGTCCCTGCTGTGGAACGGCTACCTCGGCCACTACTGGATCTGGCCGCTGTTCGCCCTGACGCCCGATTCCTGGCGTGAGGAGGGCATGTTCGCCGTCTGGGTCGTCTACGGCTACTACGTCCTGGTCGCCCTCGTCCTCGTCGTCGTCTTCGGCCGGCTCGGCCGCTGGCCCCAGGTCTGGCGCCGCTGGGCCGCGCCCGCCCTGCGCCGCCTGTGGGACGACTCCGGCGACCCCGCGCCGGCCGCTCCCGCCACACCGGACGAGGACCCCGCCGAATGGCCCGGGCTGCGCGCCTCGGGGGCGGGGGCCGCCGCCGACCGGCTGGCGGCGGAGGCCAGGGCCGGGCTGATGAACGACGTCGACCACGCCCGCATCGGGCGCGCCTGGGAGACCGAGCGCGTCCGCCCCGACCGGCTGGCCGCCTTCACCGACGCCGTGGTCAAGCACGGCGCCGCCGCCTGCGCCCACCCCTCCGGGGCGCGCGACCTGCCCGTACGCGCCGCCGTCCACGACCTCGCCACCCGTCAGGTCCGCATCGGCACCGCCATCGACGACGAGCGCAACCCCTATGACCACCGGGGCGTCGGCGCCGCCCTCGACCCCACGTCGCTGGGCACCTCCCTGCTTGCCGTCGGGCCGCCCGGCTGCGGCAAGTCCGCGCGGCTGGTGCGGCCCGTCCTCGAATCGCTGTGCCTCCAGGCGCTCGCCGGGCGCACGGCGGTCGTCGCCGTCGGGGCGGCGGGCGCCGGGCTCGCCCCCGACGACGCCTTCGACATCGTGGTCCGCATCGGACGCCCGGACTCCGCCTACGACCTCGACCTGTACGGCGGTACGGACGATCCCGACGAGGCCGCCGCCGTCCTGGCCGAGGGGCTCGTCGGCGACGTCGTCGCCGGTCTTCCCGGCGACGACGGCCGCCGGGCCGCCACCGCCCTGGCCCAGCTCCTCGGCCCGTTCCGGGCCGCCCACGGCCGCTTCCCGGCCGTCCCCGAACTGCGCGACCTCCTCGACGGCTCCGCCGCCGCGACCGGCGCCCTGCGCACCGCCCTCGCGGCGCGCGGACAGGAGGCGCTCGTCCGCGAACTCGACGCCCGCGAACGCCAGGCGGGACGGCCCGGCGACCCCGGGCCGCTGCTCTCCGACCGGCTCGCCCTCCTGGACCGGCCCGCCTTCGCCGGTTTCTTCGACACCACCCGCCCCGGGCGGAGCTTCTCCCTGCGGACGCTGGAGCACCCGCTGCGCGTCCGGATCGACCTCCCCGAGCGCGGCCACGCCGAGGCGTCCCGGATGCTCGCCCGGCTGATCCTGGCCCAGTTCACGGAGTGCGCCGCGGGCCGCGCCGACCGCTCGCTGTTCGCCTGCCTCGTCCTCGACGACGCCACCCACACCGTCACCCCCGAGTCCGTGCGCGGCCTGGCGCGGCTGCGCTCCGCCCACGCCGGGGCCGTGCTCACCCTGCGCACCCTCGACGACGTCCCCGAGGCGCTGCGCAGCGCCCTGCTGGGCTCCGTCGGCTGCCGGATGGCCTTCTCCGGGGTGACCACCTGGGACGGCGCGCGCTTCGCGGAGGTCTGGGGCAAGGAGTGGGTGGAGACCCGCGACGTCACCGACCGCCAGGTCATCGCCCACGAGCCGCTCACCCGCGTCACCCACGTCGTCCGCCGGGTGATCACGGGCCGGGCCGTCACCGCCCAGTCCGTGACCGTCCGCAAGGTGGAGCGGGAGCGCTGGTCCGCCTCCGAGCTGGCCCACGGCGTGCCCGCCGGGCACGCGGTACTGTCCGTGACGTCCGTACGGGGCGGCAGCACGCCCCCCGTCCTGGTCGACCTGGAGCGCTGAGCGCTCCGCTGGATTTCCGGCTTGTCATCCGCGGGTGCGTTGTGGCCGGTCGCGCCCACGCGGCGTAGCCGCATATCGGCACTGTCCCGCGCCCCTTCGGGGCGCCACCGAACCGTGCCGGACTTCACCGGGCCCGCTCGGCCCCGGGCTCCCGCTTTCTACGCAATGCTCCACTGAGGCAGAATCGGTCACAGCCGTTCATACGGGACGGCACCCTCCTCGCACCGCCCGCCCGAAGGTTCCATGCCCCTCACGCTCGCCGCCCTGGTCAACCACTCCGCGCTCAGGCTCACCGTGCTCGCCGGAGCGGACCGGCTGGACACGCCCGTCCGCTGGGCGCACGTCAGCGAGCTCGCCGACCCCGTGCCGTGGATGGACGGCGGGGAACTGCTGCTGATCACGGCGATGAAGATCGACGCCGCGGACCGGGAGGAGATGCGGCAGTACGTGCGCCGCCTGGTGCGCGCCGGGGTGGTGGGGCTGGGCTTCGCCGTCGGGGTGAACTACGACGAGGTGCCCGGCGCCCTCGTCGAGGCGGCCGCCGAGGAGGGCCTGCCGCTGCTGGAGGTGCCCCGCCGCACCCCGTTCCTCGCCATCACCAAGGCCGTCTCCGCGGCCGTCGCCGCCGACCAGTACCACGCGGTCACGGCGGGCTTCGAGGCCCAGCGCGAGCTGACCCGCGCCGCCCTCGCCCCCGAGGGCCCCGCCGCCCTCCTCGCCCGGCTCGCCGCTCACCTCGGCGGGTGGGCCGCGCTCTACGACGCCTCCGGCGCGGTCGTCGCCGCCGCGCCCGGCTGGGCGGCCCGCCGCGCGGCCCGGCTGGGCGCCGACGTCAAACGGCTGCGGGAGCGGCCCGCGCCAGCCAGCGCCGTCCTCGGCCCGGAGGCCGCCGGGGCGGAGGGCGGCGACCGCGTCGAGCTCCAGTCCCTCGGCACCGGCCGCCGCACGCGCGGCGTCCTCGCCGTCGGCACGGACGCCCCCCTCGGCACCGCCGGGCGCTACGCCGTCAACTCCGCGGTCGCCCTCCTCACCCTGACCACCGAGCGCTCGCGCGCCCTCCAGGACGCGGAGGCGCGGCTGGGCGCGGCGGTGCTGCGGATGCTGCTCGCGGACGAGCCGGGCCACGCGCGGGCCGTCGCGGGGGAGCTGTACGGGGCGCTGCTGGACGAGCCCTTCCGGATGCTGGTGGCGGAGGCCGCCGACACCGACCCGGAGGGCGAGCTCGGCGTGCTCGCCGACACCGCCGAGACCGCGGCGAGCCGGGCGGCCGAGCCGGTGCTCGTGGTGCCGGAGGGGGAACGCGTCGTCGTCCTCGCCCGGGACGGCGGGGCGGCCGTGGCCGCGTGCGTCGCGTACGCCCGCACGGTCGAGGCGCGGCGCGGGGCGGCGGCGCCGGAACGGGACGGGCGAGATGGGGGCGCGGCGCCCGGTGTGGCCGTCGGCCTTTCGGCGCCCACCGGGCCGGCGGCCGCCGGGGCCGCCTTCCACCAGGCCGAACAGGCCCTGTCCGTCGCCCGGCGCCGGGGCCGCGCCCTCGTCGAGCACGAGGAGGTCGCGACCGGCTCGGTCATGCCCCTGCTCGCCGACGACGCGGTACGGGCCTTCGCCGACGGGCTCCTGCGCGCCCTCCACGAGCACGACGCCACCGGGCGCGGCGACCTGGTCGCCTCCCTGCGCGCCTGGCTCGCCCGCCACGGCCAGTGGGACGCGGCCGCCGCCGACCTGGGCGTCCACCGCCACACGCTGCGGTACCGGATGCGGCGGGTGGAGGAGATCCTGGGGCGGTCGCTGGACGACCCGGATGTGCGGATGGAGCTGTGGCTGGCGTTGAAGGCGACGTCGGGTCCTTCGTAGCGGCCCGGCCGGGCACGGTCCGGCACCGCCGGACGCGTTGACGGTGGCTGGTCGCCGTCGCGGCGGGGGAGGAGCCCCAATCCCGCCCCTTCCCGAAACCGGGGGCAAGCCCCCGGGCCCCCGGAGGGCGAGGGGCTCCGCCCCCGCCCGCGAGGCCCGCGAGGCCCGCGAGGCGGTAGCCCCTCGGGCACGCCCCCCGGGGCTCTGGGGCTCTGGGGCTCCGGGGCTCTGGGGGTCCGGGGGTCCGCCCCCAGGTTTCCGGGCGGGGGCGGTAGCCCCTCGCCCTCCGGGGACCGGGGGTCGGGGGGGCGAAGCCCTCCCGGAAACGGTGAAAGGGCGGGACCGGGGCCCTCCCCCCGCCGCGACGGCGATCGGCCACCGTCAAGGATCCCGGCGGTGCCGTGCCCACCCCGCCATACCGGCGCGCTCGCGCCCCCGCGCGCTCCATCACGGACAAGCGACCCGACGGTCGCCCAGCCCTACGGTGAGGGTGCCCCAAATCATCCGCACCCCCCGGAGGAACCCCGTGACCGCTCCCATCGCGTTCTGGCTGGCCGGCCGTGAGGCCACCGGCGAGGAGACCTTCGACGTCACGAACTCCTGGGACGGCCGTCTCGTCGGCACCGTGAGCGTGCCGACCGAGGCGCAGGTCGAGGAGGCCGTGGCGGCCGCGCACGCCGTGCGCGAGGAGTTCGCGGCCACGCCCGCGCACGTCCGCACCGCCGCCCTCGACCACGTCGCCAAGCGGCTCACCGAGCGCACCGAGGAGATCGCCCAGCTGATCTCCGCCGAGAACGGCAAGCCCATCAAGTGGGCCCGCGGCGAGGTCGGCCGCGCCGTCTCCGTGTTCCGCTGGGCCGCCGAGGAGGCCCGCCGCTTCAACGCCGGCGAGGCCCAGCGCCTGGACACCGACGCCGGCGGCACCGGCCGCCTCGCGCTGACCCGCCGCGTCCCGCGCGGCACGGTCCTGGGCATCGCGCCGTTCAACTTCCCGCTCAACCTGAGCGCCCACAAGGTCGCCCCGGCCATCGCCGTCGGCGCCCCGATCATCCTCAAGCCCGCCCCGGCCACCCCCATCTCCTCCCTCGTCCTGGGCGAGATCCTGGCCGAGACCGAGCTGCCCGCCGGTTCCTGGAGCGTCCTGCCGGTCCCGAACGACCGGATGCCCGCCCTGGTCCAGGACGAGCGGCTGCCCGTCATCTCCTTCACCGGCTCCGGCCCGGTCGGCTGGTCGATCCTCGACTCCGTGCCCCGCAAGCACGTCACCCTGGAGCTCGGCGGCAACGGCGCGGCCGTCGTCCTCGCCGACTGGTCCTCCGAGGCGGACCTGGACTGGGCGGCGCAGCGGATCGCCACCTTCTCCAACTACCAGGGCGGCCAGTCCTGCATTTCCGTGCAGCGCGTCATCGCCGACGCCTCGCTCTACGAGCGGCTGCTGCCGAAGGTCGTCGCGGCCGTCGAGGCGCAGGTGACGGGCGACCCGTCCGACGCGTCCACCGACGTCGGCCCGCTGGTCAGCGAGGACGCCGCCAAGCGCGTCGAGTCCTGGGTGGACGAGGCCGTCGCGGCGGGCGCCACCCTGCTCGCCGGCGGCAAGCGCGACGGCGCGACGTACGCCCCGACCGTGCTCGCCGACGTCCCCGCCGGCGTCACCATCGCCTGCGAGGAGGTCTTCGGCCCGGTCCTGACCATCGCCAAGGCCGAGGGCGAGGAGGCGGCCTTCGCGGCCGTCAACGACTCCCCGTACGGCCTCCAGGCCGGTGTCTTCACCCACGACCTGCAGACCGCCTTCCGCGCCCACCGGGCCCTGGAGGTCGGCGGCGTGGTCGTCGGCGACGTCCCGTCCTACCGCGCCGACCAGATGCCGTACGGCGGCGCCAAGCAGTCCGGCGTCGGCCGCGAGGGTGTGCGGTACGCCATGGACGACTACACCTACGAGCGCGTGCTCGTGCTCACCGGCCTCGACCTCTGAGCCTCCGGACGCAAGACGGGCCGCCGTCCCCCACGCGGGGGACGGCGGCCCGTCTTGCGCGGGGGCTGGTAGACCCGGTACAGATCGGGTAGGTACATACGGACGAGTAGCACCGGTCGGTAGTCGACCGGGACCATCACCCCGACTCACGCGGTGAGGTGCCACATGACCGCACCATCCGTACGACCGGTCTCCGAGCGCGAGGCGCGCCAGGTCGCCGAAGCGGCGCGCGAGCAGGACTGGAAGAAACCCAGTTTCGCCAAGGAGCTCTTCCTCGGCCGGTTCCGGCTCGATCTGATCCACCCGCATCCCACCCCCGCGCCGGAGGACGTCCGGCGGGGCGAGGAGTTCCTGGGCAAGCTCCGGGAATTCTGCGAGACCCGGATCGACGGCGCGCGCATCGAGCGCGAGGCGAAGATCCCCGACGAGACGGTCGCCGGGCTCAAGGAGCTCGGCGCCTTCGGCATGAAGATCGACGTCAAGTACGGCGGTCTCGGGCTCAACCACGTCTACTACAACAGGGCCCTCGCCCTTGTCGGCTCCGTGAGCCCCGTCGTCGGCGCGCTGCTCTCCGCGCACCAGTCGATCGGCGTGCCCCAGCCGCTGAAGCTCTTCGGCACGCAGGAGCAGAAGGAGAAGTTCCTGCCGCGCTGCGCGCGCACGGACATCACCGCCTTCCTGCTCACCGAGCCGGACGTGGGCTCCGACCCGGCCCGGCTGGCCACCGCCGCCGTGCCCGACGGGGACGACTACGTCCTCGACGGGGTGAAGCTGTGGACGACCAACGGCGTCGTCGCCGACCTGCTCGTCGTGATGGCGCGGGTGCCGAAGGGCGAGGGCCACAAGGGCGGCATCACCGCCTTCGTCGTCGAGGCGGCCGCCGAGGGCGTCACCGTGGAGAACCGCAACGCCTTCATGGGCCTGCGCGGCATCGAGAACGGCGTCACCCGCTTCCACCAGGTGCGGGTGCCCGCCGCCAACCGGATCGGCCCCGAGGGCGCCGGCCTGAAGATCGCGCTGACCACGCTCAACACCGGCCGGCTGTCCATCCCCGCCATGTGCGCGGCCAGCGGCAAGTGGGCACTGAAGATCGCCCGCGAGTGGTCCTCGGCCCGCGAGCAGTGGGGCAAGCCCATCGCCAAGCACGAGGCCGTCGGCTCGAAGATCTCCTTCATCGCGGCGACCACCTTCGCCCTGGAGGCGATCGTCGACCTGTCCGGCCAGATGGCCGACGAGGAGCGCAACGACATCCGCATCGAGGCCGCCCTCGCCAAGCTCTACGCCAGCGAGATGGCCTGGCTGATGACGGACGAGCTGGTCCAGATCCGCGGCGGCCGGGGCTACGAGACCGCCGACTCGCTCGCCGCCCGGGGGGAGCGCGCGGTCCCCGCCGAGCAGATGCTGCGCGACGCGCGCATCAACCGGATCTTCGAGGGCTCCACCGAGATCATGCACCTGCTGATCGCCCGCGAGGCCGTCGACGCCCACCTCTCCGTGGCCGGCGACCTCATCGACCCGGACAAGTCCCTGGGCGACAAGGCACGGGCCGGCGCCCGCGCGGGCGGCTTCTACGCCCGCTGGCTGCCCAAGCTCGTCGCGGGCCCCGGACAGCTGCCGCGCACCTACTCCGAGTTCCACCCGTCCGGCCACCGCGACCTCTCCGGCCACCTGCGGTACGCCGAGCGGTCCTCGCGCAAGCTCGCCCGCTCCACCTTCTACGCCATGTCCCGCTGGCAGGGCCGCATGGAGACCAAGCAGGGCTTCCTCGGCCGGATCGTCGACATCGGCGCCGAGCTCTTCGCGATGAGCGCCGCCTGCGTCCGCGCCGAGCACCTGCGGCTGCGCGGCGAGAACGGCGCCGAGGCCTACCAGCTCGCCGACGCCTTCTGCCGGCAGTCCCGCATCCGGGTGGAGGAGCTCTTCCGGCGGCTGTGGACCAACACCGACGACCTCGACCGCAAGGTCGTCTCGGGGGTCATGGCCGGGTCGTACGAATGGCTGGAGAGCGGCATCGTGGACCCCAGCGGCGAGGGCCCCTGGATCGCTGATGCCACCCCCGGCCCCTCCAAGGCGGAGAACGTCCACCGCCCGATCCGCTGACCGTCCGCCGGCCCCTCGCGCCGTATCGCCGGACGCCCTGTCGGTGCGCACCGGCGGTACGGCCACAATGGGGGGATGACGGACTGCCTCGCTGACCCCCACCTGCGTTACTCCGCCCCCGGCCGCGACCACGACGGCCCGCGCGAGATCGTGATCCTCGGCTCGACCGGCTCGATCGGCACCCAGGCCATCGACCTGGTGCTGCGCAATCCCGAGCGGTTCACGGTGACCGCGCTGTCCGCCGCCGGCGGCCGGGTGGAGCTCCTCGCCGAGCAGGCGCACAGACTGAGGGTCCGCACGGTGGCCGTCGCCCAGGAGGACAAGGCGCCCGCGCTGCGCGAGGCGCTGGCCGCCCGCTACGGCACCGAGCCGCTGCCGGAGATCCTGGCGGGCCCGGACGCGGCCACCGAGGTGGCCCGTGGCGAGTGCCACACGGTCCTCAACGGCATCACCGGCTCCATCGGCCTGGCCCCCACCCTCGCCGCCCTGGAGGCGGGCCGCACCCTGGCCCTGGCCAACAAGGAGTCGCTGATCGTCGGCGGGCCGCTGGTGAAGGCCCTCGCCAAGCCCGGCCAGATCATCCCGGTCGACTCCGAGCACGCCGCGCTCTTCCAGGCCCTCCTCGGCGGCACCCGCGCCGAGGTCCGCAAGCTGGTCGTCACGGCCTCCGGCGGCCCCTTCCGCGGCCGGACGAAGGCCGAGCTGGCCACCGTCACCCCGAAGGACGCCCTGGCCCACCCCACGTGGTCCATGGGCCCGGTGATCACGATCAACTCCGCGACCCTGGTCAACAAGGGCCTGGAGGTCATCGAGGCCCACCTGCTCTACGACATCCCGTTCGAGCGCATCGAGGTCGTCGTCCACCCGCAGTCGTACGTCCACTCGATGGTGGAGTTCACCGACGGCTCCACCCTCGCGCAGGCAACCCCGCCGGACATGCGCGGCCCCATCGCCATCGGCCTGGGCTGGCCCGAGCGGGTGCCCGACGCCGCCCCCGCCTTCGACTGGTCCAAGGCCTCCACCTGGGAATTCTTCCCGCTCGACGACGAGGCCTTCCCGTCCGTGGGCCTGGCCCGGCACGTCGGCACGCTCGGCGGGACCGCCCCGGCCGTCTTCAACGCAGCGAACGAGGAGTGCGTCGACGCGTTCCTGAGCGGACACCTGCCGTTCAATGGGATCGTGGACACCGTCGCCGAGGTGGTCGCGGAACACGGCACCCCCGCCGTGGGAACTCGCCTGACCCTCTCGGACGTCCTGGAGGCGGAGACCTGGGCCCGTGCCCGGGCCCGTGAACTGGCGGCCCGCACGGGCGGCCGTACGGCGAAAGCGACCTCGGAGGCCCGCGCATGACGATACTGATGACGGTCCTCGGGATAGTCGTCTTCGTGGTGGGCCTGCTCTTCTCCATCGCCTGGCACGAGCTGGGCCACCTGTCCACGGCGAAGATGTTCGGCATCCGTGTGCCGCAGTACATGGTCGGCTTCGGGCCGACGCTGTGGTCGCGGAAGAAGGGCGAGACCGAGTACGGGATCAAGGCCGTCCCGCTCGGCGGCTACATCCGCATGATCGGCATGTTCCCGCCCGGCGAGGACGGCCGGATAAGCGCCCGCTCCACCTCCCCCTGGCGCGGCATGATCGAGGACGCCCGCTCGGCCGCGTACGAGGAGCTCCAGCCGGGCGACGAGACCCGGATGTTCTACACGCGCAAGCCCTGGAAGCGCGTGATCGTGATGTTCGCCGGCCCGTTCATGAACCTGGTCCTGGCCGTCGCGATCTTCCTCGGCGTGATGATGTCCTTCGGCGTCAACACCCAGACGACCACCGTCTCGGCCGTCTCGGACTGCGTGGTCTCCGCCAGCGCCGCCACCGACAAGTGCCCCAAGGGCGCCAAGGACTCCCCGGCCAAGGCGGCCGGCCTCCAGCCCAAGGACCGGATCGTCGCCTTCGACGGCCACAAGGTCGACGGCTGGACCACCCTCCAGAAGGAGATCCGCAAGACCACCGGACCGGCCACGATCACCGTCGTCCGCGACGGCGTCGAGAAGACCCTCCACGCGGACCTCATCTCCAACCAGGTCCAGAAGTACGACGGCAAGGGCACGCCCATCAAGGGCGAGTACGTCACCGCGGGCTTCCTCGGCTTCACCCCGGCCTCGGGCGTCGTCCAGCAGTCCTTCGGCCAGTCCGTCGACCGCATGGGCGACATGGTCCAGTCCGGCGTGGAGTCGCTGATCGCCCTGCCCGGCAAGATCCCGGACCTGTGGAACGCGGCCTTCGACGGCGGCGAGCGCAAGCCCGACTCGCCCATGGGCGTGGTCGGCGCGGCCCGCGTCGGCGGTGAGGTGTTCAACCTCGACATCCCGCCGTCGCAGCAGATCGCGACCATGCTCTTCCTGGTCGCCGGCTTCAACCTCTCGCTGTTCCTCTTCAACATGCTGCCGCTGCTCCCGCTGGACGGCGGGCACATCGCGGGCGCCCTGTGGGAGTCGGTCCGGCGCAATCTCGCCAAGGTCTTCCGCCGGCCGGACCCCGGTCCGTTCGACGTGGCGAAGCTGATGCCGGTGGCGTACGTGGTGGCGGGCATCTTCGTCTGCTTCACGCTGCTGGTGCTGATCGCGGACGTGGTGAACCCGGTGCGGCTGACGTAGGCGCCGGGGCCCGGGGCGCCGCCCCGGGCCCCGGTGGATGTGCCCCGAAGGGACCGCGTGCCGTAACCTCGGATGCCGGAGCCCGCCGATCTCGGGACCATGATTCAAACCTTGGGGTTGCTCGCCAGATGACAGCGATTTCGCTTGGAATGCCTTCCGTTCCGACCAAGCTCGCCGACCGCCGGGTCAGCCGCAAGATCCAGGTCGGCTCCGTGGCCGTCGGCGGCGACGCCCCCGTCTCGGTCCAGTCGATGACGACGACCCGCACCTCCGACATCGGCGCCACCCTCCAGCAGATCGCCGAGCTGACCGCCTCCGGCTGCCAGATCGTCCGCGTCGCCTGCCCGACCCAGGACGACGCCGACGCCCTGCCGATCATCGCGAGGAAGTCGCAGATCCCGGTCATCGCCGACATCCACTTCCAGCCGAAGTACGTCTTCGCCGCCATCGACGCCGGCTGCGCCGCCGTCCGGGTCAACCCCGGCAACATCAAGCAGTTCGACGACAAGGTCAAGGAGATCGCCAAGGCCGCCGGCGACGCCGGGACCCCGATCCGCATCGGTGTGAACGCCGGCTCGCTGGACCGCCGCCTGCTCCAGAAGTACGGCAAGGCCACCCCCGAGGCGCTGGTCGAGTCCGCCCTCTGGGAGGCGTCCCTCTTCGAGGAGCACGGCTTCCGCGACATCAAGATCTCGGTCAAGCACAACGACCCGGTCGTCATGGTCAACGCCTACCGCCAGCTGGCCGCCCAGTGCGACTACCCGCTGCACCTCGGCGTCACCGAGGCCGGCCCGGCCTTCCAGGGCACCATCAAGTCCGCCGTCGCCTTCGGCGCCCTGCTCTCCGAGGGCATCGGCGACACCATCCGGGTCTCCCTCTCCGCCCCGCCGGCCGAGGAGATCAAGGTCGGCATCCAGATCCTGGAGTCCCTCAACCTCCGCCAGCGCCGCCTGGAGATCGTCTCCTGCCCGTCCTGCGGCCGCGCCCAGGTCGACGTCTACAAGCTGGCCGAGGAGGTCACCGCCGGCCTGGAGGGCATGGAGGTGCCCCTGCGCGTCGCCGTCATGGGCTGTGTCGTCAACGGCCCGGGCGAGGCCCGCGAGGCCGACCTGGGCGTCGCCTCCGGCAACGGCAAGGGCCAGATCTTCGTGAAGGGCGAGGTCATCAAGACCGTCCCCGAGTCGAAGATCGTCGAGACCCTCATCGAGGAGGCGATGAAGATCGCCGAGCAGATGGAGAAGGACGGCGTCGCCTCCGGCGAGCCCACCATCAGCGTCGCGGGCTGACCGCCCGCGCCCCGGCCCCGCCCCGCCCCGCCCCGTCCGCGCACCGGGCGGGGCGGCGCCATATCGGCGGCGCGGCGGGTGGGCGGCGGAGGCGGGAGGTACAGTGCCAGGACCTGATTCCCCCGGCCTCGGGCCCGCGACGGTGAGGCATTCCGACACGTGCTGACGACGACCACCACCAAGGTCCTGGAGCCCGGCGATCTCGACGCCGCCCTCGCCGTCCTCGACCGCGACCCCGTCGCCAACGCCTTCGTCGCAGCCCGGGTCAAGGTCGCCGGCCTCGACCCCTGGCGGCTCGGCGGCGAGATGTGGGGCTGGTACGCGGGCGGCCGCCTCGCGTCCCTCTGCTACGCCGGCGCCAACCTCGTCCCCATCGGCGCGGGTCCCGAGGCCGTACGCGCCTTCGCCGACCGCGCCCGCCGGAGCGGACGCCGCTGTTCCTCCATCGTCGGCCCCGCCCCGGCCACGGCCGAGCTGTGGAGCCTGCTGGAACCCCACTGGGGTCCGGCCCGCGAGGTCCGCGCCCACCAGCCGCTCATGGTCACCCGGACCATGCCCGCCGGGATCGCCCCCGACCCCCTCGTCCGCCGCGTCCGCAAGGACGAGATGGAGACGATCATGCCCGCGTGCGTGGCCATGTTCACCGAGGAGGTCGGCATCTCCCCGCTCGCCGGCGACGGCGGCCTGCTCTACCAGGCACGCGTCGCCGAACTCGTCGGCTCCGGGCGCTCCTTCGCCCGCGTGGAGAACGGCCGCGTCGTCTTCAAGGCCGAGATCGGCGCCGCCACGGACCTGGCGTGCCAGATCCAGGGCGTCTGGGTCGCCCCCGAGCACCGGGGCAAGGGGCTGTCCGTGACCGGCATGGCCGCCGTGCTCGGCTACGCGCTGCGCGAGGTCGCCCCCGTGGTGAGCCTCTACGTCAACGACTACAACACCGCGGCGCGGGCCACCTACCGCCGCGTGGGCTTCCAGGAAGTCGGCGCGTTCATGAGCGTGCTGTTCTGATGAGGCACGGGACCCCGCATGGGTAGCCTCCCGGGCATGGATGACATCGTGGTCGGCCCGCTCGACCTGGCCTCCCGGGTGGACGAGGCGCTGGCCGTCCAGGCCCTCGCCTTCGGGCTGACACCCGAGGAGGTCGACGTCCGGCGCCACATCGTGCTCCGGCACCTCACCTGCCCCGGCGCCCGGGCCCTGGGCGCCACCACGCCCGAGGACCGCCTGGTGGGCTTCGTCTACGGCATGCCCAACGACCGTACGCACTGGTGGTCCACGGTCGTCGAGCCGTATCTGCGCGCCAACGGACTGGACGGCTGGCTCGACGGGGCCTTCGTCATCACCGAGCTCCACGTCCACCCCGCCTACCAGAACCGGCGGATCGGCCGCGCCCTCATCACGACGATCACGGCCGACGCGGAGGAGCCCCGCTCCATCCTCTCCGCCATCGACAAGGAGAGCCCCGCCCGGGCGCTCTACCGCAAACTGGGCTACCGCGACCTGGCCCGCCATGTGGTCTTCCCCAGCGCGGCGAGCCCCTACGCGGTGATGGGGGCTTCGCTGCCCTTGTTGGGGTGAGCCCGGACCGGCCGGGGGTCCGGGGGTTGCCCCCGGGGTACACAGTCCGAGCGCGGCGAGCCCCTACGCGGTGATGGGGGCTTCGCTGCCGCTGCTGGGGTGAGCACGGGCCGCCCCGCGCGGTGTCACAGCAAGTCCGCGAACTCCAGGAGGAGTTCGCCCCGGCCCCGCGCGCCCAGCGACAGCTCCCGCATCCCGGCGGCCGTCGCCCGGAACACCGTCCAGCCGCGCAACCGGTCCGCGTCGACCTCCAGGGACTCCGCCAGCTTCGTCACCCGCCGCCGCGCCGCGGCCGCCGCGCCCGGCGCCGCCAGCAGCGTGTCGAGCCGGTCGCGCACCAGCCACGCCAGGTCGTACGCCCGCTCGCCCACCAGCGGGCGGGGCGCGATCGCCAGCCACGGCACCCGGTCGGCGGCCAGCACGTTGCCCTGGTGGAACTCGCCGTGCAGCAGCACCGCCGGCTCCGCCGGGGCGTCCGCCGTCAGGCCGTCCCGCAGCTCGACGGCCTCGTCGACCAGCCCCCGGGCGTCCGCCGCCCACGGCAGCCCGCGCCACGCGCGCAGCGCCTCGGCCAGCGCCGCCGAGCGGTCGGCCACGGTGGCGAGGGGGTGCTCCCCGGCGGGCGGCGCCACCCACAGCCGCTGGAGCGTCGCCGCCGCCTCCAGCTGCGCCTTCTGCTCGGCCAGCGAGCGCAGGCTGACGTCGGCGTGCAGTCGCTCCAGGAGCAGCGCCCCGCCCTCGGCGTCCACGCGCAGCGGGCGGACGGCCGAGCGGCCGTCCCAGTGGGCGAGCGCGGCGTGCTCGGCCGCGGTGGTGCCGTCGGGCGGGGAGAGCTTGAGCGCGGCGGGCGTGCCGTCGGCCTGCCGGACGAGGATGACCATGCTGGTGCGGCCGCCGGGACACTGCACCCGATCGGGTGTCAGCTCCCAGCGCGTCAGCCACTCCCGGGCGATGCCCGGGAGGTCCGAGAGCCACCGGCGGGCGGCCTCGTCGGCGGCGGGGTCCGCGCCCAGGGTCCGAACCAGCCGTTGCGGCGGTTCGAGGCGGTCGTTCGTGATGGCCATCCCTGAGCGTTCCCTTTCCTGCCTTCTCCGCTGATCAGGCCCGATCGGCGAGCCCAGGGAAGGCTACGCTGCCACCGCTCCAGCGCACCGCCCGGACCGCCGCCTCCCGCAGCCCGGTCGCCGCCTCGGCGCGCAGACTCCCCGTGGCGGCCCGGACGAGATCCGCGTAGACCGCCGTCAGCCGTCGTTCCAGCTCCGCCGCGAGCCGCACCGCCGCCTCCCCGTCCGGTACGGGGAAGGGCAGGGTGTACGCGGCGGCGGCCGCCTCCGGCGCGGCGCCCAGCGCCCGTACCGCGCGGCTCATCGCGTCCCGCCGGGCCCGGTGGGCGTCGTGGGCCTCACGGGCCTCGCCCGCCCGCGTGTCGTCGACACGCCCGCCGACGATCCCGTAGCCGTAGACCGTCGCGTGCTCGGCCGCGAGCGCCGCCTGCGCGGCGGCCACCGTCTCCTGCCGGGCGCGCCCGGCCCCGGCCGCCGTCATGAGCCGCCCTCCGTCAGCAGGTAGGCGTGCGCCGCGCCCGCCGCCGCCACGGAGGCGAGGAGCCGGGCGAGCTCGGGCGGCGCGGAGCCGAGGGCGGCGGTCCGGGTGTCGGCGGTGCGTCGCTCGGCGTCCGCGAGGGCGGCCAGCGCCGCCTTCTCCTCCTCGGGCACCTCGACGCGCGCGGCCGGCGTGGCGGGCGACGCCGAGGAAGCGGATGCGGACGCGGAAGCGGAAGCCGACGGGGACTTCGTCCCAGGAGCGGCGAACGCCTCGGCGTGCCGCGCGACTTCGGCCCGCAGCGGCCGCAGCCGGGCCGTCAGGGCGGTGTGCGCGGCGAGCGTGGCGTCGTACCGCTCCAGCAGCGCGGCGCTGTCCCGCGCCGCACGCTCCCTCAGCCGCGCCGCGCCGGGGGAGCGTTCGGCGGCGTCCGGGTCGCCGGCGGAAGCGGAGGAGCAGGCGGAGAGCAGCGCGCCGGCGCCGCCGGCCAGCAGGGCGGCGGCGCCGCCCGCCAGTACCCTGCGTCTGCGCGGGCCGTTCGCACCCCGCGTCGAAGTCGTGAGCGGCACGTTCCTCTTTCCGCCTTGTGGGCTCTGTGCGGCGCGCCGGGCGCGCCGGCCCGTCGGGGTCCTGGTGGGGCGGGCGTTCCACGGGCCTGGGCCGCAAGTGATCGCCGCACGCGAGCGTACCGGCGCGGGACCCGGCGGCCGTGGACCGGGCACCGAATCGTCAGTCGGCTGCCGGAACAGATAGGCTTTGACCTGACACGCGTCTTTCCCACAACAGCACACGCGGCCGAGGAGTCACCCGGATGAGCACCACCCAGAGCGAGCGGCTGCGCGAGCTGCTGGCCCCTCTCGTGAGCGCGCGGGAGCTGGAGCTGGAAGAGGTCGAGGTGACACCGGCCGGAAAGCGGCGTGTGCTGCGCATCGTGGTCGATTCCGACGAGGGCGTCCAGCTGGACGCGTGCGCGGACCTGAGCCGTGACATCTCCGAGAAGCTCGACGAGACCGATGTGATGGGCGGGGCCCCCTACGTTCTCGAGGTCACCTCTCCGGGTGCCGACCGTCCCCTGACGCAGCACCGGCACTATGTCCGGGCCACCGGCCGGCTGATCAAGGCGCAGCTCGCCGAGGGCGGCGAGCTCGTCGCGCGGATCGTCGCCGTGGACGACGAGGGGCTCGACCTGGAGGTGCCGGGCGTCAAGGGCCGTAAGCCCACCGCCCGCCGCCTGGCCTTCGCCGAGATCGCGAAGGCGCGTGTGGAGATCGAGTTCAACCGCAAGCCGGCCGAGGGCGACGTCCCGGCCGAAGCAGACGAATCCGACGAGATTCAAGAGGAGGCGTAGCCGTGGACATCGACATGAGTGCCCTGCGGGGTCTGGTGCGAGAGAAGGAGATCTCCTTCGACCTGCTGGTCGAGGCGATCGAGTCGGCCCTCCTCATCGCCTACCACCGCACCGAGGGAAGCCGCCGCCGCGCCCGCGTGGAGCTGGACCGGTCGACCGGGCATGTGACGGTGTGGGCCAAGGAGGACCCGCAGGACCTCGCCGAGGGCGAGGAGCCCCGCGAGTTCGACGACACCCCCTCCGGCTTCGGCCGGATCGCCGCGACCACCGCGAAGCAGGTCATCCTCCAGCGTCTGCGCGACGCCGAGGACGAGATCACTTTCGGTGAGTTCGCCGGCCGTGAGGGCGACGTCGTCGCGGGCGTCGTGCAGCAGGGCAAGGACCCCAAGAACGTCCTGGTCGACATCGGCAAGCTGGAAGCCATCCTGCCGGTCCAGGAGCAGGTTCCGGGCGAGGAGTACAAGCACGGCACCCGGCTGCGGACGTATGTCGTCCGGGTGGCCAAGGGTGTCCGCGGCCCGTCCGTGACCCTTTCGCGTACCCACCCCAACCTGGTGAAGAAGCTCTTCGCCATGGAGGTCCCGGAGATCGCGGACGGCTCGGTGGAGATCGCCGCCATCGCCCGCGAGGCCGGTCACCGCACCAAGATCGCGGTGCGTTCGACCCGCTCCGGCCTCAACGCCAAGGGCGCCTGCATCGGCCCGATGGGCGGCCGGGTCCGCGCGGTCATGGCCGAGCTCCACGGCGAGAAGATCGACATCGTCGACTGGTCGGACGACCCGGCCGAGCTGGTGGCGCACGCGCTGTCCCCCGCTCGGGTGAGCAAGGTGGAGGTCGTCGACCTGGCCGCCCGCTCCGCCCGGGTGACCGTCCCCGACTACCAGCTCTCCCTCGCCATCGGCAAGGAGGGGCAGAACGCCCGGCTCGCGGCCCGGCTGACCGGCTGGCGGATCGACATCCGTCCGGACACCGAGCAGCCGTCCGAGCGCGACTGAGTCGCGTACCGGCGTCCGGAAGCGGACGGGGGCGCGCACCCGGCGCCCCGAGCGGCCCCGAAAGGTCCGTAAAACAACCATGGTGGGCCGCTTCCGCCCTTGGCGGAGCCGGGCCGCGGCCCGTGAAACCAGCCGATCATGGCCGAAACGCATACGTGCGCGACCAGTGCCCCGAAGGGGTGAGGTCCGCGCGGGGAGGTAGACTTAACCAGTGTCTGGCCGGACGCATGCCCGCGCATGCCCTGAGCGCACCTGTGTGGGGTGCCGGGAGCGAGCGGCCAAGGGTGAACTGCTGCGGACCGTGGTGATCGAGGGATCGTGCGTCCCCGACCCTCGCGGTACGCTGCCCGGCCGGGGTGCCTCCGTGCATCCCACACTGGTCTGCCTCGATCTGGCGGTGCGCCGCCGGGCGTTTCCCCGGGCCTTCAAGGTCCCGGGGCCGCTCGACACGGCGGAGCTCCGCCGGTACGTCGAACAGACCGGTCAGCAGTAGAGATCGGCCCCGCATCACGCGGGGATGACCCATGTCAGGTACCTCGCGAGTTGGAAGTAGGTCGAGATTGCGATGAGCACTCGATGAGTACGCGATGAGTACGCCCATGAAGTAGCGACGGTCCGGCGGACACCCGGACCTAGAAGGAGCGAAGTGGCTAAGGTCCGGGTATACGAACTCGCCAAGGAGTTCGGAGTGGAGAGCAAGGTCGTCATGGCCAAGCTCCAAGAACTTGGTGAATTCGTCCGTTCGGCGTCCTCGACCATCGAGGCGCCGGTCGTCCGTAAGTTGACTGACGCATTGCAGGGGCCCGGCGGCAGCGCCGGCAAGTCCGCTGCGAAGCCCGCGGCGCCGCGCAAGGCAGCGCCCGCGAAGCCTGGTGCCCCCACTCCGGGTGCCCAGGCCCCCCGTCCCGCCGCCCCGGCCCCGAAGCCGGCCGCGGCCCCCAAGCCCGCCCCGGCGACGCCGGCCGCCGGCCCCGCGCCGACGCCCGGTCCGCGTCCGGGCCCGAAGCCCGCTCCGGCCGCCCCGGCCAAGCCGGCTCCGGTCACCCCGGTGCCCGCCGCGGAGTTCTCCGCGCCGGCCCCGGCCACGCCGTCCGAGCGTCCCGCCGCGCCACGTCCCGGTGCTCCCGGCCCGCGCCCCGGCGCCCGTCCGGGTCCCGCCGGTCAGCGTGAGGGCGGCCGCCCCGGCGAGCGTGCCCCGCGTGCCGGTGGTCCCGGCGAGCGCGCCCCGCGTCCCGGTGGCGCCCGTCCGGCCGGTCCCCGTCCGGGCAACAACCCCTTCACCTCCGGTGGCTCCACCGGCATGGCCCGTCCGCAGGCCCCCCGTCCGGGTGGCGCCCCGCGTCCGGGTGCCGGCGGTCCCGGTGCTCCCCGTCCGCAGGGCGGCCCCGGCGGCGCCCCGCGTCCGCAGGGCGGCGCTCCGCGCCCGACCCCCGGCGGCATGCCCCGTCCGCAGGGTGCCCCCGGTGGCGCCCCGCGTCCCGGTGGCGCTCCGGCCGGTAACCGCCCGAACCCGGGCATGATGCCGCAGCGTCCGGCTGCCGGCCCGCGTCCGGGCCCCGGTGGCGGCGGTCGCGGTCCCGGTGGCGGCGCGGGTCGTCCCGGTGGCGGCGGTGCCCGTCCGGGCTTCGCCGGTCGTCCGGCCGGTCCGGGCGGCGGCGGTCGTCCCGGTGGCGGCGGCGGTTTCGCCGGTCGTCCCGGTGGCGGTGGCCCCGGTGGTGGCGGTGGCGGCGGCTTCGCCGGTCGTCCGGGTGGCGGCTTCGGCGGTCGTCCCGGTGGTCCGGGTGCCCGTGGCGGCACGCAGGGCGCCTTCGGCCGTCCCGGCGGTCCGGCCCGTCGTGGCCGCAAGTCCAAGCGCCAGCGTCGCCAGGAGTACGAGGCCATGCAGGCCCCGTCCGTGGGCGGCGTGATGCTGCCGCGCGGCGGCGGCGAGACGATCCGTCTCTCCCGTGGTGCCTCCCTCACCGACTTCGCGGAGAAGATCGGCGCCAACCCGGCGTCGCTCGTCGCCGTGATGATGAACCTCGGCGAGATGGTCACGGCCACGCAGTCGGTCTCCGACGAGACGCTCCAGCTCCTCGGCGGCGAGATGAACTACCAGGTTCAGATCGTCAGCCCGGAGGAGGAGGACCGCGAGCTGCTCGAGTCCTTCGACATCGAGTTCGGTGAGAACGAGGGCGGCGAGGAAATGCTCGTCGCGCGTCCGCCGGTCGTGACCGTCATGGGTCACGTCGACCACGGTAAGACCCGACTCCTCGACGCGATCCGCAAGACCAACGTGGTCGCGGGCGAGGCCGGTGGCATCACCCAGCACATCGGTGCCTACCAGGTGACGACCGAGGTCAACGACGAGGACCGCAAGATCACCTTCATCGACACCCCGGGTCACGAGGCGTTCACCGCCATGCGTGCCCGTGGTGCGAAGTCGACCGACATCGCGATCCTCGTGGTGGCGGCCAACGACGGTGTCATGCCGCAGACGATCGAGGCGCTGAACCACGCCAAGGCGGCCGACGTGCCGATCGTGGTCGCGGTCAACAAGATCGACGTCGAGGGCGCCGACCCGACCAAGGTCCGCGGTCAGCTGACCGAGTTCGGTCTGGTGGCCGAGGAGTACGGCGGCGACACGATGTTCGTCGACATCTCCGCCAAGCAGGGTCTGAACATCGACAAGCTGCTCGAGGCCGTCGTCCTCACCGCCGACGCCGCGCTCGACCTGCGCGCCAACGCGGAGCAGGACGCGCAGGGCATCGCGATCGAGGCCCACCTCGACCGCGGTCGCGGCGCCGTGGCCACCGTCCTCGTCCAGCGCGGTACCCTCCGCGTCGGTGACACGATGGTCGCCGGTGACGCCTACGGTCGTGTCCGCGCGATGCTCGACGACAAGGGCCAGAACGTGGAAGAGGCGGGTCCGTCGACCCCGGTCCTCGTCCTCGGTCTGACCAACGTCCCGGGCGCCGGCGACAACTTCCTCGTCGTCGACGAGGACCGCACGGCCCGCCAGATCGCCGAGAAGCGCGCTGCGCGCGAGCGCAACGCCGCCTTCGCCAAGCGCACCCGCCGGGTGTCCCTCGAGGACCTCGACAAGGTGCTCAAGGCCGGTCTGGTCCAGGACCTCAACATCATCATCAAGGGTGACGCGTCCGGTTCGGTCGAGGCTCTCGAGTCCTCGCTGCTCCAGCTCGATGTGGGCGAGGAGGTCGACATCCGCGTGCTGCACCGCGGCGTGGGTGCGGTCACCGAGTCCGACATCAACCTGGCGACCGGTTCCGACGCGATCGTCATCGGCTTCAACGTCCGCGCCGAGGGCCGTGCCACGCAGATGGCCGAGCGCGAGGGCGTCGACGTCCGGTACTACTCGGTCATCTACCAGGCGATCGAGGAGATCGAGGCGGCCCTCAAGGGCATGCTGAAGCCGGAGTACGAAGAGGTCGAGCTCGGTACGGCGGAGATCCGCGAGATCTTCCGCTCGTCCAAGCTGGGCAACATCGCGGGTGTTCTCATCCGCTCCGGCGAGGTCAAGCGCAACACCAAGGCGCGCCTCATCCGCGACGGCAAGGTCATCGCGGAGGAGCTCAACATCGTCGGTCTGCGTCGCTTCAAGGACGACGTCACCGAGATCCGCGAGGGCTTCGAGGGTGGTATCAACCTCGGAAACTTCAACGACATCAAGGTCGACGACGTCATCGCGACGTACGAGATGCGCGAGAAGCCGCGCGGCTGAACAGCCGGGTAGCTGCACCGGGGCCGGTCGGCGGATCATATTTCCGTCGATCGGCCCCGGCCGTTGCGTGTACGGTTCGGTGAGTCCGTACACCGTGTACGGGAAAACCTCACGCCTCCCGGGTGGGCCTCACCCGTTACATATGTATGTAGGGACGCTGTCCTTCGACATCCTCCTCGGTGACGTCCGGTCGCTGAAGGAGAAGCGCTCCGTCGTCCGCCCGATCGTCGCCGAGCTCCACCGCAAATACGCGGTGAGCGTGGCGGAGGTCGGCGACCAGGACCTCCACCGCAGGGCCACCATCGGGGTGGCGGCGGTGTCCGGGGACCCGGGGCACCTCACGGACATACTGGACCGCTGCGAGCGCCTGGTCGCCGCACGGCCCGAGGTGGAGCTGCTGTCGGTACGACGGCGGTTCCACGGCGAGCACGACGACTGAGCGCGTCGGCGGCGCCGAGAGCACAATGCAGGAAGACGAGAAGGAGACGGACCAGTGGCCGACAACGCGCGGGCGAAGAGGCTGGCGGACCTCATCCGCGAGGTCATCGCCCAGAAGCTCCAGCGCGGAATCAAGGACCCGCGGCTGGGATCGCACGTGACCATCACGGACACCCGGGTCACCGGCGACCTGCGGGAGGCTACGGTCTTCTACACGGTCTACGGCGACGACGAGGAGCGTGCCAGCGTCGCGGCCGGACTGGAGAGCGCCAAGGGCATCCTGCGCTCCGAGGTCGGCCGGGCCGCGGGCACCAAGTTCACGCCGACGCTGACCTTTGTGGCGGACGCCCTGCCGGAGAACGCCCGGACCATCGAGGACCTCCTCGACCGGGCCCGCACCTCCGACGCCCAGGTGCGCGAGGCGTCCTCGGGCGCGACCTTCGCCGGTGACGCGGACCCGTACCGCAAGCCGGGCGAGGACGAGAGCGACGAAAAGGGCGCCGGCGCCTGATGAAGGAGAAGTACAGCGGTCCGGACGGCTTGATCATCGTCGACAAGCCGGCCGGCTTCACCTCGCACGACGTCGTCGCCAAGATGCGGGGCATCGCCCGCACCCGGCGCGTCGGCCACGCGGGGACGCTCGACCCGATGGCGACCGGTGTGCTCGTCCTCGGCGTCGAGCGGGCCACCAAGCTCCTCGGTCACCTCGCGCTGACCGAGAAGGAGTACGTGGCCACCATCCGCCTCGGGCAGAACACGGTGACCGACGACGCGGAGGGGGAGATCACCTCCTCCACCGATGCCTCCGGGGTCACCCGGGAGGCCGTCGACGCGGGCATCGCCAAGCTCACGGGCGCGATCATGCAGGTCCCGTCCAGGGTCAGCGCGATCAAGATAGACGGCGTGCGCTCGTACAAGCGGGCGCGCGAGGGCGAGGACTTCGAGATTCCCGCCCGGCCGGTGACCGTCTCGTCCTTCACCCTCCACGCCGTGATCCCCGCCCAGGCGGAGGACGGCACCCCGGTGCAGGACCTGCTGGTGTCCGTCGTCTGCTCCTCCGGCACCTACGTCCGGGCGCTCGCCCGTGACCTGGGCGCCGACACGGGCGTCGGCGGCCACCTCACGGCGCTGCGGCGCACCCGCGTCGGCCCCTACGGGATCGGCGACGCCCGCACGCTCGAGCAGCTCCAGGAGGAGCTGAGCGTGATGCCCGTCGCCGAGGCGGCGGCCGCCGCCTTCCAGCGCTGGGACGTGAACGAGGAGCAGGCCCGGCTGCTGGGCAACGGCGTCCGGATCAAGGTGCCGCTGTTCGACACCACGGGCCCGATCGCGGTCTACGGACCGGACGGCCGCTTCCTCGTGCTGGTGGAGAACCAGGGCGGACGGGCCAAGAGCCTGGCGGTCTTCGTCTAGCGGACCCCTTACGTCCGGCGGACTCCTCGCCGGCGGACCCTTTCCCGGCCCTGGCCGGACCCACCGTGGGGCGGGGAGCGCGTCGACTGCGACGCCTTCCCCGCCCCACGGTCCCCCTCCCCCTGGTCTCTATCCATCCGGGACGGATGATTCACCCCAACGGGCAGGCGCTCGGAGTGAACCAGGGGGGTGGAAGGGGGCGCGTTCAGGATGTGATCTGGTTTCGCCGATCATCCGCTGCCTACCGTCGTGTGGACCAGCACGCCGGGGAGGTTCGACGGAGATGAACGGTCGGCGGACCGATGCCGAGGAATCGCTCGTACGCATTCGCGACCTCGCAGGGCGCGAGCGCGGGACGGGATTCCTCGCCGACGACCGCGGCACCCTGATCACCAGCCATGAGGCGGTCGACGGACTGGCCAGGCTGGTGCTCCACGCCTCGGGCGATCTGACCTGCGTCGTCGGCGCCGAGAACGTCACGCCGCTGCCCGAGTACGACCTGGCGCTGGTGCGCACCGAGGGCCTGTGCGTCCCCCCGCTGCCGGTCGCCGCGGCCGTGAGCTTCGAGGACGACAAGGACGTCCGGCTGCGCGCCGGGCGCTGGTACGACGCGCGGATCATCGGCGACGTCCCGGTCACCTACACCGCCACCGACCGCTTCCATCTGCTCGGCGCCGCGCTGGAGCTGTCCCTGTCCGGCCGTTCGGGGCTGCGGCTCGGCGAGGAGGCCACCGGCGGGCCCGTCCTCGACGCCCGTACGGGGGCGGTCGTCGCCGTCCTCGGTACCGCGCTCCAGGCCGACCGCCGGGCCGCCGGATTCGCCATCCCGCTCCGGGCCGCCGCGGCGTCCTGCCCGGGCGGGGCGCTCGCGGAGCTCCTCGACCGCAACTCCGCCACCGTCCCCGCCTTCGGCGCCGACCTCAATCTGGCCGGCGCCCTCCAGCTCACCGCCACCGCCCTGGGCTCGGTCGTCACCCCGCGCGTCTGGCGCGATCCCGTGGAGCGCCCCGAGACCGAGCGGGAGTTCGCCCGCTTCCTGGACGGGGAGCCCGGCGCGGAGAGCGACGCCCTGGTGCTCGGCCTCGTGGGCGACCCCGGTACGGGCCGGACCACTGAGCTCGGCGCGCTCGCCGGCCGCCGGGCGCGCGGCGCCCAGCCCGCGCCCACCCTCTGGCTGCGCGGCGCGGACCTGCGCGTGGGCGACGAGAGCGTACGGGACGCGATCGCCCGGGCCCTCAAGGCCGCCGGCCGCATCGTCACCGCCTCGGCGGGCCCCGCCGGCACCATCGGGGACACCTCCGCCGCCACGCCCGAGGCCGTCGCCGGGCTCGCCCGCCGGGTCGGCCACCCCCTGCTCGTCCTCCTCGACGGGCCCGAGGAGATGCCGCCCGTCCTCGCCCACGCCCTGCCCGCCTGGACCGCCGCGACCGTCCGCTGGCTGGAGGAGAGCTCCTCCCGGCTGATCGTCGCCTGCCGCCCCGAGCACTGGGAGACCGCCGGCGCCCTCTTCCCGCCCGGCATCCTCCACCGCCCCGGCGGCGGCCCGTGCGCCCTGCCCCCGCCCTCGGGCCCCCGGGCCCTGCCGCCCTGCTCACGGCTGCCCGGACTCACCCCCGCCCAGGCCGCCGAGGTCCGGGCCTCCTACGGCATCCCGCCGGGCGCCGTCGACCCCGCCGACGCCGCCCACCCCCTCGCCCTGCGGCTGCTCGCCGAGGTCCGGGCGGCGCTGCCCGACGGCACGGTGGGCACCGGCGGCACCGGGGAGGCCGCCCCCGACCGGTGGGGCGTCTTCTCCGCCTACCTGGACCTGATCTGTCTGCGCATCGCCGTGCGCCTCGCCGCCTCCCGCCGCCCGCCGCTGCGCGGCCCCGCCGTCCGCCGGCTCGCGGCCCGGGTGGCCGGGCAGGTCCACGAGGCCGCCCGGCGCTGCCTCGGCCCGGGGCAGGGGGAGCTGGAGCGGGAGGCGTTCGAGGAGCTGTTCCCCTGGCGCACGGGCTGGGCCTCCGCCGTCCTCACGGAGGGCCTCCTCGTCCCGGCCGGCTCCGGCTACCGCTTCGCCCACGAGGAGTTCGCCGACTGGGTGCAGGGCTCCCACCTGGACCTCGACGCCGCGCTCTACGCGCTGGTGCACCGCTGGTACGAGCCGGCGGGGCCGCCCGCCGAGGCCGCCGTGCGGCTGCCCTCCCGCACGGGCGGCAAGGGGCCGCTGCCCACGCCGGGCGGCCATGTGCCGCCGCCGCCCGGCTCCGGGGCCGGGCGCGGCGGGGCGAAGGGCCGCCGTAAGCGCGGCGGGGGCCCGGCCGAGCCGCCGCGCCCGCTGCCGGTCCCGCGCCACCGGATCGGGCCCGTGCTCGCGGCCATGCTCCTGCTCGCCCGGCGCTCGGGCCCGACGGAGCTCTCCCGCCGCCTCAGCGCCCTCGTCCACGCCATCGAGACCCTCTCCCAGCGGGCGGCGGAGGCCGAGGCCAAGGAGGAGGGCGCCGGCCGCCGCCTGGGCGACCCCGCCTGGTGGGCCGCCCACCTCCTGGGCGAGACCCTGCTGCGCGTCCCCGACGCCACGCCGTACCTGGGCGTGCTCCGCCTCCTGGCCGAGCGCGTCACGGCCCGCTCCCTGGCCGTCGGCGGCTTCGACAGCGAGGCGGGACGCACCCTGGGCGGCCTCGCGGAGTTCGGCCCCTGGTTCTGGCTGCGGCTGCCGCTCGGCCTAGCCGACCGCCTGGAGCTCCTGCGCGTCCTGATCCCGGCCGACGGCCCGCCCCCGGGCGTCATGCAGGAGGCGGCGGCCCTGTCGGCCCCGCCGTCGACGGGCGGGACGGCGCGGGCGGCGGTACCGGGGCAGTCGCGCGGGGGTGCGGCGCGGGCCGATGGAGACGGGGAGGGAGACCGGGACGGAGGCAGGGACGGAGGCCGGGAGGGTGCCCACGGGTCCGATGGGGCCCGGCGTGGTGCGGCGCGGGCGGGCGCGGGGCGCGCGGGGGCGCGCGCCGCCGGTGGTGCGACCGGTGGTGCGACCGGTGGTGCGGCCGGTTCCGGTGCGCACCGCCGCGCTGGTACGGCCGGGCGGGTCCCGGGGCAGGGCGGTGCCACGGTGCCTGATGGGGGTCGTGGTGCCGGGACCGGTGAGTCGGACGAGGTACGTGGGACGTCCGGGGCGGCGGCTGCCGCAGCGGATGCCGGCACTGCGGGCCGCGCCGCAGGCCGAGGTGCTCCCGACGGTGGCGCGGACGCGGCTCGGGCGGCTCGGGCAGGCGAAGAGCGGGGAGCGGCTCGGGCGGGGGCTCGGGGCAGGGGCCCGGCGGCGGCTTGCGCCGGTGCGGCCTGGCACGCGGCAGGGAGCGGCGGGGGCGAGCCGGAGGCGTCCGACTGGGCCGACGGGCGCGGGGCCACCGGGAACGGCCGGGCGGACCGCGCGTCCGGCGGCGCGCGCGCCCCCTGGGGTGGCCAGGCGCCGCGTGTTCCCGGCCAGGCGCGGGGCGCGGGGGAGGAGTGGAACGGTGCCGGGCGCCCCCCGGTGCTGGGACGGCCCCGGAAGGCCGTCCCGGAGGAGGAACGCGTCATCTCCTACACCTCCGCCCGCCCCGGGGCGTACGAACCCCACGAGCCCCGCGAACCCGGCGTGCCGTACAGCGAGGGATGGTCGGACGCGTGGGCCCGGACCCGTTCCGCCGCCGGGCAGGAGCCGGGCGGAGCCCAGGAGCCCGCCGGGCCGGACGAGCCGATCGAGTCGATCGAGCTGGAGGTGGAGGTAGAGCTCCATCCGGAACCGCAGGTGCCCGCCATGACTGATGAGGGCGAGGAGGGCGGTGAGCATGAGGCCGCCGACAGCCCCGCCCACAAGGGCGCGGCGGCGGCCGCCCCGCCCGCCCGTCGGCGTACGTCCGGCGATGCCACGGCGGCGCTCGCCGACCGGTTCCTGACCGCCGTCGTGACCCTCTTCACCGCCGACCCCTGCGCCGCGCAGCCCCTCATGTGCCGCTGGTTCGCCGACGAGCGCCCCCTCCAGATCACCCCCGCCGGGGCCAGGGTCCGCCTCACCGTCGCCACCGCCGCCCAGGCCCTCCTCCACACCCACCGCCGCCGGGCCGTGGACGATCTGACCGAGGCGCTGGTGGAGGCCGCCCACCCCCGGGCCGATGAACTGCTGGCCGCCCTGGCCGAGGACGAGCCCTCCGCGCTGTGCCGGGCCGTGGACCGCTGGGCCCACGACGACCGCGTCGAGCGCCACGTGGCCGCCGCCGCGTACGCGCTGCGCACCGCCCCGCACGTCGTCACGTCCGCCGACCGCGAGCTGCTGCGCTACGCCGCGCTCGCCCTCCTGGAGCGGCCCGACGAGGGCACCCTCCACGGCACCGCGCTCGCCCTGCTCGTCGGCGACCCCGACACTCGCGCCCGGTACCTCCCGCAGGCCCTCGCGGCCTTCGCCACGGGCGAGCCCGACCTCCCGCCCGACGTGCTCGCCCCCGCCCTGGACACCCACCCCGACCAGGTGCTCGACGCCTTCCGGGCGCGGCTGTACGAGCCGGGGGAGCGGCCCGCCGCCGTGCTGCGCACCCTCGCCGGGATCTCCGCCCCCGCCACCCTGGCCCGGCGGATCACCACGCTGGTGCGCGAGCACGTCGACCACCGCCCCGAGGGCGCGGTCAACGCCGCCGAGTTCGTCGACCGCCGTCTGGAGTGCGGCCCCACCGCCCGTGCCGTGCTCTTCCCGCTCGTCGTCGACCTGCTGCGCACCGGGACGCCCCAGGTGCGCCGCGCCCTCGCGCCCGTCCTCGCCGGCCCCGGCACGGCCACCTCGCGCCCCCTGCGCCAGGAGCTGCTGGAGGTGCTGATGGAGCGCGAGGAGTACGGGCCGTACGACCGTGACGCCACCGTCCTCGACGCCCTGCTGCGCGCGGTGGCGGCGGGCGCTGCCGAGCGCACCGAGGCCCGTACCCGCGACCTCGTGCACCGCACGGGCCTGCTGATGGCGCGTACGCCCGAGGGCGCCGCCTGCTTCGACCGGAGACTGACCCAGCTCGCCCGGGAGATCCCGGTCTTCGGCGCCCAGGTTCGCGGTTGGCTGAAATCCGCACCGGCCCAGTGGGCCGTGGTCGTGGGCCCGAGCGCCCGTATCCGTCTGACCGCGGGGCGTGAGAAGGGGGGTGGAGGGGGTCAGGGGGGCGCGTCGGATCCCGCGCACCCAGCCGACGTGACCGGCACCGCACCGGCCGATGCGGGACGCCGCCAACCGGCATGGCACTCTTAGACCTGCGTCATCAGACAGACAAAGGTTCGGGTTCGGGCGAGGAGCGGGGACAGTGCAGCGCTGGCGTGGCTTGGAGGACATCCCCCAGGACTGGGGGCGCAGCGTCGTCACCATCGGCTCGTACGACGGCGTGCACCGCGGGCACCAGTTGATCATCGGTCGTGCGGTGGACCGGGCGAGGGAACTGGGCGTTCCCTCGGTCGTGGTCACCTTCGACCCGCACCCCAGCGAGGTCGTGCGCCCCGGCAGCCACCCGCCGCTGCTGGCGCCCCACCACCGGCGCGCGGAGCTGATCGCCGAGCTGGGCGTGGACGCGGTGCTGGTCCTGCCGTTCACGGCGGAGTTCTCGAAGCTGTCGCCCGCCGACTTCGTGGTCAAGGTGCTGGTCGACAAGCTGCACGCCAAGCTCGTCGTCGAGGGCCCCAACTTCCGCTTCGGCCACCGGGCCGCGGGCAACGTCGAGTTCCTCAAGGAGCTCGGCGGCACCTACGACTTCGACGTCGAGGTCATCGACCTCTTCGTCTCGGGCGAGGCGGGCGGCGGGCTGCCGTTCTCCTCGACGCTGACCCGGCGGCTGGTCGCCGAGGGCGACGTCGCGGGCGCCATGGAGATCCTCGGCCGGCCGCACCGCGTGGAGGGCGTCGTCGTGCGCGGTGCCCAGCGCGGCCGCGAGCTCGGCTTCCCCACGGCCAACGTGGAGACCCTGCCGCACACCGCGATCCCGGCCGACGGGGTGTACGCGGGCTGGCTGACCGTCGGCGGCGAGGCCATGCCGGCCGCCATCTCGGTCGGGACGAACGTGCAGTTCGACGCGACCGAGCGGACGGTGGAGGCCTACGCCATCGACCGCGTCGGCCTCGACCTCTACGGGATGCACGCGGCCGTGGACTTCCTCGCGTATCTGCGCGGCATGGAGAAGTTCGCGTCCATCGACGCGCTGCTGGACCGCATGGCCCAGGACGTGAAGCAGGCGCGCGACCTGGTCGCCGCGCACGAGGCGGCGGTCGTCGCGGGCTAGCCGAGACACGAGACAGCGCAGGGCCCCGGGCACGTACCTCGTGCCCGGGGCCCTGCGCTGTCACCGCTTACTGCTGCGGCGGCAGGGCCCAGCCGTCCTGCTGGGGCGGCTGCGGCTGCTGGGGCTGGGGCTGGCCGTACGGGCTCCCCGGCTGGGCCTGGGGCATGCCCTGCCCGTAGGGGTTGTACTGCGCCTCGGGCGCGGGCTGGGGAGCGTAGCCGCCCGGCATCGGCGGGGCCTGGTGGGGCGCCGCGTACAGGCCCTGTTGCTGCTGGGCGCGGACGAAGTCCTCGGCGACCATGGCGGAGAGGTGGAAGTACGCCTCGCGGGTCTTCGGCCGCATCATCTCCAGATCGACCTCGGCGCCGGTGGCCAGGTGCTCGTCGAAGGGCACGACCACGACGCCCCGGCAACGCGTCTCGAAGTGGGAGACGATGTCCTCGACCTTGATCATCTTTCCGGTCTCCCGGACCCCCGAGATCACGGTGATGCTGCGCGAGACCAGCTCGCCGTAGCCGTGCGCGGCCAGCCAGTCGAGGGTGGTGCTGGCGCTGCTCGCGCCGTCCACGGACGGCGTGGAGATGATGATCAGCTGGTCGGCGAGGTCGAGGACCCCGCGCATCGCGCTGTAGAGGAGGCCGGTGCCCGAGTCGGTGAGGATGATCGGGTACTGCTTGCCCAGCACGTCTATGGCGCGCCGGTAGTCCTCGTCGTTGAAGGTCGTGGAGACGGCCGGGTCCACGTCATTGGCGATGATCTCCAGTCCGGAGGGCGCCTGGGACGTGTAACGGCGGATGTCCATGTAGCTGTTGAGGTGCGGGATCGCCTGGACGAGGTCGCGGATGGTCGCGCCCGTCTCCCGGCGCACCCGGCGGCCGAGCGTACCGGCGTCGGGGTTGGCGTCGATCGCGAGGATCTTGTCCTGGCGCTCGGTGGCCAGCGTGGCTCCGAGGGCGGTGGTGGTCGTCGTCTTGCCGACGCCGCCCTTGAGGCTGATGACCGCGATGCGGTAGCAGGACAGGACGGGCGTACGGATCAGCTCCAGCTTGCGCTGCCGCTCGGCCTCCTCCTTCTTGGCGCCGAACTTGAAGCGGGCCGCCGGGTTCTGCTTCTTCGGCTTCTGCTTCGCTTTCAGCAGCCGCTCCGAGGACAGCTCGACCGCCGCCGTGAAACCGAGCGGGGCGCCGTGCACGGACCGCTGGCGCTGCTCCGGCGTCACGGTCGGCCAGCCGCCGGCCCGGGGGTCGACAGGGACCTCGGGGACACCGGGCTGGCCGGGGGCCTGACCGGGGGTCTGGCCAGGGGCCTGGGCGGGGTACGCGCCCGGGTGCGCCGCCGGGTCCATGGCCGGCGGGAGGGCGCCGGGCGGCGCCTGGTGGGCCGCTGCCGCTGCCGCTGCCGCTTCGGCGCCGGGGAGGGGCATGCCGGGCACCGGCGCGCCCGGCTGGGCGTAGGCCCCGGGCATACCGGGCTGCGGCTGCCCGGGCGCGGTGGCGGGAGGCAGCGCGCCGGGGTACGCGCTGGGCTCTGCGGGTGCGGCCGGTCGCGGATAGCCGTAGCCGTCCTGGGGCGTGGCCGAGGGCGGCATGGCAGCGCCGTCCGGCCGGGGGTAGCCGTAGCCGTCGTACGACGGCGGCACGGGCGCCCCCTCGGGACGCGGGTAGCCGTAACCGGCCTGCGGCGAGGCGGCGTTGGGAACGGGCATGCCGGGCGCACCGGGCATGCCGGGCGGCACGGGGGCGCCGGGGACCGGCTGCGGCAGTGCCGCGCCGGGCACCTCTGTCACGGGCACGGGACCGGGCGGCACGCCCGGGACACCGTACGGGGCGGGCGCGACGGGGGCGCCCCAGGGCGCGGGGGTGTTGGGCGCGCCGGGAATGCCGGGGACGGCCGGTGCGCCGGGGGCGCCGTCACCGGTCGGAGCGGGCGCGCTCGGCACGGGGGGAGGGGGAGTGGTGGGTGCGGGGTTACCGGCCGGAGCCGCGGCGGGCGCGCTGTCGAAGCCGGTCGGCGCGGGAGTGGCCGGTGCGCCGGGAACGCTGGGGGCGGCCGGTGCGCCCGGGACGGCCGGTGCGCCGTCACCGGTCGGCGCGGGGGCCACCGGGGGTGCGTCCGCGACCTGCGGCGTACGGGCGTCGCCCGCCGTGCCGTCCTCGTCCTGGGACGAAGTAGTCGATGCGGTCGGCACGGCCGGCACGGGCTGCGGGGCCTCGCCGCCGACAGGCGCCACCGCTTCGTCGGACGGTTCGTCGGGCGAAGCCGTGACGGCGGGCACGTCGCTCTTCGCCGCCACGGCCGCCACGGCGTCCACCGGCTTCCCGGCGTCGGCGCTCCGGGCCGCGACCGGCGCGTCCGCCTCGGGGTGCGGCATCCCGTGGTCCGGCGCGGCGGGGTGCGGAGCCTGCGGGGGCGGCGGCCAGGCGGCCGGGGGAGCGGTCTGCTGGGCCGCGGGCGGGAAGTTGGGCGGCAGCGGCGGCAGGGAGCCCTGGGGCGCGGGAGGCGGGGTCCACGCGGGCGCCGGGGCCTCGGCCGGCGCGGGCGCCGGAGCCGGGGCGGCCCACGCGTCCTCGCCGCTCGGAGCAGACGAAAGCGGTGTAACTGGAGCAACAGGCGCAACCGGAGCAACAGGTGCGGCAGGCGCGACCGGAGCAACCGGCGGCGCCGGCGTGGGCGCGGGCGCCGCCGCCGGCGCGCCCTGCGTGTACCACGCGGGCGGCGTGTAATCGATGGTGAACTCGCCCGTGTGCTCGGGCTCGTGTTCGTATCCCGGCCGGTGGTCGGCGTCGGACCGGTCCTCGCCGGCTGTCTTCCCGGCCGCTCGGATCTCGTCCCGATCGCTGCTCACAATGCCTCCTGCTGGTGTGGTCGGCTGCCCATGGGTTTCGGTGGACTCAGCTGGCGGGGCCGACCGTTACTGTCGCCCCGACCGCCCGGATTTCCCCATCCGTCGCAGGACAGGACCGGCGTCGGGTTCTCCAGTGCGTGCGTACGTTCTTACAGACTAATCGTCATCCGCATCTCCGCGGCAGGCCCGCCCCCGCCCCACCACCCGCCCCTCGGTGCGGCAAGGCTTCCCCGCGCGGGGGCGGCGACACCGCTCCCGCGCCGGTGGAGCCGGGTGTCACTCCATGCGCCGGGCGGCGCCCAGCAGACCCGTCTCCGGCTCGGTCGGCAGGGTGGTGACATACATTCGTGACGAACGCGTGCACCAAAGCGTGATGCCATCGGGGAGCGTGGACAGCGTTTCGACGTCCTCCGGCGGCAGGTTCATCGTCCGGCCGATCTGCCGGGCCTCGTCGGGCGCCACCCGCTGGACGCCCACCAGATCCGCCTGGGCCATCAGACGCGGCGTGGTGGGGCTCGGATAGGGGAGCAGGGTGAGCACCGACTGCCAGGGCGCCGGGCCCGTACGGCCGCGCGGCGGCCGGGCCCCGCAGTCGCGGACGACGAGCACGGGGCTGTGCACGGACGGCCCCTGCGGCGGCATCCGGCCGACGTCGTGGAGCGTGACGCACTGCTGCCCGCTGTTCGCCGACTGCGCGAGCGTCGTCCACAACTGCCGCCGTGCGGTCTCGACGGCGACCCGCGCCCCCGTGCCGACCGCGCGCAGCGCGATGACCTGGGCCGTCCACGCGCCGCCGACCAGGACCACCTCGTAGGGAACGGGCCGCCCGAGGCCCAGGACGGCGGGGGTGCCCTGCTCGTCGGAGCCGATGACCACCCCGTCGTCGCCCACGGGCAGCGCCAGCGACGCGAACTCGTCGGGAGCCAGCTCATGCCGCCCGCGGCGCGGCCCGAGCAGCCCGAAGCCGAACCGCGCCCGACGGGCGGGCGCCGGGGCCGCAGATCCGCCCAGGTCCGTCACCCCGACCGGGACCGCCCCCGCCGGATCCATCACGGGTGCTGCCGCCACAGGCGCCGCCGCCATGGGCGATGCCGTCACCGGAGTGTCCATCAACGCGTCCCTCCCAGCGGCAGCGTGGCGAGCACGCCCGGCACCTGCTCGTGGTCCAGCCGGACCAGCCCGACCTTCACCGCCCGGGCGGCCCGCTCCAACTCGCGCCGCACCGCGCCCAATTCATCCGCACTGCGCCCGCATATCCGTATATGCCCCGTCAGCGTCGGCGCGTGCCGCCCTTCGAGCGTCCGTCCCCGGCCGAGCGTCAGGCTCAGCGTCGTCGACAGCGCGGGCAGCGACGTGAGCAGCGCGGCCAACTGCGGCAGACCCGCGCCGCCCGCCCCCAGCCGGGGCCAGCGGCTCACCCAGTACACCGAGTGCCAGCGGTCGTCGCAGCGCCAGGCGCGCGAGGTCTCCGCCGTGCGCCGCGCGGGTGCGTCGGCGCGGCCCGCCCGTGCCGTGGCCGCCGGATTGAGGTCGGCCGACGCCGCGAGGGCGGCCGTCAGCTCCTCCTCGGACAGCGGCGTCGCCGCGAACCCGGCGCCCGGCAGCCGGCTGGCCAGCTGCCGCGCCGCGCGCAGCACACAGCGCCGCGCCCCCTCGGCGCCGCCTCCGCGCGCCGCCACGGCCTCCGGGCACAGCTCCGGGTCGAACTTCAGCGCCACCCAGGTCTGCCGCACCGCGGGGGCGCCGCTCATCTCGTGCAGCAGCGCGTAGTTCCGCGCGGGCAGCGCCTGCCCGGGCAGATGCGGGGCGGGCGCCGGCAGGGTGTTCTGCACCACCTGCACCGACTCCAGCAGGACGCCGTCCACGTCCATCGCGTCCCGCAGCAGATCCAGCGGCAGCGCACGCTCGGTCCGCGAGGCACGCAGCGGCCGGTCCACGGCGTCCACGCGCAGTACGGCCGTCAAGAACGTGCCGTCGCCGACCAGCCCGAGCGGCCGCCCGTCGCGATCGGTGAACGACTCGGTCCACAGCGCCGGTTCGCACTCCACCAGGGGCGCCAGACGCGGATCCGTACCCGGCGGCACCGGCTGCGCCGCCGCCCGCCGCGCCCGTCGCCGCAGCGCCACCACGGCCGTCAGCCACTCCACGACGGGCCGCCGCCCGAGCCGTACGAACGCCGGCGCCACCAGCACCGCCGCGACCACCACGGCCGGGACGAGCGCCACCCGCCCACCCGCCCAGCCGGCGAGCACCACGGCAGCCGCGAGCTCCAGCAGCACCAACTGCGGCAGCCGGACCGGCCCCAGCGCCCCGCGCCCCGACGCCGGCCGGGGTACGACACCTCCGGTGCCGCTCCGGGCACCACCCCCGGCACCGGCGGTCCGCGCACCGGACTCCGGACCCCTCCCGGCCCGTACGCGCGCCATGGCAGCCACGACCCGTCAAGCCCCCTCGCACATCCCGGAATGCACCGCCGGGAAATCGGATGCCGCCTCGGGAGCCCTCCCCCGGCGACAGGTGTCGATCACTTACGGGCATAGTAGAGGCTCGGTACGACACCGGGCCCGATAGGGCGACGCCGGGCGACCGAGGGAAGCCACGGCGAAAACGGGGGAGAAACAGCTCGAGATGGCATCACGGCGGGACGAACTCAACGCCTACACCTTCGCGAAGAAACGGACGGTTGCCGCTTTTCTTCAGCCCTCGCCCACCGGTTCCGAAGAAGGCGCCCCGCGTCCGCTGCGCACGGTCGTGCCCGGCGTCGTCATCGGTGCCCTGCTCGTCGCCGGCTTCGGCGCCTGGGGCGTGTTCCGGCCCGTGGCGCCCAAGGGGTGGGACGACGTCGCCGCCCATGTGATCGTCGGCAGCGACTCCACCACCCGCTACGTCGTGCTGAAGACGGACGGCAGGAAGCAGCTCCACCCCGTCCTCAATCTCGCCTCCGCCCGGCTGCTCCTCGCCCCCGGCAAGGCCGGAGTGATCAAGGTCCGGGAATCCGAGCTCGACGACGGACATATTCCGCGCGGTCCCACTCTCGGCATTCCGTACGCACCGGACCGAATGCCCACCGCGACCCAAGCGGGCAAACCGAAACAATGGGCTGTCTGCCAACAACCCGGGGGCAACGGGAAAACCACCCAGAAAGCGGTCTTCCTTTTCTCCGCGAACGACCCGAAGGCCAGGACGCTCAGCGGCGCCGGACGCCTGCGCGGCGACCGGGCCCTCTACGTCCAAGGGCCCGACGACGCCCGCTACCTCGTCGACCCCAAGGGCACCCGCTACCTCATCGGTGGGCCCGACTGGCAGCACCAGGACCCCGCCGACCGCAGCGTCCTCCTGCGCGCCCTCTTCCCCGACGGCGCCCAGCCCCAGCGCGTCACCAAGGAATGGCTGGGCACCCTCGGCGAGGGCACGCCCATCACCGTCCCCACCGTCGGCGGCCGCGTCGGCGCACCGGCGGGCGTCCCCACCCTCAAGCCCACGGCCAACCGCGTCGGCATGATCCTCCAGGCCCCCACGGGCGCCACCACCCAGCACTACGTCGTGCTGCCCGGCAAGGTCGCCCGCGTCTCGGAGTTCGTCGCCAAACTCCTCCTCAGCAGCCGCGACCTCGCCCCCCTCGGCCAGGCCGGCGCCCCCGAGCGTGTGAGCGCCGCCGACTTCACCCCCGACGCCGAGGAGTTCCACGGCGTCGACCACTGGCCCGCCCAGGTGCCCCGCCTCGCGGGCGCCGGCGACCCCCTCGCCGGCGGCGGCACCGTGTGCGCCCTCTTCGGCGGCCTCGACGCCTCCGGTACCCCCGACCTCGGCGTCTGGACCGGCAAGGACTACCCCGCGACCATCCCCGACGGCGCCACCAGCGCCTATGTCACCCCCGGCTCCGGCCTCCTCTACCGCCAGGTCACCGGGCGCCAGACCCACAGCGGCGCGGTCTTCCTCGTCACCGACACCGGACTGCGCTACGCCGTCCAGTCCAACAACGACAGCGCCACCGGCAAATCGAAGATCGGCGAGGAGCCCGCCGACACCCGGCCCGGCGAGCCGCCCACGGTCCCCGAGGCCGACCAGGCCCGCGTCCGGCTCGGCTACAAGGACGTCGACCCCGTGCCCGTCCCCGCGAACTGGTCCCAGTTCCTGCCGACCGGGCCACGGCTGGACACCAACAGCGCCAAGCAGCCACAGGGTTCGTGAGGGAACGCCCGTGAACGCCCTGAACGCCCTGAACGCCCTGGGTGCCCTGAGCGCCCGTAAGCGAACGCAGGCCCTCCTCTCCGCCACCCTGCTGACCGCCCTCACCACCGGCGCGGCGCCGACCTCCATCACCGCCCCCGCACCGGTCGCCCTCGACGGCAGCGGCGAGTGCACCTACCCCGCCAAACCCATCAAGGGCACCCCCTGGTCGCTCCAGCGCGTCCTCCTCGACCAGCTCTGGCAGGACACCCGGGGCAGGGACGGCCACGGCAACCCCGTCCGCGTCGCCGTCATCGACACCGGCGTCGACAACCTCAACCCGCAGCTCAAGGACGCCGTCGACGCCAAGAGCGGCACCGACCTGCTCACCGGCGCCAAGGACCAGGCCCCCGCCACCGGACCGACCGGGCCGACCGGATCCGCCGGACCCTCGGGTGCCACCGTCGACCCCGTCGGCCACGGCACCAAGGTCGCCGGCATCATCGCCGCCCGCCCCTCCCCGACGAGCGGATTCGTCGGCATCGCCCCCGAGTCCGTCATCATCCCGATCCGGCAGAACGACGAGAAGGGCACCGGCACCTCCCGCACCCTCGCCGTCGGCATCCGCCAGGCCGTCGACGCGGGCGCCCGCGTCATCAACATCTCCCAGGACACCGCCACCCCGCTGCGCCCCGACTCCGACCTGGAACAGGCCGTCCAGTACGCCCTCTCCCACGACGTCGTCGTGGTCGCCTCGGCCGGCAACGACGGCGCCGACGGCCAGGCCAAAGCCACCTACCCGGCCGCCTACCCCGGTGTCCTCGCCGTCGGCGCCTCCGACCGCAACAACGAACGGGCGCCCTTCTCCCAGTCCGGCGACTTCGTCGGCGTGGCCGCGCCGGGCGTCGACATGGTCTCCACCGTTCCCGGCGGCGGGCAGTGCGTCGACCACGGCACCAGCTTCTCCGCCCCCTACGTCGCCGGAGTCGCCGCGCTCATCCGCGCCAAGCACCCCGACTGGAAACAGCACCAGGTGGTCGCCCAGATCGAGCAGACCGCGGAACGCCCGTCCGCCGGCCGTGACCGCTACATCGGCTGGGGCGTCGTCGACCCCGCCCGCGCCCTCACGGAGGACGACCACCCCCTCGACCGCGTCACCGCCCCCGACGACCCGGCCCACCCCGTCGCCGCCCCCGAACCCGCGGCCCTCCCCCTGGGCGAGACCCCGCAGGGGCGACAGACCCGCCTGGCCACCTACGCCCTGGGCGGCACCGCCGCGCTGGTCGCCGCGATCGCCGGCACCGCCGTCGTCGTACGCGACCGCAACCGCCGGCGCGGGCGCGCGGATTCGTGAGCGCGCCGATGTCCGGACGGACGGGTGAGCGCGCCGGCGCCCGTACGGCCGTGGGCGCACCCGTGGCTGTACGAGCCGGCGCCCACGGGCCGAAGCCGTTGTCGGGCGGCCCGGTCCGGCGCCGTGGGGCGCGGCCGGGTGAGCAGGAACCGCCGTCGCGCCACTTACCGGCGCTGCCCCGTTCACCGTCGCAGTCGCACGCAGAGCCATAGGCGCGCGGCCGCGACCGTGGCCGTATCCCGCCCACCGCCCCACCGGGGCGGGCCCGGTACCGCAGGAAGGAATCCATGACTCAGCCACCACCCGTTCCCCCGCACGGCGGGGCGCTCCCGCCGGAGGCTCCGCGGCAGCGTCCGCCCCAGGTCTGGGACACCCGCTACGACCAGCGCGATCCGCGTACCGTTCCGGCGGCGTCGGATGGCCGGCCACAGGCCGGGCCGGTCGGCTTTGGGCCGGCCCCCGGGGCGTTCGGGCCGTCGGCGTCGGACGGCCCGGACACGGCCGGCGGCACCGGCGAGGGCGGCAAGCGGCGCAAGGCCCTGCTCATCGGACTGGGGCTGCTGCTGGTGGCAGGCGTGAGCACGGGCGGCTGGCTCCTGTGGGGTGGTAGCGGAAACGATCCTTCGCCGAAGCCCAAGGGCCCGGTACAGGCGATCGATGCCAAGCTCGACTGGATGGCGTCGGTTCCCGAGGAGGACGGCAAGAGCGTCCGCCCGATGGGGGCGTTGTGGTACGCCAAGGACAATGTCGTACTGACCACCAGCCGGGCGGTGACGGCGTACAACGTCAAGACAGGCAAAGCCAGCTGGAGCGTCTCCGTCCCCGGATACGCCTGCAAGAGTTCCTCGAAGCCCGTCGACGGAATCGTCGCGGTCGTCCACGGCAAGGGCCCTTACGACTGCAACATGTTGATGGCCGTGGACCTGGGGCGCGGCCGTGCGCTGTGGTCGAAGGAGCTCACCAACGAAAAGGGCCTGAGCAGTAATAACGATTCGGCCAGCATCGCGATCGGTCAGGGCGTCGTGTCGGTGGCGGACGTCGGCGAGCCGAGGGTTTTCGCCATCGGGGACGGTGCCCGGCGCAAGCCCCACGATTACGGCTGTCAGGAGCGGTCTTCGATCGCCGACGGATCATCGTGGTTGACCGTCGCCGAATGCCAGCTCTTCGGGCGGACATTCGTCATGGAGGTGGACCCCAGGACCGGCATGGAGAAGTGGGTCTGGAAGGTCCCGGCCGGAATCACGGTCAGGAACGTCCTCTCCGTGAAGCCCGCCGTGCTGGCCGTGAGCCGGGAGAACGACACCAACCTCTCGGACCTCGTCAGCCTCGACGAGAACGGGCACCTGAAGACGCTGATATCCCTCTCGGCCGGCCCGTACAACCTCACGGACTGCAGGTTCGCGGAGTTGACGTCCTGCCGTATGGCGGTGGTCGATGGCGACACGGTCTATTTGTCCACGCTCGCCAAGGAGACCACCAACGACGGTGCCAGCCCCAATGCCGTCGTCGCGATCGACCTGACCACGGGCAAACAGCGCTGGACCACCACGCTGGGCGGCAACCGGGGAAACCGCCCTGTGACCATGCACGAGGGGCGCCTGCTCGTCTATCAGCAGGCCACGAAGGACGAGAGCGGAAAACTGCTGTCCCTCGACCCGGCCGACGGGAAATCTGCCGACTTCATGAAGATGCCCCAGGAATCCAATGAACGCGAATACGAGCTCGGTCGCCTGGGCACCGCCTACTTCCACGACGGCCGCTTCTATCTGGTCACAGACGAGGGAATCAGGGACCACGCGATGATGATGTCCTTCCACTGACGAGTGTGTGTCCCCGAATGAGAACAGCGATCCAGGAGCCCGGTCAGTGACGCAACCACCCCACCCCTCGTACGGGTACCCGCACCAGTCGACGCCGCCATCGCTTCCACCGATGGCATCGACATCTTCCGGAGCCGTCCAGCGGCCCGTCTCCAGTCTCGGCGGGAACTTCACCCCTCACCGGCCGCTGTGGCGCAGGCCGGCCGTGCTCATCGGCCTGGTTCTCGCCCTGCTGCTCACGGCGGGAGGCTGGGCGCTGTGGTCCTTCCTGGGCGACGACTCGCCGAAGCCGGGAAAGAAAGCCGGTGACCAGGCCGGGAGCGCGGGGTCGGTCGCCTGGTGGGCGAAGGCGCGGACCAAGCCCGACGACAAGGTGGCGCAGTCCCTGGGCACGTGGACCACGTCGACGCTCGTCGTCAAGGCCGAACCGGACGTGGTCACGGCCTATGACATCAGGACCGGAGAGAAGAAGTGGTCCTTCCTCCTCACGGGTTCGCTCTGCGCGGCCTCCCGGGACACCGAGGGGAACGTGGCGGTCGTCGCCGTCATGTTCGGGAGCCACTGCCTCAACCTCAAGGCCATCGACCTGCGCGACGGCCATCGGGTGTGGGACGAGCTGCTGGTGGAGGAGAAAGACGCGGGGGACAACCTCGACCCCGATAAATGGGGCAAGTCCGGCCCGAAGCTCGCCGTCCACGACGGCCACGTCTATACGGCGTGGAAGGACGGCGAGCAGACGCGCAGCCTCGCCGACGGCAAACGCGTGGACCAGCAGAAACAGAACGCCTGCGAATGGGCCGACGCGGCGGGTGGCAAACAGCTGATCGCCATCACCTACTGCGGTGACCGCGAGATCAAGATTCGCTCGCTCGACCCCAGGAAGCTGGACAAGCCGCGGTGGAGTACATCGCTCAAGCGCAATGACGGCTTCGTGTCCGTCATCTCCACGGACCCGCTGGTCCTCTCGCAGTCACCCGGCACCGGTGGCGACGACAGCCGTTACGACTTCGTCGTCCTGGACCCGCAGAGCGGAAAGGAGAAGACGCGCGTTCCCTACAACAGCTACTGGCGCCTGGGCGAGTGCTTCCTCTCGACGTCCGGTTGTACCGGAGCGCTGGCTGACAAGGACGCGCTGTATGTCGCGGGACAAGGCGTGACGATGGCTTACGACCTCACCACCGGCAAGGAACGCTGGACCTACAAGGGCGATGCCAATCGCGTCGCGATCCCGGTGGCCGTACGGAAGGGCCAACTGGCCACGTTCATTCCGGCGACGCCCGACCGCCCCGGACGCACCGCCTATGTGTCAGCGGCGACCGGCAAGGAAGTCCGCACCGTCGACCACTCGGACAACGAACGGGACCGCAAGAACGAGGCCGTAATGGGCAAGGCCCCGGGCGCCCCACGCCTGGTGAACGACCGCCTGCTCCTGACCAACGACGGGCCGATCGGCAGCGAGGACGACGGCACCATCTTCGCGATCAGCGCTCCGGACGCGTGACCGCGGTGACGGCGCGGGGCGTGTCGGCCATACCCGGCACGCCCCGCGCCGGCCGTCACCCCTTGGCGCCGGAAGCGGTATCGGTCTTCCCGTCACCGGTGTCTTCGACCTCGATGTCGAACTCCCCGTCGCGCACTCCCAGTACGAACGCCTCCCACTCGCTCGCGGTGTAACGCAGCACCGTGTCGGGGTCGTTCGACGCCCGCATGCCGACGGCGCCGCCCTCCAGATACGCGATCTCCACACGAACCTCGGAAGTGTCGCCCGGGGCACTGAGCCACTCGGCGCCCGAGATGTCCATGGCGTACAGCGCTTCCTTCTCTTCTTCTGTGGCCACTGCGCGGGGCTCCTCTTCCGATCAGCCGACGGTATGGGTGCGAGGCACCGCCGCCGACGCTAGCAACCGGCGAGGGTCTCGGGGCGGGACTTCGGCCACCAGTCCACCGATCGATGATGTTTCCGACGCGCAGAAAGGATTCGTTCCGTTTCATGACCCAGCCGCCCCCGCCCATGCCGCCACACCAGCCGCCCCGCACCCCGCAGATCTGGGACACCGACATCAACCAACGCTCCTCGGCGCCACCGGGCTTCGGCCCACCACCACCGGTGTTCGGCGGGGGAGATACCGGCGGGGGCGGCAGCGGTGGTAACGGCGGCAGCGGGCGTGTACGGCGCAAGGCCCTGCTCATCGTGCTGGCGCTCGCTCTGATCGCGGGCCTCGGCGCGGGCGGCTGGCTGCTCTGGGGGAGGACCGGCGAGAAGCCCGGGCCGCAGGCGAAGCCGACGGCGCCGGCCCGCGTGGACACCCGCCTGGACTGGCTCGTACGGAACCCCGACAAGGACAAGGACGCCGAGGCCAACGGCACCCCCAAGAAACCGGTCACCTGGTTCGCCCACGGCAACGCGATCCGGACGCGGGCGCGGGACATCACCGCCTACGACGTCCGGAAGGGTACGGAGCGATGGAGCATCCCGCTGCCGGGAGTGCTCTGCGCGGCCGCGCGCAAGCCCGACGGCGACACGGTGGCCGTCCTGTACTCGAAGACCTCGAAGACCGGCGACGACTGCAACAGCCTCATGGCCGTGGACCTCGGCAGCGGGCGCAAGAAATGGGATGCGCCTCTTCCTCTCAACAACCCGCTCAACACGGACTACGGCGATCCGCAGATCCTGATGTTCCGGGGCAAGGTCAAGGTCATGGGGTCCAGCGAATCGGCGACCTTCGCGGCCGATGACGGCCGGGTCCTGGACCACCCCAAACTCCGGGTGAGCGACAACTGCATGGAACACCGTGCCTCGACGGACGGGAAGACCCTGCTCTCCGTGCTCGGCTGCTCCCTGGGCGACGGGCGCGCGTTCGTCCAGCGAATCGACCCGGAAACGGGCAAGGAGGTGTGGACCTGGAAGGTGCCGGACGGGCTTGAGGTCAGAGGTGTCCCCTCCGTGGACCCGGTCGTCGTCTCGGTCAGCCGCAGGGACCGGTCGGACGAGATCACGGACCTGATCAGCATCAGCCCGGAGGGCCGGACCAGGGCCATCATCTCGCTGACGGGCAACGGCAACGCGTTCGACGCCATCGTCCGCGGGGACACGGTCTACCTGTCGAGCCAGGGCCAGGAGACGGCGGATCACACCCAGGAGAACCGCATCATCGCCATCGACCTGGCCAACGGAGAGAAACGCTGGGAGAGCAAGGCCGGGGGGAACCGGGTCAGCACGCCCCTCGGATTCGTCGGCGACCGGCCGTTGGTCTACCAGATCGCCCAGTCGGGAGAAGGCGGAAAGCTCGTCACGCTCGACCCGCGCGACGGAGCGGCGGCGGTCATCAAGCGCATGCCGGCGGAGAGTGCCGAAGAGGAACGGAACGTCGCGTTCATGGGACAGGTGTACTTCGAGGACGACAGGCTCTTCATCTTCGGCGAACCGGGCAACAGGAATGAGCACTTGGCGCTGTCATTCGCCTGACCGCTGAACGCCGTACGCCAAGCCTGCGATTCCCTCCCCTCTGTGCTGATTCCGACGGAGAAAACCGATGTCTCAACAGCAGCAGCTGCCCTACCGCTTGCCACCCCTCCAGCCCCCGCCCTCGCCGCCACAGCTCTTGAGAACCGGAATGGCCCGGCGGAAGCTCTGGACGACGGGCCTGATCCTCGCCCTCCTCCTCGCGTGCGGCGGTGGCGCGTACGCCGTGTGGGGCGGGCCGGACGGTGACCCGAAGCCCTCGGCCCAGGGTCCGGGTGCCGCAGAGGCGGGAGCGATGGTGTGGAAGAAGACGGCCCGCACCGAACCGTCACGAGGCGCCGACGCGGCGCCGGGCGCCTGGTTCACCCCGACCACGGTGGTCAAGGCCGAGCCCGACATGGTGACGGCCTACGACCTCAAAACCGGTGCGAAGCAGTGGTCGCTGGTGCTGGACGGAGTCCTGTGCGCGGCGTCGAGGGACGCCGACGACGGCCGTGTGCTCATCGCCCTCAAGGCGTCGGGATTCTGCGACGCGATGACGGTCATCGACATCCGGCGCGGAGTGCGGCTCTGGTCGGAGCCCATCGCCCTTCACAAGGCCGACGACCCGGACCTGGACAATTTCCGGCCGGACAAGTGGAAGGCGGAGCTGGAAGTGGCGGTGAACGCCGGCCACGGCCTGATCACCTGGGCCACGGGAGCCAAGATCGTCAGCCTCGCGGACGGCAAGCTGGTGGGGGACTCGCCCCAGAAGGAGCCGTGCCGCTTCGTCGGCGCGGCCGGTGGCTCCCAGATGCTGACGCTGGCCCGTTGCGAGGAACGGTCGAGGGTGCGCTCCCAGAATCCGGAGGCGCTCGACAAGCCGAAGTGGACGTGGGAGGGGCGCGGCGAAGAGGAGGTCCGCGAAGTCCTCTCGACGCGTCCTGTCGTCCTGCTCACCGGCGACGGCCAGGGAAAGCCCCTGCGACTGGTCGCCCTCAATGACACCGACGGTAAGGAACGCTCCCGCATCGAGCTCCGGCGCGACCACGACGGCAGCGTCTGCTCGGCGAGCATCAGCAAATGCCCGGAATACCTGATCGACGGTGACACGGTCTATGTCGCCCGCAAGGGCTCCACGACCGCCTACGACCTCGCGAACGGTCGCGAGAAATGGACCTACAAGGCCGACGCCAACCGGACCGCGTTCCCCGTCTCGGTGCAGAACGGCCTGCTCGCCGTCTACGTCCCCGGCACCCCGGAACGCGTCGGCGAACTGTCCCGCGTCTCCACCCGCACGGGTGAAGTCGCCCGCACCACGCACCTCGCCCGCGACCTCCGCGCGACGGAATGGCGCCTGGCCCGCCCCAGGGCCCTGGTGTCCCATCTCAGGGGAGACCGCCTGCTGTTGCTCAACGAAGGCCAGCTGGATTCCCAGGACGCGGACGTGGTCGTCGCGGTGGCCGTGCCCTGACGGATGCCTGACGCGGACCTGACGCGTACCTGGCGGCAATCTGGTTGGGACGCCGAGTCACCAGTGACTACAGTGACGAAGGAGTGTGTGGGGGAGGGGGAGTTGGGCATGAGCGGACGCCTGGCCAAAGAAGCCGAGACGCTGACGACATTCAAGAACCGTATCGACGAGGTGCTGGCCAACTTGGAGAAGTCGGCGGCCTCGCCGAAGACGATGGGCGACCAGAAGGTCGCCCCGGGCTCCTTCGGTAAGGGCTTCGGCTCCGCCGAGGGCCTGGCCGCACTGTACGAGGCGGTCCACGCGAGACTGGAGACCCTGTCCAAGGTCTTCGGCGACCAGGTCGAGGCCATGGGCCTCGCCGCCGTGATCGCCGAACGCGGCTACGACGGCGTCGACGCGGACGAAGCCGCCCGGATGCGGGCGATCCAGGAGCGAGCGCACGAGTACGGACGCGGCGCCCCGGCGAAGCCGGCCGCCCCCGGTGCGGCCGGCACCGGCGGTGCCGGGCTCTAAGGGGAGGGGGAGACAGGGATGTCGGACGCGGAATTCCAGGGCAAGTCACATGAAGAGCTCTATGCGATGGTGGCCGATGCCAAGCCGGAGAACCTGAGCGGCGTCGGAAAGGCGTTGCAACAGGCCTTCAAGGACCTGAACACCATCAGCAACGACCTCAAGGAACACATCGGCCGGGTCCGGCTCGAAGGCGAGGGCGGCGAGGCCTTCCGCAAGTGGGGCGAGCAGACGGTCATGCAGACCACGAAGCTGGCGCACTATGTCTCATCGGCCGGCGCCGTGATGGACAAGGCGGCGGAGGGGCTCGCGAAGGCCCAGTCGAGCATGCCGAAACCGAGCGGCTCGGTGTGTTTCACGGATGCGGAGAAGGAACGGGCGCGCCTGAAGGCGGCGGAGACGGACCGGCAGCATGCGGTTGACGCGATGCGGATGCTGGATTCGTATTACGCGACGGCGCAGACGGATCTGGGGAAGCTGGAGGAGCCGAAGTTCGCGCTGCCGCCCGGGATCGATGCCGGCATCGACAGGGACGTGGAGAGACCGTACGGGGCTTCACCCGCAAGTGGGTACGCATCGAGTGGCGGGAGTGGCAGCTTTTCTTCGTCGCCTCACAACGGCGTCTCTGGTGGGGCAGCACATGCTGCTCCCCAAGCCGGTGGTGTTGTAAGCGCTGTGGGGCATCCAGGCGCAGTGGGACATGGAAGCGTCAGCGCGCAGCCAGGAATGGGACCGGGCGCCGGTTGGGTGTCAGGAACGAATATCGACTCAACGACCACTTTTCCGACTCCACAGCCGACCGCTCCAGCGCCTGATGGCATTCAGCACCACGATCGTGTTGCCATGCCTCAGGGGCCGGGTGGTTCCCCTGTCATGTTGCCTCAGGGCCCGGGCGGCGGTGGAGGAGCCAAGACCGGAGCGACGCGCGGCGGTTCGGGTATTGGCCGCCCCGAGGCGACCATTGCGGTACCCCGAGGCGGCGGTATGCCGCGTCCGAACGATGGAATCGTGGGTGGTCTTCCGAAGGTTCCGGGAGATGGGACCGGCGCCACGCAGTTGCCCCGAGGCGCGGTTGTCGGTGAAGAGCGCGGCCTGATGGGACGTGGCCCTGTCGGGGCGGGTGGTTACCCAGGTCCGGTGGGCGGCAGTGGTTTCGGTGCTCATGGCGCAGGAACGGGCCGAAGGCTCGTTACCGAGCCTGGCGGTGTCGTCGGCAGTCCGCGCGATCCGGCGTCGGGGCGGAACTCGTCCGGCCTGAGGTCGGAATTCACTCAGGGCGGTTCCGGTCTCGTTCGGGGCACACAGATGCCAGGTGCGATGCCGCACGTCGGTGGCGCCTCAGTCAGTCCTCCTCGCCGCCCAGCCTCTGGTCGGCCCGAATACCTCACCGAGGACGAGGAGACCTGGACGCGCGGGCGGCGCGATACTGTCCCGCCTGTCGTCGAGTAGCCCGAGGAGATTCCTGGCGCATGCGAATCGTGTCACGCAGAGTGCGACTATGTGCCCTGCCGATGCTGTCTCTCCTGGGCATCGGTCTCGCCGCCACGCCTCAGGCCGCGGCGGACGACGTGAAGTCGAAGCAGTGGTATCTCGATGGCATGCAGGCCGACGAGATGTGGAAGGTGAGCCGAGGCGAGGGCGTGACCGTCGCGGTCGTCGATTCGGGCGTGGACAGTGCTGTGCCGGAGCTGCGAGGCCAGGTACTGCAAGGTGCAGATGTATCGAACAAGCCGATGGGCGCCGACGTGGATCAGGACGGGCACGGCACGGAAATGGCCGCTCTGATCTCGGGCACGGGGGCGGACGGAGGAATTCAGGGGCTGGCGCCGGGTGCCAGGATTCTGCCGGTGAGGACCGTGCAAGCCGGGCTCGCCGATGCCTCTGATCCACTGATGGCCAGGGCTATCCGTTACGCGGTGGATCACGGCGCGCGAGTCGTCAACATTTCCATGGCCGGCGTTGAGTCCCCGAGCCAGACCGGGCAATTGGAAGCTGCGGTGAAATATGCGCTTGCCAAGGGAAGCCTGATCTTTGCAGGCTCGGGAAATGACGGCGACAAGGGAAATCTGCCGAACTATCCTGCAACGATGACCGGAGTCGTCTCTGTAGGCGCGATCGACAAGACGAACGCGGTGACCAAGTGGTCGAACAGCGCCAGTAACGTGGCGCTCGCCGCTCCGGGCGACGAGATCCCAGGGCGATGCAAGAAGAGCGCGGGCTTCTGCGCAAGACAGGGCACCAGCCAAGCCACCGCCCTCGCCTCCGCCTCCGCCGCCCTGATCTGGTCCAAGCACCCGGACTGGACCGGCAACCAGGTCCTCCGGGTCATGATGGAAACCGCCGGCAAGCCGACCACGGGCAAGATCCCGAGCCCCTACATCGGCTACGGTATCGTCCGCCCCCGCAAGGTCCTCCTGGACGGCGAGGGCGATCCCGGCCCCGCTGACGTCAACCCGCTGCTCGCCGCAGGCGAATCCGCCTCACCGAAGCCGATTCCTTCGGGTGACTCGACGTCATCGGCAACTCCGAACCACCGCCCCAGCGCGGGACCCAGCCCCGCCAAGGGCACCGGCACCGCACTATCGTTGGGGATCGGTATCGGCGCCGTAGTGGCCGTCGCCTCTGCGGCAATCGTGGTGACGGTGCGGCGCCGGCGACGGTAGACAAGACATCCGGCCGAGCGGAATCGGGCAGGCCGGACCACGCAGCGGGAAACCGAAGCGAATCGGATCTCGCAAACAAATCATGGGGGATGGTGAAACATGTCGGGTAAGCAGAAGGTCAACGACGAAGCGTTCAGGACCTTCACGAATGCTCTGGACCAGTCCAGCCAGGCATTCACGGCAAACCTGCGCACGCTGGCCAATGCCATTGCGACCGTCGACGGGGGCCAGTGGAAGGGCCAGGCCCACGATGTTTTCCGGGCGGCGCAGGAAGAACTGAACAGGGAGCATGACGCCGTGCGGCGACTCATCGACCATGTTCGTGACGCGGTGGCCAAGACGCACACCTCCACTGGCGCCACCGATGAGGAGATCGCCGCCAGCGTCAAGGGCGTCAGCGCGATCCATTCCTACTGAGCGAGTCGCAGCCAGTACAAGTAGAACCAAGCGCCCGACAGAACATGGGGAGTGGGAAAATGGCAGGAAACGGCGGCGAACTCGTCGTCACATACGGCTCGTTGCAGGAGACTGCCGGCCAGATCAAGGGTGCCGCGGCGGTGCTCTCGAGCGAGCTCGAGGCCATGAGGTCGGCTGTCGCCAACGTCTCCGCCGGCTGGGAGGGCGAGGCGAAGGCGGCGATGGACAACGCCCAGAATCAGCTCCAGAACAGGGCCAGGGAGATCGAGGAGATCCTCAAGAAGGTCTCTGAGCGAATCCTCATGGGTAGCGATCACTACTACGCCACGGACCGGAAGGCCTCGCAGCTCTTCTCCGAAGGCTACTGAGCGAGGAACACGGGAGGGTGGGCAGCCGCACGGCGGCAGCCCACCCTCCCGTGTGCTCAGCTCCTACTCAGAGCCGCGCGTAGAGCGCTCCCGCCTCTCGCGGGAGAACGACCCAGACCCTGCTCCCGTACAGGGGCGCGTCGGCCTCGGCCAGCCCACAGATCCCGCCGCACGCGTCGGTGACGGCGTCCAGCAGTGACAGCGCTTCCCTCCGCCGCTCGCGGCATACGGCGAAGATGCCCGCTGCCTCGTGCGCGGGATGCTCGTCGAACACGGTCAGTCTCAGCACGCCGAAGCGCCACCGCATCGACAGATGGGCCTCATGCCCAGGCGTGAACGCGTAGGCGTTGCCGAGGAGTTCGGATGTCGCGAGAACGCCGACCTCGGCCAGATCACCGAGGTCGTGCTCGCACAACACGGTACGTACGAGGTTGCGCGCGGTGCTGATGCAGTACGGGCCTCCGGGCAGGCCGAGGGAGTAGTTGAAGTTGGCGGGCGTCGGCACGGCCGACGTCTCCGGTGGACAGAGTGCGCTGTTGCTCATGCGCGTTCACTCCAGGCGCTTGGCAGGCGGCAGTGGGGGAGTTCTCGCACGCGGAACGGGTGCCGGTGGCCTGCCTCCCTGGGCGCGAGCGCACCCTCTCCAGGGAAAGAGGGCATGCTCGCGCGGTGCGCTTCCGACTCCACGGCGTGTGAGCTGAGCGATACCGACGGTAGCGTGACAGGAAGCCCTGTGCTACTCATTCCCGGAACCCCTGTGCTCCGGGTCTACCCTGCGGGCACACTGGTTGACGTCCCAGGGGAGGACCTCGTGCCACCGAGAAGCAACCCGACGATCCGGCAACGCCGGTTGGGTGCCGCGCTCCGCCGGCTCCGTGAGCAGGCAGGCATGTCGGCCCTGGATGCCGCCGCACTGCTCGGCGTGGATCGCACGCGCATCTCCAACACGGAGGCCGGCCGTTTCGGCATCAGCGCCGCGCGGGTGCGCACGCTGGCCTGCAACTACCGCTGCCCCGACGCCGAGCTGGTCGACGCGCTCGCCGACATGGCGCAGGATCACACGAAGGGGTGGTGGGAGGATTACCGAGGATCGCTCCCCGCCTTCTTCCTGGACATCGCCGAGCTCGAATGGCACGCCACGAGGCTCCGGAACGCGCTGACGTCCCACATCCCGGGCATGCTCCAGACCGAGGACCACGCCAGGGCGATCTTCGAGCTGGTGATCCCTGAGCTCCCGGCCGACGAGGTCGACATCCGGGTCTCCCAGCGTCTGGCACGGCGCCGGATCCTCGACCGCGAGGACCCGCCGGCCTACGACGCCATCATTCATGAGAGCGCTCTGCGTATGCAGTTCGGAGGGCGCAAGGTCGCCCGGGCCCAGCTGGATTCTCTCCTGGAGGCCGGCGAGCGGGAGCACATCACCCTCAGAGTGATCCCGTTCAGCGCCGGGGGTTTCGTCGGCGCGGGGCAGACCATCCTGTACGCGTGCGGCCCTGTCGCCCAGCTCGACACAGTGCAGCTCGACACGTCACATGGGTCTGTGTTCATCGACTCCGAGATGCAGCTTGCCAACTACCGGCAGCTGCTCGACAGAATGGAGTGCAGCGCCCTGGACGAGAACGCGTCGCGGAAGTTCATCCATGAAATCGCCCAGCAGCTCTGAAGGATCTGAAGGAGACGCCATGCCCGGGATCCAGTGGCAGGAGCCCATCTGCGGTGGCGGCGGCAACGCCTGCATCCAGATAGGGCTCACCACCGACGGCACCCCCATACTCAGAGAGACCGCCCGCCCCCACGAGCTCGTCACCACCACCCGCGAGGGCCTGCGCAACTTTGTCGAAGCGGCCAAACGAGGCGAGCTCGACCACCTCGTCTAGAGGGTCGGCGCAAGCAGCGCGTCCCCGCTTTCGACAAGCGTGTACCGCATGCCGTCGCCGAAATGATGTGGGTGTGTCGGCTATCAGCATGGGATGAGTGACATGGTCACGCACCCGCATCTGCGCTACGTCCACCAGCCGATGACGGCCGCTGGCCCGCCCGGAAGCTTGCCCTCGTTGTCCCAGAACATCTCGTCCGGCTCGTTGTCGTCTGGATTCGTGTCGGGATGAGGGGACCGGTGGCTCCGGTCTGCGCATCTGCCCTGGCCAGTAACACCCGTTGGCAGCGTCGACCACAAGCTATTCGTCGATCACACCAGGATTTTTGCTACCGAACGCGAGCGCGCACGCGTGGCCCGAACCAGCCATTCGTCTGTGGAGAACACGGCGGAGCCGCTTTGCCGCCAACCGTGCAGGTTGAACCAGCGTGGCCAGGGTGCTGGGAAAATCTCCTCAGTGGCCGGATACCCGGCTGCGGAACTCACTCATCGGCATGGTCTTGTCCGCTGCAGGAAATTTGATGGCGAACTTTTCGCCGAAGGAATCGTAGGTCGTAGTGCTCGACCGCCCGCCACGGCTGGAATCCAGCTTGAGGAGGTAGGACTTCCCTTCCGCAGCTACGTGATAGACGCCGCTCGTTATCCCATTGCCCGCAGTCAAAGCAAAAGTCTTGGTGCCGTTGACACTGCTGTCGTGATCCGGCGCGAGCTTGGCACCTTCCGGGATCTTGTAGAAGCTGTCACATCCCTGGCCCGTCTTGCTCGTGACGTAAACGTCGGCGAGGGCGGGTGGGACGGTGATGTCTGCTGCGCCGGACTGCTTCAGGGATTCGGCCAACATGGGAGCGCTTGTGTAGGTCGTGCCGCCCTTGCAGAATATATCGACGCTCTTGCCTGCCTGGCTCGTCGTGGTCTGAAGACGCAACCCTTGCCCAGGAGTCGACCATATTTCCGTGCGCCCGCCATCGAAAGCGGTTGTGGTGCCCGATGCATGGAATGAGGTGATCCTCATGAGGAGGTTGGTGCTCAAGACCTTTAGCCCGCTCTCGTCGGTGCTGCTGACGGCCGATGGCGTCGCCTGCTGCGGTGTGGCGGTGGGCGCTGCATGCTTCGCTGCGGGCCCATTGCCGCATGCCGTGAGAGTCAAGCCAAGTGCCATGCACAATGTGGCAGTTCTGGTAGTGGCAGATTTGAGCATCGGAAGGCCTCCTGGGTATTACGGGTGAAATGATGGTGCGGAGCCTCAACCGACGGCTACCCGGGCGACTGTGAGTTACAGTCCATCTTCTTGGTGACGGCGGAGATGAACTGTTCAGAAAGGTCGTGTGGAGGAATCAGGTGTTCTTTGGCCTGCGTCAGATCTCCCGATTGCGACTCCTTGTCCGGGAAGGCCATCCTCAGGAGCGTCTTGACGTTTCGGCATTCAATCAGAACAGCTGAAGAGGAGTTCTTTTCTGCGGCAGCGGCAGGGTTGTCGGGGGAGACCCAGTGTTCGTATTCGCTGATCAGCTGGTCGTTCTGGGTGATTGAGAATGCGGCGAGTGGGGGTTCCTTCTGCTTCAGTACGCAATTCCATATGCGGCGTTCATCTCCAGTCGTGCGTTCCTGGATCGTCGAGGCGGCCGTTGCTGAGCGGAATGGAGCAAAACCGGGAATTTTACAGGCGTCGTTGACGTGCTGCACTCCCTGCCATGCGGGGATTTGTGAATAAGGCTTGAATGAATCGAAGTCCGCGGATGAGCAGCCGATCTTCCTCGTCATGCTGGCTGCAGCCTTTATCAGGGTGCTTGCCATTCGGGAACGAGTTTCCTGCTCGCTCCACTTTCCCTCCTGGCCGGATCTGATCTGGAGTGTCAGTTGAATGGAGTCGCCGCTGCCGACCCCGGCTTTGGAAGAGCAGGAACGCGGCAGCCATACCGCCGCTTCGGTTGGGCTGGTCCAGCCGTTAACATTGCCGCCGAGCGGGAGGTGGGAATATTGCTGGACCAGGTCGGCAGGGTGAGAGAGGGATCCGTGAAGACGGTCCTGAGATGTACTTCCCCACCAGAGGCCGAATTTCGGTGTCAGGTCCTCTGTCGTGCTGGTGACATAACAGCTCTGGAGCGCGTTGGCCGCGAAAGGTTCTTCCGATGAGGAGTAGCCGGTGGGTTTCTTGTCGTCGAGCTGTGCGACATCCTGTCGTGACAGGGAGCCCCAACAAAAGGTCTCTTGACTGGTGGCCGGGTCTGGAGAGCGCCATACGAACAGCGTCAGGAGGGCGCCGGTAGCGATGCATATGGAGGCTGCGGTAGCACCGAACTTGATGAACTTGGGTGATATTCGACTGGAGTGCCGATGGAGCATCAGTTGACCCCGCCCGTGCTTCGCCCGGCACGCCCAATGCCGTCCGCATAGCCGAAGCCGGCTTCCGTGAGGAGATCCTGCCCCCGGCTTCCTGTGGCCCTGAGCTTCTCCATGGGTACATCAAGATCTTTGGCGCGGTCTATGAGCATTGCTTCGAGCTCCCGTTGTCCGCCGTCGTACAGCTTTATCAGATCTTTGGTGCTCTCGGCTGTCGCCTTGTCATTGAGGCGGTTCGCATACTCGGAGGTCCCGACGTCGACGTATCGCTGGATACTGTCTCCCGAATAGGGAATGAGCGTGAAAGGGGCGCCGATCAAGTGGTAGTTGATCTTCGCGTTCCAGTTGTTCCGAAATATCTCGCTGTCCTTATGGTCGCTGATCACATCGGCCCGGATTCTGTCGAGAGCCCCAAGAGCCCTCCCGGATTCCGTTACGTGCCCGCGAGGAACGTCTGGGCTTCCTTCGTGGTAACTGGCGAAGTCATCGCGCCCTATTTTATTGATCCTCTCAGCCGCCTCAGTGCTCTGCGAGTGGTGAATGATGTGGAAGGCGTCGCCGTCCTCCGAGGCCGCCCGAATGAACTGCTGGAGTTCGGCAGTTCCTATTTTTGCCCTGCTGGGGTCTAGCTCCAGCTTTCTGGCGTCTCCCCCCTTGCCGAGAATGTCGTGCACGTCGGCCGGATAGTCCGCGATAACATGCGCCATGTTGCCACGAATGTTCGCAGGCATGTCGCTCTGGTTCACCGCAGTATAGGTGCCGTACTTCGATACGATATCTTCGAAAATTCGCACCTGGGTATCGGTATGCCGTGGGTGGCTGCTCATCGCAGGTGTGTCAGGAGCTCGCCCCGTGGCGGCAGCCCGCAGTGCTTCGCCGAAGCCCTTGTGGCCGTCCCTGGCCTCTATGTCGTCCCCGTGGTGTTCCCAGTTCCCAATGGTGTCAACGGTGTTCATGACGGCCCAGTCGCGCTTCTCGCGCAGGTAGTCGAACCTGTCGTTGCCGCGGTATGCGCCTTCCCCGCCGTTCGCATCCCGATCGTAGATCTGAGCTTTGGGGTCGAAGTATGAGGTGGCTGCAGCAGGGTTTTTGCTCATGATGCCCAGGGTGCGGTCCACTGGATCGTAGGCGAACCAGCCGGTGTCCTTCTTGCTGAACGGACCGTAGAGGTCCCAGAGGTTCTTGTCCTTGCGCTCGGCGGCGATCATGTCGTCCGTCAAGTCGTGCAGAAACTGGGGCGAGTAGTCGCCACCGTTCTGCATCATGGTGACCAGGGATTGGTAACCGCGAACTTTCTGCTCACGGCCCTCGCCGATGCGCTGCTCGTCAGTTATTCCTTCGTACCGGTAATGCTTGACGCCCGCGGTCTTGAGGTCGCCCATCCACTGCTTGTAGAATTTTCCGTCGGAACTATCGAGCCAATTCTTATAGGCGCCAAAGTATTCTCTGGAGCCTGGCTCGAGTTGTTTTCCATCAGTCTTGAAGGGCGGAATCTGAGTAGCTGTGGCCAGGCTCTGGGACAGGCCCTTGTCCAACATCAGATAGTCACGCTTGTCGGAACCGGAGCTGTGCCCGAGCTCGTTCAGCTTGTTGGTGAACCTGATGGTGTTGTCAGCGCCGAGGCCGCTCAGGAACGTCTGACTGAAGGCCTTGTCGTGGTCGTTGTCGCGGAAGAGCCGTTGCATCTCGGCCATTTCCTTGGCGTCGAGGTGGCCCTTGGAGGTGAGCTTGGTCGCCAGCTCGTAGGCCTCCTTGGCCTCGACCTTCTCGATGTCGCCTTCCGCCTGGGCGTTGAACCCATGAGGCGTGCCGTCGAGGAGATCGGGGGTCCCGTCCTGGACGGCGGCTTGAAGCGCCAGCTTGACGCCCTGGTCGGCGTCGTCGAAGGCGCGGACGACGTTGTCGACGTGCTTGGTCCACGATGCTTCGGCTGTGTGGAGGTCGGGGTCATGGCGTGCGGCGTTCGCGGTGGCCGCGTCGGCTTTGGCGAAGTCGAAGCTCGCGATGCCTCCTTCGGACACCTTCATGCCGGCCTTCTCGGCATCGGCGACCGCCGACTTCAGCTTCCCCCGCAGGTCCGTGAACTGGCCGTGCGCGTCCCGCAGCAGTGAGGCGATCGCTCGGGCTTCCTTCGCCGCCGCCGTGTACTGCTCGTGCGTCAGCTGCATGGTCGTCTTGCCCGCGAGGTTGGCCTGGCCGGTCCAGGTGCCGTCGGAGGCTATGGCCTTGACCTGGCTCTCGTAGTCCTTCTGCACGGACTCGAACTTCTTCGCCGCCGCGTCCCACTGCTCGGCCGCGGTTGTCAGGAGGGCGAGGTCCGTCGTCATGACCTGGTGGTACGTGAGCATGGTGAAGCCGCCCTCCTCAGTAGCCCGAGACGCGTGACGGGAAAGGCGGATTCGTGTTCAGCGGGCCGCCGCCCGGCTTGAGGAGCGGGAACTGGCCCGCGATCCCCGAATCCGCCCCCAGGAACAACCGGTTCGTCCCGCTCAGGGCCGCCTTCTCTGCGGAGAGCCGGGCTTGAAGCGACTTCACCGACTCACGCCAGCCCTTCAGGGCCGCCGTGATGCCGGCTCCCGTGGCCCAGTCCTGGAAGCCCCGTGCCGCGGCCTCGGACGTCTCGTCCGCCACCCGGCCGGCGGCCTGTGAGTCCGGTTCTATGTGCTGTTCCAGAGCCGTCACGGCCGAGCGTTTCTTCGCGGCCGAGGACGACAGGTCCGGCCCGCCGCCCGTACCCCCGGCCCCGTCCAGCCGTGTCCGCGTCACCGCGTCGGCGCGCAGCCCCGCCCGCTCGTTCTCGAACGTCACGATCCCCCCAGACCGGCCTCAAGTCGCCCGCGCGACAAGGCATTCGTGCGTTCGAAGCTAACAAGGGGGGTGCGTGTGACGCACCCCCCTTGTTGATCTCTTGGCGGGATCTTGTCCCCGCCCGCTTCCTGCTGCTCCGGCCTACTGCTCCGGCACCCACCCCACCTGCACCAGCGGCGTTCCCCGCCTGCGCGAGACGAAGAAGCCGCGGCCCGGCGGCATCGGGCGCGGGCGGACGCCGCCGAGGATGTCGCCCTCGCCCGGGTCGCCGGAGAGGACCACGCCCTGGGCGCCCAGCTCCTTCACCCGTTGCATAAAGGACTCGAACATGGAGCGCGACGCCCCCGCCGAGTTCCGCGCGACGATGAAGTGGACGCCCACGTCCCGTGCGAACGGCAGGTTCTCCGTCAGCACCGCCAGCGGGTTCCCGCCGCCTCCCGTCGCGACCAGCTCGTAGTCGTCGACGATGACGAAGAAGCGCGGGCCCGACCACCAGCTCCGGTCCCGCAGCTGCTGCGGGGTGACGCCCGGCTGGGGCGCGCGGCGTTCCATCAGGCCGTTGAGGGCGTTCGCGTGGACGGTGAGGGACGAGGCGACCGGTGCGTACTCCAGCAGGTGGGTGTCGGGGATGACGTCCAGCAGGGAGCGCCGGTAGTCGCCGACGACGATCTTCGCCTCGTCCGGGCCGTAGCGCTCGGTGAGCTGCTTGGCGATCAGGCGCAGCAGCGCCGTCTTGCCGGATTCGCTCTCGCCGAGGACGAGGAAGAAGGGGTCGGTCTCGAAGTCGACGAAGACGGGTTCCAGGTTGGTCTCGTCGATGCCGATGGCCACGCCGCGCTCGGGGAACTCGGAGCCCTTCGGCAGCTCGTCGGCCCGCAGCGTGCGCGGCAGCAGCCGGACGCGCGGGGCGCTCGGCCCGGTCCAGGCGGCGCCGACCGCCGTGAGCAGGGCCTCCGTCGCGTCCGTGAGCGTCTCCGGGTCGCTGCCGCCGTCGATCCGGGGCTGGCCGGCCATGAAGTGGAGCTTCTCCGGGAGCTGGCCGCGCCCGGGGACGCCGGCCGGGACGTTGGCGGCGACCTTGCGGTCGAACTCCGAGTCCATCGTGTCGCCGAGCCGCAGCTCCAGACGGCCGAGGAGCTGGTCCTTCAGGGCGGGCCGGACCTCCATGTTGCGGGAGGCGGTGATCACGACGTGCACGCCGTAGCCGAGGCCGCGCGACGCGATGTCCGTGACGACGCCCTCCAGCAGCTCGTACTCCTGCTTGAAGCTGCCCCATCCGTCGACCAGGAGGAAGATGTCCCCCCAGGCCTCGTCGGCGAAGTCGCCGGCGGCCCGGCGCCGCCGGTAGGTGGCGATGGAGTCGATGCCCCGCGCGCGGAAGAACTCCTCGCGGCGGGCCAGGATGCCCGCGACCTCGGCGACCGTGCGGCGTACGCGCTCCGGGTCGAGGCGGGAGGCGACGCCGCCGACGTGCGGCAGGCCGTCGACGACGCTCATGCCGCCGCCACCGAAGTCGAGTCCGTAGAACTGCACCTCGGCGGGGGTGTGGGTGAGCGCGAAGGAGGCCACCAGCGTGCGCAGCAGCGTCGACTTGCCCGACTGGGGGCCGCCGACGACGAGCATGTGGCCCGCCGCTCCCGAGAAGTCCCGGAGGAGGACGTCGCGACGCTGCTCGAAGGGCTTGTCGACGATGCCCAGCGGCACCACGAGCCGGCCCTGGCGCGAAGGGTCGGAGGCCGTCAGGCCCCGGCCCGGGACCTCCGCCAGCGGCGGCAGCAACTGGTCGAGGGACGGTGCCCGGTCCAGCGGGGGCAGCCACACCTGGTGGGCCGGCGGGCCCTGGCCCTCCAGCCGCCGTACGACCACGTCGAGGACGGTGTCGGCGAAGGTGTCGTCCCCCGGGTGCCCCGAAACCGGATCCGGAGCGGTCGGCGCCGCGTACGTCACCGGCACCGGCGCCGCCGTGAAGAGCACCGGGCGCCGCTCGACCGGAAGCGCCGCGCCGTCCACGCCGGCTGCCCCGCCCGTCCGGTACGGGCCGGAGACGTACGCGGCCTTGAACCGGGTCATCTCGTCCGTGCCGAACTTCAGATAGCCCGAACCCGGGACCGTCGGCAGGTGGTAGGCGTCCGGCACGCCCAGTGCCGTACGCGACTCGGCGGCCGAGAACGTGCGCAGACCGACGCGGTACGACAGATACGTCTCCAGCCCGCGCAGCCGGCCCTCCTCCAGGCGCTGCGAGGCCAGCAGCAGATGGACGCCCAGGGAGCGGCCGATCCGGCCGATCTGGATGAACATGTCGATGAAGTCCGGCTTGGCCGTCAACAGCTCGCTGAACTCGTCGATCACCAGGACGAGTGAAGCCAGGGGCTCCAGGGCGGCGCCCGCGACCCGCGCCTTCTCGTAGTCGTGGACGTTGGCGTAGTTGCCCGCCGACTTCAGCAGCTCCTGACGGCGCTGGAGCTCGCCCGTGATGGAGTCGCGCATGCGGTCGACCAGGGTCAGGTCGTCGGCGAGGTTGGTGATGACGGCCGCGACGTGCGGCAGCCCGGACATCCCCGCGAAGGTCGCGCCGCCCTTGAAGTCCGCGAGGACGAAGTTCAGCGTCTCCGAGGAATGGGTGACCGCGAGGCCCAGCACCAGCGTGCGCAGCAGCTCGGACTTGCCCGAGCCCGTGGCGCCCACGCACAGGCCGTGCGGGCCCATGCCGTCCTGCGCGGCCTCCTTCAGGTCGAGCATCACGGGCGCGCCGTCCTCGCCGACGCCGATCGGCACGCGCAGCCGCTCGGCGGGCGTGCGCGGCCGCCAGGTGCGGGCGACGTCCACCGCACCGGCGTCGCCCAGCCCCAGCAGCTCCGTGAAGTCCCAGTTGGCCAGAAGCGGCTCGTCCTCCTCGCCACTGCCCGGACGCAGCGGCGCGAGCTGCCGCGCCAGCGCCTCGGCGGCCTCCGGGGACAGCGTGTCCGGCACCCCGTCGTACGCCGCCACCTGCGACCGCAGCCGCAGCGCACCCGGCGCCACGCCGATGGCCAGCCCGCCCCGCAGCTCGTCCAGCCCGCCCGGCACGACCTCCACGACGGTGACGCCCTGCAAGCCCTCCGGCGAGGCGAAGAGCGAGTCCGGCGGCACCGCGGCGCCCTCCAGGAACAGCACCACGTGCGGCTGCTCGACCAGGGGACGGGTGTCACGGCCGAAGCGGGGGCGCCCCTCCAGACGCGGCGCCAGCAGCTCCTCCAGCTCGCCGAGGTCGTCGCCGATCAGCCGGCGCGCGCCCGCCCCGTCGGCCGTGCCCGGCAGCTGCACGTGCGGCAGCCACTTCGTCCACTCCCAGCGGGCCGCCGCGCCGCGCCCGGCCACCACGGCGACGACCAGGTCCTCGGGGGAGTGGAGCGTGGCCAGCTGGGCGACGAGCGCCCGCGCGCAGCCGTGCACCGTGTCGGGGTCTCCCGAGAGGGTGACGTGGTAGAAGGCGCGCAGCGACACCGCCATGGGCAGGCCGTCCAGCGAGCCGTGCACGGCCAGGAAACGCTGCATCGCGCCCGCCGTCAGCGGCTCCAGCTGGTCTATGGGCGCCGTCTCCGGGGCCACCAGCGGCGTCACGAGCCGCTGCGCGCCCAGCCCGACGCGCACCTGAGCGAAGTCGTCGTCGGAGGGCCGCCGCTCCCAGACGCGGGAGCCCTCGGCGACCACCGACCACAGCTGGTCGGGGGAGGGGTGGAGATAGAGCTGGGCGTCGCGCTGCGCCCGTGCCGTGCGCCGCACGGTGCGCCGGGTCTGCGCGAGGTACCTGAGGTAGTCGCGGCGCGCGTCCGCCATCTGCCCCTGCGAGCCCTGACGGTGCCGCACGACCATGGCGACGGTCATCCCGAGCGTCGACATCATCATCAGGACGCCCATGATCTTCATCATGGGATTGGCGCCCGGCATGAAGAAGTAGACCATCGACGAGGCCATGCCCAGCGTGGGGAGCAGCTGCATCAGGATGCCCTCCTGACGGCCGCGCGGCAGCTCCGGAGGAGCCTCCAGCCGCAGTTCCTCGCTCGGCAGCTCGGGCGGCAGGGCCCGAGGCTGGCGTTTGACGACGACCTGGGTCACGGAACGGCTCAACCCCTCTGCACCGAGGGGCCGTTTCCCGCCCGACGCCCCTGTGGCCCCGGCCGCCCCTCGCGAGACGGTGATCCTATCGGCGTACGGGAGTTCGCCCCCGGTAGGGTGACCAGCCGCGAGTGCCACCGTTGGTGACCACCCGTCGGCCAAACATCAGAATCAGCAGCAAATCTGCAGCAAATCAGCAGCAAAAAAGACACCACCGACAGCATCAGGGGGCAATCCGGGTGAGCACGCCCGCCACGACCGGCTTCTGTCGGGTGACCGTCGTCGCGCCGGACAGCCGCGTCGACGTCGCCCTCCCCGAGGACCTCCCCGTCGCCGACGTCCATCCCGAGATCCTCCGGCTGACCGGAGGCGCCCAGCCCGTGGGCACCCCCACCGGCTATCACCTCGTCCGCCGCGACGGCACCGTCCTCGACGGCGCCCGCACCCTCGCGGCCCAGCGCGTCCTCGACGGCGAGATCCTCACCCTGCGCCCGTTCGCGGAGTCCCTGCCGCCCGCCGTCCACGACGACGTCTCCGACGCCGTCGCCGCGGCCGTCACCGGCGACCGCGCCCTGTGGAACACCCGCATGCTGCGCGCCGCGGGCCTCACCGGCGCCGCCGTGCTGCTCGTCCTCCTGGGCCTCGTCCTCTTCTACGCCGACCCCGCGCGCCACGACGCGCACGGCCTGCCCGGCATCGTCGCCGGCGCCGCCGGCGTCCTCCTGACCGCCTACGCGGGCGTACGGGCCCGGGTCTACCGGGACCGCGGCTCGGCCGTCGCCCTGGGCCTGGCGGCCGTGCCGCACCTGCTGATCGCCGGGTCCGGCGTCATCGGACCCGCCGCGGGCGAGGGCGCCGGACGCCTGCAGTTCCTGCTCGGCTGCGCGACCGTCCTGATCGCCTCCGTCGTCCTCGTCGCTGTCACCCCCGGCGGCGACGCCCCCTTCGTCGCCACCGTCGTCACCTCCGCCGCCGGCGTCCTGGCCACCTTCGGGATGATCCTCACCGGTGCCGCGCCCTCCGCCGCGGCCGCCGTCTGCGCCGTCGCCGCGATCGGCGCGCTCGCCTTCCTCCCGGCCCTCTCGGCCCGTGCCGCCCGGCTGCCCATCGGCTACACGGCGCCCCGCGCCGCCGGCGACGACCTGGACGCCCCCCGCGGCGGCGCCGACACCGCGCCCGTCGACGCCGAACGCGTCGCCGCGCGGGCCCGCCGGGGGCACGAGCTGCTGCTCGGCCTCGTGGGCGGCTGCTCGGCCGTCGTCGTCGGCTCGGCCGCCGTCCTCGCCTTCGCGGCCGACCCCTGGGCCCCGGCCCTCGCCCTCGCCGCGGGGCTCGCCATGACCCTGCGCGCCCGGCTCTTCCGCTACACCTCGCAGGTCGCCACCGTCCTCGGCGCCGGCCTCGCCGGGCTCGCCCTGCTCGTCCTCGGCCTGGCCCTGCGCCCGCTGTCCGGCGCCCACGGCGGTGCCTCCGACATCCGTACGGTCTGGATCACCGTGGCCGTCGCCGCCGTGGCGGCCCTGCTCACCGCCGTCGCGCTGATCATTCCCCGCAAGGGGCTGTCACCCTTCTGGGGGAGAGCCTCCGACATGGTGGAGAGCGCCGTCCTGCTCGCCCTCGTCCCCCTCTGCCTCGCCGTTCTCGACGTCTACGCGAGCGCACGCGGCCTCACGGGCAGCTGACCGGCCACCGAGCGGGCAGCCGAGCGGTCACCGAGCGGGCAGCTGACCTGCGCGGGGCCGCGCCCCACGGCCGGAATCAAGCCCCCGGGCTGGTACTGTGTCCAGTGGCCGTTTGTGTACGCGCCTCCGGAACGCCCGCCAGGGCATCTGGGGACAGCGCCCAGCGGACCCCGCCTCCCGAGTTACGGAAGCTCCCCTGAGACAGAGACCAGGGGCACTCGGTGGCCAAAACGAGACTCAGAAGGAGTACGCGTGTCGCTCGACGCCGCTACGAAGAAGCAGATCATGGCCGAGTTCGCCACCAAGGAGGGCGACACCGGCTCCCCCGAGGTCCAGGTCGCGCTGCTCACCCGCCGCATCTCCGACCTGACGGGTCACCTCAAGACCCACAAGCACGACCACCACTCCCGTCGTGGTCTGCTGATCCTGGTCGGTCAGCGTCGCCGTCTGCTCCAGTACCTGGCCAAGAAGGACATCACGCGCTTCCGCGCCCTGGTCGAGCGCCTCGGCATCCGCCGCGGTGCCGCGGGCGCCAAGTAAGACGTCGTGAAGGGAGCGGTTCCCACATCCTGGGGGCCGCTCCCTTTGCGTATCTCGCGGGAGCCGGAAGCTTTGTAATCTGGATCCCGCACCGCGAAACCGCATGAGGAGGAGCGCTCCGCTCGCCGCCGGTCCTCGGTAGTGGCCCCCGGATCAGGGAAATCCGGGTGCTTCGATCGAAGACCGGCCAGCCGAGACGCACCTCCGCCACCGTCCCCGCCACACGGGCGAGGACGGCCACCGTCCCCGCCACACGGGTGAGGACGCACAAGAGGAGATATCCCTGGTGGAGAACGAGACCCACTACGCCGAGGCCGTCATCGACAACGGCGCCTTCGGCACCCGCACCATCCGCTTCGAGACCGGCCGCCTGGCCCGTCAGGCCGCCGGCTCCGCCGTGGCCTACCTGGACGACGACACCATGGTGCTGTCGGCCACGACCGCGTCGAAGAAGCCCAAGGACCAGCTCGACTTCTTCCCCCTCACGGTGGACGTCGAGGAGCGGATGTACTCGGCCGGCAAGATCCCCGGCTCCTTCTTCCGCCGTGAGGGCCGCCCCTCCGAGGACGCGGTCCTCACCTGCCGTCTGATCGACCGCCCGCTGCGCCCGTCCTTCAAGAAGGGCCTGCGCAACGAGATCCAGGTCGTCGCCACGGTCATGGCCCTCAACCCGGACCACGTCTACGACGTCATCGCGATCAACGCCGCCTCCTGCTCCACGCAGCTGGCCGGCCTGCCCTTCTCCGGCCCGATCGGCGGCGTCCGCGTCGCGCTGATCAAGGGCCAGTGGGTGGCCTTCCCGACCCACACCGAGCTCGAGGACGCCGTCTTCGACATGGTGGTCGCGGGCCGCACCCTGGAGGACGGCGACGTCGCGATCATGATGGTCGAGGCCGAGGCCACCGAGAAGACCATCCAGCTCGTCAAGGACGGCGCCGAGGCGCCGACCGAGGAGATCGTCGCCGCCGGTCTCGACGCCGCGAAGCCCTTCATCAAGGTGCTCTGCAAGGCCCAGGCCGAGCTCGCCGCGAAGGCCGCCAAGCCGACCGCCGAGTTCCCGATCTTCCTGGACTACCAGGACGACGTCCTGGAGGCCCTGACGGCCGCCGTCCGCACCGAGCTGGCCCAGGCGCTCACCATCGCCGGCAAGCAGGAGCGCGAGGCCGAGCTGGACCGCGTCAAGGAGCTCGCCGCCGAGAAGCTGCTCCCGCAGTTCGAGGGCCGCGAGAAGGAGATCTCCGCCGCCTACCGCTCGCTGACCAAGTCCCTGGTCCGTGAGCGCGTCATCAAGGACAAGGTCCGCATCGACGGCCGCGGTGTCACCGACATCCGCACCCTCGCCGCCGAGGTCGAGGCCATCCCGCGCGTCCACGGCTCGGCGCTGTTCGAGCGCGGCGAGACCCAGATCCTGGGTGTCACCACGCTGAACATGCTCCGCATGGAGCAGCAGCTCGACACCCTCTCCCCGGTGACGCGCAAGCGCTACATGCACAACTACAACTTCCCGCCGTACTCCGTCGGCGAGACCGGCCGCGTCGGCTCCCCGAAGCGCCGCGAGATCGGCCACGGCGCCCTCGCCGAGCGCGCCATCGTGCCGGTCCTGCCGACGCGCGAGGAGTTCCCGTACGCGATCCGTCAGGTGTCCGAGGCCCTCGGCTCCAACGGCTCCACCTCCATGGGCTCGGTCTGCGCCTCCACCATGTCGCTGCTGAACGCCGGTGTGCCCCTGAAGGCCCCCGTCGCCGGTATCGCCATGGGCCTGATCTCCCAGGAGATCAACGGCGAGACCCACTACGTCGCCCTCACCGACATCCTCGGTGCGGAGGACGCCTTCGGCGACATGGACTTCAAGGTCGCCGGCACCAAGGAGTTCGTGACCGCCCTCCAGCTCGACACCAAGCTGGACGGCATCCCGGCCTCCGTCCTGGCCGCGGCCCTCAAGCAGGCCCGCGACGCCCGCCTCCACATCCTCGACGTGATGATGGAAGCGATCGACACGCCGGACGAGATGTCCCCGAACGCCCCGCGGATCATCACCGTCAAGATCCCCGTGGACAAGATCGGTGAGGTCATCGGCCCCAAGGGCAAGATGATCAACCAGATCCAGGAGGACACCGGCGCCGAGATCACGATCGAGGACGACGGCACCATCTACATCGGTGCCGCCGACGGCCCGGCCGCCGAGGCCGCCCGCGCCACGATCAACGGCATCGCCAACCCGACCATGCCGGAGGTCGGCGAGCGCTACCTGGGCACGGTCGTCAAGACCACCACCTTCGGTGCCTTCGTCTCCCTGCTCCCGGGCAAGGACGGCCTGCTGCACATCTCGCAGATCCGCAAGCTCGCCGGCGGCAAGCGCGTCGAGAACGTCGAGGACGTCCTCGGCGTCGGCGCCAAGGTCCAGGTCGAGATCGCCGAGATCGACCAGCGCGGCAAGCTCTCCCTGATCCCCGTGATCGAGGGCGAGGACGCCAACGAGAACGAGGACGAGTCCGCCAAGTGACGTCCCGCAGTTCGCGGAAGACGGCCCGCCCCTCCTCGGAGGGGCGGGCCGTCGCCCGTACCCAAACGCTTCTCAAGGGCGAGAACGGCATCGGCACCGTCCGCCGGACCACCCTCCCGGGCGGTCTGCGCGTGGTCACCGAGACCCTGCCGTCCGTCCGTTCCGCGACCTTCGGCATCTGGGCGAACGTCGGCTCCCGCGACGAGACCCCGGCCCTCAACGGCGCCACGCACTACCTCGAGCACCTCCTCTTCAAGGGCACGGCCAAGCGCAGCGCCCTCGACATCTCCGCCGCCCTCGACGCGGTCGGCGGCGAGATGAACGCCTTCACGGCGAAGGAGTACACCTGCTACTACGCGCGGGTGCTCGACACCGATCTGCCGCTGGCCATCGACGTCGTCTGCGACATGCTCACCGGCTCGCTGATCGACCCGGCCGACGTCGACGCCGAGCGCGGGGTGATCCTCGAAGAGATCGCCATGACCGAGGACGACCCCGGCGACTGTGTGCACGACCTGTTCGCGCACACCATGCTCGGCGACACCCCCCTCGGCCGCCCGGTCCTGGGCACCGTCGACACGATCAACGCCCTGACCAGGGACCAGGTCGCCCGCTTCTACAAGAAGCACTACGACCCGACCCGCCTGGTCGTGGCCGCCGCCGGCAACGTCGACCACGCCAAGGTCGTCCGCCAGGTCCGCGCCGCCTTCGAGAAGGCCGGCGCCCTGGGCCGTACGGACGCCGTGCCGATGGACCCCCGCTCGGGTGCGAAGACGATCCGCACGGCCGGCCGGGTGGAGGTGCTGGGCCGCAGGACCGAGCAGGCGCACGTCGTCCTCGGCATGCCGGGCATCTCCCGCACCGACGAGCGCCGCTGGGCCCTCGGCGTGCTCAACACCGCCCTCGGCGGCGGCATGAGCTCGCGGCTCTTCCAGGAGGTCCGGGAGAAGCGCGGCCTCGCCTACTCCGTCTACTCCTACACCTCGGGCTTCGCCGACTGCGGCCTCTTCGGCGTCTACGCCGGCTGCCGCCCCAACCAGGTCCACGACGTGCTGCGGATCTGCCGCGACGAGCTGGACAAGGTCGCGACCGAGGGCCTGTCGGACGAGGAGATCGGCCGCGCCATCGGCCAGCTCTCCGGCTCCACCGTGCTCGGCCTGGAGGACACGGGCGCGCTGATGAACCGCATCGGCAAGAGCGAGCTGTGCTGGGGCGACCAGATGTCGGTCTCCGACATGCTGGCCCGCATCGCCGCGGTGACCCCGGACGAGATCCGCGAGGTGGCCCGTGATGTCCTGGGGCAGCGTCCTTCGCTGTCCGTGATCGGCCCGCTGAAGGACAAGCAGGCCGCCCGCCTGCACGAGGCCGTTTCGTAAAACCGCGCCGGTCGGCAGCACCGCCGGCCGGGCACACAAGGGGAAGCAGGGACGATGAGCAAGCTGCGCGTGGCGGTCGTCGGCGCCAAGGGCCGGATCGGCTCCGAGGCCGTCCGGGCCGTGGAAGCCGCCGCCGACATGGAGCTGGTGGCCGCGCTCGGCCGGGGCGACCGGCTGGAGGCCCTGACCGAGGCGGGCGCCCAGGTCGTGGTCGAGCTGACGCACCCGGACTCGGTGATGGACAACCTCGAGTTCTGCGTCCGCAACGGCATCCACGGCGTCGTCGGCACCACCGGCTGGACCGAGGACCGCCTCGCCAAGCTCACCTCCTGGCTGGAGGCGTCGCCGAAGACCGGTGTGCTCATCGCCCCGAACTTCTCCATCGGCGCGGTCCTCACCATGACCTTCGCCCAGAAGGCCGCCCGCTTCTTCGAGTCCGTCGAGGTCGTCGAGCTCCACCACCCCAACAAGGCCGACGCCCCCTCCGGCACCGCCACCCGCACCGCGCAGCTCATCGCCGCCGCGCGGCGCGAGGCCGGCTGCGCCCCGCAGCCCGACGCCACCACCACGGCCCTGGAGGGCGCGCGCGGCGCCGACGTCGACGGAGTGCCCGTCCACTCGGTCCGGCTGCGCGGCCTCCTCGCCCACCAGGAGGTGCTGCTCGGCGACACCGGCGAGACGCTCACCATCCGCCACGACTCGCTGCACCACAGCTGCTTCATGCCGGGCATCCTGCTGGGCGCCCGCCGCGTCGTCTCCACGCCGGGCCTGACGTTCGGCCTGGAAAACTTCCTGGACCTGGGCTGAGTACCGTGCGCGCCAAGATCGTCTATTTCGCCCTGGCCGCCGTCCTGGTCGTCTACTTCGTCCTGGTCGGCAGCCGCGGCGTGATGCTCATCGAGCAGGGCACCGTCGTCACCGTCACCTTCGGGCTGGCGGTGATGATCCTGCCGTTCATCGGGGCCTGGTTCCTCTACCAGACCACCAAGTTCGCCCGCGACGCCAACCGGCTGGCCCGCGAGCTGGAGGCCGAGGGCGGGCTCCCCGTCGACGAGCTCGTACGGACGCCCGGCGGGCGGATCGACCGGGACTCGGCGGACGAGGTCTTCGCCCGCCGCAAGGACGAGACGGAGCGGACCCCGGGCGACTGGCGCTGCTGGTTCCGCCTCGCGGTCGCCTACCACGACGCCCGCGACACCCCCAGGGCCCGCAAGGCCATGCAGCGGGCGATCGCCCTGCACGACGGCAAACAGATCAGCGCCTCGGGCGCCTGAGACGACGAAGGGCCGGGGCACGAAGCCCCGGCCCTTCCGTCATCCGCATCCGTTTCCGCCATCCGCTTCCGCTACGCCCTGAACTCGGCCACCCGGTCCTCGACGGCGTCCGCCGCCATCGCGAAGGCCTGCGGCCGCCCCACGAAATCGGCGTTCCGGTCGGTCACCAGCACGGGCAGCGTCCCGCCGTCCGTACGCCGCACCACGAGCGCCTGCCCCTGCGCCGTACGCGGCGTCCCCACCACCCGCACCGGCTGCTGCACGGTCCGCACCTCGGCCACCTCGGCCCACGGCAGCGTCACACCGCGCAGCACCCGCCGCTGACGCAGACCGTGAGGGCTCACCCAGATGCCCGTACGCACCATCCGCACCGCGACCGTGATCAGCACGGCGGCGATCGCGAAGCAGACGCCCGCGCCCGGCAGGGCTCCCGCGGCGGCGATGATCACGCCGGACACCAGGACGTAGGCGGCCAGCAGAAGCAGCATCGCCGCGCCCCCCACCCGCAGCGGACCGGGGTGGTACGGGCGCCGCCAGCGGCGGTGGTCCTCGTACAGGTCCTCTGAGGCAAGGAGCGCGGCGATGGTGTCGGTCGCGGACTTCTTGGCAGTCGTGGTCGTCTCGGTCGGTGTCGCGAGCTCGCCGTCGCGTTCGGCTGTCGAAAAGGGCAGGGGCACGACGGTTCCTCACTCGATACGCACGGTCGAACGACTGTGCGCGGTGAGGGTACCCGCTGCCTGACGGCCAGTGCTCAGCGACCCGCGTTGGCCTCGGACTTCTGGCTGTGGCCGGGGTTCTGCTGACCCGTCTCCAGCGACGGCATTCCGAACAGCAGCGCGCCTATCAGCCCCGCGGCCACCGTCAGCCCCACCAGCGTCCGGCCGACTAGCTCGGAACGACTGGCACCGCCCCGGGGCGGCGGGGTGACGTTGCTGCGGTAGCGCTCGGCCTCGGCGACGAAGGCGAACGGCACGGGCTCTCGCCGGCGGAACATGGTGGGCTCTCCTAGGAACCTCGAAAGTGTGCTGTCACACCTGAAGACGCTCGAACCGGGCAATGGGTGCCCGTTTCTCCATAACTTCTGTGAAAAATATCAACTGGCGTCCCGGGCCTTCCTGTGGCATCGGGCTTCCGGGCGATCCCGGGTGATCCGGAGCCCCCGCCCAGGGCCGGTGTCGGCCCGTTGTCAGTGGTGGCCCTTAGGCTTGGCGACGGCCAGGCACAGCAGCAAAGCAAGCACAGCAGCAAAAGGAAGGACCCCGCCGGTGAGCGACACCCCCACCGAGGATTCGAAGCCCAGGTTCCGCAGCGATGTGACCGTCGAGCTGGTCAAGCACAGCGCGGCCGACTCGGACGTGCTGTGGGCGGCCCGGGTCTCCACGGCCGGCGAGCAGTCCCTCGAAGAGATCACCAAGGACCCCGAGCGGTCCAAGGGGCTCATCAACTACCTGATGCGCGACCGTCACGGCAGCCCCTTCGAGCACAACTCGATGACCTTCTTCATCAGCGCCCCGATCTTCGTCTTCCGCGAGTTCATGCGCCACCGCGTGGGCTGGTCGTACAACGAGGAGTCGGGCCGCTACCGCGAGCTGGAGCCGGTCTTCTACGTCCCCGGGGAGTCCCGCAAGCTGGTCCAGGAGGGCCGCCCGGGCAAGTACGTCTTCGTCGAGGGCACGCGTGCGCAGCACGAGCTCACCGGCCGCGCGATGGAGGACAGCTACCGCCAGGCGTACGAGGCGTACCAGGAGATGCTGGCCGCCGGTGTCGCCCGCGAGGTCGCCCGATCGGTCCTTCCGGTCGGCCTCTTCTCCTCGATGTACGCCACGTGCAACGCCCGCTCCCTGATGCACTTCCTCGGCCTGCGCACCCAGCACGAGCTGGCGAAGGTCCCCTCCTTCCCGCAGCGGGAGATCGAGATGGTGGGCGAGAAGATGGAGGCGGAGTGGGCCAAGCTCATGCCGCTCACCTACGACGCCTTCAACAAGAACGGTCGCGTCGCCCCGTAGGGTGCGCCGACCAGCGGTGACGCGCTGCTACCGGACCAGCGGGCAAGGTGTCCGTATTGCGGCGTTTCATCACCTTCATCTACGCTGAAAAAACGGACCCGGCACTGCTTGAACCCCCGAGCAGGCAGTGCCGGGATCCCTTTAGGCACTCCCCGAGGGGATACCTCACGGTGAGCAACGAGTAGCGTGACCCCCATGGCTCCGACCTCCACACCGCAGACGCCCTTCGGGCGGGTACTGACCGCCATGGTCACGCCCTTCACCGCCGACGGCGCCCTCGACCTCGACGGCGCTCAGCGCCTCGCCGCCCACCTCGTGGACGCAGGCAACGACGGCCTTGTCGTCAATGGCACCACCGGTGAGTCCCCGACCACCAGCGATGCGGAGAAAGCCCAGCTCGTACGCGCCGTGGTCGAAGCGGTCGGCGACCGCGCCCACGTCGTCGCCGGAGCCGGCACCAACGACACCCACCACAGCATCGAGCTGGCCCGCGCCGCCGAGCAGGCGGGCGCCCACGGCCTCCTCGTGGTCGCGCCCTACTACAACAAGCCCCCGCAGGAGGGCCTGCGCCGTCACTTCACGGCGATCGCCGACGCCACGGGCCTGCCCGTGATGCTCTACGACATCCCCGGCCGCAGCGGCGTCGCGATCGAGACCGAGACGATGGTCCGCCTCGCCGAGCACCCGCGCATCGTCGCCAACAAGGACGCCAAGGGCGACCTCGGCGCGGCGAGCTGGGCCATGGCCCGCTCGGGCCTCGCCTGGTACTCCGGCGACGACATGCTCAACCTGCCGCTGCTGTCCGTCGGCGCCGTGGGCTTCGTCTCCGTGGTCGGCCACCTCGTCGCCCCCGAGCTCCGCGCGATGCTGGAGGCGCACCGCTCCGGTGACGTCGACAAGGCGGCCGAGATCCACCGGCGCCTGCTCCCCGTGTTCACCGGTGTGTTCCGCACCCAGGGCGTGATGACCACCAAGGCCGCCCTCGCCCTCCAGGGCCTGCCCGCCGGCCCGCTGCGACTGCCCCTCGTCGGTCTCACGGACGAGCAGACCGAGCAGCTCAAGAGCGATCTCGCCGCCGGCGGGGTACAGCTCTAGCACCCAGACTTCAAAACTGAAGATCGACAAACAACTGAAGATCGACAAACAACTGCAAGTGCACGAAACAGCAAGTGCACGAATGTCATGCGCGCCATGTGTCCGTAGAGGCATGTGGCGTGCGTGGTGAGGAGAGTCTTTTGAGCCACCCGCACCCTGAACTCGGCGCGCCGCCGAAGCTTCCCAAGGGCGGCCTGCGCGTCACCCCGCTCGGCGGTCTCGGTGAGATCGGCCGCAATATGACGGTCTTCGAGTACGACGGCCGTCTGCTGATCGTCGACTGCGGAGTGCTTTTCCCCGAGGAGGAGCAGCCCGGAGTCGATCTGATCCTGCCGGACTTCTCGTCCATCAGGGACCGCCTCGACGACATCGAGGGCATCGTGCTCACGCACGGCCACGAGGACCACATCGGCGGCGTCCCCTTCCTGCTCCGCGAGAAGCCGGACATCCCCCTCATCGGCTCCAAGCTGACCCTCGCCCTGATCGAGGCCAAGCTCCAGGAGCACCGCATCCGCCCGTACACCCTCGAGGTCGCCGAGGGCGACCGCGAGCGGCTGGGCCCGTTCGACTGCGAGTTCATCGCGGTCAACCACTCCATCCCGGACGCCCTGGCCGTCGCCATCCGCACCCCCGCGGGCATGGCCGTGCACACCGGCGACTTCAAGATGGACCAGCTCCCGCTGGACGGCCGTCTCACCGACCTCCCCGCCTTCGCCAAGCTCGGCGAGGAGGGCATCGACCTGCTGCTGGTGGACTCCACCAACGCGGAGGTCCCCGGCTTCGTCCCGCCGGAGCGGGACATCTCCGGTGTCCTGCGCCAGGTCTTCGCGGGCGCGCAGAAGCGCATCATCGTGGCCAGCTTCGCCAGCCACGTCCACCGCATCCAGCAGATCCTCGACGCCGCCCACGAGTACGGGCGCCGGGTCGCCTTCGTCGGCCGCTCGATGGTCCGCAACATGGGCATCGCCCGTGACCTGGGCTATCTGCGGGTCCCGGCCGGTCTCGTCGTCGACGTCAAGACCCTCGACGACCTGCCGGACGACGAGGTCGTGCTCGTCTGCACCGGCTCCCAGGGCGAGCCGATGGCCGCGCTCTCGCGGATGGCCAACCGCGACCACCAGATCCGGATCGTCCGCGGTGACACCGTGATCCTCGCGTCGTCCCTGATCCCGGGCAACGAGAACGCGGTCTACCGCGTGATCAACGGCCTCACCCGCTGGGGCGCCAATGTCGTGCACAAGGGCAACGCCCGCGTCCACGTCTCGGGCCACGCCTCCGCCGGCGAGCTGCTGTACTTCTACAACATCTGCAAGCCGAAGAACCTGATGCCGGTCCACGGCGAATGGCGCCACCTGCGCGCCAACGCCGAGCTGGGTGCTCTGACGGGCATTCCCAAGAACCACATCGTCATCGCCGAGGACGGTGTGGTGGTCGACCTGGTCGACGGCCAGGCGAAGATCGTCGGCAAGGTGCAGGCCGGCTATGTGTACGTGGACGGCCTCTCGGTCGGCGATGTCACCGACGCCTCGCTCAAGGACCGCCGCATCCTCGGGGACGAGGGCATCATCTCCGTCTTCGTGGTCGTCGACAGCACGACCGGCAAGGTCGTCAGCGGCCCGCAGATCCAGGCCCGTGGCTCCGGCATCGAGGACGCGGCGTTCAACGCCGTCGTCCCGAAGATCGAGGAGGCCATCGCCAGGGCCGCCGCGGACGGCGTCGCGGAGCCCCACCAGCTCCAGCAGCTCGTCCGCCGCTCGGTGGGCAAGTGGGTCTCGGACAGCTACCGCCGCCGCCCGATGATCCTCCCGGTCGTCGTCGAGGTCTGACGCGGCATCAGCCGTATGGACGGCCGCCCCGCTGCCGATTTGCATCGGGCGCGGCCGTCCAGTACGTTTACGGCTCCACCACAGAGGGAACGCCGCAGCACTTCGAGTGCGGGGCGGGGTTCCGGAAAGCGGATGGAAATCCGGCTCAGAGAGATCTGATAAAGTCGGGGAAGCCCGCTCCGACAGGGCGCCGGAAATGAATTCCGAACTGAACTGCTTCGAATGAGAAGCGGTAAGGAACGGAAAACGGATCTGGTAAGGTTGGAAACAGCGAAGGGAAGCCCGGAGGAAAGCCCCAGTAATCAACACTGTGGGTGAGTACAAAGGAAGCGTCCGTTCCTTGAGAACTCAACAGCGTGCCAAAAG
>NZ_JBIAUP010000003.1:389377-576853 GCF_042892945.1 Streptomyces sp. NPDC001678 | reverse complement strand
TCCCTTCGGTGTTTCCAACCTTACCAGATCCGTTTTCCGTTCCGTTCCCGGTTCGGATTCCTTTTCCGGCCCCCTGTTGGAGCGGGGTTTCTCGCGCCTTCCGGCGTGATCACTACTTTAGCGGATTTCCCCCGCGGCGCCTAATCGGCACCCGTTCCGAATTCCGGACACGCCGAAATTCATCCCGTTCAAGGGTCATGCAAAGAGGTGATCGCCGCCGATGCGGCTGGAGTGGCTGTCCCGGAACCGTATCGGCCCCGTGACAACTCGGAGAACACTACGGATCCGACGGACCCGTGTCAACCGGCCCCCAAAGGGTCCCCGGAGGGCTTCCCCAAGGGCTCCCCGATGGACTCAGTCGAGGTCGTTGAGCCGTCCCCCGGCGTCCGGTTGGGTGCGCTCCACGCGGCGCAGCAGGCGGGTCAGCATCGCGCCGAGCTGGGCGCGCTCGTCCGTCGAGAGGTCCTGGAGGAGTTCCTCCTCGAAGACGGTGGCCTTGCGCAGGCCCTCCAGCCACTTCGCCCGGCCTTCCTCCGTGATGCCGACGATCACGCGGACGCGGTTGTTCTCGTCCCGCTCCCTGGTGACGAGGCCCTCCGCGACCATGCGGTCGATGCGGTGGGTCATGGCGGCGGGGGTGAGGCCGAGGCGTTTGGCGAGGTCGCCGGGGCCCAGGCGGTAGGGGGTGCCGGCGAGGACGAGGGCCTTGAGGACCTCCCACTCGGCGTTGCTCATGCCGAGCTCCGCGGTCTGGCGGCCGTACGCGACGTTCATGCGGCGGTTGAGGCGGCTGAGAGCGGAGACGACGCGTTCCACCTGCGGATCCAGGCCTTGGTACTCGCGCTGGTAGACGGCGATCTGCTCTTCGAGGCTCGGCTCGGCGGGCCCGGGGGTGTCTGCCATGAGCGGCAGTATCGCAGAAATCATTCGCGCTAAAGCCCTTCGCCATGTACTCTTTAGCTTCGAACTTTACCATCGAAGTCTTCAACCTTGAGGGGTGAGTGTGACCACCGCGATGGGCGCGGCACTGCGCCGGATCCAGTTGGGCAACGCGTTGAGCGCGTTCGGCAACGGCTTCACGGTTCCGTATCTCTACGTCTATGTGGCGAAGGTGCGGGACCTGGGAGCGGGGACAGCGGGGCTGACGCTGTTCACGCTGGCCGTGGCCGCGCTGATCGTGCTGCCCTTCACCGGTCGGGCGATCGACCGGCGGGGTCCGTTGCCCGTGGCCATCGTGGGTACGGTCTCGGCGGCCATCGGTTCGCTGGGGCTGGGTCTGTCGAGCGTCACCCCGCTGGTCATCGCGTCCGCGGCCGCGCTCGGTGCGGGTATCGCGGTGATCCAGCCGTCGCTGGCGACCATGATCGTGTGGTGCTCGACGCCGCTGACCCGCTCCCGCTCGTTCGCCACCCAGTTCTTCCTCAACAACCTGGGCCTCGGTCTCGGTGGGCTCATCGGCGGTCTGATGGTCGACGAGAACGCCGCGTCGAGCTTCATCCGGCTGTTCGGCATCGAGGCGGTGATGTTCCTGGTCCTGGGTGCGACGGTGGCGACCGTGAAGCTGCCGGAGGTTCCCCGGGTCGAGGACGCCGTGCCGACGGAGGGCCGGCCCGAGGGCGCGTGGCGCACCCTGCTGCGGGACCGTTCCATGGTGTGGCTGTGCGTGCTGGGCTTCGTGATGTTCTTCGCCTGCTACGGACAGTTCGAGTCGGGGCTGGCGGCGTACGCCACGGAGGTCACCCACGTCTCCCCCGCCACGCTGGGCATCGCGCTGTTCGCCAATACGGCCGCGATCGTCGTGACGCAGTTCGTTGTGCTGAAGCTGGTGGAGGGCCGTCGGCGCAGCCGGGTCATGGCGCTGGTCGGGCTGATCTGGACCGTGGCATGGGTGGCCGCGGCGCTGTCCGGGCTGGTGCACGGTGCGCAGGCGGTGGCCACGGGGCTGCTGATCTCCACCTATGTGCTGTTCGGTGTCGGTGAGTCGATGCTGTCGCCGACCGTGGCGCCGCTGGTGGCCGACCTGGCTCCGGCGTCGCTGATCGGTCAGTACAACTCGGCCTTCGCTCTGGTGAAACAGCTGGCGATGGCCTCGGGGCCGCTGCTGGGCGCGCTGCTGGTGGGGCTGGGGCTGTCCGGTGTCTATGTGACGCTGCTGATCATGTGCTCGCTCGGCATCACGGCGCTGGCCCTGCGGCTGGGGCGCCGGCTCACGGCGGCGCAGGACAATCCGTTCCTCGCCCGTGCCCAGCGGGCCCGGGTCGTCGCCCCCGCCGAGACCGACGAGCGAGTGCCCGTGGCGGCGTAATACATATAAAGAAGGGTGTGGCCTGGCCGGAAGTGAAAGCTTCCGGCCAGGCCACACCCTTATTCGTGCTTATTCGTGCTTATTCGTGCACACCTACGCCCGGCAGCGCGAACTCGCACCAGACGGCCTTGCCGCCGCCCGGGGTGCGGCGTGAGCCCCAGGACGAGGCGATGGTGGCGATGATCGAGATGCCGCGGCCGGCCTCGTCCGCGGGCTCGGCGCGGCGGCGGCGCGGCAGGTGGTCGTCGCCGTCGGTGACCTCGATGATCAGGCGGCGGTCGGTGCGGCGCAGCCGGAGCCGCATGGGCGGTTCGCCGTGCTGGAGGGAGTTGGCCACGAGCTCGCTGGCGGCCAGGACGCCCAGGTCGCGGAGCTCGGTGGGGAAGCGCCAGCTGGCGAGGACGCCCGAGGCGAAGGCGCGGGCGCGGGGTGCGGCCTCGATGCCGCCGAGGAGCTCGAGCGCGGCGTTGTGGAAGAGCTCGGCGTCGTGGCCGGTGCGGAAGGGGTGCTGGAGGACGAGCATGGCGACGTCGTCGTCGTGTTCCTGGGTGACGCCGAGGGCGCGGATGAGGCGGTCGCACATCACCTGGGGTGAGCCGGTCGCACCCGCGAACGCCCGCTCGAGTGCGGCGACGCCTTCGTCGATGTCCTCGTGGCGGCGTTCGACCAGGCCGTCCGTATAGAGGACGGCGCTGGAGCCGGGGCCGAGGGGCATGCTGCCGGAGGTGTGGAGCCAGCCTCCGGTGCCGAGCGGGGGGCCGGTGGGCTCGGCGGCCCGGTGGACGGTGCCGTCGGGGTCGCGGACGAGGATCGGCAGATGGCCCGCCGAGGCGTAGACGAGGCGGCCCTCGTTGGGGTCGTGGACGGCGTAGACGCAGGTGGCGATCTGGGTGGCGTCGATCTCGGAGGCGAGGCCGTCGAGGAGCTGGAGGACCTCGTGGGGTGGGAGGTCCAGGCGCGCGTAGGCCCGTACGGCGGTGCGGAGCTGGCCCATGACGGCGGCCGCGCGGACGCCTCGGCCCATGACGTCGCCGATGACGAGCGCGGTGCGGCCGGCGCCGAGGGTGATGACGTCGTACCAGTCGCCGCCGACGGCGGTGTCGCTGCCGCCGGGCTGGTAGGTGGCGGCGACGCGGAGGTCGTCGGGCTGCTCCAGCTCCTGGGGGAGGAGGCTGCGCTGGAGGGTGACGGCCGCCTCGCGCTGGCGGCGTTCGCTGGCGCGCAGTCGTTCCGCGGCTTCCACCTGGTCGGTGACGTCGGCGGCGAAGACGAGGACGCCGCGCCGACTGTCCTTGCTGTCCCTGTCGTCCCTGCTGCTGTCCTCGCTGTTGTCCTCGCCGACGTCGATGGGGGTGCAGGTGAAGGTGTAGTAGCCGTGGCGGCCGGGGGCGACGGGGACGCGGCGGGACTTGACCGTGCGGGGTTTGCGGCTGCGCAGGACCTGGTCCATCAGGGGGAGCAGGCCGAGCTCGGTGAGCTCGGGAAGGGCGTCGCGGGCCGGGCTGCCGGGGACGCGGGGGCCGAAGAGGTCGGCGTAGGCGTCGTTGACGTAGGCGATGCGGTGTTCGGGGCCGTAGACGACGGCGACGAGGGCCGGGACCGTGCCGAGGATGTCGTGGACGGAGAGCGCGTCGAGCCGGGGGACTGGCTCGGCGTCCGGCGCCGGGGCGCACTCGGCCCGGGCGGGGGGCACGGTGCCGGGACCGGATCCCGTGCCCGTTCCGGTGGGGCCGCTGCCGCCGGAGGGTGCGGGTTGTGGCTGCTGCGGGGGCGTGGCGGGCGTGCGGTCGGCGCGCGCCGCTGCTCGGCGCTGTGTTCCGGGGAGCCGGGCGCTCCAGCGGGTGAAGTTCACTGAGGATTACCTCGCGGAGTCGTTCCGGGTCAGCTCGGCGACGTGGGATGCCTTGCGGGGTGGCGGTGCCGCGCGCCCGGCTCGGCGGCGCGGTTGGCGGTGCGGGGGCCGGCCCCCGGGGGAGTGCAGCAAACGTCCGGATCCTCATGATTGTTACTCTTCGCGGCTACCAGCCCACCCATGGTCACACGTCCAGTGTGGCCGACGGGTCCGACATTCGTCAGACGCCGCGTCCCAAAAAAGGCGTTCCCGTGCTGCGGGCCGCGCCCGTCGTCGGCGTCAACTCGCCTCCGGGTGGCGTCCGGTGCCCGCCGCGAGCTCGAACTCGGCCCGGGGGTTCTCCAGGGAGCCGAGCGAGACGATCTCGCGTTTGAACAGCCCGGAGAGGGTCCAGTCGGCGAGGACGCGTGCCTTGCGGTTGACGGTGGGGACCCTGCTGAGGTGGTAGGCGCGGTGCATGAACCAGGCGGGGTAGCCCTTGAGCTTCCTGCCGTAGACGTGGGCGACGCCCTTGTGGAAGCCGAGGGAGGCTACGGAGCCGATGTACTTGTGGCGGTAGTCCTGGAGGTCGTGGCCGCGGAGGGAGGCGATGACGTTCCGGGCGAGGACCTTGGCCTGGCGCACGGCGTGCTGGGAGTTGGGGGCGCAGGTCGTGCCGGCCTGGGCGGCGGTGAGGTCGGGGACGGCCGCGGCGTCCCCGGCGGCCCAGGCGTGCTCGACGCCGTCCACGGCGAGGGCGGCGGTGCAGACGAGCCTGCCGCGCTCGTCGAGGGGCAGGTCGGTGGCGGCGAGGACGGGGTGGGGTTTGACACCGGCGGTCCATACGAGCGTGCGGGTGGGGAAGCGGGAGCCGTCGCCAAGGACGGCGACGCGGTTCTCGCACGACTGGAGGCGGGTGTCGAGGCGTACGTCGATGTTGCGGCCGCGCAGCTCGCGGATGGTGTACAGGCCCATTTCCTCGCCGACTTCGGGGAGGATGCGATGGCTCGCCTCGACCAGGATGAACTTCAGATCTTCGGGCTGGATGTTGTGGTAGTAACGGGTGGCGTAACGGGCCATGTCCTCCAGCTCGGCGAGCGCTTCCACGCCCGCGTAGCCGCCGCCGACGAAGACGAAGGTGAGGGCGGCGTAGCGGACTTCGGGGTCGCGGGTGGAGGAGGCGATGTCGAGCTGTTCGAGGACGTGGTTGCGCAGGCCGACGGCCTCCTCGACCGTCTTGAAGCCGATGCCGTAGTCGGCGAGGCCGGGGACGGGGAGGGTGCGGGAGATGGACCCGGGGGCGAGGATCAGCTCGTCGTAGTGGAGGTCGACGGCTCCGGTGCCCTCCTCCTCGGTGGCGAGGGTCTTGACGGTGGCGGTGCGGTTCGCGTGGTCGATGGCGGTGACCTCGCCGGTGAGGACCTGGCATTTGCCGAGGACCTGGCGCAGGGGGACGACGACGTGGCGGGGCTGGATGGAGCCGGCGGCGGCCTCGGGCAGGAACGGCTGGTAGGTCATGTACGGCTCGGGGTCGATGACCAGGATGTCGGCCTCGCCGCGCTTGAGCTTCCGCTGGAGGCGCAGGGCGGCGTACATCCCCACGTAGCCGCCGCCGACGACCAGGATGCGCGCGGGGGCGGAGGCTTCCCGGGTGGTTTCCCGGGTGGAGGCTTCCCCAGCGGTTTCCCGGGCGGGGGGCTCGGTGGCCGGAGCGGTGGCCTTGTCGGTGGCGGGGTCGGTGGCCTTGTCGGTGGCGGGGTTGGTGGCCGGATCGGTTCCCGCCGGTGCGGGTTTCCGCTCCTCCCGCTCCTGCCGTCCCTCGTGCCCCTCGCGCGCCGGTCCGCTCTCCAAGGCCCTCTTCCTCCTCGTGCTGCCGCGTCGTCCTGGCATCGTCCTCGCGTTGTGGCACAGCTCCTTCCCATGACGCATCGGTCTCAGTGGTTTGTCCACAGGCCCTTTGAAATGTACGACCGGTCCCGGAGCTGATCCGTCCGTGCGAGGAGGCCCGTCAAGCAGGAAAAATTCGCAGGTCAGAGGGGATGCGGCGGGGTGGAGCGGTAGTGCAGAATCAAAGGGGATCAGGCCTGTACTCCAATCGGGGACGGCCTGTGCGGAACTACCCCCTTCTTTCTTGACCTGGGCTCAACTATGTTCGTACTCCGTCGGGGTGTCGAGACGCGCCCCGGCAGTCAGGGCGGGGAGTCTCCGGGGGGAGACGTCATAACCGGGGGAACGTATGACCATTCAGAGCTCTCATTGGTCTGCCGCTGTCGCGACGACGGCCGACGGCACGAGTGGCCGTAATACGCCGTTGCGCGTGGATGCTCAGCGCAATCTGGAACATGTCCTGCGGGCGGCTCGCGAGGTCTTCGGCGAGCTGGGGTACGGGGCGCCGATGGAGGACGTGGCGCGCCGGGCCCGGGTGGGAGTGGGGACGGTCTACCGCCGGTTCCCCAGCAAGGACGTGCTGGTCCGGCGGATAGCCGAGGAGGAGACGGCACGGCTCACCGAGCAGGCGCGCACCGCGCTGGGGCAGGAGGACGAGCCGTGGTCGGCGCTGTCCCGGTTCCTGCGCACGTCGGTGGCGTCGGGCGCGGGCCGGCTGCTGCCTCCGCAGGTGCTGCGGGTCGGCGTCGACGTGGAGGCCGAGGAGCTCCGCGAGCGGGTTCCGGCGCGGGTGCCGCAGCAGCGGCAGCCCGTGGGCGCCGGGGGCCAGCTGCACGAGCTGCGGCTCGTCGAGCAGCGGCCGACGGCGGTCCAGGAGCGGGACGACGCGGGTGCGGCGGCCCTGCTGGACGTCGTGGGCCGGCTGGTGGAGCGGGCACGCTCGGCGGGTGAGCTGCGCGCCGATGTGACCGTCGCGGATGTGCTGCTGGTGATAGCGACGGCCGCGCCGTCCCTGCCGGACGCGGCGCAGCAGGCGGCGGCCTCGTCGCGGCTGTTGGACATCCTGCTGGAGGGCCTGCGGTCCCGTCCCGCGCGGTAGCCGTTCGCGGTCGTGTGATGTGACGGTTGTCGGCGCCGGCGCTGGTCGCGGGCGTCGGCGACCGCCCTTCCACCGGTTCTCGTGACCTTCTATCGGTTCTCGTGACCATCGGTATTCCGGCCCGGCCAGGGACCGGACGGGTGGTTGCCGTCGGTGAAGTGATCCTGCCGCGTTCCCGTATGCGAGGCTGCTCGGAGTTCGAGTGTGCCGGCGTGTACGGGGAGCCTGCGCTATGAGTGTTGACGGGCGGGAAGAGCCTCGCGGAAGCGACGGGGCCGGCGATCCTTCGCCGCCGCACAAGGTGCCCGATCAGGGAGGGCCGTCCGCGTCCTTCCCCGATCCGGGTCCCGACTCCCTCTCCGGCGCCCTGGACCTGTGGTTCGGGCCCGTCGGTTCGGGAGTGCCGGCGCCGAGGGACAGTGGCCGGGCGGATGCCGATCCGGGGGTGACAGACCGGGTCTCTTCCGGCATTCCCGTACAGACCGATGCCGCTGGTTGTACCGAGAACGGTGCGCCGGTCGATGATGCGGGTGTGCGGGAAGACCAGGAAGCCACGGATGTGCCACCGTCCGACCTCGAGCTGGTCGCACAGCTGCGCGGTGGGGAGAGCGGCGGGGCTTACGAGGAGCTGTACCGGCGCCATGCCGGCGCGGTCCGCCGGTACGCCCGTAGCTGCTGCCGTGACGACCACACCGCCGAGGACCTGACCAATGAGGTCTTCGCCGCCACGCTCCAGGCGGTGCGGGGCGGCTCCGGGCCGGACACGGCGGTACGGGCGTATCTGCTGACCACGGTGCGGCGGGTCGCGGCGGCCTGGGGGCGGACGACCCGGCGGGAGCATCTCGTCGAGGACTTCGCGGTCTTCGCGACCTCGTCCGCGGTGGCGTCCGTCGCCGCCGAGGACGACACGCTGGGGCTCGGCGCGGATGTGCGGGCCATGCAGGAGGCCGAGGAGTCCCTGGCCGTGCGGGCGTTCCGGAGCCTGCCCGAGCGGTGGCAGACGGTTCTCTGGCACACCACCGTGGAGGAGGAGTCGCCGAGCGAGGTGGCACCGCTCCTCGGGCTGACCGCCAATGCCACGGCGGTGCTGGCGCACCGGGCGCGCGAGGGGCTGCGGCAGGCGTATCTCCAGGCCCATGTGAGTACGTCGCTGACGTCCGGCGGCGAATGCGCGCGCTATGCGGACCGGCTCGGCGCGTACGCGCGCGGCAGTCTGCGGGCCCGGGCCGAGCGGGGGATGCGCCGGCATCTGGAGGGGTGTTCGCGCTGCCGCATGGCGGCGCGGGAGGTCGCGGACGTCAACGCGCAGCTGCGCGGGCTGCTGCCGGTCGCGGTCATCGGCTGGTTCGCCGCCGACTGGTCGCTGAAGGCGGCGGGCGGGATCGCCGCGGGCACTGCGGGAGCGGCCGGGGCGGCGGGAGCCGCGGCCGTGAGCACGGGTGCGGGTGCCGGTGCGGATGTGGGTGCCGGTGCCGGCTCGAGTACGGGCGCTGGTTCGGGTGCCGGTGCCGCGGGAAGCGGGAGCGGAGGTGCCGGCGGCGCGGGCGGTTCGGGCGCTGCGGGGAGCGGGGCCGGGACGGGCGGGTCGGCTTCGGCCGGATCGGGGGCGTCGGGCTCCGGCGCGTCGGGATCGGGGACGGCCGGGTCCGGGGCGGCGGGTTCCGGCGGGTCCGGGGTCGGGGTGCAGGGGCTGGGCCTGGCGGCGAAGGTCGCGCTCGTCGCGGGGACCGTAGCCGCCGCCGGGGCGGTCATCGCGTACACCCTCGCGTCCGGGACGTCCGCGCCGCCGGAGAAGCCGCTGGCCAAGGACGCCGTGGCCCCCGCCCTGCCGAAGCCGCGCGCGCCGAAGGCGACGCCCGGGCTGACCGCCTCCGAGGGTCCGAAGGGCCCGCCCGCGCTGGTGGCGAAGCCCGTGCCCGGCCCGTCGGGCGCGCACGCGAGTCCGGACGCGAGTACGGGCGCGTCGGCTGGGGCCTCGCCCTCGGCGCCCACACCGTCCGCCTCCGCGTCCGCGTCGCGCGCCCCGTCGGCCTCCGCGTCGTCGGCGGCCTCGGCCTCGACGGGGTCCGGGTCCGGGCCCACCGCTCACGCCCCCACGTCCCACCCGTCCTCCCCCACTTCGAAACCCGAGCCGAAGCCCAGGCCCGAACCCACACACAAGCCCGACCCCACGTCCGCCCCCGAGCCGAAGCCCACGCACAAGCCCCGGCCCCCGGCGGTCTTCCAGCTCAACCGGCTGGAGTACAGCGGGCTCGGCGACGGTTCACAGCCCGAGGTGCGGTTCGGCGCGAGCAGTTGGCTGTGGCAGCGGTACGGCGGTGTCCGCATCGGCGGTACGGCGTACCGCCACGGGGTGACCGTCCACGCCGCGTCGTCGGTGACGATCGACCTCAACCGGTCCTGTACGTCCTACGACGCCATGGCGGGTCTGGACGACATGTCGTTCGGTCTGGGCACGGCCGCGTTCTCCGTCTACGCGGACGGTTCCCGGGTGTGGAGTTCGGGCCCGGTGCGGGCCGGGCAGGCGGCGGTGCCGGTCCATGTGCCGCTGACGGGGCGCAAGACGCTGCGCCTCGTCGTACAGCCGGTGTCCGCGTGGGACCGGGTGGCGGTGCCGGACTGGGCGCTGGCCCGGATCAGCTGCGGCTAGATCCCGCGCCCTCCTTCATCGGGTTCATCCCTTCATCGGGCCGGGCACCGTCTTGCACCGTCCTGCGCCGTCCTCACAGGCTGGGCCGGGGCGGCACGCCGCCCGCCACGGCGCGGCGGCGCGGTGCCGCCGGGCCTGTCCAGCAGGTGCCGCGCCGGGCGAGGAGGCGGCGTAACCAGACCTCCGCCGAGACGAGTTCGGCGAGCCCGTCCAGGGGCAGCGGCACGCCGCTCGCCGCCGCGTGGAGGGCGCCCCTTACGACGCCGGCGTCGACGAGGCCCGCGTCGGCGAGGAGCGGTGTGGCGAAGAGGTCCTGGAGCGGGCCCAGGGAGGCCCCGATGCCGGCGCGTCCGGCCGCCGCGTGCGCGGCGTGGGACGGGGCGCCCCAGCCGGGCGGCAGTTCACGGATGCCCGCGCCGGCCAGGACGGAGCGCAGCACGGAGGCGCGCGCCCCCGGCTGCACCCGGAGCGCTTCGGGGAGCGCGCGGCAGGCCCGTACGACCTGGTTGTCGAGGAAGGGGGCGTGCAGGCGCTGGCCGCGCACCTCGGCGGCCTGCTCGAGGACCCGGTGGTCCGCGGCGTGCCGGCTGAGCGCGGCGGCGGCGCGGCGTTCGCCGGGGCGCTGCGTCAGCCCGTTGGCGCGGACCGCCGCGCTCTGGAGACGAACCGATACTTCCGCGAGCGCCTCGCCGGTCAGCCACCGGGCGGCGGGCCCGGTCCGGCACCAGGTGAGGGCGGCCAGCGAGGCGTCCACGGGGCCGCCCGCCGCCCGACCGCCCGGAACCGGGCCGTACGGGTCGTACGCCCTCGGGGCCAGCAGCTCCGCCGCGGCTCCCTCAAGGCCTTCGCGGTAGGACGTGCGGGCGAGCCGCCGAGCCGCCCGGTAGACGGTGAAGGGGACGAACAGCGAGTGCGCCGAGGGGCCGTCGGCGCGGGCCAGCGCCGAGACGGGCTTGAGGAGGTGCCGCCGTCTGCGGTCCATCAGCAGGTCGGCCAGGCGGGCCGGGTGGGCGTCGAGGACCTGCCGGGCGCCGTGTCCGACGAGGTGGTCGGCGCCGCCGGCGGCCAGTCTTCTGCGGTGCCGGGCGGCGGAGGCGATGGCGGGGCCGGGTTCGTCGGTCAGCGGGCCGTCGTACAGCTCGGCGTACGGCAGCGCTTCCGTTCCGGCGGCGACGATGACGTGGCGGAGCCGGGGGTTGGCGGCGATCGCGCGGGCCCGTTCGAGTTCGGATTCGCGGGTGCGGCCGCCGTCCGAGGCGAGGTCGTTGAAGGTGACGGCGAGCAGCCGTTCGCCCGTTCCCGTGCCGAAGCCGAGGGGTGTGCCGGGCAGGCCCGGCAGCCCGGCCGCCAGCAGCGCCAGGGTGCCGGAGGCGCTGCCTCCGGAGAGGTCGGCGCCGACCCCGGGGGCGGGTCCGCGACGGTAGGCGGTGCGCCGGTGGGCCGGTCCCGCGCCGGGGGCGGATCCCGTACCGGGGGCAGGCCCCATGCCGGGGGCGCGCTCGTGACCGTACGCGCCGTCGGACGAGCCGTACGCGCTGGACGAGCCGTACGCGCTGGACGAGCCGTACGCTCCGTTCGAGTCGTACGCGCCACCGCCCGGCGGGTGTCCGTCGCCGTGCTCGCCGTACTCGCCGTACACCAGGGCGTGGCGCGGGGCGGCGAGCCGGGTCCGTACCGCTTCGACCATCGCCTCGCGGACGCCCTCGACGGCCCGCCGCGCGTCGAGTTGGGGCGCGGCGACGGCGAGCGAGGAGGTGGGTTCGTAGCCCGTGATGTCCCGCGCGCCGTCGCGCAGCACCAGCGCGTGGCCGGGCGGGACGCGGCGGACGCCGGTGTAGGGCGTACCGTCGCCGAGGGCTTCCGGGGAGTCGGGGCAGGCGAGGAGCGCGGCGAGGTAGCCGATGTCGAGCTCGGCCTCGACGAGGTCGGCGAGCGGGAGGGCCGCGGTGGCGTAGGCGGTGCCGCCGGACCAGGCGGCGTGGAAGACTGGGCGGGCGCCGGCGAGGTCCCCGGCGACGGTGAGGCGGCGGCCGACGCGGGCGACGGCGGTGTAGCTGCCCGGCCAGGCGGTCAGATGGCGCAGCGCGCCGCCGCGCGCGGCGAGGAGGCCGGAGCGCAGGGCGTCGTCGCTCGCGCCGCAGCGGCCGAGCACGGCGAGTCGGGTGTCGGCGTCGGCGTGGACGACGCGGACCTCGTCGGGGCGCCAGTCGCCGACGGCCCACAGGGGCGCCGGTTCGCCCCACAGGAGGCGGGCGCCCACGGGCTCGACCAGGGGGCCGGGCGAGTCGGGCCGGTCGGGACCGTCGGGGCCGGTCTGTGCTCCGGTTCCGGCAGCGCTGCGGCTCCACCCCACCAACCAGCGCATCGCCGCCTCCACAGGCTGTGGACAACCAACAACAAGCAACAGGACAAGCAAGCAGGACAACCACCAGGACGCGCATGCCGCACATCAGGTAGCAGTCATCATGCACAGCGGGCGACGGTTACGACATCCATGGGGCGCCCGTTGGGCGACAGGTTCCGTGCGAATCCGTGCGACGCCCGCTGCCAACTCACCTGACAACGGAGGGAAATGGCGTTTCGTCACGGTTCGCCCAAGGGGTCACCCCCGCGACCCGCCTGTCCTCGGCCGCGCGGCGCACCCGGATCCGGCCAAATTCGGGGCGTCCCGGTTCGCGGTCCGCTCAGCGGGGACCGGAAAGGGGACGGACACGGCGCGAACGCGCCGGGAACGGACCGGACGGCGTGCGCGCGTACGGCCCGGGAGGCGCGAGCCACCTCCCGGACCGTGCCGCCGCCCGCGGGGAATGAGGCGACGGCCTCCCCCAGCCCACTGGTTCCAGCGCAGCGGGCCAACCCACGCTCCACCATGGAACCGCCGCCCCCGTGGGCGCGGACAGAGCGCACGGCGGGCGCACGGCCACACACAACCGGAGCACGTGCCCCTCGATGCACGCACATACGGGCCAGAATCTCGCCATCCGGGACATCGCCTCTTAACGGTCGGGATGCGGCGAACTACGCTGGGTTTACGAATGCCTCGAGCCTATGCCGGGGCGGGCGCCGTTCGTCGAGGGGTGCGCATGTCCAGGGAGCCACGCGGGCCGAATGAGAAGCTGGGCACTGTCCTCGCCCTCGCCGGCATCAGCAACGCCGGTCTCGCGCGCAGGGTCAACGACCTCGGCGCGCAACGGGGTTTGACACTTCGCTACGACAAGACATCCGTCGCCCGCTGGGTCTCCAAGGGCATGGTGCCGCAGGGCGCGGCGCCGCATCTGATCGCGGCGGCCATAGCGGCCAAGCTCGGCCGGCCGGTGCCGCTGCACGAGATCGGGCTCGCGGACGCCGATCCCGCGCCGGAGGTGGGGCTCTCCTTTCCGCGCGATGTCGGCCAGGCGGTGCGGTCCGCGACGGAGCTCTACCGGCTGGATGTCGCCGGCAGGCGCGGGGGCGGGGGCATCTGGCAGAGCCTGGCCGGTTCCTTCTCCGTCAGCGCGTATTCGACGCCCGCCTCGCGCTGGCTGATAACGCCCGCCGACAGTTCGGTGGCGCGCGAGCCGCAGCAGGCGGCCCGTGAGGCGGCCACGGCCGCCGCCTCGGGAGCCGGCGCGGACTGCGGTTTACCGCAGCGTGTCGGCCACAGCGATGTGACGAAGCTGCGGGAGGCCGCCGACGACGCCCGCCGCTGGGACTCCAAGTACGGCGGCGGCGACTGGCGTTCGTCGATGGTCCCCGAGTGCCTGCGCGTCGACGCGGCGCCGCTGCTGCTGGGCTCGTACAGCGACGACGTGGGGCGCTCGCTCTTCGGCGCGACGGCCGAACTGACCAGGCTGGCGGGCTGGATGGCCTTCGACACGGGCCAGCAGGAGGCCGCCCAGCGCTACTACATCCAGGCGCTGCGGCTGGCCCGGGCGGCGGCGGACGTCCCGCTCGGCGGGTACGTCCTGGCGTCGATGAGCCTCCAGGCCACGTACCGGGGCTTCGCGGACGAGGGCGTCGACCTCGCCCAGGCCGCCCTGGAGCGCAACCGGGGCCTGGCCACCGCCCGCACGATGAGCTTCTTCCGCCTCGTCGAGGCACGCGCCCAGGCGAAGGCGGGGGACGGCCCCGCGTGCGGTACGGCGCTGAAGGCCGCCGAGGGCTGGCTGGAACGGGCGCGTCCGGGCGACCCGGACCCGTCCTGGCTGGACTTCTACACCCAGGAACGGTTCGCCGCCGACGCCGCCGAGTGCTACCGCGATCTGCGGGTGCCACGGCAGGTACAGCGCTTCACGGAGCAGGCCCTGGCCCGGCCGACGGAGGAGTTCGTACGCTCGCACGGCCTGCGCCTGGTGGTCTCGGCGGTCGCGGAGCTGGAGTCGGGGAACCTGGACGCGGCGTGCGCGGCGGGCACGCGGGCGGTGGAGGTCGCGGGACGGATCTCCTCGGCCCGTACGACGGAGTACGTACGGGACCTGCTCCACCGCCTGGAGCCGTACGGGAACGAGCCCCGGGTGGTGGAGCTGCGCGAGCGGGCGAGGCCGCTGCTGGTGGCGCACGGGTGAGGCCGGGCCGCCGCTGCGGCGTCTGAGGCTCCCCTGCCCGGGCCCGCCCGCCGGCCGCGGCTCGAACACCCACGCCCCCATCTGGCGGCCGACTGTCAGTGTCACCCGTCATCATGGTGACGTGGGAGGCGAGGCGCAGAAAGTGCGCGGTGACGGCGGCGGGTACGACTGTGACGTGCTGATCGTCGGCGGCGGGATCGTAGGCCTGTCGACGGCGTACGCGATCACGCGCGCCGCGCCGGGCACGAGCGTCGTGGTCCTGGAGAAGGAGAGCGGCCCCGCTCTCCACCAGACCGGCCGCAACAGCGGAGTGATCCACAGCGGGATCTACTACCGCCCCGGTTCGTACAAGGCCCGCTTCGCCGTGCGAGGGGCGGCGGAGATGGTGCGGTTCTGCGCCGAGCAGGGCCTGCCCCACGAGGTGACGGGCAAGCTGATCGTGGCGACGGACCGCGCCGAGCTGCCCCGGTTGCACGCTTTGGTCCAGCGCGGCCGGGAGAACGGCATTCCCGTGCGGGAGCTGGGCCCCGCGCAGATCGCGGAGTACGAGCCGGCGGTGCGCGGCATCGCCGCGATCCACGTCGGTACGACGGGGGTGTGCGACTTCGGCGCGGTGGCCCGGCGCCTGGCCCGGCTGGCGGAGGAGGCCGGCGCCTCCGTGCGCTACGGGGCGGAGGTACGGGTCGTCGGGCGGCGAGGCCCAGCCGTCGCGGTGCGCACGTCGCTCGGCGAGGTGCTGCGCGCCCGGGCGCTGGTCAACTGCGCCGGGCTGTACAGCGACCGGGTGGCCCGGCTGGCGGGCGACGACCCGGGCATGCGGATCATCCCGTTCCGGGGGGAGTACTTCGAGCTGGCCCCGGGGCGTACGGATCTGGTGCGGGGCCTGGTCTATCCGGTGCCGGACCCGGCGTTCCCCTTCCTGGGCGTCCATCTCACCCGGGGCATCGACGGCCGGGTCCACCTGGGGCCGAACGCGGTGCCCGCGGCGGCCCGCGAGGGCTACGGCCGCTGGACGGTACGACCGGGCGAGCTGGCCGGCACGCTGGGCTATCCGGGCGCGTGGCGGATAGCCCGGCGCCACTGGCGCTACGGGGCGGGCGAGATGCGGCGCTCCCTCTCCCGGCCCGCCTTCGCGGAGGCGGTACGACGGCTGCTGCCGGGGATCACCGTCGAGGACCTCATACCGGCGGCGCCGGGCGTACGGGCGCAGGCGGTGCTGCGGGACGGGACGCTGGTGGACGACTTCCTGTTCGCGGAGTCGCCCCGCATGGTGCACGTGCTGAACGCGCCCTCACCGGCGGCGACGGCGTCGCTGCCGATCGGCCGGGAGGTGGCGCGGCGGGCGCTGGCTCATCTCGGCCAGTAGGGAGGGTCCTGGGGCGAAGCCCCATGCCTTTCCCCGCCGCGACGGCGATCGGCCACGCCGCCGGAGCCCGGCGGTGCCGAACCGGCGGCACCCCCGGCACAGCCGACCGGGCTCAGCGGCCAGTGTGCTCGTAAACCCGCACGTAGTCGACCAGCATCCGGGCCGGGAAGGGCGTGGAGCGGTCGGGCGGGCCGGGCCAGTCGCCGCCCACGGCGAGGTTGAGCAGCAGGTAGTGCGGGTGGTCGAAGACCCACTTCTGTCCGTGCTTGAGCTGTCCGGCGCAGGCGGTCCCATAGGGCTTGCCGTCGAGGTACCAGGTGACCTTCCCGGGCATCCAGTCGACGCGGTACGTATGGAACCCGTCGGCGAGGCTGCCGCCACGGCCCAGGGTGGTGTGGTTCTCGATGCCCTGGGCGACGTAGCCGGGGCCGTGGATGGTGCCGTGGACCGTGTTGGGCTGCCGGCCGAGGGCCTCCATGACGTCGATCTCGCCGTTGCCGGGCCAGGTGACCTTGTCGACGTTGGCGCCGAGCATCCAGAAGGCGGGCCAGAGCCCCTGCCCCTTGGGGATCTTGATTCGGGCCTCGAAGCGGCCGTAGGCGCGGGCGAACTTCCCCTTAGTCGTCAGCCGCCCCGAGGTGATGTCGCAGGGCCCGAAGCCGCACTTCTTCCCGCGTACCTCGCGCACCCGCTCGTGGCGGGCGGTGACGGCGAGGTTGCCGTGGCCGTCGAGGGAGACGTTGCCCGGCCGGTCCGTGTAGTACTGCCACTCGTGATTGCCCCACTGGGGCTCGCCGCCCCGGTCGAAGGACCATTTGGCCCGGTCGGGGCGGTGGCGGGCGGGTCCGCGGAACTCGTCGGACCAAACGAGGCGCCACTCCTCGACAGCGCGGGCGGCGGCCTTGTGGAGCCTCTGGGGCTTCTGGGGCTTGTGGTCGGCCTGCGGGAGCTCGGGGCCCGCGGCGAACCGGGCGTGGACGACATGGACGGCATGGGCAGCGCCCGCATGCCCGAGCTCCGTGACGCGTTCCCGTGCGACATCGCAGCCGCCGATCAGCACCGCGGTGGCGGCCAGCATCGCCACCGCTCCGGGGAACCGGTGGGTGAGGGGGCGCCGTCGCAGTCGCGGTCGCGGTCGCAGTCGCATGAGTGGTCTCCGTCTCACTCATCGTGGCGGGCCGGGCGAGGAAGATCGTATGAGTGGGACGTGCCTCAAACAGGGCCACCACGCGCCTCCGGGGCACCGCCCACCGGATCGGCGGACGGGGATTCGTCCGGTTGCCCTTGAGTCGCACAGGGGTGCGCCCATCCGTGATCGCAACCGGCTTCGCCGGCACCGCCCGTAGACTTGAGGAACTGTGTCCGAGAACCACGCTCCCACCACCGAAGCCACCGACTCCGAGGCCCTTGAGGCCCGCGCGGCGGTACCGGCCCCTGCCGCCCCCGCTCCCGCCCGCACCCGCCGGGAGCCGATGTTCCCCGACGGCCCGGCGCCGGATCCCGCGGGCTCGCACCACGAGCGCCGCATCCGGTCCTTCCAGCCGCGCCGCAGCCGCGTCACGACCGGGCAGGGCGAGGCGCTGCGCCGGCTGTGGCCGAAGTGGGGCCTCGACATCGACGGCCTGAGCAAGCTGGACCTCGGTGAGCTGTTCGGCGACCCGCGGCTGCCGGTCGTCCTGGAGATCGGCTTCGGCATGGGCGAGGCCACGGCCAGGATGGCGGCTGCCGACCCCGGCACCGGCATCCTCGCCTGCGACGTCCACACCCCGGGCCAGGGCAACCTGCTGAACCTGGCCGAGCAGAACGGCCTGACCAACGTCCGCGTGGCCAACGGCGACGCGATCATCCTGCTCCGCGAGATGCTCGTCCCGGACGCCCTCGCAGGCCTGCGCGTGTACTTCCCGGACCCGTGGCCCAAGAAGCGCCACCACAAGCGCCGGCTGATCCAGCCGGAGTTCCTGGCGCTCGCCGCGACGCGGCTCGCGCCGGGTGCCCTGCTGCACTGCGCGACGGACTGGGAGCCGTACGCGGAGCAGATGCTGGAGGTCCTCATGGCCAGCCCGGACTTCGAGAACACCCAGCCCGACGGCGGCTACGCCCCGCGCCCGGACTTCCGTCCGCTGACCCGTTTCGAGGGCCAGGGCCTGGACAAGGGCCACGTGGTCCACGACCTGCTGTTCCGCCGCCGCGCGGCGTAACGCACAGCACATTCCAAGACGCTCCAAGGGGCGGGAAAACCGTCACTGCGCTCTCCGCCCCTTGGTTAGGGTTCGGTGCGTGCATGAGCCACCGCCTCACTCCCAGCAGCAGACGCTCACTCTTCCCCCGGCGTCAGGACACTACGCACCCCGCCGGGCCCTGTGGGACACCCTCTGGGACAACAAGGCGGTGCGGATCGGAGCGGTGTTCCTGCTGCTCGCGCTCTGCGGCCTGATCATCCTGGCGCTGGTTCGCGAGCAGACGGGCACCAAGGGCTTCCTGGTGGGGCTGGGCCTGGCGGTACTGCCCGTGCCGCTGCTCATAGCCGCGTTCCGCTGGATGGACCGCGTCGAGCCCAAGCCCTGGAAGAGCCTGATATTCGCCTTCGCGTGGGGCGCGTGCGCGGCCACGCTGGTGGCCATCCTCGCGAACGGCTACGCGACGAAGTGGCTGCTGACGACGGTCGCGGGCGCGCAGCGCGAGGACGCGGCGGGCTGGGGCGCGACGTTCGTGGCCCCGGTGGTCGAGGAAAGCGCGAAGGCAGCGGCGATCCTCCTCCTCTACCTCTTCAGGAGGCGGGACTTCAACGGCATAGTCGACGGCGTCGTGGTCGCCGGAATCACCGCCACGGGCTTCGCCTTCACCGAGAACATCCTCTACCTCGGCAACGCCTTCGCCAACGACCAGAGCTTCGGCTACGAGGGCCTGCGGTCGACGACGGCCGCCACGTTCTTCGTCCGGGTGCTGATGTCGCCCTTCGCGCACCCGCTCTTCACGTCGATGACGGGCCTGGGCTTCGGCCTGGCGGCAACGCTGCCGTCCCGCCGCCGAGCCCTCCGCTGGCTGATCCCCATAGTCGCCCTCCTGACCGCCATGCTCCTGCACGGCCTGTGGAACGGCTCGGCCACCCTGCCGGGCGCGGGCTTCCTGGCCGTCTACGCCCTCTTCATGGTGCCGGTCTTCGCCCTCCTGACATGGCTGACCATCTGGTCCCGCCAGAACGAACTCCGCACGATCCAGACCCACCTCCCCGCCTACCAGACCGCCGGCTGGCTCACCCCACCCGAGCCCCACGCCCTCTCCTCCATGCGAGCACGAGGCATAGCCCGAGACCTCGCCCGCCGCACAGGCGGCCCGGCAGCGTCCCGCGTGGTGGCGGAGTACATCTCCTACGCGACGTCGTTGGCCTTCCTCCGCCACCGAGCCCTCCGCGGCACCCCGGACCCCGCTTTCGGGGCAAGGGAGGCGGAACTGCTGCACCACTTGTGGCAGCGCCGGGATGTCGCCCAGCCGGCACTGGCGGGGGCGGTGGCGGGGGTGGCGCAGCCTTTCGGGGCACCCGGGGCCCCGATACCGGCCCACCCGTGGGGGGCACCCCCGGTGCCGGGCGCGGTGCAGGGGTGGGGCGCCCCTACGGCCCCGGCTCCCACGGCAAGCCCGAGCCCGGCGTGGGGACAGACACCGGGGCAGCACCGCTGAGACGGGCGGGCAAGCAGCCGGCCCCCCTGCGCGACAGCGCAAACCTCCACTCTGGAGCCGGGCAAACGAAGGTTTGCGCTGAAGGGGATCAAGGTGTCAGGCGTTCGCCGCCGCCAGGTCGTCAAAACTGATCTGGGGCTGCCGAACGACCGGGCTCTTCGGGATGATCGCCCGGGCAGGAGTCGGAATCGCTTCCCCATCGCCGCCAGGACGAAGGACAGCCGCAATGGACCTGCCCACGGCTTCGGCGACCGGCGGCGGGAAGGCGTTGCCCACCTGGCGATAGCGAGCAGTCTTTCCGCCGGTGAACTTCCACTCCCGGGGGAAACCCTGGATTATCGCCGCCTGCTCCACAGTGAGCATCGGGCCGTTTTCCCGGAAAAGCTCCCTCTCAGGAACGCAACTCTCAAGGTCATTGGCAACTCCCATGGCATCGACACCGAGCGCTGCCCAGGCCCTCTTTGCACGGCTGGGGCCCAGGTCGGCGCCTCCGTGCTTCTTGGATCCGCCTACCAGCGTGGGGGCCTCGCCACCACGGCTCCTGGCTTTCTCCAACCACTTATCGAAGACGGCCTGTCCCCTGGCTCCGTGCGGCCTGCACCGCTCCCGCATCGTCTCCTCGAGAGCCTCTGCGACGCTGACGACTGCCCCACCGCTGCCCACTGGCCACTCGAACTTCGCCTCCCCCGCATACCTCTTGTCGATCACCACAAGAATGGCCCGGGGACGAAGCTGGGGAACTCCGTGGTCCCGGGCCTCAATCAGCTGCCAGCCACAGGACTCATAGCCGTATCCCTCAAGTTCGGACACGATCATTTCGCGGTAAGCAGCGAACTTCTGCTCAAGGATCCCCCGGACGTTCTCGATCATGACCGCCTTGGGTCGGAGCTGCTCCACCAGCTCGAGCATCCTGGGGAAGAGGTCCCGCTCGTCGTCCTCGCCGAGCTGTTTGCCGGCCACCGAAAACGGCGGGCAGGGCACACCGCCGGAAAGAAGATCCAGATCCCCCGGCCCCAGCCCGAACTTCTCCAGCTGCGGGTGCACGAAGGGGTCGACGTCCTTCACATCACCTTCGATGACCTCGCATCCGCTCCATTCGGGATGCCCCACCACGTTCTTCCGCAGGGTCGCGCAGGCATGCTTGTCGATTTCCAGGAGAGCCAAGTGCCGGAAACCAGCCGCGTGCAGGCCGAGTGCCTGCCCACCGGCACCGGCACAGATCTCTATCGAGGACAGCAGGTCATCTCTGAAGCGCATCGGCCCCCCTGGGTGCGACTTGGAACAGTCGCACCAGTGTGGCACCAGGGAGTGACAATGAGGTCAGATGTTCGAACACGTCAGGATGGGCATCCTCTCCGCACCACCCCGGGACAGGGCCCGACGGCGGCAGAATGGAAACGTGCCCGCCCTGCCTTCCTCACCCGGCGTTTCCGCCCGCATGAGCCGCCAGGCCAGCCGTGACACGACTCCCGAGCTGGCGGTGCGGCGCCTGCTCTTCCATGAGGGACACCGCTACCGGCTCCATCGCCCCGTCCCGGGCATGCCTCGGCGATCCATCGACATCGCATTCCCAGGTGCACGGATCGCCGTCTTCCTCGACGGCTGTTTCTGGCACGGGTGCCCACAGCACGCCACCAGCCCCAAGGCCAATGCCGATTGGTGGCGCCAGAAGCTGGACCGCAACATGGCCCGCGACAAGGAGACCACCGAACAGCTCATCGAAGCGGGCTGGACGGTGCTGCGGTTCTGGGAGCACGAGGATCCGTCGGCCGTAGCCGCCGACATCGCCGCAGCCGTAAACGCAGCACGGGCCTCCAGGCGCTGATCTCCACCGATATCAGCCCTGAGCGCATTCCTGATTGCACGGATCCTGCCTCACCGCCGGATCCGTGCACTACGGTTTAGATTGATCGTACAAGTACCGTCACGGTGAGTGACTCACGACGACCACCTGGATCCAAGGCTGAACATGACCGACTGGAAGTTCGACGTCCCCATCACCGGGAGCAAACGTCTGCCCCCGGACCCCCGTTACGTGGAAGCGCTGAGCAGCCAGGGGTACGGCTTCGAAGTGGCCATAGCCGACCTGGTCGACAACTCCATCGACGCAGGTGCCAAGGATGTCGTCATCCACTTCCTCCGGGACGGCGACCAGTTGGTCTCGCTCCTGGTGGTCGACGACGGCCACGGGATGGACGAGGAGGCACTGGACGTCGCGATGACCGTCGGCGGCCGTCGCAGCTACGCATCCGGCGCTCTCGGCATGTTCGGCACAGGCCTGAAGTCGGCCTCGCTCTCGCACGCTGACGCAGTCACCGTCGTCAGCACCACCAAACGCACGCGAACGGTGGGCCGACGATGGCTGACGGAGCATGCCCGAGCGGGCTTCCAGTGCGACATCGTCGATCACGCCTATGCGCAGAGCCTCATAGACCGGTACGACAACAATCGCCCCATCCAATGGCAGGGCACCGTGGTCCGTTGGGACGGGGTAAAGGACTTCCCGAAGCACGGTGGCAGCGGCCAGACCGACCGCTATCTCCAGCGAACCATCAACAAGCTGGGGCTCCACCTCGGTCTGTATCTGCACCGGTTCCTGGCCCGCGAGGACTTCAACATCACGATCGCTGTCGAGGACGTCCGTACACGCACTGTCTACCTGGATTTCGGCGTCGAACCGCTCGACCCGTTCGGCTACCCGGTGACGGGCAACCCGAACTACCCACGCCAGTTCACCACCAGCATGCCCGGCCCCACGGCAGACCTCACGTTCGAGGCCCACGTGTGGCCGCCCAAGTCCAACCTCGACGAGTATCGAGCGGTGGGCACCGTACTCGATCGCCAAGGCTTCTACTTCTACCGCAACAACCGTCTCGTGCAGGCCGGTGGGTGGAACAACTTCCGCCAGCCCGAGCAGCATCTCTCACTTGCGCGGGTCGCCATGGATCTTCCCTCGCTGCCCAACGACGTGTTCCGCCTCACCGTGAAGAAGTCGGGAGTCGACACCTCCCCCGAGTTCATCGAGGGACTCGAGAAGGCCACAGACGCAGAGGGACGCCTTTTCACCCAGTACCTCGCGGATGCGGACACCGCCTACCGGGAGGCACGTAAGCGGTCCGGTACCGCGCGAAAGCCTGTGATCGGCCCGGGGCGCGGTGTCGCCCCCGAGGTCCGGGTGACGATCGAGGAGGAACTGCCTCTGCTTCCTCTCGAGGAACCGATCTCGATCGTGTGGCAGAAGCTGGAGACGGACCTCTTCTTCCAACTCGACAGGGACAACCGCTCCGTTGTCCTCAATCAGCACTACCGCCGGGCCATCCTGGGCGGGCGGAACGGCAGCCTCAACGACGCCCCGATGCTCAAGTCCCTGATGTACCTGTTGCTGCACCGAGTCTTCGAGAAGGAGTACAGCGGCTCCCGCGAGAAGGACAATCTGCAGCTTTGGCAATCGATCCTGGTATCGGCCGCCCGGAGCGAACTCGACCGGGTGGCCGACCATGACGGCTGACATACGGGCGAACTGGTCCGAGATCGAGGAATACCTGGCCTCGGGGCGTGGCATCTCCATCCCGTTGGCCGGCCCGCAGTCGCCCAGGGTCGACTACGTGGTGACCGATGACCGCGACATAGCGCTCCACCTCCAGTTGGGCCCGAGGCAGCGGCTTCCCAAGTCCCCGCATCCACTCATTCGCGTGGAGGAGATCGCCCTTGAAGGTCTCCGCATGGCCCGACTGCGTACGACGCAGCGAACGCTGTTGCGCGATTTCCACGACCTTCTGTGCGGTGTCGCCGATCGGGTGACAGTCGGGGGTCGCACGCCCGAGCAGGCCTTCGGCGAAACGGTACGCGCATGGCGCGCTCTGCTCGAGAGGCCCCGGGATCTGACCACAGAGAGGCGCATCGCTCTGATGGGCGAGCTGGCGGTCCTGGGCAGCCTGGCGAGGGTCCATGGCTGGGGCAATGCGGTCGAATCGTGGAAAGGCCCGTTCGGTGAGGAGCACGACTTCGGCACCGACAAGTACGACGTGGAAGTGAAGACGACCGCCTCCGAGGAGCGCCTGCACACCGTCCACGGATTCGACCAGCTGACGCCCGCCCCGGGACGCCCTCTGTGGATCGTCTCCATACAGGTCACCCGGGGCGGTACGGAAGGGCGGACTCTCACCGAGTGTGTCAGAGCCGTACATGCCCGGGTCTCCAACAATGCGCCGGCCGCTCTCGATCGTCTCGACATGCTCCTGGACCGGCTCGCTCTGCCGCGTGGCCAGGACGACGAGCGATGGAGGATGCGCAGTACTCCCCTCGTCCTCATGGCCGACGACCGGTTTCCCTCCTTGGACCGCTCGGCACTGGGAAACCTTCCTCAGGACGTCGCCGCCCGGATCAAAGACATCGACTACCGCATCGATCTCACCGGCTTGCAGCCCTCACCCGATCCACCGGCAGCTCTGCGCGATCGGTTCGCGCTCGCCCAGTGACCGGCCGGTACCCCTTCACCCCGTCACATTTTCGAGGAATGGACTGATGACGCCCATCGAGAACGGCGCCCAGGCGCTCCTGGAACTGCACCGGACCGCCCTGGCCGCCATGCGGGCCGGGCGCCCCATGCCGCTGTCACCCAGCGTCGCCTTCTATGCCGGGGCACAGGGCGTCGTCGTGGACACGTCGGAGGCCGCGTTCCGGGACGCCCTCACCCGTGACGGAGAGGAAACGGGCGCCCTCCTGCGCCTGTGGCGCAAGCACCTGACCGACTGGGACTACGCGGCCGACGCCACCACCGAAGCCTGGTGCGCCGGCACCGCGGCCCGCACCGACGAACGCCGCACGGTTGTCTTCGGCCTCCTCGGCCTGGAGCTCGCGACCAGCAAGCTGCTGGAGGCCGAGATCCCTGTCAACAAGCACACGGGCCCTGTCGTCATCAGCCAGGAGTACACCCCTTGGCGCGGGATCGGTGCTCCGCGGGGTGTCGACTGGTACTGGCCCGCGTACGAGCGCTACCTGCGGGAGGCCAAAGGGTGGTCGGACGGGACTGTGGCGGACCTGGGCGAGGCCGCCGAGCGCGTCGTGGAACGGCTGGCCGACCCTACATCCGTCGAGGCGTACCAGTCGAAGGGCCTCGTCGTCGGTTACGTCCAGTCGGGCAAGACCGCCAATTTCACCGGTGTCATAGCCAAAGCCGTCGACGCCGGCTACCGACTGGTCATCGTGCTCGGTGGAACGCTGAACCTTCTGCGCGGTCAGACCCAGCGACGGCTCGACATGGAGCTTGTCGGCCGGGACAACATCCTGCGCGGAACGGTGGAGACCGAGTCCGACTACGCGGACGACCGCGACTGGTTGCGCGGCCGGTTCATCGACCACTCCGGGCTGCCCTCGGAGCGCGGCGGCTTCGACATCGAGCGTCTGACCACGCGGGAGAACGACTACAAGTCCCTCGCTCAGGGCATCCGCGCCCTCGAGATCGAGAAGCGGGAGAAGTCGCTCCCTCTGTACAACCCCCGCAACCTGGACCACGCTGCGGCACGCCTGATGGTCGTTAAGAAGAACAAGACGGTGCTGGCCAAGCTCGTAAAGGACCTGAAGAAGATCAGCGGACTGCTCGGCGAGATCCCCACACTGATCATCGACGACGAGTCCGACGAAGCATCGGTCAACACCGTCAACCCCCGTCGCAGCGGCAACGCAGAACGCACTGCGATCAACGAAAAACTCTCGGAACTGCTGAGCCTGCTCCCTCGCGCCCAGTACGTCGGCTACACCGCGACGCCGTTCGCCAATGTGTTCATCGATCCCAGCGACACCGCGGACATCTTCCCCAAGGACTTTCTGATCTCCCTGTCGCGCCCGAAGGGATACATGGGCGTCCAGGATTTCCACGACCTCGACCCGCAGGTCCCGGAGGACGAGCGCACCGTAGCCAATTCCAATGAGCTGGCATACATCCGCTCCATCGACGCCTCCGAGGAGGAGGACGACGGTCTCTCGCTCAGGCGGGCCATGGACATGTTCGTCCTCACCGCTGCGGTCAAAATCTTCCGGGAGACCGAAGATCCACTTGTCCCTCCGGAGACGTACCGGCACCACACCATGCTGGTGCACGAGTCCCGGCTCACCGCGGACCACCGGGAGCTCAAGGGCCGCATCCTCAAGCTATGGGACGAGTCCGGCTACACGAGCGCGGCCGGCCACGCCCGCCTGCGTGAGCTCTTCGAGTCCGACCTGCTCCCCGTCTCCCGTGAGCGAGCCGACGGCTACGCCGTCCCTGAATCGTTCGAGAAGCTCGCCCCTTACCTCGGTGCCGCGACGGCCCGCATCGGCGGCGATCTCAACCCCGTCATCGTCGTCAACGGCGACAAGGACATCGAGAGCGGCGAGGCCGACTTCGAGCGCCGCTCCATCTGGAAGATCCTGCTGGGCGGGCAGAAGCTGTCCCGCGGCTTCACCGTGGAAGGCCTGACCGTCTCGTACTACCGCCGCCGCGCCGGCAACGCATCCACCATGATGCAGATGGGCCGCTGGTTCGGCTTCCGCGAGGGCTATCGCGACCTGGTGCGTCTCTGGATCGGCAGGAACGAGACGGCAGGCAGCAAGGAGCTCGACCTCTACGAAGGGTTCGAGGCCATCTGCCGGGACGAGGAGTCCTTCCGGGCCCAGCTCGCCCAGTACTCGGTCCTGGTCGACGGCCGCCCCCAGGTCACCCCTGCACAGGTTCCGCCACTGGTCTCCCAGCACCTCCCCTGGCTCAAGCCGACCAGCCCGAACAAGATGTACAACGCCCGGCTGGTCGAGGTCAGGTCCCCGGGGGAATGGCAGGAGCCGACGGCCTACCCGACACAGCCGGCGGCACTGCGACACAACGTCGGTCTCTGGACCCCGGTCCTGGAACAACTGCACACTGTCCCGACCGCCTTCACCTACGAGTTCGACGACGTTGCGAGGCGCCACCGTGTGGATGCCCTCGTCGGCACCGTGCCCGCGGATGGGATGCTCAGCGTTCTGTCCGCCCTGAAGTGGCACTCCGGCGAGCAGTTCGCACCCCACTTGGCCTACCTGGAGGAGATCACCAAGCACTCCGGGCAGATCGACGACTGGCTCGTCGTCGCCCCGCAGCACACCACCCGGCGGCAGCAGATCGTCCTCGGCGACTCCGCCCGGTCCTTCTCGTGGTTCGGCGTGGAACGGCGACGCGACCCCCTGTTCGGCGCGATCAGCAATCCGCGGCACCGCGCCGCGCTGCTCCGGATCGCCGGCGCGCTGCCCTCCTGCGGAGATGACGCCACCGAGCAGTACGTGGCGGAGCGGCGAGGAGCGATTGCGCTGTATCCGATCGTGGAGAAGCGGAACACCGATGCGATCACTCCGGACGGACGCATCGACCCCGGCAAAGTGGTGATGGCCTTCGCCTTTGTCGCCCCTTCGGCGGCGCGCGGCCGGAGCAATCAGGTGGTCCGGTTCACCACGATCGACGCGTCCCGAGAGAACGAAGCGATCATCTCGCAGTGACCCGAGCGCCTTCCTCGCCTGTTCCACCCGAGCCTTCCAGGAGATCCACCGTGCCGACGCCTCGCCTCACGTCTCTCGAGATCTGCGCCGGCGCCGGAGGACAGGCTCTCGGGCTGGAACAGGCAGGATTCGCTCCCCTGGCTCTGATCGACAACGACCAGGATTCGTGTGAGACCCTCCGCGCCAACAAAGGTGGTGAGTGGAACGTCCTGGAGACCGACCTGCTCACTTTCGACCCCGCGGAGCACCCCTACCTCTACGACGTGGACCTCATGGCGGCCGGTCCGCCTCGGGTGAGGTCGCTGAAGGGCGGAAGGAAGCTTCCACAGGACCTCAAAGCGCGCGAGGTCCTGAAGGCGACGATCTACCTGGTCCACGCGGTGCGGCCTCGAGCTCTCCTGATAGAGAACATCGCGGATCTGGTCGAGTCCGAGCACCTCACCGATCTTCGCGCCTTTGTCCATGACGAGCTGGAGCACCTGGGCTACGAGCTGCATCGAGCTGTCCTCGACGCGGCGGACTTCGGCGTCCCGCAGGAGCGGAAGCAGGGCTTCTTCGTAGCACTGCGGAAGGGCCACGCGGGCCGGTTCCAGTGGCCCGCGCCCGTGGTGGATCGAACCCCCACCGTGGGTGACACGCTCAAGGCCTCCATGGCCGAACGGGGCTGGCCGCACGCGTCGGGCTGGGCAGCACGGGCGGCCAGACCTGCACCGACAATCGTCGGTGGATCGAAGAACCGGGGCGGACCCGACCTCGGGCAGAGCGGCAGCAAGGCTGCGTGGGAGAAGCTGGGGGTCAACGGCAATTCGTTGGGGGACACGGCACCCCCGCATGACTTCCCCTGGCCGCCGGAGACCGAGGACCGGAAGCTGCTCCCCAAGCTCACCATCCCGCAGGTCGCCGCCCTGCAGGCGTTTCCACCGGGCTGGGAACTGAAGGGGAACAAGACCTCGCGGTACTGTCAGATCGGTCACGCGTCACCGCCGCCGGTCGCCGAGGCAGTGGGGCGGGCGATAGCCGATGCGCTCGGCCACGAACGGGATGGGGAGGCATGAGCCACGAGCCGGGCGGCGCGAAGGGTCAGCCCGTGCTCTCTCGGCGCAGCATCCCCCGCAGACTAGACTTCCCCACCATGACCAGCCCTGCCTCCGACTCCGCCCACGTCGAACCGATCAAGGTGATCGATCTGTTCGCGGGCGCCGGGGGCTTCTCGCAGGGGTTTCACGAATACGCACCCGAGGGGCATGCGTCGTCCCCGTTCGTCTCCGTGGCGGCAGTGGAGTTCGACGAGGCCGCAGCGTCCACGTATGCAGCGAACTTCCCGGATGCTCAGGTGCACGCCGGCGACATCAGCGTCTGGGACCCGGGCGACTTCACCGATGCCGAGGTGATCCTGGGCGGGCCCCCCTGCCAGGGGTTCTCGGGTCTGGGGAAGGGGGACGTGGACGACCCGCGGAACCTGCTCTGGCAGGAATACATTCGTGTGGTGCAAAAGGTCTCGCCCAAGGTCTTCATCATGGAAAACGTGGACCGGTTCATCCGTTCGGGACAATTCGCGGAACTGAACAAAATCACCGCCCCCGGCGAGGAACTCGAGAATTACGAGCTTCATGTCCAGATCCTGAACGCTGCCGATTACGGCGTACCGCAGGCCCGCAAGCGGACCATCGTCATCGGCACCCGCAAGGATCTGCGCCCGGTCGAGCACCCGTGCCCCACCCACGACCGGAAGGCCCACGCCTGGCAACCGCCGCTGGATGATCAGAGCAAAACGCGGCCACTGCCCTGGGTCGCCGTCGGACCGGCCGTGTTCGATCGGACGAAGAAAGTACAGCTCCAGGATTTCCCTGATCGTCCCGGAGACGACTCCTCCCCTCTGGGACTCCGCCAGCCGGGACCGTACCTCACCACCGAGCTGCACATCCGTCGCGCCCCGGAACCGCTGTCCCTGGCCCGCTACGCCGCCATTCCGCCCGGCGGCAATCGACACGACTTGCGGGGTAAGCACGCCGACATCAACGGCGAGAGTGTCTACCTCTCGACAAAAAGCTGGGACAACCACAACAGCGGCTCGGGCGACGTCATGGGGCGGATGCACTCGGACCGTCCCTCCGTGACCATTCGCACGGAGCACTTCAAGCCCGAGAAGGGACGGTACCTTCACCCCACGGAGCACCGCCCCATCACCCAGTACGAGGCAGCCCTCATCCAGGGTTTCCCCCCAGAGTTCAAGTGGTACGGCACCAAGACCCAGATCGCCCGGCAGATCGGCAATGCCGTACCCATCGGCCTGGCCAAGGCGCTCGCCTCAGTGGTCTACGAAGCCCTCAGAAACCAGAAGCGGTCTTCGCGAGACTGACGCCTTCGGCACGGGAGACCACCGGTTCCTCCGCCTCCCCCCGCACAGCCGCAGCCGCCAGTCGCTCGAACCACTCCACCAACGTGGTTATGGAGCATTCGTCGACCCGACCGTCGTCCGGCCCGGACGGCAGGCGGTCGTCGGGTGCCTCCACAGCGTCCCCAATGGCGTCGATCCAGTCCTGCAGCTCGTCGGCTTCCTGCAGCTCGTCCGGCGCCAAGACTTCGTAGATCATCGTGGCGGACGCCGCATACGCCGCCTGCGCCAGTTTGTTCACCTCTCGGCCGGTGGCTATCACGCGGTCCTTCAGGAGCCGGACGACCGCCTGCGCGGCCGGGCGGTGCAGGGCCAGCTCCTGGCGAAGGACCGTGTTCAGGACGTCCTGGTTGCCACAGGCGATCTCCACCGGACGGTAGTCCGGCCCGTCCCGGAAGAGCTCTGCCGCCCACCACAGTCGGGAGAAGCATTGGGAGTGCCAGGGGCCGGCGTAACGGGCCGCCTGACCCACTGCGCGGCGGTCGTCCTCCTTCGGCCTCCCCCACCGCCACCGCACGAAATCCGGAGCCACGCACATCGCCAGAAAGTTCCAGAGACCGGCATCCGCAGCCTCGGCCCTCGTGATCCGCAAGGTGTAGTGCAGTCGGGGAGCGAGCCAGGCATCGGACGCCGTCGGCGACTTGTCGTGGAATCGACGCATGGCCTCATCGCACAGCAGGCGAATCGACTTCGCCTGCCTCTTCGGCACCGCTCCCTCGGAGAAGTCGGCACTCTTGAGAAGACGCCGCGCGGGCACCGGCTCGTAGCCGGCGAGGACACCGGCAGTAAGGGCCTTGACGGCCACGGAGACCGGCAGCCGACCGATCATCTCCTCTTCCTGGGGCGTTTCCGACCCGGCAGTCCTCACACCGACTCCTTCGCACTGGCCATCCGTGCGAGCGACTTGAGCGCGCCTGCCACGGCCTTCGGTTTACGTGATTGGAGGGTCGCGGCATGCATGACGCGCCTCTGCAGGTCCCCGCCGCTCTGTCCCTCCGTACGCCTCTCAACCAGATCAGTGAGACCCTCACCGGGGGAACGGTCCGCAAAGACGTCCGGCAGCATTCGTCTGAGGACATCCTCGTGCCAGCCGCCGGGCCATTGCACCTGCCCGTCCTCCTGATAACTCGCATAAACCGCAGCGTTGAACATCGCGGACCATGCCTCGGAGGCTATCTGAGCAGCCATCACTTCACGGACCACCTTCTGCTCAGCGGTGGCCGCATTCTCCAGCACGCCGCGCAGCCCCTCCACCGAGGAATTCAGGTAGAGAACGGGTTCGTCGGCCTGCGCGTCGAGAAGCCATGGATCGTCACGGAACTCCGTGAGTTCGTGGTTGGTGTCGTCCGTGAAGTCCTTCCAGACCATCTTGATGGAGCGCTGTTGCGTGGGTGTCTTCGCCTCGAAGTCCACACGCCATCGATCGCTCGCGGTGCCGATCAAGCGGCCCGGCTCTCCAGCGACATCCGCCACGATCCAGGCGTCGAGCTCGCAGGCGTCGCACTGCTCTCCCCGACGCAGCTCGATTTCGCCCCGCCAGAGCCCGTCATCCGTACGCACCAGCTCGAACGTATGCCGAATCCTGGTCTTCATGTTGCGGGCGACAGCGATGCAGGACACCGAGGTCCACGGTCCGGCATCCAGCTCACCGGCATCCACCTTCACCGACACCTTGATCCGGATCTCGTTCCAGCGCCCCTTCACCTCGTGCAGAGCGACAACGTGCTCCCGATCGGATATCAAGCCCAATGAGCGAGGGGTGTTGTCGACCACGACCTCGTCGGCAGCCAGGACGACCTCACTCGACAGAACAGGATAGGGAAAGACCGCCTTCATGCCTTGGTCTCCTTCGCGCGGGGCACGTCCACTTCGATGCGGGACATCGCCGCCGATACAGGATGACTCGCAACGTCGGTCACACCGCTGAACACGCCCCTGCGCCCACGGAACAAAAGGTTCCCCTCCTCGGTAAGCTCGCAGTTCCTGACCGGAACCAGCCTGCCGGCCCACCTGACGGGGATCCCACCGCCTTCACGGCCCATGAACCGAACCACGGGGGCCAGCACCCAGGGGTCCTCCCGCTCAGGGCACTTCACCGTCACAGTCACCCGCCATGCCGACTGCTCGTCCACGTGGCCCTCGACCGCGTGGATCGTCGGGAAGCCCTGGGTCCGCTGTGCCTTGGGAGGATCGAGGCGAAGCAGTTCCCTGAGAACCTCGGGGCCCTCGTCGTCCCTCTGCCCGTCATCCTGTGTCTGGAGCGCCTCACGGACACTCTGCTCGGCCTGCCGCTTGAAGTTGACGATGCACTGCCGTGCACCGCGCATGTACATCGCAGTGAGGTCCTCGGTCCCGGTCCAGTCATTGTGGTCCGGAGGCTCGGAGGCCCGGAGGAGATGCTCGGCTGCCGCCACGTCCGGAGTGTCCTTGAGCGTGGCAGCCCCGGCCAGCAGGACCGCCTGGAAACTCCGGTGCCCAAGGGGAAGATCACCGATCCTCTTGCTGCGCACAACCATGCGCGTGGCCCTCATGTACGAGATGTGGTCGGGCGCGGGCTCGTCGTCACCCGCCGGCGTGATGAGCAGTACGGCGTCGTGCGTCGCGGGTGGCGTACGGTCCGAGGCCACGCTCTCCTTCAGACGAGGCAGCTTGAGGGGCACCGTCATGGCGAGGACATCCTCACGCGCCGTCAAGTCGGTGACGGTACGACCGTCCAGGAATGCCTTCACGGCCCTGGACCGTGCCGGTTCGTACTGGTGCGGATCGATGCGCTCCTCGGGCCTGGCCACTCGGCCGTTCCGCCACGAAGTCACGGAGGCCCGAAGGAGAGGTGCCGTGCTCTCGCCCCTCACCATGGATGCCCAGAAGTTACGCGCTACGCCCGATACCAGGCGCTCGTGCATTTCCTCCAGCTGTTCGGTGTCTCCGGATCCGTCGTAGGCCCCGACCACGAGGAAGGACGTTCCGGGCGCCGTGTCGTCCCGTTCCAGGTACAGGCTTCGAGCGGTGTCCCGATCACCCCACCACGAGCGAGCGGAGTCGACGCGGTCCGGGTCCGTCACACCGAACCATGCGGGGCCGGCGAATTCCTCCGTCCCCAGAGCGTGCCACGGCAGTTCGAGCCGCCCCGCCATGCGGCGCTCGTACCTTCCGTCCTGGCTCTCCGAGAGCGTGCTGTTCACGAGCACCAGCCCGAACCGGCTCGCCGCCCAGAGTGCGGCCTTGCCCAGGCCGTAGGAACCGCCCTGAGCACCCGCCTTGCCACTGTCCAGCGTTCTGCGCACCACCCGGGCGAAGCGCCCGTCGGCGTAGTCGGGACCGGTCAAGCCGGTGGCGTTGAAGTCATCGATCCTGAGCAGCACAAGGCGTCGAGTGCGCTCCAGCTCCTGGAGTCCGTCGAGGAGTACACGCCCGACCTTCTGGCCGGGGTCGGCCGCCGCGTGCAGGTGCTTCTCGATCTCGTTCCAACGGAGCGCCTTCAGGAATTCGTCGAGGTGGTGCCCTGTGAGCTCGTGCAGCACAAACCGGGAGACGACCGGCTCCCCGCCGGGCAGTCGTTCGTCGAGGCTGTTCTGGGTGGCTTCCCGGGCAAGCACCTCCAAGTTCGCCGAGAAGGCGAAGGCCGCCGCGTTGCCGCCTTCGCGCCCGCCGTCAGCGGGCGCCTTGCGGAAGATCCAGGAGAGTTCGGACGACGAAGCACCGGGCCGGCGCCGGCTGATCGCGTCCTCGGCAGGAACCCCCAACGCATCGGAGATCGCGGCGATCTTCTCGTAGCGGGGCTCGGAACGCCCGTTGACCCAGGCGTTCACTGCTGCGGGAGTCACATCGATCGCGGCGGCCAAGTCCTTCTGGGACATCCCGCGTTGCCGCAACAGCCCCTTGAGCCACTCCGAAAAATCCTGCGGCACCCTGCACCCTCCCGATCCTCGACCCCTGCCCTTCGCACGCCGCGCAGTTAATCACAGGGAGTCGGATTCACTTTCATGAATCGACACCTTCCCAAAACAGGACATACAGGCCTTCTCGACTCGCAAATTCGTTCTGCATCGGGCTGGACACCGCACGCGCGCTCGATCATGATGGCATGGTTGATCCTGCTCGCACACCCTGGGGGATGAAGAAAGGGGGGTGCGGCAGCCGAAGCGACGGGTCGACGAGCCCGGGAGAATACCCACCCGAACCCCCCTCCCCATCCCGCCCAATATTTGGACATAAGCCGCAAAAGACTTTTTTTGCAGCTACCACAGAAAGGCAGCATGCATGGCCGCAAACCGTGAGGTCGTCCTTGAGCTGGAGTGCGACGCGAACAACGTCGGCTCGGCCACCGTGCTCTACGGCCCCAACGGCACCACGATCTCCGCACACGGAGCCGGACTGAAGGCCGTCGTGGTCCGCGACCTCGACACCGCCTCCCGGGAGAACTGACCCCACCGCATCGCGGTGGGGTGTCCCCGAGAGAGTGCGAGGGGGCGCACACGTTCGCCCGTGCCTCCTCGCACTTCCGTGTCAGCGCCTCCGTCGACGCCACCGCCTCCAGGCCGGTCCGGTCGAGGCCGGTCAGCCGCTGTGAGACAGAGTCGTCGCCACGCCCTCGGCCTCCTTGGGGACAGCAGGAGGGCTTGCCCTGCTGAGTGCGGGAAGCCCTCCATGCCTGTCAGTGACCCTCGACGAGTCATTGGAGGCAACGGCAACCTCCGCCCCCATCTCACGTGCGCTCAGGGAGATGTGACGCAGGAAGTGCCTCCTGCTTCACCGGGGGAAGCATGGTTCAAGTCCTCGCACAGCAGAGCCGGCCACACCGAATGCGTCGAGACGGCGTACGCGCCGATCAGCGCCGAAGCTCGGGATCCGGGCTCCGGGTGGGGCGATCGGCCCAGTCGCGGAGCGACGACCAGGGGATCCGACTCCGGCGCTTGAGCTTCGGGATTCGGGGGGCGGGATTCGAGCGCTCTGTTCATGGAATGGGTGGTGGGTGATAACCCACCCTCCCTCCCAAGTCGCGCGTGAGCACACGCGGATGACTTTACGCAACCGTGTCGCCACGGCCCGTCGTTGCCGTGTAGCGTGCGGCGCAACAAAACGACCCCGGCCGGTGCGCCAACACCAGGGCCGGGGTCTGACCACCTAGATCGAAACGAGCGATCTCGTGGCTGACGCCAACTTTACCGCTGTCCCCATGGCCGCGTCCGGCTTCGGCAAGCGTTCCGCGCCCGACCAAGCCCCGCGCTCCCGCGACGACTTCGCGCAACTCCCGGCCCGTGAGGCGTACATCGCCTCCCACATCGACCGGCTTCCCGACGGCGCCGCCGTCGACATCAAGACCCTCGCCAAGCAGATCCCCGCCTACGGGCAGCAGGCCGTGCAGACCGCCCTCAACAACCTCTCCGACGCCGGTCACCTGCGGCGCATCCGGGAGACCGTCGGCGAAGGCCGTACGCAGTGGGTGACCCGCTCGTACTTCTCCCGGACCGCGCGCGATGATGCCTGGTGGGAGGCGTTTCTCGAGGAGGGGGAGGACGCCTCTGCCCCAGCCCCCGCTCGGGACGCGCCGCCGCGTCCCGCCCGGCCCGCCCGTTCCGCCGCCTATGAGGCTCTGGTCCGCCTCGGCCGTACCGAGCCGCGGCTCGGCCTCTCCGCCGCCGAGTGCTCCGCCCTCGAGGAGCTCGCTGACGAATGGCTCCTGCGCGGGGTCACGCCCGACGACCTCGTACGCACCCTCGCCGCCGGGCTCCCCGACGTCGTTCACCATCCCGGAGCCTTCACCCGTACGAGGCTCACCGAGAAGATGCCGCCCGAGACGCCCAGCACCCCGGAGCCGTCGTCGCCGCTGCCCCGGCGTCGGGTCATGGAGTGCACCGGCTGCGGCGTACCGGGACGGCCCGAAGCCCTGCCCGGTGGTCTGTGCCGCGGCTGTCGTGGCGAGAGCCCGCGCCCGGATGGGCCCGGTCCGGTGGCCGTCGATGTGCGTGCGTACGTGTCGGAGCTGCGGGCCATGGCACGTACGAGCCGATAAGGGGCGGAACCCGCCGCGTAGCCTTCTTGGCGTGTCCCTCACCTACGCAGAACGCGCTTCCCGGCTGCCGCGCGCCGTGGTGTGGACGCGGGGCGCGGAGGGCGGCGAAGCCGTGACCGTGTTGCCCGATGGATGCATGGATCTGCTGTGGACCGAGGGCAGGCTTCTTGTCGCCGGGCCTGATACCCGTGCGTACCGGCTTGGTATCGGCGCGCGTGGTCCCTGGGCGGGGGTGCGGTTCCATCCCGGTACCGCCCCCGCCCTGCTCGGTGTGCCCGCGCATGAGTTGCGGGATCGTCGTGTGGACCTCGCCGACATCTGGTCGGGTGCCGAAGTGCGTCGACTCGCGGAGCGAGTCGACGCGGCGCCCGATCCGGCCGCCGCTCTTGAGGATCTGGCGCTGCGTCTCGCGGCCGACGCGCCGCCTTCTGATCCGCTTCTGCGGGCGGTCGTGGCGTCCCTCGTGGCCGGCCGGTCCGTCGCGGCTACCGCCGAGTCGGTGGGGCTCGGTGCTCGGCGGCTCCATCGGCTTGCCCTGAACGCGTTCGGCTACGGGCCCAAGACCCTCGCCCGGATCCTCCGTCTGCAACGCGCCCTCGCGCTGGCCCGCGACGGTGTGCCCTTCGCGGAGACCGCCGCCCGGGCCGGCTTTGCCGACCAGGCGCATCTGGCTCGTGATGTTCGGGAGTTGGCGGGAGAGCCGCTGTCCGGGCTGGTGCGGCAGTAGGTCACGCCAGAGGGGCGAAGAGGTCGACGCCGTTGCCGTCCGGGTCGTGCACCACGGCGTACCTCTGGCCCCAGAAGGCATCCCACGGCTTCAGCTCACCGTGGTATCCGGCGGCGACCAGGTCCTCGTACACCGCGTCGACGTGCTCAGGGCCCTCGCATCGGAATGCCAGACCCATGCGGCTGCCGCCCGTCGGTGGACGCCACGACGGGTGGAAGGAGCGGACGGTGCTCTCCGGGTCGAGGAGGAGGCGCAGCCCACCCGGCAGAGTGGCCTCTACGTGCGGCTGGTCCTCGGAACCGTCAGGGAACTCGATGCCGAGGCGTCTGTAGAAGGCGAGGGACGCGGTGAGGTCGGAGACGACGAGGCCGATGGAGTGGAATTCGGGTGCTGGTGTGGTGCTCATGCCCGGAGCGTAGGGAGAGGGCGGACGCCGGGTCTTGAAGGAATCGGACGTTCAGGAGCCGACCGACCTTACACCGGAGCCAAGGCCGGGTACGGCTCAGTTGTCCTGTCCGCTCCCCGTCGGCCGGATCGAACCCAGCGCGGCGTCAAGAAGCAGCCACACCGATCGACCGAATTGGCCAACTCCTCTATCTTTCTTGCCCTTTGATCACTCGCGACATAGATTCGTCACACATTCGGCAAGACGCGACCCGGGGTCGTTCAGCGTCGACGTGGAGGGACGGCTTGCGAGATTCCGGCAGGGAGCAAGCCGTCTCCGACAGCCTCTGGGGCTCACCGGCCTTGTTCATCACGGCCGCCTTCATTTGCTTCAACGTCGGGAAAAGTGAAACAGCCAGACTGGCCGGCTGGGTCCTGTACGCATGCGGATGGATCCCAGCGCTCGGGACCCTCACCTGGTGCCTGATCACGCGGCGCAAACCCGGAGCCGGTGGGGCTGTCGGCTTCTCCTTGCTGGCCGCCTTCGCCTTTGTGTTCTGGCTGAGGCATGGATGAGGGCTGAGTGCTCTTGTCTATCCGTTCCGGCGTTTTCCGCCCCAGTCTCGCAATTCGTCTGCTGACCGGTACCCACCTGAACAGGATAGAGATGCGCACCTTGGTCACCGTCCTCGCGATTCTGGCGATCCTGATTCCCGCGGCCGGGATTCTGCTCAGGAAGACGAGGTCCGAGCTTCCGACGTGGTACTTCTCGCTGTTGGGCACGGTCGCCCTGGCCTTGGCCGCTTCCCTGGCGTTCACGCAGTTGTCGTGACGTGACGCGTCGGCCCAGCCCCTACTCGGGCCCCACGACGCCCGCTCCTCGCGCAGGCCGCGTTGTCAGTGGTCACCGCTAGGTTCAGGGACATGAGTTCGGGACTGAGTGTGTATCTGCTGGACCCTGCCAAGACGCGTGCCCTGGTCGGTTCGCGTGATGAGGGGCTGTTGCAGGTCATCCGCGACAACTTCGCGGACGACCTGGCGCATGCTGACGACTGGTTCTCGCATGCGATAAAGGACGGCGCGCCCACGGCGTACGAGGCGTTGGAAGCCGTCGTCAACGGTGGGCCGTTCAGTGGGGATGAGGGGCACGCCTTCCAGTACGGGTACGCGTACAAACGGCTGTGCGACCTCACCGGTTCCTTCCTCGACAACTCCTCCTTCTGCCCCTTCCGGGGCAGTTGGCTGTCGGTGGTCGACGACGGGCTGCGGGCCCTCGGGATCACGGCGGTTTCTGTGGAGGAGTTCAGCTACAGCAGCTTCCCTGATCCCCTGCCGCGGCCGTATGAGGCGCCGGGGTGTGGGGAGTGGACCCCGGAGCAGTGCGCCAAGGCTCTGGAGCAGTTCGAGGAGACCAAGCGCAAGGGGCACGCGCCGCCGCTGGAGCCCGAGGTCGTCGAGGCGGTCATGGACGTCATCGGGTGGCTGGGGCACGCCGAGGCCCGGCCGGGGTTCGGGATCATAGGGTTCCGGTCGTAGTCGTAGTCGTAGTCGTAGGTGTTCGGGGTGCCCCCCTATGCGTCCACCACCGCCACGCCCTCCACGATCGACAGGACCGTTCCCGTCGGGATCACCCGGGTCAGGCGTAGGCCCGCTTCCGTGAAGAGGGCCTCGAATTCCCGCTCCGTGCGTTCGCGGCCCACCAACGACGCCATCAGCAGCAGGTCCAGCGTCTTCGCCTGGTGCGGGGCGTTGCCCGGGGGGATGACCGCGTCGATGACCAGGACTCGGCCGCCCGGCGCCAGCGTGCGGCGGCAGTTGCGGAGGATGGTGACGGACTGATCGTCCTCCCAGTCGTGGAGGATGCGTTTGAGGATGTGGATGTCGCCTGGTGGGACCGAGGTGAAGAAGTCGCCTTCCGTCAGGGTCCAATGGTCGGCGAGGTCCGGGGTGTCGAGGCGGTGGCCGGCCAGGACGTGGGGCTGGTCGAAGAGGGTGCCCCGGAGGTCGGGGTGGGCACGCAGGACGGACAGCAGGAGGCCGCCGTGGCCTCCGCCCACGTCGACGACCGTGGCCCGGGGCGGGAAGTCGTACGCGTCCGCGATGGGCTGGTTCTCGGGGTCCGACATGGCGGCCATGCCCTCGTGGAAGACAGCTGCGGTCTTCGCGTCCTGGGCGAAGTAGTCGAAGAACGGCATGCCGAAGATGGCGGCGAAGGCCGACGTGCCGTCCTCCAGGCATCTGGTCATCTCGCCTGCCGGCAGCCACATCGTCCGGTCGGTGTTCATCAGGACCGCCGAGCGGACGGACACGGGGGCGTCGGTGCGGAGGGCGTCGCCTGCCGCCGTGAGGTGGAAACGGCCCTGCGCGTCCTCCTCGAACAGGCCCCGGGTGGCCAGGAGGCGTAGCACGCGGCCGAGGTTACGGGCGTCGGCGCCCGTCGCCGCCGCCAGGTCCTGTGCCGTGCGCGGGCCGTCGGCCAGGTGGTCCGCCACGCCCACGGCGGCCGCAGCGCGCAGGGCGGCGGGGTAGAGGAAGCCCAGGGATTCCTCAATGATCCGGGCAGCGCCGGCCGCGCTCGCTTCATCGGTCACTCAGCGATTCATGCCCAGGGCGGCGGACAATTCCTCTTCCTCCAGCGTTAGCTTTAGGACGAGATCCCTTGATGCGGAGGTTGTTGCTGTGGCAGTTCCTACGTCCCTGGTGGCCGCCGGCGGTCTCATCGGCGGCTATGGCGTCGCGCGGTGGACCAAGCAGCGGCCCCTCGGTGGAGTGGCCCTCGCCGCCGCCGGGGCTCTCGCCGCCAAGCAGTGGAAGGAGACGGCCGGAGCGGGTGCCGCCGCCGGGCTCAGTGGGCTCTACGTCGCCGCCTTCGCCGGGTCGCATCCGCTTGCCAAGAAGGTCGGGGCTTGGCCGTCCGTGTTCGGGGTCGCCGGGGCCGTCGCGCTTGCTTCCTGGGTTGTGGAGCGGGGTTGCAGCCGCCGGTGAGCGTTCTGCTGGTGCGTCGTGGCTGGTCGCGCAGTTCCCCGCGCCCCTTCGGGGCTCAGCTGAAGTCCAGATCCCCCGTCCTCGTGCGCTTCAGTTCGAAGAACTTCGGGTAGCTCGCCAGCAGGCGCACCCCGTCGAAGATCCTCACCGCGTCCTCGCCCCGCGGTATCGCCGTCAGCACCGGGCCGAAGAAGGCCACGCCGTCGATGTGCAGCGTCGGCGTGCCCACCTCCTCACCGACCGGGTCCATGCCCTCGTGGTGGCTCTTGCGCAGCGCCTCGTCGTAGTCCGTCGTGTGCGCCGCGTCCGCCAGTGACGGCGGGAGGCCCGCCTCGGCCAGGGCCTCGCGGATTACCTCAGCGGTGGCCTCCCGGTCGGCGGTGTGGATACGGGTGCCCAGCGCTGTGTAGAGGTCCCGGAGCACGTGTTCGCCGTGTTCCTGGGCCGCCGCCATGCACACCCGGACCGGGCCCCAGCCGGTGTCCATGAGCCGGCGGTAGCGCTCGGGCAGGTCCTCGCGGCCCTCGTTGAGCACGGACAGGCTCATCACGCGGAAACGCAGGTCGAGGTCGCGCTGCCGCTCCACCTCCAGGATCCAGCGGGACGTGATCCAGGCGAAGGGGCAGATGGGGTCGAAGTAGAAGTCGACTTTGTTGGGCGTGGTGGTGGTCGTGGGGTTGGTCATCGTGTTTGTCATGACCGCGAGCCTATGGAGTCTTTGTCCCGCCGCGTTGGTCCATTTGATGCCCGCGGTCATGGGCCAATCCCAAGTCCCTACGCCGACGCCCCCGTCAGCTTCGCCAACTCCTCCCCCGTGAGCTTCAGGTCCGCCACCGCCAGCAGCGGCGGCAGCTGCTCCACCGTACGGGCGCTGGCCAGCGGCGTCGCCACCGTCGGCTGGGCCGCGAGCCAGGCCAGGGCCACGGTCGCGAGCTCGGCGTCGTGGGCCGCGGCCACCTCGTCGAGGGCGGCGAGCACGCGCACGCCCCGCTCCGTCTCCAGGTAGTGCGCCGCGCCGCCCGCACGCGCGCTGTCCACCGTCGTGCCCGGACGGTACTTGCCGGTGAGGAAGCCCGAGGCCAGCGCGAAGTACGGGATCGCGGCCAGGCCGTGCTCGGCGGCCACGGAGGCGAGTTCGCCCTCGTAGGTGTCGCGCGAGACCAGGTTGTAGTGGGGCTGGATCGCCACGTACTTGGCCAGGCCGGCGGCGTCGGAGAAGTCCAGGGAGGCGCGCAGCCGCTCCGCCGTGATGTTGGAGGCCGCGATCTCGCGGACCTTGCCCTCCTTCACCAGGCCGTCCAGGGTCGTGATGATCTCCTCGACCGGGACCGAATCGTCGTCCACGTGGGTGTAGAGCAGATCGATGCGGTCCGTGCGGAGGCGGCGCAGGGACGCCTCGACGTCGGCCTTGACGGTCGCGGGGGCCAGGCCGCGGTGCTCGGGGACGCCGTTGCCGATCTTGGTGGCGACGACGATCGCGTCCCGGTTGCCGCGCTCGGCGAGCCAGTTCCCGATGATCGTCTCGGACTCGCCGCCCTGGTTGCCGGGCACCCAGGCGGAGTAGACGTCCGCCGTGTCGATGAAGTTGCCGCCGGCCTCGGCGTAGGTGTCGAGGACCGCGAAGGACTGCTTCTCGTCGGCCGTCCAGCCGAAGACGTTTCCGCCCAGGTTCAGGGGGTGGACGGAGAGACTGCCGATACTCGTGCGATGCATGTTGTCAGACGTGTTCTCAGCCATGCGAAGGTTCAACTCCCCTGCCGGGCCCGTTATTCCGCGGGCGCCGGTGCCGGCAGGGGATCGGGAGGGTGGACGGACAGGGGTGTCGCGATGTCCTCCAGCGAGCGGCCCTCCGCCCGTACGGCCAGGAACGCGGCCACCACTCCGCCCACGCACATCAGCGTCGCGCCGAGGCAGAAGGCCACGACCGTGTCGCCCACGACGCCGCTCTGGGTGAGGGCCGAGAAGAGGAGCGGGCCGCTGATGCCGCCCGCCGCCGTGCCCACCGCGTAGAAGAAGGCGATGGCCATGGCCCGGGTCTCCATCGGGAAGATCTCGGAGACGGTGAGGTAGGCGCTGCTGGCGCCCGCCGAGGCGAAGAAGAGGACCACCGCCCAGCAGGCGGTGAGGGTGACGGCGTTCAGGTGCCCGGCGCCGAACAGCCAGGCGGTGCCGAACAGCAGGACCCCGGCCAGGAGGTATGTCGAGGAGATCATGATGCGCCGGCCGAGGGTGTCGAAGAGCTTGCCCAGGAAGAGCGGGCCGAGGAAGTTCCCCACCGCTATGACGGCGAAGAAATAGCCGGTGCGGGATGTGGAGACGCCGAAGAAACGGGTGAGGATGGCGCCGAAACCGAAGGTGATCGCGTTGTAGAGGAACGCCTGGCCGATGAAGAGGGCGAGGCCCAGGGCGGCCCGGCGCCGGTAGTCGGAGAAGACCGTACGGGCGATGTCACGGAATCCGAAGCTCTCGCGCTGACGGATGGTGAACCGCCCTTTGGCGGGCGGGAGGGGAACGCCTTTCTCCGCCACGACGCGCTTCTCGATCGACGTGACGAGCCGTTCGGCCTCCTCCGCCCTGCCGTGGATGAACAGCCAGCGCGGACTCTCCGGCACATGACGGCGTACGAGCAGGATGACCAGCCCCAGGATCACGCCCAGTCCGAAGGTCAGCCGCCAGCCGACGGCCTTGGCGAAGATGCTGGTGTCGAGCATCAGGACCGACAGCAATGAGCCCGCGATGGCACCCAGCCAGAAGCTGCCGTTGATGATGAGGTCGACACGGCCGCGGTAGGCGGCCGGGATCAGTTCGTCGATGGCGGAGTTGATCGCCGCGTACTCGCCGCCGATGCCGAAACCCGTCACGAAGCGGAAGGTGAAGAACCACCAGGACGAGTACGAGAGCGCGGTCAGTGCCGTCGCGGCCAGATAGACCGCGAGCGTGACCATGAAGAGTCTTTTACGGCCGAAGAGATCCGTCAGCCGGCCGAAGAAGAGCGCCCCGGAACAGGCGCCCGCCACATAGAGCGCGGCCGCCACTCCCGTCACTCCGCCGGAAGTGATCGGCAGGCCGCTGCCCTGCTCGGAGAGCCGGCCGGCGATATTGCCGACGACCGTGACCTCCAGGCCGTCCAGGACCCAGACCGTGCCGAGACCGATCACCACGGTCCAATGCCACCGGGACCAGGGCAGCCGGTCCAGGCGGGCGGGCACGGACGTGGTGATCGTCGCGGTGGTCGTCACGTCATCTGATTTCCCGATCGCTCACAGAACATTCCCGGGATATCCGATATCGGAGGTTTCTCCGGCCGCTATGACCTGATTGGCCTGTCCGGCTTGCGGCTTGCGGCTCGCGGCTCGCGGCTCGCGGCTCGCGGCTCGCAGCTCGCGGCTACGGCTCCAGGCCTCTGCCCCGCAGCCACGACAGCGGGTCCACCGGCGCGCCACCACCCGGCCGTACCTCCAGGTGCAGATGCGGCCCGGTGACATTGCCGGTCGCGCCGACCCGGCCGATGACCGTGCCCGCGCCGACCTTGCCCGACGTGACCACCATCGACGACAGGTGGCAGTACCAGACCTCGGTCCCGTCGTCGAGCGTCAGCACGATGCGGTAGCCGTACGCGCCCGCCCAGCCCGCCTGGGTGACGGTGCCCCCGCCGACCGCCTTCACCGGGCTGCCGGTGGGAGCGGCGAAGTCCTCGCCGGTGTGGTTCGCGGACCACATGTTTCCCGCCTGGCCGAAGCCGGCGGTGAGGGTGTACGAGGCCACGGGGAGGGTGAAGGGTCCACCGCCGGTGCCACGGTGCGCGGAGCCGGACGAGCCTGACGAGCCTGACGAGTCGGATGAACTGGAAGAGCCGGCGCCTGTCGTCCCCGCCGCCTCAGCCGTCGCGGTGCCGCCATCCGCCGCCTCCCGTGCCTCCCGCGCCTCCCGCTGCGCGGCCTCGTACGTCGCCGCCTTCGCGTCCGCCGCCTCGCGCTCGGCCGCCTCCCGCTCCGCCGCGGCCTTCTCCGCCGCCGCCTTGCGGTGCTGCTCGGCCGCGGCCTGGGCGACGCGCGCCTGCGCCTCGGCCTCGGCGGCGCCCTGCTGGTGCTCGGCCTGCTGGAGGATGCGGGCCCGCAGCACCTCGCCGGCGTCGGCGGTGTCGCGCACGGTACGTACCGTCTCGACCGGGGCCTGCCGCGCCTCGGCAGCCTGCTGTCCGCCCTGACCCTGCTCGTGCTGACCCTGCTCGTGGCCGCCGGCCATGAACGCGCCGACGACCGGGATGCTCTGGGTGAGGTCCGGCATGGATATGGAGGCCTGCGGACGGTCCTGGGCGCTGGCCATGCCGCCCGCCCCGACCGCCGCGATCATTCCGGCGCCGAGCACCGCCCCGCTGCGCGCCATCGTGCCGCCGCGCGGCTTGACGACGCGGTGCCGGCCGCGGACGGGCGCCGCCGGGTGGTCCTCGCCGGGGACCCACTCGTCGGCCGCCGACCGGGGCGTAGGGGCACCGGGGGCCTCAGGAGTCGGATCCGGCTCGTAGGGGGGAACGTAGGCGGGAACGAACGGAGGGTCGTACGAACTGCCGTCGAACGCGGAGCTGTCGGACCTGTTGGACGCCACGAAGGCGACTCCTTTCCTTCCTGTTCGCCTACCGGGTTAGCTGTCGGGTTCGGAGAAGGAAGGTCCCCTACGGGCCGGTGTGCAGGCCCGATTCACCCCAAAAGATGGTTCCCCGGTTCCGCCCACGGGATTCGGCGAAGGCGCACGGCACCGCCCTTGCGACGGCTGCAACGACCGCGCTGCGTTATCGAACGTTAATAGACAGAGCGGCTGGATTCCAAGCCGAAAGGGTGAATCCAGCAGGCGCGTTGGGGCGCTTTATAAGGCGCTTACTTCTGATAGTTCGTCAGTCGTTATGGATCTGAGGGGATTGCAGGCGCACGGTACGGGCGGTGACCTGGGGACGTTTGTGGGTGATGGGCGCGGTACGGAGCCTGCCGTCGATCCGCCGGATGGCGAGCAGGGCCATGTCGTCGTCCGTACGCCCGCCCGCGTGCCGGGACACATCCGCCGTGAGGGAGTCCAGCAGGGCGTCGGGGCTGCGGAACTGCTTGCCGTGCAGCCGTGGCCGGGGGTCATAGAACGTCCCGGCCGAGTCCCTGGCCTCGGTGACCCCGTCGGTAAACAGCAGCAACGTCGCCCCCACCGGGAACTCCCACTCCTCCACCCGGTCCGGCCACACACCCAGGTCCTCCATCCCCAGCGGCAGGGCGGGCGCTCGGGGGTGGGTGTCCCCCACGGTGCCGTCGGGATGGAGCAGGAGCGGGGGCGGATGGCCGCGGTTGACGATGCGCAGGGCGCCCGCGCCCGGCTGGACCTCGGCCAGGACGGCGGTGGTGAACCCCTCGGCCTGATCGACGTTCGCGCGCCGTGCGCCCTCCCGTCGCAGCGCACGCTCCAGCCGTACCGCCAGCCCCTCCAGCGTGCGCTCCTGCTCCGCCGCCTCCCGGAACGCGCCGATCAGGATCGCGACCGCCTCCACCGCGCCGAGTCCCTTGCCCCGTACGTCGCCGACGATGACGCGGACGCCGTGCGGGGTGTCCTGCACCGCGTAGAGGTCGCCGCCGATCCGGGCGTCGGCCTGCGCGGCGACATAGCGCGCGGCCACGCGGAGTCCGCCGATCCGGGCCGGGGGCGTGGGCAGCACGGCCCGCTGGGCGGCCTCCGCGACGCTCCGCACGGACGCCAGCCGGAGATTGCCGCGCCGTACGACGCGGTTGATGCCCAGGGCGAGCACCCCGACGATCAGGACGGTGACGACCTCGGTCACCGACTCGCCCATCTCCGGCGCCTGCCGCGCGAGGGAGAGCGCGACCATCGCCGCCAGGGCCACGGCCGCCGTGAGCAGGGTGGCGAAGAGGGAGAGGAGCGGGGCGGCGACGAGGGGCGCGGAGACGAAGAAGGGGGCGGAGGAGTACTTGGGGGGCGTGAGGACGTCGAATGCGATGCCGCCGGCGATGACGGCGGCGGGGAGACAACGGGCGAGACAGCGGGCTGCGACGGCCGTCGCCCGCCCGGGGAGCGGCTCGCAGAGCGGATCCGGTCCGGGCAGCGGCCCGTCTCGCTTCCCCACCGTGTGTTCTCCTGACCGGCCGACGTTCCTTGCTCCGCATCCCACCTTTGCGGCTGGGATGCGGAGCGGCGAACGGGGTTGAGCCGTTCGGGAACGCCGGCCCGGTCAGGGTCTCAAGACTTCAAGACTTCAAGACTTCAGGGCCTCAGGGCCTCAGGGCCTCAGGGCCTCAGGGCCTCAGGGCCTCAGGGCCTCAGGACTTCGGAGCCTCAGGACGCGGCAGGGCGGCGACCGCCGCCGCCACCGCCGCCTCGGCGCGAACGGCCGCCGACCGCGTTGCCCGGACGGGTGCCGCCCGAGCGCCGGGAGCCATCGCCGCCGTTGCCGCCGAAGCCGCGGAACGGACGGCCGCCGCCGTTGCCCGCACCGGAGCCGGAGCCAGCGGCCGCACCGGCACCCGAACCGGAACGCGAGCCGGAGCGGGAGCGGGAACCGCGCGAGCGCGACGGCTTGGCCTTGTCGCCCTGGCCGCCCTGGCCGCCCTGGCCGCCCTGCGGCTGGGCCGGGGCCGGCGGCGCGATGACGACCGGGACGCCGCTGGGCTCGCGGGCACCGGTGATACGGGCCAGCTCGGGGTCGGTCGGGTAGGTCTTGATGACGTTCGGGGTGATCTCGGCCGTGGTCATCATCCGGCTCATCTCGCGCCGCTGCTCGGGCAGCACGAACGTGACGACCGTGCCGGACTCACCCGCGCGAGCGGTACGGCCACCGCGGTGGAGGTAGTCCTTGTGGTCGACCGGCGGGTCGATGTTGACGACGAGGTCGAGACCCTCGATGTGGATGCCGCGCGCGGCGACGTTCGTCGCGATCAGCGCGGTGACCTGGTCGGTGCGGAACTGGTCCAGCACCCGGTTGCGCTGCGGCTGGCTCTTGCCGCCGTGCAGCGCGGCGGCCCGGACGCCCTGGGACAGCAGCTTCTTCACCAGCCGGTCGGCGCCGCGCTTGGTGTCCACGAACATGATCACGCGCCCGGCGCGGGCCGCGACCCGGCTGACGGCGTCCTTCTTGTCCTGGTCGGTGACGTGGAACAGGTGGTGGTCCATGGTCACCACCGCGCCCACCGAGGCGTCGACGGAGTGCGTCACCGGGTCGGTGAGGAAGCGGCGGACCAGCCGGTCGACGTTGCGGTCCAGGGTCGCGGAGAACAGCATCCGCTGACCGCCCGGGGCGACCTGCTCCAGCAGCTTGGTGACCTGCGGCAGGAAGCCCATGTCGGCCATCTGGTCGGCCTCGTCCAGGACCGTGATCGCCACGTCGCGCAGCGCGCAGTCACCGCGCTGGATGAGGTCCGCGAGCCGTCCCGGCGTCGCGACGAGCACCTCCGCGCCCCGGGCGAGGGTCTGGGCCTGCCGGCCGATGGACATGCCGCCGACGACCGTGGTCATCCGCAGATTGACGGCGGTCGCGTACGGGGTGAGGGAGTCGGTGACCTGCTGGGCCAGCTCCCGCGTGGGCACGAGGACGAGCGCGAGCGGCCGCTTCGGCTCGGCGCGCCGCCCCGCCGTACGGGCCAGGAGCGCCAGGCCGAAGGCGAGGGTCTTGCCCGAGCCCGTACGGCCGCGGCCGAGGACGTCACGGCCGGCCAGCGAGTTGGGGAGGGTCGCCGCCTGGATCGGGAAGGGCTCGGTGACGCCCTCGCGGGTCAGCGTGGAGAGCAGACCGCCGGGCATGTCCAGCGCGGCGAAGGAGTCGACGGCCGGCAGGGCCGGCGTCGTGCTGACGGGCGTCTCGAACTCACCCTGGAGAGGGGCGGCGGGGCGACGCTCGGGCTGACGTCCGCCACGGGAACGGGCGGGACGGCCGGAACGGGCGGGGCCCGCCGGACGGCCGGAACGGGCGGAGTCGGCGGAGCGGGACTCCGAGGAGCGGGCGGGGCGTGCGGAACGAGTCATTCGGGGGACCTTCCCTCAGTGGGGTGGCACGCCCGGTTCGGGGACCTCGTATCGCGGGGCGGCCCTGGACGGACGTTCCGGCGTGAGCCCTGGGCGCGCTGGCGCGGGCGGCAAAAGGCCCGCACCCAGTGGCGCGGGCCTTTTGTCGTGCTGTGCCGCGTGACGCGCGGTGGCGTCACGCTGGGCCGGAAGGATCCGGCCGGGTTCGTCAGATGTTGACGATGTTCTCCGCCTGCAGGCCCTTCTGGCCCTGCGTGACGTCGAAGGAGACCTTCTGGCCCTCGAAGAGCTCACGGAAGCCGTTGGAGGCGATGTTCGAGTAGTGGGCGAAGACGTCGGGGCCGCCGCCGTCCTGCTCGATGAAGCCGAAGCCCTTTTCCGAGTTGAACCACTTCACGGTGCCGGTAGCCATAGTCTTACTCCTTTGGATGGGGTGGGTCCCCAGACCGGAACAGACCGGCAAAAACAAAAATGCGCCATCGGCTACAGAACCGAGGCGCACACAAGTTCATGGGTACCACAATTGCAACTCGATCGACCGTACCATACGACCACCCGCCATGACCATGGCCTTCTTCCTCGCCGCCTCCCCCACCCCCGCCCGCGCCCCTATAAGTCGACGCCCTGCGCCCTGGCGTGACGGTCGGCGGCCACCTCGGCCTCCGCCTCGTCGAGATACACCTCACAGACGAGCCGTCCGTCGGCCGTCATGTTGTGCTCCAGCTCCCAGAGGCTGACCTCGCCGCCGCCCTCCAGCAGGAACGCGTGCTCGTAGAAGCGGCACCAGGGGGTGGCGTCGCGGCCCGCGCCCCGGCGCCTGGGCTTGGTGATCAGCGCGATGTGGTGGCCGAGCGCCCCCTGGAGCAGCTCGCGGACGACCTCCCCGGGCCCGTCCGCGTTCTCCGCGCGGCGCAGCAGCCTGCGGGCGTGGTCGGGCGAGGCCTCGGAGACGTACTCCCGGCGGGGCCGCGTCGGGCCCATCGCGAGGAGCAGCTCCTCCGCCAGCCAGGCGGGCAGCTCCTCGGACTCGCTCCCCGGTCCGATGCCCCCGCCGCCGATCCGGTCGTGCACCCGGCGCTCGGCGGCGTCGAGCGCGCCGTCGTCGGTGTAGAGCTCGTAGAGAAAGCGTTCCTGCGGTCCCGTGTCGTGCTCCAGCTCGAAGAGCACGAGGCTGCTGCCGTCGGCGAGCAGGAAGATGTGCCGGTAGGTGTTGCACCGGAGGGGGCGCCGGCCGTCGTTGCGCTGACGGTACGAGCGGAGCTCGGTCTGGTGCATCAGCGCCGTACGCAGCCGGTCCAGGAGCGGCTCGCCGATCTCGAAGCCGTTCTGGGCCCGTTTCAGCAGCTCCGCCACCTGCTCGGCGGGCGTCGGCTCGGAGCCGGTGGAGCCGTCCGGCTCGCCGTGCCGCCCGCTCTCGCCCTCGCCCCCGCCCGCTCGCGTCTTCGCCATGCCCGTCGCCTCCCGACCTCGCCACACCACTACTGCCCGTCCCGCGCACTTACCGTAGCGGCGTGAACACATGCCGGGGGCGGGGTTTTCACCAACTGGCGGGGGCGCTCGCGCTTGCGTTCGTCGCCCCTGCGAGGTGCCGGATCCCGGCTGCGGGCCGTCCGTGGCTGGTCGCGCCCACGCGGCGGTAGCCGCATGACGGCACTGCCTCGCGCCCCTTATGGGGCACGGTCGTCCGTCGTCCGGCCGCCCAGCCACCAGCCCGTCAGTGCCGCCGCCGACAGCAGGGCGCCCGCCCCCGCGAACGCCCCGGCCGGGGCCGCGTCCACGACGGGCGGCAGCAGGAGGAGTCCGGCCATCCCGGCCGACCGCGTGACCGTCTGGTCGATCGTCAGGAGCCGGAGGCGTTCGGCCGGGGCGAAGCGGATCAGGTGTGCGCGCAAGGTCACGGCGCAGACGGGGAAGAGGAGGCCGGAGACGACGCACAGGGCGACCACCGCCGTCATGGAGTCCGCCACACCCAGTCCGGCCAGTGCGAATCCGGACAGCGCCCAGGCGAGGCAGTACGTGGCGATCCAGGACTCCGCGGGCGCGGACGGGCCGGCATCGGTCGGCCGTCCGGCGAACTGGCCGGCGAGCTGGCCGGTGAGCAGGTTCCCGGCGAGTCCGCCGGCGGCCGTGGCGGCGAGGGCCAGGCCGTATCCGGTGGCGCCCTGGCCGAAGCGGGAGACGAGCAGTGGGGGCAGGCCGACGGTCGAGACCGCCGCGGTGAACAGGGCCACGCCGTGCACGGCGACCGCGATCGCGATCCGGGGGTGGCGGCGGAGCAGGGACCGGGCGCGTACGCTCGCCGGCCGCCGCCCGGCGGTGGGCGGGTCGCCGCCCACCGGACCCGTACGCCCGCAGGCCTCGTCGGGCGGGTCGCCGCCCACCGGGCCGGTGCGTCCGCAGGCCCGGTCCCCGGCCGTGGCGTCCGCCCCGTCGTCCGCCCCGTCGTCCGCCGCCGCACCCGCCCCGGCGCCCGTCCTGCCGCCCCCCGGTCCGCGCGCCGGGCCGGCAGCCGGCGGGCCGTCCGTCGCCGTGCGGTGGCCGAGCCAGCCGAGGGCCAGGGCCGAGACGACGAACGTGCAGCCGTCGACGGCGAACAGCTCGATCTCGGACACGAGCAGCAGGAGAACCCCGACGCTCCCCTGCCCGACCACCCCCGCGATCCTCGACGTCAGATCGAACAGGCCGCTGACCAGCGGCAGCTCCTCGACCGACACCAGCTGGGGGACCAGTGCGCCGAAGTTGGGGTCGAAGAGCGCGCTGAGCGTGCCGAGCAGCAGGACGAGCGCCAGTGTGATGAGGAAGCCGGTCGTGTCCGGCGACCAGAACAGCGGCACGGCCAGCGCGACGGCGGCCCGGCCGGCGTCCACCCAGGCCAGGGAGCGCCAGCGGGAGAAGCGGGCCATCACGGACCCGGCGCCGCCGAGGGCTATGTAGGGGAGCGACTCGACGGCGGCCACCAGGCCCGTCCGGGAGGACGAGCCCGTCGCCTCGTACACGACCCACATCGCGGCCAGCCCGTACAGCCGGTCGCCCAGCACGGACAGGGTCATCGACAGCCACAGCACTCGCACGGATCGGCAGCGCAACAGGCGTATGTGCTTCATCGCCTATGCCTCTGGCCCATGACTCATGACGTGTTACCTCCGGCACATCCGCTTCCGGTGGCCGCACACAGTAGGGCGACTGTCCAGATCGCCTCCCGGGCATTCGCCGTCAAACCGGGAGCAGTCCAGTCGCGCCGCCACCCGCACGTGTGGCGTTGTTCGCCCGCCGTCTCGGGAAGCGGACGACAGGGGGCGCGCTCGGCCATCCGAGGACGTGCCGCGCGCCAGATGACGCCATGACGACATAGGGTGACGGGAGCATTGCTCCGCGTATCCAAAGGTCTGCCGTGGCGGACACGAGCGTCACGCGAGCGCGATGTGGACCATTTCAGGACGCGAGGGATCGGCGGCCGCCGGCCTTCCTTCGTCCTGCTGAGGCGAACTGGAGGTTTCCCAGTGGCGAAGGCGAAGTTCGAGCGGACAAAGCCGCACGTCAACATCGGCACCATCGGTCACGTCGACCACGGCAAGACCACCCTTACCGCGGCGATCACCAAGGTGCTCCACGACAAGTTCCCGGACCTGAACCCGTACACGCCGTTCGAGGACATCGACAAGGCCCCGGAGGAGCGTCAGCGCGGTATCACCATCTCCATCGCGCACGTCGAGTACCAGACCGAGGCGCGTCACTACGCCCACGTCGACTGCCCGGGTCACGCGGACTACATCAAGAACATGATCACCGGTGCCGCCCAGATGGACGGCGCGATCCTCGTGGTCGCCGCGACCGACGGTCCGATGCCGCAGACCAAGGAGCACGTGCTCCTGGCCCGCCAGTCCGGCGTTCCGTACATCGTCGTCGCCCTGAACAAGGCCGACATGGTGGACGACGAGGAGATCCTGGAGCTCGTCGAGCTCGAGGTCCGTGAGCTCCTCAACGAGTACGAGTTCCCGGGCGACGACGCCCCGGTCGTCAAGATCTCCGCCCTGAAGGCGCTCGAGGGCGACCCGACCTGGGTCAAGTCCGTCGAGGACCTGATGGACGCCGTGGACGAGAACATCCCGCAGCCCGCGCGCGACGTCGACAAGCCGTTCCTGATGCCCATCGAGGACGTCTTCACGATCACCGGCCGCGGCACCGTCGTCACCGGCCGCATCGAGCGCGGCATCCTGAAGGTCAACGAGACCGTCGACATCATCGGCATCAAGACCGAGAAGACCACCACCACGGTCACCGGCATCGAGATGTTCCGCAAGCTGCTCGACGAGGGCCAGGCGGGCGAGAACGTCGGCCTGCTGCTCCGCGGCATCAAGCGCGAGGACGTCGAGCGCGGCCAGTGCATCATCAAGCCGGGCTCGGTCACCCCGCACACGGAGTTCGAGGCCACGGCCTACATCCTCTCCAAGGACGAGGGCGGCCGTCATACCCCGTTCTTCAACAACTACCGCCCCCAGTTCTACTTCCGCACCACGGATGTGACGGGCGTGGTGACCCTCAAGGAGGGCACGGAGATGGTCATGCCCGGCGACAACGCCGAGTTGTCCGTGTCCCTGATCCAGCCCGTCGCCATGGAGGAGGGCCTGCGCTTCACCATCCGCGAGGGCGGCCGCACTGTCGGCGCCGGCCAGGTCACCAAGATCACGGCCTAGGGGCACGCGGTCGATGGGGGGCGACGAGAAGGAAAGGGTGGGAACGGGACTTCGCCAAGGGCTGGCCAGAGGACCCTGGAAGCCGGACCGGCGGCCCCGTTCCCGATCGACACGCTAGCGTCCGCCCCTGGCCGGACACCGGACCCAAGGCGGCGTGGCGGCGGGAAACCACCCGGGGGAAAGCCTGGGGAAAAGCCTCGAGGCCCAGGTCAGAACGGTCTGACCTGGGCCTCGGCGGTAGGCCGTGTGGGACTCGAACCCACAACCAATGGATTAAAAGTCCCGAGGAGATCGTCCAGGAGGACGAGCCGTAATCCAGCTCAGCGACTCCGGCGCAGGTCAGCACGGGTGTGGCGTCCAGCTGAGACAGGCTCGTCCGAGCTTGTCCAAGGGCGTCCGTGCACGCACCGCTCACGCATTGCTCACGCATTTTGTGAGGGCTGACTGACCTGCGCCTTTGTGCCAGTCGGACCCGCCCGCAACGGAACTGGGAGCCACGTTGCTCCGTCCGTGAAGGAGATGGACAACGACACAGGTCCATGATCGGCAGCGCACGCATGGGAGGCCACTATTCCGTAGTGCCGCGGCAGAGGCCCTCGACGCGGAACCACAGGCCCGGGGCGTAGACCGCATGGATGACGGCTTCCTCTCCTCTTGTGACCCGCAGGATTCTCAGAATGCCGCCGGGAAGTACGTCGTACTGGTAACTGATCTCGGCGTTACCCTCGACGGTGTCGTCGTAGGAGATGTCCGCCGTACGATCGTTCGCGTATTCCTTCGGTGGGCGATTTTCCACCAGTTTGATGAAGACGCTCATGGGCCAACGGTACGGTCCTTTCGCGAGCTTCGCCCTACGGGAGAAGGTCGCGGCACCCACCGTCTGGGGGCATGTGCAGGGGCATGCACGGACTGTCAGGCTTCGTCGTCCTGCGGGTGGTCGGCCGCCACGCTCCGGCTGGTCGCCAGCCAGGATCGCGCGGGCTCGGCGGGACGCGTGGTGTCGACAGTGAGGTGGAGCCGGGTACCGCCTTCGCGGCCGGCCGGATAACTGCGTTGCTCGGTGGAATCGAAGCAGCGACGGAGGACTTCCGCGACGCGACGGGCGGTCTCGGGGGAGGCGGCGGTGATGCGGATGTCGGCGCGCCCTGCCGGCGGCCCCGGTTCCGCTGGTACGGGGGTGGTGTGTGCGGACGTCATGGTCACTTCCTCGCCGGAGAAGCGGCGGAGTCGCCCGCGGTCCCCGTGCGGTTGCTCGTGGCGGCTGTGACAGCGGTCTCCACGGCCCTCATGTCCCTTGGGCGGAGCACGGAGGCCCGGTCGGGTTCCCGGCCGGTGGCGGCGCGGTCCCACCCTCTGTCTCCCACTCCTCTTCGCGGTCCCGTGACTGCGTCGCGTCCTCGGCCTCTCGTTCGTCCTCCATCAGCCGGCTCGCGGTGAGGAGGCTTCCGGGAGTGGTCGCGGCGGACATCAGCCGGCCGGCCGCGGCCGGCTCGGTCTCCGGCGGGATGATCAGCAGGTCCAGGCGGTCCGCGGAGTAGGAGAACAGCAGGAGCTTGTGCGGGTCCTGCTCATTGGTGAACCACCCCACGTGCACGGTGTGTCCGCCGACGGGAACCTTGCGCGGGATCACGGGCCAGAAGGCCGGATTCACCGAGACGCGCGTGACCCGCCCCCAGGAGTGGTCCAGCCTCTCCGCCAGTGCGGGGAGCTCGCGGGAGAGGTCGCGAGAGCGGGGCCACCAGGCACCGTCCAGCAGGCCCGGCGCCGTCCCCGGCGTCAGGGACAGGCGGGCGGGCGGCGAAGGGGCGTGCCCGTCGGTGGGCCTACGGTCGGTGGTGACAGCCATGATGCGAACCTGCCCCCGGGCCCGTCGTCGACTGCCCGGCGTTGTGACTCACCGGGAACGACACCCGCATGGAGGCCGGTGTACGAAGTTTTCCCGGTTTCTTCACCCTACTCCGGCAGGCGGTTCGCAGACCATGCGCAACCGGGCGATTTCCGGGATCACGGGTGTGCGCGGTCGAGTGGGCGAGCCCACCACGGGCCTGCGGAGTACGGTGGGATTGCGGCGGGTGGCTCGCCCGGTGAGTGCGACGCACGACGCACCCCGGACGACGAACGGACACGCCGATTCCTCGGAGACAGGCGAGCAGGCCATGGCCGATTCCGACACCCCACGCCTCCCCGGACTTCTGCCGGACGCGATCCACCACGCCGTGAAACCCGGGACGGCCCTCCTGCGGCTGGAGACGACACGGGAGCGCGGGGGAATCCTGGACGGCGCGTGGTGGCCACGCTCCCGCGACATCGGTGCCGAGCTTCCCGGCCTGATCACCGCCCTGACCGAGCACCTCGGCCCCATCACACGCGTCGGCCTGGACGCGAGCGCCTGGGAAGAGCTCCCGACCCGGCTGATCATCGAGGACCGGGTCGTGCGCATCGATTCCTCCCCGGTCGGTGACGACACGGTCCTCATCACCCGGGGCGAGAACGACCACTTCGCCCTGCTGGTGGTCCCGCCCGACGCCACGCCCGACGCGGCACGTGCCGCGATGGCCAGATCCGTACAGGCCGGCAACATCACCCGGGCCGAACAGATCCTCATCGACACGGGCAGCACCCCGCGGACCTGAACGTCGAGGCGACGGCTCGGGTCAGCCGAGGAAGGACAGCCGGACCTGGCGGTCGGGGCCGCCCCGATCGGTGGTCACCAGAACGACGGACTGCGAGGTCCCCAACCCCAGCCCACCACCGATCACAGGCAGCGTGGCGTGCGGCGGAACCAGAGCCGGGAGCATGTGGCCGCGCCCGGGGCCCGCATCACCGTGACGTTCCCGCCAACGGTCGTCCGCGGGAAGAACCTCACGGAGGGCCGCCAACAGGTCGTTGCCGCTACCCGCGCCAGTCTCGATGACCGCCAGACCGGACGTCGCGTGCGGGGTGAAGACGTTCAGCAGCCCATCCCGCCCGTGAGCGACCTCCCGGAGGAACACGGCGCACGCGTTCGTCAGGTCGTGCATGGTCTCGGCGGAGCCGGTTGTCACGTCGACAGTGCGGGTGGTGAAGGTGCCGGTCATGGTTCACCAGTACCCGCTGTTCGGGAACAGCGTTGACGGCTGGACGGGTTGTTCCGCGGGGATTCCGGTCGGCCCATCCCCCACAGGTACACCGCGCCGCCGGCTGACGGCTCGTAGCTCCCCCACGCGGCCGGCGTCGGTGCCGGTCCAACGGTGGCCAAGGAGCTCGTACAGGACGGCTGGACGCCCTACGAGTCCGATCCGAAGCCAGACGGCAGCGCGGCTGCGATCGCTCGGCCGGACTGCCCCCGATCAACCCGCGTGACCCACGTCACGCGGGTGCTGCTTTGATCCATGGCGGCGGGGACCTCCACGCCTGCGCCCCGGCTGGAGAAGCCCAGCCGGGGCGAAAAGATGCAGGTCACCGGTGGTGCGGTGACCTCATCGAGCGGTAGGCCGTGTGGGACTCGAACCCACAACCAATGGATTAAAAGTCCACTGCTCTGCCAATTGAGCTAACGGCCCGCACACCGCAGCATAGCCCGGCCGACCGTGGATGCCCGAGTCGTTATGGCCCTGGACTTCGCGCGGATGTCCGGAAACGGCTCCGGACGGCCGAGGGCCCGTACGGCGTGAATGCCGTACGGGCCCTCAGTTCAGCTGTGGAGACCAGCCATTGGACCGATCGCTCGATCAGCCGTTGCGCTTCCAGCGCGGCTTGTCGGTGCGGCGGTCGAAGGAGCCGGCGCCGGCGCCACGGTGGTCGTCACGACGGCCGTAGGGGCGGTCGCCGCCGCCGGAGCGGAAGCCGCCGGAGGGGCGGTCGTCACGACGGTCGCGGTTGAACGGGCGGTCGCCACCGGCGGAACGGTAGCCACCGGAGGGGCGGTCGTCGCGGCGGAAGCCACCGGAGGGGCGATCGTCACGACGGAAGCCACCGCGGTCGCCATCGCGGCGGTCGTCGCGGCGGAAGCCGCCACGGTCGCCACCGCGCTCGTCACGGTCGTCACGACGGAACGACGGACGGTCGTCACGACGGAAGCCACCACGGTCACCGTCACGGCGGTCGTCACGACGGTCGTCACGGCGGAAGCCACCGGACGGGCGGTCGTCACGACGGAAACCACCACGGTCGCCATCGCGGCGGTCGTCGCGGCGGAAGCCGCCACGGTCGCCACCGCGCTCGTCACGGTCGTCACGACGGAACGACGGACGGTCGTCGCGGCGGAAACCACCACGGTCACCGTCACGGCGGTCGTCACGGCGGAAGCCGCCACGGTCGCCACCGCGCTCGTCACGGTCGTCACGACGGAAGCCGCCGCCACGGCGCTCGAAGTTGCCCCGCTCGTCGCGGCGCTCCTGGGCGGGAGCGGACTGCGCCGGGATGGCTGCCTCCTCCGCCTTGGCGGCCTCGGCCTCGGCCTTGACCTCCTCGGCAGCGGCGGCGAGGGCGGCCTCCGGGTCCTCGCCGCGCTCACGGGCGGCGCGGGCCACCAGGCGGTCGGCCTCCTCGCGGAGCTCCGTCGCACGGCGCTGGGCGCGCTCGAGCTCGCGGGTCAGGTCCCGCAGCTCGCGCTCGGCCTGCTTGGCGGCGTTGGCCGCGGAGTCGGCCTGGACCTCGGTGAGGGAACGGGCGCCGGTGATCCGGGCGACGTCCTCGTCGAAGACGCCGGCACCGCCGACGATGTGGCGCGAGGCGTCGACGCCCGCGTCCTCCATCAGGCGGAAGATCTGCTTGCGCTGGTGCGGCAGGGCCAGGGAGACGACCGTGCCGGACTGGCCGGCGCGGGCCGTACGGCCGGAGCGGTGGAGGTAGTCCTTGTGGTCACCGGCGGGGTCGACGTTGAGGACCAGGTCGATGCCGTCGACGTGGATGCCTCGGGCGGCCACGTCGGTGGCGACCAGGACGTTCACCCGGCCGGCCTTGAAGTCCTCCAGGACGCGGGTACGGGCGCCCTGGGTCATGCCGCCGTGCAGCGCGTCCGCGCGGACACCGGCGTCGAGCAGCTGCTCGGCGACGCGGTCGGCGCCCATCTGGGTGCGGACGAAGATGATCGTGCGGCCCTTGCGGGCGGCGATGGCCGCCGTGACCGGGGCCTTGTCCTTCGGCTTCACGACGAGGACGTGGTGGGTCATGGTCGAGACGGCACCCGCGGAGGGGTCGACCTCGTGCGTGACCGGGCTGACCAGGTAGCGCTTGACGAGGGTGTCGATCTCGTTCTCCAGCGTCGCGGAGAACAGCAGGCGCTGACCGCCGGACGGCACCAGGTCGAGGATCTCGGTGACCTCGGGCAGGAAGCCCATGTCGGCCATCTGGTCGGCCTCGTCGAGGACGGCGACCTGGACCTTGTCGAGGGAGGCGGCACCACGGTTGATGATGTCGCGCAGACGGCCCGGGGTGGCGACGAGGATGTCGACACCGCGCTCCAGGGCGTAGATCTGGTTGCCCATGGACGTACCGCCGCAGACGACCTTCATCTTCAGGCCGAGGACGTCGCCGTACGGCTGGAGGGCGTCGGCGACCTGCATCGCCAGCTCACGGGTCGGGGTGAGGATCAGGCCGCGGGGGCGCTTCTTCTCGGTGTGGCCGCCCGCGAGGGTCGACAGCAGCGGCAGACCGAAGGAAAGGGTCTTGCCGGAGCCGGTGCGGCCACGGCCGAGGATGTCCTTGCCGGCCAGGGCGTCCGGGATGGTCGCGGCCTGGATCGGGAAGGGCGTGGTGACGCCGTTCTGGGCGAGCTTGCGGACGATCGCGTCGTCCAGGCCCAGGTCACCGAAGGTGATCTGGGGCTCGGCGGGCTCAGCGGCCTCGACGGCCTCGGTGGTGTCCACGGCCGTGTCCGCGATCTCGGCGATCTCGGCCGGCTCGACGGCCTCGGGCATGGTGGTGGTGTCAGTGGAAATGGACATGCGAAATGCGAAACCTTCCGGAGTTTCGGCACGCGCCCAAGCTCCGTGTCGGCTTCACAAATGACCGCCTCGATGCGGTCAGCCACGGCAAGGTAAGGAACGCGCCACACGGCGCGCTTCTGCGAGGCGCCGGGCAAATGGGATCAAACGATCTACCACCATACGCACCCACCGGCGGGCCGCGCAAGCTCCGGTCGCATGGCCTGCGCCACACCACCCCCGCACTACGCCCGCCACCGCGCTCCCGCCCGCTTACGAGGGCCCCGGCTGCGGCGGGGGCGGCGAGGACTGCGTCGTGGGGGGCGGGACCGTGGGCGGGGCCTGGGTGGGCGGGGCCTGTGTGGCGGGCTGGGTGGGCACGGGGGGCTTCCCCTGCGCCGGGGAGCCGCCCTGGTTGGGGCCGCTGGGCGGCTTGGGCCGGTCCCCCGGCTTGCCCGGCTGCCGGGACGCCGACGGGGAGATCCCCGGGGCGGCCGAGGCCGATGCCGAGGCGGAGGGACGCGCGTCCTTGACCGAGGGGCTGCCGCTCGCCCCGCCCTTCGCCGCCTTGCCGTCCGCGTGGCCGAGGCGGCCCGCCGGGGGGCGCAGCCCGCCGTCCGGCTGGGTCCCGGTCTCGCGCTGCCCGCCCGTCCCGGACGGCGCCGGACGGCCCGGGTCGCTCACGCTCATGCACCCGCTCAGGCACCCGCCCAGGGTCAGGGCCAGGGCGGCCGCGGCCGCGAAACGGGTGAACGCTGCCGCGTGCGCTGACGATGCGCGCATGAATGGGACCGCCTTCGGGTACAGGGGACGAGCGCCCTGCCCAACTGGCCCCGCCCCGCGCAGGACACGCGCGGCTCCCGGCGATCAGCCCTCGATCATCCGTAGCCTCGTCCGGGCGTCATCCGCGCGCCATCCGGCCTCGTCCGGCCTCATTCGCGCCTCGTCCGCGCGTCATCCGTGACCGCGCGTCATCCGTAGCCCAGCGCGTGGAGGCGCTCGTCGTCGATCCCGAAGTGGTGTGCCACTTCATGAACGACCGTCACCTCGACCTCGGCCACGACCTCGTCCCGTGTGGCGCACATCCGCAGCGTCGGCCCGCGGTAGACCGTGATCCGGTCCGGCAGCACCCCGGCGTACCACTCGCCGCGCTCGGTGAGCGGCGTGCCCTCGTAGAGCCCCAGCAGATCCGGGTGCCCGGCCTCGGGCTCGTCCTCGACGAACACGGCGACGTTGTCCATCAGCCGCGTCAGCTCCGGCGGGATCCGGTCCAGGCCCTCGGCGACCAGTTCCTCGAACTCCTCGCGCGTCATCTCCAGCACCCCGCCATTGTCCGGCACGAGGGCCTCCGGAGGAGGGTCCCGGGAGGCCTCCGGCAAACCGTTTTGGCGATCGGTCCCTGCATCCCATATGCTTCTCACGTCCCCGAGGCGCCGACAAAGCGCCCAGGTGGGCCATCAGCCCTCATCGTCTAGTGGCCCAGGACGCCGCCCTTTCAAGGCGGTAGCACGGGTTCGAATCCCGTTGGGGGCACGCAACACCATGTGCGAGACTTGTCTCGCACATAGCTTGGTCCTGTGGAGCAGTTTGGAGTGCTCGCCACCCTGTCAAGGTGGAGGCCGCGGGTTCAAATCCCGTCAGGACCGCTTGCGATCATCTCGATGATCGCATGGCTGGGTAGCTCAGTTGGTACGAGCGTCCGCCTGAAAAGCGGAAGGTCGCCGGTTCGACCCCGGCCCCAGCCACAGTGAGGCCCCCATCGAAAGATGGGGGCCTCGGTGTTTTCCGGGCCCACCGCTCCGTCGGCCCCACCGGACCTGCCGGCCCCCGGCCGCCCCTAAATGCGTTCGCCGCTTCGCGGCGCGTGGTGCGATCCTGGATCCCGTATGTCTACGCAGCCTGCCGCCCCCGCCGCATTCGCCGACCTCGCCGCCCGCCTGCCCGAGCTGACGCTGCGCGACGCGCAGCGGCTGGGGCGACGGCTCGACGGGGCCCGTCGCGTCCGCAAGCCCGAGGCCCGTACGGCCGTCCTGGCCGAGATCGCGGCGGAGGTCGAGGCGGCAGAGCTGCGCGTCGCGAACCGCCGGGCCGCGGTGCCGGCCGTCGACTATCCGGAGCAGCTGCCCGTCAGCCAGAAGAAGGACGCGATCCTCGAGGCGATACGCGACCACCAGGTCGTGATCGTGGCGGGTGAGACCGGCTCCGGCAAGACCACCCAGATCCCCAAGATCTGCATGGAGCTCGGCCGCGGCATCAAGGGCCTGATCGGGCACACCCAGCCCCGCCGGATCGCCGCCCGTACCGTCGCCGAGCGCGTGGCCGAGGAGCTGCGGACGCCGCTGGGCGAGGCCGTCGGCTGGAAGGTCCGCTTCACCGACCAGGTGGGCGACACCACCATGGTCAAGCTGATGACCGACGGCATCCTGCTCGCCGAGATCCAGACGGACCGCGAGCTGCGCCAGTACGACACGATCATCATCGACGAGGCGCACGAGCGCAGCCTCAACATCGACTTCCTCCTCGGCTACCTCGCCCAGCTGCTCCCCCGGCGCCCCGACCTCAAGGTCGTGATCACCTCCGCCACCATCGACCCCGAGCGTTTCTCCCGCCATTTCGGCGACGCGCCGATCGTCGAGGTCTCGGGCCGTACGTACCCCGTGGAGGTCCGCTACCGGCCGCTGCTGGAGGAGGAGTCCTCCGACGCCGACCGTGACCAGATCACCGCGATCTGCGACGCCGTCGACGAGCTCCAGCGGGAGGGGGAGGGCGACATCCTGGTCTTCCTCTCCGGCGAGCGGGAGATCCGCGACACGGCGGACGCGCTGGAGAAGCGGAAATACAAGTTCACCGAGGTGCTGCCGCTCTACGCGCGGCTCTCCCACGCCGAGCAGCACCGGGTCTTCCAGCGGCACACCGGCCGCCGGATCGTCCTCGCCACGAACGTCGCCGAGACGTCCCTGACCGTTCCCGGCATCAAGTACGTCATCGACCCGGGCTTCGCCCGGATCTCCCGCTACAGCCACCGCACCAAGGTCCAGCGGCTGCCGATCGAGCCGGTGTCGCAGGCCAGCGCCAATCAGCGCAAGGGCCGCTGCGGCCGTACGAGCGACGGCATCTGCATCCGGCTGTACTCGGAGGACGACTTCCTCGCGCGGCCGGAGTTCACGGACGCGGAGATCCTCCGGACGAACCTGGCGTCGGTCATCCTCCAGATGACGGCGGCGGGGCTCGGCGACATCGAGAAGTTTCCTTTCATCGACGCGCCGGACCGCCGCAACGTCAAGGACGGTGTCGATCTGCTCCAGGAGCTGGGGGCGATCGATCCGCAGCAGAAGGATCCGAAAAAGCGGCTCACGCAGCTGGGGCGCAAGCTCTCCCAGCTGCCGGTGGACCCGCGGCTGGCCCGCATGGTGCTGGAGGCCGACCGCAACGGCTGTGCCCGCGAGGTGATGGTGATCGCGGCCGCGCTGTCGATCCAGGACCCGCGCGAGCGGCCGTCGGAGAAGCAGGCGCAGGCCGATCAGCAGCACGCCCGGTTCAAGGACGAGACCAGCGACTTCCTCGCCTTCCTGAACCTGTGGCGGTACATCCGCGAGCAGCAGAAGGAGCTGTCCTCCTCGGCCTTCCGCCGGATGTGCAAGTCGGAGTATCTGAACTATCTGCGCATACGTGAGTGGCAGGACATCTACTACCAGCTGCGCACGGTCGCGAAGACGATGGGCATCCACCTGGCCGAGGAGGACGCGGCGCCGGATCGGGTGCACCAGTCCTTGCTCTCTGGGCTGCTGTCGCACATCGGCCTGAAGGACACCGAGAAGAACAACGAATTCGTCGGTGCCCGCAACGCCAAATTCGCGGTGTTCCCGGGTTCGGCGCTCTTCAAGAAGCCGCCGCGCTGGGTGATGTCGGCGGAGCTGGTGGAGACCTCCCGGCTGTGGGCGCGCGTCAACGCCCGTATCGAGCCGGAATGGGTCGAGCCGCTCGCCCAGCACCTGGTGAAGCGCACGTACAGCGAGCCGCACTGGGAGCAGAAGCAGGCGGCGGTGATGGCGTACGAGCGGGTGACGCTCTACGGCGTGCCGATCGTGGCGCAGCGGAAGGTGAATTACGGGCGGATCGACCCGGAGACCAGCCGTGAGCTGTTCATCCGCAACGCGCTCGTCGAGGGCGACTGGCGGACGCACCATCAGTTCTTCCACGACAACCGCAAACTGCTGGGCGAGGTCGAGGAGCTGGAGCACCGCGCCCGTCGTCGCGACATTCTCGTGGACGACGAGACGCTGTTCGACTTCTATGACCAGCGGCTGCCGGAACACGTGGTCTCCGGGGCGCATTTCGATTCCTGGTGGAAGCACAAGCGGCGTGAAGAGCCGGAGTTGCTCAATTTCGAGCACTCCATGCTCATCAATGAGAACGCGGAGGCCGTCACCAAGGACGACTATCCGGACTCCTGGCGGCAGGGCCGGCTGAAGTTCAAGGTGACGTACCAGTTCGAGCCGGGCGCGGACGCGGACGGTGTGACCGTCCACATCCCGCTCCAGGTGCTCAACCAGGTCTCCGCCGAGGGCTTCGACTGGCAGATCCCGGGGCTGCGGGAGGACCTGGTCACGGAGCTGATCCGGTCGCTGCCCAAGCCGATCCGGCGCAACTGTGTCCCGGCGCCGAACTTCGCCCAGCGCTTCCTCGACAGCGCGGTGCCCCTGCAGGACCCGCTGACGACCGCGCTGGCGCACGGGCTGCACCGGATGACGGCGGTGCGGATGGAGGCGGAGGACTTCGACCTCGCCAAGGTCCCCGACCATCTGAAGATCACTTTCCGGGTGGTCGACGAGCGCAAGCGCAAGATCGCCGAGGACAAGGACCTGGAGGCCCTGCGGCTGCGGCTCAAGCCGAAGACGCAGGCCGCGATCACCAAGGCTTTCGAGCAGGCCGCGGAGAAGGCGGATGGCGCCTCCGGCGGCACCGCCCGTCCCGAGCAGCGTTCGGGGCTGACGTCGTGGACGGTCGGGACGCTGCCGCGCACCTTCGAGACGCGTCGTGCGGGCCAGCCGGTGAAGGCGTTCCCGGCGCTGGTCGACGAGGGGTCCTCGGTGGCCGTGCGGCTCTTCGACACCGAGCCCGAGCAGCGCGAGGCGATGTGGGCCGGCGTCCGCCGGCTGATCCTGCTGAACCTGCCGTCGAACCCGGCGAAGTTCGCCCAGGACAAGCTCGGCAATCAGCAGAAGCTCGCCCTGTCGCGGAATCCGCACGGCTCGATCCAGGCGCTCTTCGAGGACTGTGTCGCGGGCGCCGCCGACAAGCTGATGGCGGCCCACGGCGGGCCCGTGTGGGACGAGGAGTCCTTCCGCAAGCTCTTCGACGCCGTCCGGGCCGACATCGTCGACGCGACGCTGGACACGATCCGCCGGACGCAGGAGGTGCTGGCCGCCTGGCAGGCGTGCGAGCGCCGGCTGAAGGCCACGACGAGCCCGGTGCTGCTGACATCGCTGGCGGACGTCAAGCAGCAGCTGGCGGAGCTGATCAAGCCGGGCTTCGTCACGGCGCACGGCGTCCGCCGGCTGCCGGACCTGCTGCGCTATCTGGTGGCCGTCGACCGCCGGCTGACCCAGCTGCCCACCAACGCCGAGCGGGACCGGACCCGGATGGCGAAGGTGGCGGAGATGCGCGACGAGTACGCGTGGCTGCTGGAGCAGTTCCCCAAGGGCCGTCCCGTGCCCCAGGAGGCCCGGGAGATCCGCTGGATGATCGAGGAGCTCCGGGTGAGCTACTTCGCCCACGCGCTGGGCACGGCCTACCCGGTGTCGGACAAGCGGATCGTCAAGGCGATCGACAAGCTGGCCCCGTAGCGGGACGCCCGCGGACGGCGCCCCGCGACTGTGGGCGCCGTCACGGGGCGCTGGTTCGACCGCACCCCCTGACCTGCTGTAGAGTCTGTCTCGCAAGAACGCGAGAGCGGGAAAGCAAGCAAGGTCCTGTGGAGCAGTTTGGAGTGCTCGCCACCCTGTCAAGGTGGAGGCCGCGGGTTCAAATCCCGTCAGGACCGCAGTAGAGTCGGAGCCCGTATCCCCCAGGGGTACGGGCTCCGTCGTTTGTACGGCCCGGGTCAAGTGCCCCGGGAGCCCAGCCGACTTGAAGGCCCGGATCCGGATCCCCGGATCCGGGCCTCGTGCTTTCGACCTTGACTGCGACACGTGCCAGGGGTACCCCAGTCAGTGGGAGGTGCCGCGCCCTATGACGACGACCGAGCGCAGCCGGCACGAGACCAGGGCGCTGCTGCGCGCCCATCTCTCCGCCGCGGCCGGCTATCGCCACCTGACGAGACACTGCCCGGTCTGCCACCGGCTCCTGCGGCTCGCCCAGGAGGCCGGGAGCGACCAGGAGGCGCCACGGGAGGAGAAACCCCTCCCCCGGTGACGTACGGCGGCTCCGGCGGCGGTGACGGGGGGTGGCACGGGCGCCGCCGGGCAGTGGCTCCGCAGAGTGACCGCGGGCGCAAGTCCTTTACCTCAGCGGCGCGATGGGGGACAAGCATGCCGCGATGTGACGGGAGTCACTGAAAGTATTTCCATCACAAGGGAACTCACCCCCTCCCCACACCGGGTCAATTTAATATGTGCAATTGCACCGACCTTCCGGTCTTCCGCCGGCGCGTCCGGTGCACCCGGGTACGGGCACTCCGGACGCGCCCGCGCGGGGATACCGGCGCATAAAAAGATCGCGCTGGACCCGGCGGAGTCCAGCGCGATCGACGGCTTGCCCAAGTCGGTGGGCCGGGCGCCTGTTGGGGCAGGCATCCGTTGTTTACCGTCTGTGGAGCTTCAGGTGGGCGAGAGCCGGGTTGGGGGCCCCGGAAATCGCCCGGTCATTCAGTTGTTCAGCTGTACAGGCCTCGCTTGTTCAGGCCTCGCTGCGCTGCTGCGGAATGCCCGCCAGCAGGGCGCGGACCTCCGCTTCGCGGTAACGGCGGTGTCCTCCGAGCGTGCGGATGGACGTGAGCTTGCCAGCCTTGGCCCAGCGGGTGACCGTCTTCGGGTCCACGCGGAACATCGTGGCAACCTCAGCCGGGGTCAGCAGCGGCTCGGCATCAGGGGTGCGAGCGGTCATGAGCGGCCTCCTCGGGAGAACCGAACCATCACGTCGGTTCTTTCCTCTAAATTCTGCACCTTGACCCGCGTTGCCCGAAATGGCGGACGCGGGCCGAGTCGGTTATAGGACGAACGGCTTGTCCTCGGCACTACAACTACACCATCTGTCCAGCCACGTCGGCCAAACCGATGGAATTGCCCTCTCAGGTGTTCAACCTCGACGGAACCCGATGGACCATGTCATAGCGGACAGTCACCCCGCCGTGACGATCAGTCACAGCGGGATCAAACAGATCAGGGGTCACCAGATCCGCCAAGGAGCGCAATACCGAACTATCCGCCCTTACTTGGGCGGAAGGAACCCTTCCCAGACTCCTTGTCCTATTTTGCCATGGGGATGGGCGATGGGCGCAAGACCTAACGTAAGTGCGTTAGGTCACGGTTGCCGCAATGGCCCGGATCGGGACCTAGGTCCTGATCACGGCACCGGCCGGCCGCCGGTGCCGGGCGGTCAGTTGGCGAACTGCCGGTCGCGGACCGCCCTCCAACGTTCCGTCAGCCGCTCGTACGCCGCACCGGCCCGCGCCCCGTCTCCCGCCCGCAGCGCCGCCAGCCCGTCCGCCGTGTCCGCGGCGGAGCGGTCCTCGGCCAGCCGTGCCTCGGGAACCATATGCACAAGTCCGCCGTAGTCCAGCTCCACCAGCGACCGCGGATGGAACTCTTCCAGCCACCGCCCGACCTCCACCAGCCCGTCGATCAGCGGCCCCTCCTCCATCGCGTCCCGGAGCGTACGCAATCCGCGGGCCACCCGCCGACGCGCCTGGACCATCGGCGTCCGGTAGCGCAGCAGCAGTCCCCCGCCGCCCCCACCGCTCTCCGGCACGGATTTGCCGTACTCGCGCTCGTCGTCCGAGAAGAGCACGAACCAGCGCAGCGGCACCTGCCACGTCGCCGTCCTGATCCACGGCCGGGCGTCCGGGTTACGGGCCGCCCAGCGCTCGTAGTCCGCGGCGGCCTGGCGCCGCACCACGGGCGGCAGCGCCGCGTCCAGCACGGGCGCGGGAAACCGCTCCGCCAGCTCCCGCAACGCCAGCCAGCCCCGCAGCCGGGTGCGCCAGGGGCAGACGCACACCACACCGTCCACGACCGCCACGAAGGCGTCGCCGCTCTCGTGCACCGGGACCGGGACGGGCGGGGTGGGCAGCAAATCCGCCAGCGAGCGGCGCAGTTCGTCCTGGGCCCCGGGGAGGCTCTCCCGGCGCGCGTACCGCAGCCAGTGGGACCGCTCCGGCTCCGGGAACGCGGCCAGCGGCTCGTAGACCCGCAGATAGGCCGCGTACGGCACGGTCACCGACGACGCCACGCCCACGCTCGCTCCCTCAAGCCGTAGGTCACCTCCGGGGAGTTGCGGGCGCCCCTCCCCATACCGTCCGAATCGTCCCATGGCGCCGGAGCCCGGGAGAGTGATCCTCGGCACGAGCCCGGCCGCCCGGGCCACGAGGCCCTACCCTCGTGCCAACCGGCCCTCGCCCACCCCTCGCGAGGGCGAACATCGCGGCATATGGGAGTCACCACCGTGACCGACGTACGTCCCACCAGCGGCGCCGACGACGGCGTACTGCGCACCCTCTTCCGTTCCGACCAGGGCGGCCACGAACAGGTCGTGCTCTGCCAGGACGCCGAGAGCGGCCTCAAGGCCGTGATCGCCCTCCATTCCACGGCCCTGGGCCCGGCCCTGGGCGGAACCCGATTCCACCCGTACGAGTCCGACGAGGACGCGGTACGGGACGCGCTGAACCTCTCGCGCGGCATGTCGTACAAGAACGCGTTGGCGGGGCTCGACCACGGCGGCGGAAAGGCTGTGATCATCGGCGATCCCGACCTGATCAAGTCCGAACAGCTGCTGCTTGCGTACGGACGCTTCGTGGCCTCGCTGGGCGGCCGCTATGTCACCGCCTGCGACGTCGGCACGTATGTACAGGACATGGACGTGGTCGCCCGGACGAACCGCTGGACCACGGGCCGCTCGCCCGAGCAGGGCGGCGCCGGCGACTCCTCCGTGCTCACCGCCTTCGGCGTCTTCCAGGGCATGCGGGCCGCCGCCAGGACGAAGTGGGGCCAGCCGACGCTGCGCGGGCGCCGGGTGGGCGTCGCCGGCGTCGGCAAGGTCGGCCACCACCTGGTGGAGCACCTGGTCCAGGACGGCGCGGAGGTCGTGATCACGGACGTCCGGGCGGCCGCGACCGAGCGGATCCTGGCCCGTCACCCCCGGATCACGGCCGTGGCCGACGCCGCCGCGCTGGTCCGCACGCCGCTCGACGTCTACGCCCCCTGCGCCCTCGGCGGCGCGCTGGACGACGAGACCGTGGCCGTCCTGACCGCCTCCGTGGTCTGCGGCGCGGCCAACAACCAGCTCGCCCACCCGGGGGTCGAGAAGGACCTCGCCGACCGGGACGTGCTCTACGCGCCGGACTACGTGGTGAACGCCGGTGGAGTGATCCAGGTCGCCGATGAACTCCTCGGCTTTGATTTCGACCGGGCAAAGGCCAAGGCGACCAAGATCTATGACACGACTTTGGCCATATTCGATCGAGCGAGAGCGGACGGCGTTCCGCCGGCCGTCGCGGCGGACCGGCTCGCCGAGCAGCGCATGGCCGAGGCCAGGGCCGCGGCGGCGCGGGAGGCGGTGAGCACGGTCCCGGCACCCGCCCGGTGACTCCCCGTGTCCTCGTTGACCCGCTCGGGTGATCTTCGCGCCCGGGCGGGCGACCGGCCACGGGCGGCGACCCCTGCGGTGATCCCCGCAGTGATCCCCACAGAAGAGTGACCGGAAGGCGGCGGAAGGAGAGATCTCTCACCACCCCTCGGCGGGTCGGCGCTCGGGACACGTTAAAATCAGGGCTGACCAGCGAGTACTGGACCCCCTTCGGGTCCGGCTCCGTGGCACGTCATGCGGGCGACGTACCGTATGACGACGGAAGCAGGTACCGTTGAAGCTCTACAGGCCGGACACCTTTCACAGGGGTCCGCTCTGACTCATGAACGTGAACGCGTGTCAAGACTCTGGGGCCGTCGAGCCCCGTCAATGAGGGGGTCGAGCCATGGGGCGCGGCCGGGCCAAGGCCAAGCAGACAAAGGTCGCCCGCCAGCTGAAGTACAACAGCGGCGGGACCGACCTCTCACGTCTGGCCAATGAGCTGGGCGCAACGCAACCGGCAGCGATCAAGCCGCCGCCGGAGAGCGAGCCGCTCGAGGACGAGCTGGAAGACGACCCGTACGCTCAGTACGCGGCGCGTTACAACGACGAGGTCGAGGACGAGGACGAGCAGCCGTCCGACCAGTCCGCGTACCGTCGTCGCGCTTGACGCGGCAGCCATAGCTTTTCCGACCCGGTCCGGGGCCTTTGGGCACCGGACCGGGTTCTGCGCTGTCCTGATGCCGTCGTACGGGTGCGGGCCGTGTGTGCCCACCCGTGCCTCCCCCAGCTACCGCTGGGAGGTGCCCCCAGGCGGCACGACTGCCCACACACGGCTCTGACGTCAGCTGTAGTCACCCTCAAGCGTGACGGCCTCCGCGTGGTCGCCACGGCCCTTGATCTCGCCTGCCACCCACGCGTCCACGTCGCGGTCCGCGAAGGTCGCCAGGGCCACGTCCACGGACTCCTGCGGGACGACCGCGATCATGCCGACGCCCATGTTGAGCGTCTTCTCCAGCTCGGGGCGCGCCACCCCGCCCAGCTCGCCCACCAGGCCGAAGACCGGGTCCGGGGTCCAGGTGGAGCGGTCGACGGACGCGTGGAGGTGGTCGGGGATCACCCGGGCGAGGTTGTTCGCGAGGCCGCCGCCGGTGATGTGCGAGAAGGCGTGGACTTCCGCCGTACGGGTGAGGGCGAGACAGTCCAGCGAGTAGATCTTCGTGGGCTCCAGGAGCTCCTCGCCGAGCGTCCGGCCGAACTCCGGCACCTCCCGGTCCAGCTTCCAGCCGGCCCGGTCGAAGAGCACATGGCGGACCAGTGAGTACCCGTTCGAGTGAAGTCCCGACGAGGCCATCGCGATGACGGCGTCACCCTCGCGGATGCGATCCGCGCCCAGCAGCCGGTCGGCCTCCACCACGCCCGTACCGGCGCCGGCCACGTCGAACTCGTCCGCGCCCAGCAGCCCGGGGTGCTCGGCGGTCTCGCCGCCGACCAGGGCGCAGCCGGCGAGGACACAGCCCTCGGCGATGCCCTTGACGATGGCGGCGACGCGCTCGGGGTGGACCTTGCCGACGCAGATGTAGTCGGTCATGAACAGCGGCTCGGCGCCGCAGACGACCAGGTCGTCCACGACCATGCCGACGAGGTCGTGGCCGATGGTGTCGTAGACGCCCATCCGGCGGGCGATGTCGACCTTGGTGCCGACGCCGTCGGTGGCCGAGGCGAGCAGCGGGCGCTCGTAGCGCTTGAGGGCGCTGGCGTCGAAGAGGCCGGCGAAGCCGCCGAGGCCGCCGACGACCTCGGGGCGGGTGGCCTTCCGCACCCATTCCTTCATGAGCTCGACGGCGAGGTCGCCGGCTTCGATGTCGACGCCCGCAGCGGCGTAGCTGGCACCGGTGGTCTGAGACATTGCTTCAGAACTTTCGTGTCGTTTTCGTACTACGGAGCGTTACGGGCGACGGAGCGCGTCGGCGGCGTCCGCGCCACCGGCCAGCTCGGTCTCCAGCAGCTGCTTGCCCAGCAGCTCGGGGTCGGGGAGCGCCATCGGGTACTCGCCGTCGAAGCAGGCCCGGCACAGATTGGGCTTGGCGATGGTGGTCGCCTCGACCATCGCGTCGAGGGAGATGTAGGCGAGGGAGTCCGCGCCCAGCGACTTGCCGATCTCCTCGACGGTCATCCCGTTGGCGATCAGCTCGGCGCGGGTGGCGAAGTCGATGCCGAAGAAGCAGGGCCACTTCACCGGCGGGGAGGAGATCCGTACGTGGACCTCGGCCGCGCCGGCCTCGCGGAGCATCCGCACCAGGGCCCGCTGGGTGTTGCCGCGGACGATCGAGTCGTCGACGACCACCAGGCGCTTGCCCTTGATGACTTCCTTGAGCGGATTGAGCTTGAGGCGGATGCCCAGCTGGCGGATGGTCTGGCTCGGCTGGATGAAGGTCCGGCCGACGTAGGCGTTCTTGACCAGGCCCGTGCCGTACGGGATGCCGCTGGCCTCGGCGTAGCCGACGGCGGCGGGGGTGCCGGACTCCGGGGTCGCTATCACCAGGTCGGCGTCGACGGGGGCCTCGGCGGCGAGGCGGCGGCCCATCTCCACCCGGGAGAGGTAGACGTTGCGGCCGGCGATCTCGGTGTCCGGGCGGGCCAGGTACACGTACTCGAAGATGCAGCCGCGCGGCTTGGCCTCGGCGAAGCGGGAGGTCCGCACGCCGTTCTCGTCGATGGCGATCATCTCGCCGGGCTCGACCTCGCGGATGAAGGTGGCGCCGCAGATGTCCAGGGCGGCGGTCTCCGAGGCGACCACCCAACCGCGCTCCAGCCGGCCGAGGACCAGCGGGCGGATGCCCTGGGGGTCACGGGCGGCGTAGAGCGTGTGCTCGTCCATGAAGACGAGGCAGAAGGCGCCCTTGACGTCGGGGAGGACCTTGGCGGCCGCTTCCTCGACGGTCAGCGGCTTGCCGTCGTCGTCGGTCTGCCCGGCGAGCAGGGCCGTGACCAGGTCGGTGTCATTGGTCGCCGCCACCTGGGTGGCCCGGCCGTTGTCGCGCGGGAGCGCGGCGACCATCTCGGCCAGCTCGGCGGTGTTGACCAGGTTCCCGTTGTGGCCCAGGGCGATGGAGCCGTTGGCCGTCGCCCGGAAGGTCGGCTGCGCGTTCTCCCACACCGAGGCTCCGGTGGTGGAGTAGCGGGCGTGACCGACCGCGATATGGCCCTGGAGGGAGCCGAGGGAGGTTTCGTCGAAGACTTGGGAGACCAGTCCCATGTCCTTGAAAACGAGGATCTGGGAGCCGTTGCTCACAGCGATTCCCGCGGACTCCTGTCCACGGTGCTGTAGCGCATACAGCCCGAAATAGGTGAGTTTTGCGACCTCTTCCCCCGGAGCCCAGACACCGAAGACGCCGCAAGCGTCCTGGGGGCCCTTTTCGCCGGGGAGCAGGTCGTGGTTGAGTCGTCCGTCACCACGAGGCACACCTTGAGTCTATGGCAGGGGCGAGGTTCATCCGAACCGGGGAAGGCCGGGAAATCTCACACCACGCAAAGCCACTCGGCGGGCACGGTGAATCACCTGTTCGTGGCCGGATCTCTACGGTCGCCGAACGCGCACGGATGAGCTCCGCTCAGGTGAGCAAAGGAAGTTGTGCGGAGAGGTCCGCGCGCTCCCCGCTGGCCGTCACAGCGGTGGAGTCGAGTGCTTCGCCCCAGGTCAGACGGCCTGTGGCCAGCCGGATCCAGGTGATCGGATCGGTCTCCACGACGTTCGGCGGTGTCCCGCGCGTGTGTTGGGGGCCCTCGACGCACTGGATGACGGCGAATGGCGGGATCCGGACCTCCACGGAGCCGCCGGGGGCCTTGGCCGCCAACACGTCGGCGAGCAACCGGGTGACGGTCGCGAGGGCCTGCCGGTCATGGCGTACGACGGTGCCCGTGGCGGTCGCGAGATCGTCGCCGTGGACCACGGCCTCCAGCAGTCGGGTCACCACATAGTCGGACAGCGACATGGCGCCGAGCCCCGTGGGGACGGCCTTGACGGAGCCCGTGTCGCCGAGCGCGGCGGACAGCCGCTCGGCGACCCGATCCAGCGCGTCCACCAGGGAGTTGGGCTCCCGGCCGGCGAGCCCCTCGGCGGCGGCGACGGCCCTCTCCGCCACTTCCGCGGCCCGCGCGCCGCTGCCCGCCGCGTACTCCGGCAGGGTGATATCGGCCCGTACGGACGGGGATTCACCGGAGCGCTGCGCCTCGATGTGCCGCGGCAACAGCTCCAACGCGCCGGTGAGATGCGTGATCAGCTCTCCCGCCGTCCACTTGCCCACCCCGGAGGGTGCGGCGAGCAGCGCCGCGGCGTCCGGTTCGGCGCACACCACGGCCACCACGTCACGCACGGCACGGACCTGCCCCTCCAGGGCGGCCCGCACCTTGGCGGGATCGAAGCTGCGGACACGGGGCTTGCGCGGTGCGGAAGGCATGGCGCGAGCCTAATCCTTGGCCAGGCTTCGGGTGGGCCCAACCGGCACAACCGGCCGGGCCCGTCCCGTACTGGTGAAGAGAGTTGAGCGGGCGTTACGAACGAGCGTTACACGAGCAACGAGGGAATCGTGGCCTCGTGGGCGGCGCGCAGCTCCGCCAGCGGGATCACGAACTCGCCCTGGATGTCCAGCTCTTCGCCGTCGACAACGCCGATCCGCGTCGCCGGCAGCCCCCGCGCCCCGCACATGTCGGTGAAACGCAGCTCCTCGCTGCGCGGCACGGCGACGACCGCGCGGCCGGCGGACTCGGAGAAGAGGAACACGAACGGGTCCAGTGCGTCCGGAACGACGATCCGGGCGCCCTTGCCGCCGCGCAGGCACGACTCCACCAGGGCCTGGACCAGGCCGCCGTCGGAGAGGTCGTGCGCCGCGTCGATCATGCCGTCGCGGGAGGCGGCGATCAGGATCTCGGCGAGCAGCCTCTCGCGGCCCAGGTCCACGGCCGGCGGCAGTCCGCCGAGGTGGTCGTGGATCACCTGGGACCAGGCCGAGCCGCCCAGCTCCTCCTTGGTGTCACCGAGGAGGTAGAGCAGGTGGCCCTCGTCGGCGAAGGCCATCGGCGTACGGCGGTCGACGTCGTCGATGACGCCCAGGACCGCGACCACGGGGGTCGGGTGGATGGCGGTCTCGCCCGTCTGGTTGTAGAGCGAGACGTTGCCGCCGGTCACCGGGGTGCCCAGGGCCAGGCAGCCGTCGGCCAGGCCACGGGTGGCCTCGGCGAACTGCCACATGACCGCCGGGTCCTCCGGCGAGCCGAAGTTCAGGCAGTTGGAGATCGCCAGCGGGCGGGCGCCGGTGGCGGCCACGTTGCGGTACGACTCGGCGAGCGCGAGCTGGGCGCCCGTGTACGGGTCGAGCTTGGCGTAGCGGCCGTTGCCGTCCGTGGCGACGGCGACACCGAGGTTGGTGTCCTCGTCGATGCGGACCATGCCGGAGTCCTCGGGCTGGGAGAGGACCGTGTTGCCCTGGACGAAGCGGTCGTACTGGTCCGTGATCCAGGACTTGGAGGCCTGGTTCGGGGAGGAGATCACCTTGAGGACCTGCGCGCGCAGTTCCTCGGCGGTCCCGGGGCGGGCCAGCTTGTTCGCGTCGTCGGCCTGGAGGGCGTCCTGCCACTCCGGGCGGGCGTACGGGCGCTCGTAGACCGGGCCCTCGTGGGCGACGGTGCGCGGCGGGACGTCCACGATCTGCTCGCCGTGCCAGAAGATCTCCAGCCGCTCGCCGTCGGTGACCTCACCGATGACGGTGGCGATGACGTCCCACTTCTCGCAGATCTCCAGGAAGCGGTCGACCTTGCCGGGCTCGACGATCGCGCACATGCGCTCCTGCGACTCGCTCATGAGGATCTCCTCGGGCGAGAGCGTCGCGTCGCGCAGCGGTACGTGGTCCAGCTCGACGCGCATGCCGCCGGAGCCGGCGCTGGCCAGCTCGCTGGTGGCGCAGGACAGGCCGGCGCCGCCGAGGTCCTGGATGCCGTCGACCAGGTCCTCGCGGAAGATCTCCAGGGTGCACTCGATGAGGAGCTTCTCCTGGAAGGGGTCGCCGACCTGGACGGCGGGGCGCTTGGTGGGCTTCCCCGTGCCGGAGGCACTATCGCCTGCAGCATCGAACGTCTCGGACGCGAGGACCGAGACGCCGCCGATGCCGTCGCCGCCCGTGCGGGCGCCGTAAAGGATGACCTTGTTGCCGGCCCCGGAGGCCTTGGCGAGGTGGATGTCCTCGTGCTTCATCACACCGACGCACAGGGCGTTGACCAGCGGGTTGCCCTGGTAGCAGGAGTCGAAGACGACCTCGCCGCCGATGTTGGGCAGGCCCAGGCAGTTGCCGTAGCCGCCGATGCCCGCGACGACGCCCGGCAGGACGCGCTTGGTGTCGGGGTGGTCGGCGGCGCCGAAGCGCAGCGGGTCCATGACGGCGACCGGGCGGGCGCCCATCGCGAGGATGTCGCGGACGATGCCGCCGACGCCGGTGGCCGCGCCCTGGTAGGGCTCGATGTAGCTGGGGTGGTTGTGCGACTCGACCTTGAAGGTGACCGCGTAGCCCTGGCCGACGTCGACGACGCCGGCGTTCTCGCCGATGCCGACGAGGAGGGCATCGTTCTTGGGGGCCTTGTCGCCGAACTGGCGGAGGTGGACCTTGCTCGACTTGTACGAGCAGTGCTCGGACCACATCACCGAGTACATCGCGAGCTCGGCGCCGGTGGGGCGACGGCCCAGGATGGTGCGGATGCGCTCGTATTCGTCCTGCTTGAGGCCGAGTTCGGCCCAGGGCTGGTCGACGTCGGGGGTCTCGTTGGCGTGCTTGACGGTGTCGAGAGTCATGCGCTGACCAGCTTCTTCAGGATCGAGGTGAAGAATCCGAGCCCGTCCGTGCGGCCGGTGCCGATGCCCGGCTCGACGGCGTGCTCGGGGTGGGGCATCAGGCCGACGACGTTTCCGGCGGCGTTGGTGATGCCCGCGATGTCGCGGAGCGAGCCGTTGGGGTTGCCGTCCAGGTAGCGGAAGGCGACACGGCCCTCGGCCTCGAGCTCGTCGAGGGTGTGCTCGTCGGCCACGTAGCGGCCGTCGATGTTCTTCAGCGGGACGGAGATCTCCTGGCCCGCCTCGTAGTCGGCCGTCCAGGCGGTGTCCGCGTTCTCCACGCGGAGCTTCTGGTCGCGGCAGATGAAGTGGAGGTGGTTGTTGCGCAGCATCGCGCCGGGCAGCAGGTGGGTCTCGGTGAGCACCTGGAAGCCGTTGCAGATGCCGAGGACCGGCATTCCGGCCTTCGCCTGGTCGATGACGCTCTCCATGACCGGCGAGAAGCGGGAGATGGCGCCCGCCCGCAGATAGTCGCCGTAGGAGAAGCCGCCGGGCAGGACCACGGCGTCGACCTGCTTGAGGTCCTTGTCGCGGTGCCAGAGGGGCACGGCTTCGAGGCCGGCGATCCGGACGGCGCGCTGGGTGTCGCGGTCGTCGAGGGTGCCGGGGAAGGTGATGACCCCCACGCGTGCGGTCACGAGTCGACCCGCACGGTGAAGTCCTCGATCACGGTGTTGGCGAGAAACGTTTCCGCCATCTCGTGGATTCGGGCGAGGGCGGCCTCGTCGACCGGGCCCTCCACCTCGAGTTCAAAGCGCTTGCCCTGACGGACGTCGGCGATCCCCTCGAAACCCAGGCGTGGCAGCGCGCGCTGCACCGCCTGGCCCTGCGGGTCGAGGATCTCCGGCTTGAGCATGACGTCGACTACGACGCGTGCCACTGGCACTCCCGGTGTGTGGTGCGTGAGCTGAAGCGGTACCGCCAGCGTACAGTCCCGGAAAATCTACGCGCATAGATATGCTCGGCTTATCCTTCGCATTTTGCTCGGCCGCGACGGCGCCCACTCGGGAAAATTCCGGGAAAAATCCCGGGGGATCACCCGATGTCGATTGCGGTGGGGTGGCGCGACGGAATTAACTGGGCCGCGTCATGCATTGCCCTTTGTCGCACACATGAATAAGTATGGTCTGAGAACAACCGGAACCGACACGTCACCGCAGGTCAGAGCGGTGATACTGGCCGAAAGGACCGATTTCCGTGGCGCAGCGTGTAGTGGTCACACTCTCCGATGACATCGATGGCGGGGTTGCCGCGGAGACCGTCATCTTCGGACTCGACGGCAAGTCGTACGAGATCGATCTGAACTCTGCCAATGCGAAGAAACTGCGGGGCATCTTCGAGCCTTACATGGACGCCGGACGCAAGCAGTCCCGGTCGGGCCGCGTCTACCGCCGTACGTCCGTCGCACCCGATCCGGCGGCGGTCCGCGCCTGGGCGCGCTCGCACGGCATGGAGGTGCCCCCGCGCGGCCGCATCCCCAAGAAGGTCTACGAGGCGTTCAACGCGGGGGCCTGAGCCGGCCGCCCCGGGGCCCGCACGGGCCGCGCCCGCACCGGTGCGCGGCCCGTCGATCATCGGATTTGCCAACCGCCCCCGGTGATCAGCTAGAGTCTGGATCAACGCCGAGGGGCAACGCCGGGAAACCGGCCGGAACTTCGGGGTGTGTCTTGCGGGTGTAGCTCAGTAGTAGAGCGCCCCCTTTCCAAGGGGGAGGCGCAGTGTGCGATTCCTGTCACCCGCTCTGACCGTCCAGTGGTCCACATCCGTGGATCGTCTGGGTGGACGCGCGGGTGTAGCTCAGTAGTAGAGCGCCCTCTTTCCAAGAGGGAGGCGCAGTGTGCGATTCCTGTCACCCGCTCTGACCGTTCAACGGTCCACGTCAGTACCAGTGGACCGGCTGGATGGGCGCGCGGGTGTAGCTCAGTAGTAGAGCGCCCCCTTTCCAAGGGGGAGGCGCAGTGTGCGATTCCTGTCACCCGCTCTCATCGCTTTACCGACCACCGCTGTGGATCAGGTAGAGTGGTGCACGCGCCGCCCGGTGAAAGCCGGTCGGAGGCATGCGGACGTAGCTCAGTTGGTAGAGCACCACCTTGCCAAGGTGGATGTCGCGAGTTCGAGTCTCGTCGTCCGCTCAGAGAACGAAGGCCCCAGTCATCGCGACTGGGGCCTTCGGCGTTTTCCGGGATGTCCTTCCGGAGCGTCCTCATGACATCCGTCATCCGAAGTCATGACAGCCCGCACTGAGCCCCGGCGGAATTCGCCGGGAGCCTGGAGGCATGGATGTCGGGGACGGTGTGATCGAGGTCTCGGAGCTGCGCCGCAGATACGGCGAGCAGGGGGACAAGGGGTTCGAGGCGGTGCGGGACGTGTCCTTCACCGTGCGGCGCGGGGAGTTGTTCGCGCTGCTGGGGACGAACGGCGCGGGCAAGACCTCCACGGTCGAACTGCTGGAGGGCCTGGCCCGGCCGACCGGGGGCACGGTGCGGGTGCTGGGCCACGACCCGTACGCGGAACGCCGCCTGGTGCGGCCCCGGATCGGGGTGATGCTCCAGGAAGGCGGCTTCCCCTCCGATCTGAGCGCCGCCGAGACGGTACGGATGTGGGCGGGCTGTACGACCGGGGCGCGGCCCGCCGGGGAGGCCCTGGATCTCGTGGGGCTCGGCCCGCGCCGGGACGTACGGGTCAAACAGCTCTCCGGCGGCGAACGCCGGCGGCTCGATCTGGCGCTGGCCCTGCTGGGACGGCCCGAGGTGCTCTTCCTCGACGAGCCGACGACCGGACTGGACCCCGAGGCGCGGCACACCACCTGGGAGTTGGTGCGGCGGCTGCGCGAGGAGGGCACGACGGTGCTGCTCACCACCCACTACCTGGAGGAGGCGGAGTCGCTGGCCGACCGGCTGGCGATCATGCGGGACGGGCGGATCGTGACCACCGGCACACCGGGCCAGGTGATCGGCGCCCATCCGGCGCGCATCCGCTTCGCGATGCCGACGGGCTGGTTCGTGGGCGATCTGCCGCCGCTGGCCGCGCTGGGGGTGCTGCGGCACGAGGAGACCGGCGGCCGGGTGGAGCTCCAGACGGCCGAGCTGCAGCGGACGCTGACCGGGCTGCTGCTGTGGGCCCGGGAGAAGGACGTCGAGCTGGAGGGGCTGGACGCGCGGACCGCCTCGCTGGAGGAGGCGTTCCTGGCGATCGCCGGGGCCGCGACGTCGGAGAGGGGCGAGTGATGACGACGGACACGACGGGGGACGCGCGGGCGAAGGCCGAGCAGATGAAGGACGCGCGGATGAAGGACGCACGGACGGCGGGTGCGCGGGGTACGGGGGTCCCGGCGGGCGCGACGACCGTGACGGGACGGGCCCTGGCCCTGGGCCGCGCGGAGCTCACGCTCCTGGGCCGCAACAGGATGGCGCTCTACACCGTCCTGCTGATGCCCGTGCTCATGGTCTACGCGATGAGCACGGCGACCAAGGGCCTCGACCTGAGCGGCACCGGGATGTCCCTGAAGGAGGCGACGATGACGGGCGCCTTCGGGTACGTCCTGCTCTTCGTCGTCTACTACAACCTCATGAGCGTCTTCACCGCCCGGCGCGAGGAACTGGTCCTCAAGCGGCTGCGGACGGGCGAGGCCGGCGACGCGGAGATCCTCGCGGGCACGGCGCTGCCCTCGCTGGCCATCGCCGTCGCCCAGTGCGTCCTGCTGGTGGCGGCGGGCGCGGCATGGCTGCACATGCGGCTGCCGGCGCGCCCGGAACTGCTGGTGGCGGGTGTGCTGCTGGGCCTGGCCGTGCTGACGCCACTGGCCGCCGCGTCCACGGCCTTCGCCAAGACGCCGGAGAGCGCCCAGCTCGCGGCGATGCCGATGACGATGGTCTCGATGCTCGGCTCGGGGATGTTCTTTCCGCTGGAGGGGCTGCCGGACGGGCTCGCGCGGCTCTGCGAGCTGCTGCCCCTGACCCCGGTCGTCCAGCTGATGCGCGACGGCTGGCTCGGCGGCGCGGACCTGGCCGGGACCCTCGGTCATCTGGGGGCCGCTCTCGTCTGGACGGCGCTCGCGGTGTTTGCTGTACGACGGTGGTTCCGCTGGGAACCCCGGCGCTGAACTGCGAGAACGACCAGGAACGACCAGGGGGGTGGGGCGCGTGATCAGCCGGGTGCGGAAGTTCCGCGACCACAGCAAGATCCAGCAGATCGACATGTACATGCGCGGCGCGCTGTACGCGTGCCCCTGGTTGTTCATCGTGATCGACGGCCTGGCGATGCTGGGCCTGGCCGCCGGACCGGACCGGCGGGGGCTGGGCCTGGGAGCGGCCCTGCTCGTGGTGGCGATCGTGCAGGCCACGGCCGGAGTGGGTCTGCTGCGCCGCGCCCTCGACCGCTATCTCGGCCGGGAGACCGTCCTGCGGGCGCGGCTGGTGGTCTCCTTCGTCCTGCTGGCGGTGGCGCTCTGTCTGCTGGCGCTGATCGCGACGCACGGCAGCAAGGAGCTCGCGCGGAACGTGTCCACCATGCTCATGGGGCTGGCGATAGCGCCGCTCGGCGCCCTCTGCCTGATCGTGCGCAAGCGCGTCTACTGGGCGCTGTGCGCGGCGGGCTCGCTCGTCGCGCTGGTGCCGTTCGCCGTGGTGGGCCTCCCGTTCCCGGCGCTGGTCGGCATGGTCTTCGGGGGGCTGTTCCTCACCGGGTGGGTCATGCTGATCGCGCGCGTCTCGGGGTGGATGCTCTCCATCATGTGGGAGGTCGACTCGGCCCGTGAGGTGCAGGCGCGGCTCGCGGTCGTCGAGGAGCGGCTGCGCTTCTCGCGCGACATGCACGACGTGCTCGGCCGGAACCTCGCGGCGGTCGCGCTCAAGAGCGAGCTCGCCGTGCAGCTGGCGCGGCGCGGCTCGGACGCGGCCGTGGACCAGATGGCCGAGGTGCAGCGCATCGCGCAGGAGTCGCAGCGCGAGCTGCGCGAGGTCGTCCGTGGCTACCGCGAGGCCGATCTCCACACCGAACTGGCGGGTGCGCGGGGGATCCTGACCGCCGCCGGCATCGAGTGCCGCATCGACGCCAGGGCCGCCGACGATCTGTCGCCGGCGGTCCAGTCGACGCTCGCCTGGGTCGTCCGCGAGGCCACGACGAACGTGCTCCGGCACTCGGACGCGGGGCGCTGTGCGCTGCGGCTGCGGTGGGTCGAGGGGGCCGAGGGGCGGGCGGTGCTGACGGTGGAGAACGACGGGGTGCGGACGGGCTCCGGCAGCGGCAGCGGTAGCGGTAGCGGTTCGGGGCTGGCTGGGCTGCGGGAGCGGCTGGCGGTGCTCGGGGGCACGCTGACGTACGAGCACGGGGGGAACGGGACGTTTCTGCTGACGGCGCGGGTACCGCTGCGCCCGGCGCCGCCGGACCACGACGTCGTGGTCCTCGTTCCCGAAGTTCCCGAAGTTCCCGAAGTTCCCGAAGGGACGGACGCATGACCGGGCCGATCCGCGTGATGCTCGCCGACGACGAGCACCTGATCCGTGGCGCGCTGGCCGCGCTGCTCGGGCTGGAGGACGATCTCCAGGTCGTGGCCGAGGCCGCGTCCGGGACCGAGGCCCTGGCGATGGCCCGCGCCCACCGGCCCGACGTCGCGGTACTGGATCTCCAGATGCCGGGACCTGACGGTGTGATGGTCGCCACATCCCTGCGGACCGAACTGCCCGGCTGCCGCACCATGATCGTCACCGGTCACGGCCGTCCCGGGCACCTGAAGCGGGCCCTGGAGGCGGGGGTGCGCGGGTTCGTGCCGAAGACGGTATCGGCCCGGCGGCTCGCCGAGATCATCCGGACCGTGCACGGCGGAAGCCGTTATGTGGACCCGGAATTGGCGGCCGACGCGATCAGCGCGGGCGACTCCCCGCTCACCGCCCGCGAGGCGGAACTGCTGGAACTGGCCGAGGAGGGCGCCCCCATAGCGGAGATCGCCGAGCGGGCCTCGCTGACCCAGGGAACGGTCCGGAACTACCTCTCCTCGGCCACCGCGAAGCTGGGTGCGGAGAACCGTCACGCGGCGGCGCGCATCGCACGCGCTCAAGGTTGGCTATAGTGGTGTCCGCACCGCACGAGAGCGCGGGGCGAATGCGGACGTAGCTCAGTTGGTAGAGCACCACCTTGCCAAGGTGGATGTCGCGAGTTCGAGTCTCGTCGTCCGCTCAGAGAACGAAGGCCCGGTCGGAATCCGACCGGGCCTTCGGCGTTCTCGCCTCGTTCTCACAGCGTTCCGCTCAGGGCTGCTCCCCCGCCGTGGGAGGAAAACGCAGCCGGAAGCGGGCGCCACCGCCGTCGGGGCGTTCGGCGGTGAGCTCGGCGCCGTGGGCGCGGGCGATCTGGCGGGCCATGGCGAGCCCGAGGCCGGAGCCGGGCAGGGCGCGGGCCTGCCGGGAGCGGTAGAAGCGGTCGAAGACATGGGGCAGGTCCTCGGCGGAGATCCCGGGCCCGTGGTCGCGGACGGTGAGGTCGACGGCGCCGTCGGCGGCGCGGACCAGCCGTGTCTCGACCACCGCTCCCGCCGGGCTGAACTTGGCGGCGTTGTCGAGCAGGTTGGACAGCAGCCGGGCCAGCCGGGCCGGTACGCCCCAGGCCGTGGCCTCGGCGAGGTCCGTCGTGAAGACCGCGCCCGGCCAGTGGCCGCGCGCGACGGCCGCGCAGCGTTCGGCGAGGAGGTCGAGGCGGACCTGTTCGACGAGCGGGCGCGGCTCCTCGTCGCGGGCGAGCTCGATGAGGTCGTTGACCATGCCGGTCACCTCGCGCATCTGCCGGCCCAGGGCCTCGGCCGCCCGCTCCCGCTGTGCGGGCGAGAGCCGCTCGGCACGGGCGAGGAGCTCGGCGTTGGTGCGCAGCGCGGTGAGCGGGGTGCGCAGTTCGTGGGAGGCGTCGGCCACGAGGCGGCGCTGGGCGGCGACGGCCTCCTCCAGTTCGCCGAGCATGGTGTTGAAGCTGGCCGCGAGGCGGGTGATCTCGTCCTCGCGACCCGCTTCGTGCGGGGGCAGTTCGATGCGGTGGGCGGGGTCGCGGGTCGTGGCGATGCGTTCGGCGGTGGCCGTGAGCCGGGTCACGGGCCGCAGCGAGGTCCGTGAGACCACATAGCCGAGCGCCGCGGCGAGCAGCACCCCGACGCCGCCGACCGCGCCGAGGTACCGGCCGGCCTGGCTCGCGCCCTGGTCGACGACGTCGGAGCGGGTGGCCACTTGCAGGGCGCGGCCCTCGCGACCCTGCAGGGGTGTGGTCAGCATCCGCATGGGCCGGCCGTCGTGGACGATGTCGCTGTAGTACGCGCCGAGGGTGCCGGCGGCGACGCGGCGAGTGGCCCCGGTGACGGGCAGCGCGAGGCCCTGCTGGCCGGGGGCTGCGGGGTCGGCGCGGACGACCTGGGCGCAGGCGGGGGCGGCGCGCCAGGCGCACTGGTCGTACAGGACGCCGCTGTCGGCGCCGCCGCGGGTCTGCTGGGAGATCAGTCCGGCCTGCTGCTTGAGCTGGATGTCGAGCTGGCGGACGAGTTCGTAGCGGATGACGACGTAGGCCGCGCCCAGGACGCCGAGCGCGACGAGCGCGACGGCGGCGGAGGTGACGAGGGCGAGGCGGGCGCGCAGGGGGCGGCGACGGAGGGTGATCATTGTTCTGCCAGCCGGTAGCCGACGCCGTGCACGGTGTGGACGAGGCGGGAGGCGCCGCCGGCCTCCAGTTTGCGGCGCAGGTAGCCGATGTAGACGGCGAGGGAGTTGGACTCCGGCCCGAAGTCGGCGCCCCACACCCGTTCCTGGATCACCTCGCGCGGCAGCACCTGCCCGGGGTGCCGCAGGAAGACTTCCAGCAGCGCGAATTCGGTGCGGGTGAACTCCAGGGCGATCCCGGCGCGTTCACCGGTGCGGGTGAAGGGGTCGACGGTGAGGTCGGCGAAGGCCAGCTCCGGCGGGGCGTCGGCGGTGCCGGACGCCGGGGTGGCCCGGCGCAGCAGGGCCCGGAGGCGGGCCAGGAGCTCGTCGAGGGCGAACGGTTTGACGAGGTAGTCGTCGGCCCCGGCGTCCAGGCCGGCGACGCGGTCGGAGACGGCGTCGCGGGCGGTCAGGACGAGGACGGGGGTGCGGTCGCCGAGCTCGCGGAGGCGGCGGCAGACGGCGAGGCCGTCGAGGACGGGCATGGCGAGGTCGAGCACGATGGCCCCCGGCGGGGCGGCGGCGACGGCGGAGAGCGCCTCCAGGCCGTCGGCGACCGCCCTTACCTCGTAGCCCTCCACGGTCAGGCCGTCGGCGACGGCGGCCCGGACGTCGGGGTCGTCGTCGACGACGAGGACGGACGTCGGCTCGGACACGGCGTGCCTCCGGCGGGGTACGTACGGGATCTTGTGCTCCCCCACGATGGCATGCGCTGTCTGAGAGGGCTCTTAGGGGCGGGGCGGGTTCGGCACCGCCGGGCTCCCCGGTGGGGGCTGATCGCCGTCGCGGCGGGGAGAAGGCCCCGGTCCCGCCCCTTCCCGTAACCGGGGGCAAGCCCCCGGCCCCCCGGCGTGGGCGAGGGGCTACCGCCCCCGCCCGGGGAAACCCGGTCCGGGGCGAAGCCCCCCCGGGCGGGGCCGGGCGCACCCCGGGGAACGGTGGAAGGGCGGGGTTGGGGGGTCTTCCCCCGCCGCGACGGCGCTCGGCCACGACGTACCGGCCCGGCGGTGCCGAATCAGCCGCCCCGCCCGCGACGGCGCGCAACACCGCTCAGGCGACCGCCGCCGTCACACCCACTTCGTGCCGGTCAGCCGCTCGTACGCCTCCATGTACTTCTCGCGCGTCCGGTCCACCACGTTCTCCGGCAGGGGGGGCGGCGGGAGTTCGTCCGTGCGGTCCCAGTCGGAGGCCGGGGAGGACAGCCAGTCGCGGACGTACTGCTTGTCGAAGGAGGGCTGGGCGCGGCCCGGGGACCAGGTCTCGGCGGGCCAGAAGCGGGAGGAGTCCGGGGTGAGGACCTCGTCGGCGAGGACGAGCTCGCGGTGCTCGTCGAAGCCGAACTCGAACTTCGTGTCGGCCAGGACGATGCCCCGGTCACGGGCGATGTCGCGCGCGCGGCCGTAGACGGCGAGCGTCGTCTGGCGCAGGACGGCCGCCGTCTCGGCGCCGACCTGGCGGGCGACCTCCTCGTAGGAGACGTTCTCGTCGTGCTCGCCGACCTCCGCCTTGGTGGCGGGGGTGAAGATCGGGGAGGGCAGCTCGGAGCCGTCGCCCAGGCCCTCGGGGAGGGCGAGGCCGCAGACGGTGCGGGTCTCACGGTACTCGGCGAGGCCGGAGCCGGTGAGGTAGCCGCGGGCCACGCACTCGACGGGGACCATGTCCAGGGAGCGGCAGATCAGGGTGCGGCCGGCCCAGTCGGCGGGGGCGCCGTCCGGGAGGTCCGTGGAGAGGACGTGGTGGGGCACCAGGTCGGCCAGGCGGTCGAACCACCACAGGGAGAGCTTGGTGAGGATGCGGCCCTTGTCGGGGATCTCGGTGGGCAGCACCCAGTCGTAGGCGGACATGCGGTCGCTGGCGACCATCACCAGCCGGCCCGCCCCGTCACGGTAGAGGTCGCGGACCTTGCCCGTGTGGAGGTGCGTCAGCCCCGGCACCTCGACGGGTTTGGGCTTCTCGACGAATCCGGACACACGGCCTCCTGGTGGTTTGTCCAAACACCTTGATTCTGCCGTACGGCACCGGCGGACGACCGGGAGGGGTCAGGCTCGTTTGCAGATGCGGTCCAGGAGATTGGCCGTGGCCCGTTGGACGCGGGCGTCCGTGTGGCCGGGGCGGTCGAGGGCGGGCGACCAGGCGAAGGTGCCGGAGGCGAAGACGAGGGCGCCGCTGGGGGCCCGGTAGAGCGAGGTCTCCTGGTGGCGCTTGACGCCCTCGCCGTCCAGGTAGGGCGAGTGGGTGAGGAGGATGCGACGGGTGTGCTCGGGCAGGGCCGTACGGGGGAAGTAGCGGTCGGCCTCGCCGGCGACGAGGCCGGGCAGCTCGTCGCCCTCGCCGGCGCCGGTGGCCTCCCAGAGCCAGTGGCCGGCGTTGCGCACGACCATCGGGGCGGGCTCGGGGACGCGGCCCGCGTACTGGATGCCGAGCAGTTGCTGCTCGGGGGGTGACATGTCGCGCCAGAGGGCGGAGCGGCCGGGGCCGCGGCGTTTGCGGCAGGTGAGCAGCTGGTGGGGGCCGGCGGGCGAGGGGGCGAGCTCGACCTGCCAGTACATGGTGTTGGCGGAGAGGAAGACCAGGGACGTGCCGCAGTCGCGGGCGTTCTCGACGGTGCGGCGCATCTCGGCCGACCAGTACTCGTCGTGGCCGGGGAAGACGACGCCCCGGTAGCGTGCCGGATCGATTCGTCCCGTGTGGAGATCGCGGGTCTCGGCGTAGGCGAGGTCGTAGCCGTAGCGCTCGGCCCAGCGGATGAAGTCGTAGGCGTGGCCCACGTGCAGGGGCAGGCCGGCGCCCGCGAAGGGGCGGTCGAAGGAGACCGTGGTGGCGGCGGCGCCCTCGCCGAGGAGCCGGCCTTCCTCGTCCCAGGCGTGGTAGAGGCTGGCGCCGGTGCGGCCGTCCTCCGGGTAGAGGTTGTAGGCCTGCCAGGTGACGTCGGGGAGGACCAGCAGCAGATCCGAGGGGTTGCCGTCGCGAACGGTGAAGGGGATGTGGCTGCGGTAGCCGTCGGCGGTGGTGAGCACGGCGACGTACGCGCCGGTGCTCCAGAAGGACGGGATCTGCAGCCGCCAGGAGAGCCACCAGTGGTGGCAGGAGACCGTGCGGTCGACGGTGAGCGGCGGGGGCTGGACGATGCCCGACAGCCGGGGGCTGGTGGTGATCTTGGCGGCGCCGACGCCTCCGTAGTGGCCGATGCGGTAGACGTCGACGGCGAACTGCTGCGGCGGATCCACGGTGATCCGGAAGTCGACGGCCTCGCCGGGGGCGACGGCGCTGGCGGTGGCGAAGCCCTTGATCTGGCAGCGGACGTCGTCGGCCGCCCGGGGGCCGGGCCTGCGGGGCGGCGGCACCCGCGAGCCGGCCGTGGTGGTCACCGGGTCGACGTACCAGGGGATGATCTTCCCGGTGCCGTCGAAATAGAACTCGCCGCCGCGCAGCCAGGGCAGCGGGCCCTGCCCGAAAGGGTCCGAGACGGCGTGCGCGAGTGCCCCGGACTCCCAGCGACGGATCTGGTCCATCCCCATGTGCGCTCCCTCCCCTGGGCCTCCGGATACCTTTTCGGATTCCCAGCAGATTCCCAGCAGATCACATGACGCAACCGGACCGTCACCGTTCGTCGGGAAATTCCCCGGAAGTGATGGCTCGGCCTCTACGCTGCGTAACGTCCTCACGGAGGGTCACCCGGGTACGGCCCGGGCCCTCCTCACATCAGCCTGACGGGCTTCTCCATCCGGACCCCGACCTCGCCGAGCCAGGCCCGCAGCGGCTCGGCGTCGCCGTCCTCGATCAGGGTCAGGACCGTACGGGGCAGACCGGCCCGGCGGGTGCCGCCGACGAGCAGGGCGGGGCCGTCCAGCCAGTCCAGGCCGGGGGCGGCCCCGGCGGTGTCCACGGCGGCGCAGCACACCATGGCGGTCACGTGGTCGGCGAGGAGCTCGCGGCCGCTGCGCGGCGGCTGGAGGGGGAACAGCGGGGCGAGGCCGCCGGCCCAGGAGCCGGCCACCGTGCCGAAGGCGCCGCGCCGGGCGGCGGCCTCCTCGCGGGCGGCGTCCCGCGCCACCTCGGCGCTCAGCCGCAGCTCCAGCTCCTCGCCGATGCCGCTGCCGCCCGGGCCGCCGAGCCGCTCCAGGACGCGGGCGACCGTGGGCGCGCCGGGCGGCACGTCCGGGCCGGGCGGGACGGCCGGCGCGGCCTCGCCGGGGGCGGCGCCGCGGGCGGCGATGTCCTCCAGGACGCGGTGCAGCCGGGCGGCCTCCAGGCGCCAGGTGCGGTCGACGACCTCCTCCGGGTACTGGCCCCAGGCGACGGGCGTCCAGCCGGGGCCGGGCTCGGCCGGGCCGCCGTGGAAGAGCCGGGCGGCCAGCAGGGAGGCGGCCTCGTCGATCAGCCCGGGCTCCTCCAGGAGGTCGCAGGCGGGGCGCTCGCCCAGCCGGGAGGCGAAGCCCTCGGCCAGCCGGTCGCGGCGGGAGAGCTCGGTGAGCGCGGAGACCACGCCCGCGTCCAGCCGGGAGGGCCAGCGGCCCATCCGCCAGGCGGGCAGGGCCACCCTGTTGAGCAGCCGGTCCCAGCCGGCGTAGGCGAGGCCGACCTGCTCCTGGGCGACGATGCGCAGGCCGTAGTCGACCGCCTGGGCGCGCTCGGAGGCGGCCGCGGCCACCCCGCGCTCCATCTCGGCCGCGTGCTCGCGGCAGGACCGCAGCAGCAGCCGGGCCACCCAGCCGACGAAGGCGAGGGAAGGCCTGCCCGACGCGACGGCGACGGCGGCGTCCAGCCCCCGGACGAACCGGCGGGCGGCGGCTATGTCGGGATGGGCGGCGGGTCCCGTGCCCGCGACGACCGGCGCCAGCAGAGCGCGCAGCTCGGCGACCCGCATCCACCACAGGAACGGCGAGCCGATCACCAGGACCGGCGCGGCCACCGTCCGCGCCCTCATCAGCGCGAACCCGCGCGGGGGGCTGTGCGCCGGGTGCGTTCGGTCCTCCAGCCAGCTGTCGCAGTCGGGCGTGAGGGCTATCGCGGAGGGCGCCGGGACGTCCAGCCGGTCGGCGAGGTCGCGCACCAGCCGGTAGAGATCCGGGGCCGTCTCCTCGGGGATCGGGACCGTGGGGCTCAGGGCCGGACGGGCCCGGGCCACCACGACGGCCACCATCGCGGCCAGCGCCAGGGCCAGCACGGCGACGGCGGTGACGGCCGGACGGACGGCCGCCGGCACGGAGCCGTCGGGAATGTGCCCCGTCGCGGAGCCGACCGCCAGCACCACGGCGGCCGCCGCCGGCAACAAGGCCACGGCCAGCGCCGTGCCGCGCACCCGCAGCACTGCGAGGGCTCTGGCGCGCGCGGTCGGCGCGCCTGCTTCGGGACCTGCCACGAGACCGATCACCCCCAGTTGCCGGTAGTGCTCTGCCGAGGTGCGTTGCTTACCTCCCCCACTGTGGCACCGGCCTCTGACATCGCAATGCCGGTGGGCCGGTCGGGCCGCCGAGTCAGCCACGCGGCAGCCGGCCTGCGCCGCACCCTAGTTGGGGGTGGGGCGTGCGTCAGCCGCTTGGGCAAGCGCTCACCCGATGGAATGGCTTTGGGCGGGGGCGGCACGGGCGGGCGGACCGTTTCCGCCCGTTTTCTCCGCCCGCTCTCCGTGGTCGTTCCTCTGCCGCTCCGCCGCCGGTCGTCAGACCGGCGACAGGACGCGACAGGACGGTGTCAGGACGTCGCGGCCTTCTCCGCGATGTCCGTGCGGTGGTGGGAGCCGTCCAGCCGGATGCGGGATACGGCCTCGTAGGCGCGGGTCCGCGCGGTGGCCAGGTCCTCGCCCGTGGCCGTGACGGACAGCACCCGGCCGCCCGCGCTCACGACGCGCCCGTCCTCGTCCAGGCGGGTACCCGCGTGGAGGACATGCGCCTTGTCGACCTCGGCGGCCTCCGCCAGTCCCTCGATCGGGTCACCCGTGCGCGGGGTGCCGGGGTAGTTGTGCGAGGCGATGACGACGGTCACGGCCGCGTCGTCGCTCCAGTTCAGCGGCGGCTCGGCGGCCAGGTTGCCGGTGGCCGCGTTCAGCAGGACGCTGGCCAGCGGGGTCTTCAGCCGGGCCAGGACGACCTGGGTCTCCGGGTCGCCGAAGCGCGCGTTGAACTCGATGACCCGCACCCCGCGCGAGGTGATCGCCAGCCCCGCGTAGAGCAGCCCGGAGAACGGCGTGCCCCGGCGGCGCAGCTCGTCCACGGTGGGCTGCAGGACGCTCTCCATGACCTCGTCGACCAGCTTGGGAGCGGCCCACGGCAGCGGGGAGTAAGCGCCCATGCCGCCGGTGTTCGGGCCCTCGTCGCCGTCCAGGGCCCGCTTGAAGTCCTGGGCGGGCGTCAGGGGCAGCACGGTCTCGCCGTCGGTGATCGCGAAGAGGGAGACCTCGGGGCCGTCCAGGTACTCCTCGATGACCACGCGGCCGCAGGCCAGCGCGTGCTCACGGGCGGCGGCCAGGTCAGAGGTGACGACGACGCCCTTGCCGGCCGCCAGCCCGTCGTCCTTGACCACGTACGGGGGACCGAAGGCGTCCAGCGCCTCGTCGATCTCCTCGGGGGTGCCGCAGACGTAGGCACGGGCGGTGGGCACGTTCGCCGAGGCCATGACGTCCTTGGCGAAGGCCTTGGAGCCCTCCAGCCGGGCGGCCTCGGCCGAGGGGCCGAAGACCGGGAAACCGCGCTCGCGCAGGGTGTCCGCGACCCCCGCGACCAGCGGCGCCTCCGGGCCGATGACCACGAGGTCGGCGCGCAGCGACGCGGCGAGCTCCGCGACGGCCGCGCCGTCCAGCGCGTCCACGGGGTGCGTCTCGGCGACCTCGGCGATCCCGGCGTTGCCGGGGGCGCAGTGCAGCGCGGTGACGTCGGGGTCGAGGGACAGGGAGCGGCACAGGGCGTGTTCGCGGGCGCCGCCGCCGATGACGAGGACCTTCACACCCTCACCCTATTGCCTCGATTGTGGATCACTACGACTCGGGGTGCCGACCGCACTCGCAGGAACCTCTCGCAGGAACCTCTCGTCAGAACGTTTCGCCGCCCGTTCGGCGTCCACGCCTCGCCCGGCGTGCACTCTTTCGGGTGAGAGTCCCTCGCCTCCTATACCTGATGTCGGCGCACTTACGGACGGAAAAGGCTGGATCCTGCGCCCAACGCCAACCGTTCGGCGGTAGGAAGGAGGCTGCGATCACGGCACACGACGGCACACGGCGGAGAGGGAGTGCAGGGTGAGCCAGCCTGAGATGCAGCCCGAGGGGCTCCCGCGGGAGCAGGGGAACCCCCCAGCAGGGCAGCACCGGGGCGACCTGCGCGGCCGGACGTTCCCGCTCGGGGACTGGGGAGAGCCCGCCGAGCGACTGGACGAGCTCTACAGATGGGTCGAGGGGGGCGCGCTGAACCTCGCCGACTGGTACCTCACCGACCGGGCGTGGAAACGCCGCTGGGCGCGCGGGCTGCGCCTGGCGGCGGCGTGCTGCGCGGTCGTGGGCGCGGCCCTGCCGCTGCTGGAGCTCACCAAGGTGCTGCGCACCGGCTCCGCGTGGGCGTTCCTGGCGCTGCTGGGCGCGGTGGCCTGTGTGGCCTGCGACCGGTACTTCGGGCTGACGTCCGGGTGGATGCGGGGCGTGGCCACGGCGCAGGCGGTGCAGCGGCGGCTGGAGGTGCTCCAGTTCGACTGGGCGTCGGAGTGCGTGCGCGAGGTGCTCGGGCCGACGGAGGGCACGGCGAGCGAGGCGGCCGAGCGCTGTCTGACCGTGCTGCGGCGGTTCTCCGAGGACGTCTCGGAGCTCGTCCGGGCCGAGACGGCGGACTGGATGGTGGAGTTCCGGGCGGGGCCGGCGCCGTTGCTGACGCAGTCGTTGGTGGCGTGGGGTCCTCGCGGGGAGGGCTCCGGGCCCGTGGGGCGGTTCCCCCTGCCGCCGCATACGCGGCCCAATATGCCGCGGCAGCGGCCGCCCGAGTCGCCTCGGTAACGGGCGCCGCCCGGTGGGGGCGGGGTGGGGGTTGAGGCCCCGGTCCCGCCCTTTCACCGTTTCCTGGGGCTCTGCCCCAGACCCCGCTCCTCAAGCGCCGGAGAGGCTGTCCGTCTAACTGAAGACGATCATCGACCCCTGCCCCAGACTCCGCGTCGCCGCCGCGTGGAGGCCCAGCCAGACGTGGCGTTCCCGGGCGAACGGGCTGTCGTCGTGGGGGCCCGGGGCCGCGCGTTCCTCCAGGGTCGTGGGGTGGTCGGGCGCCGCCGGCGGGGCCGGCGGGTTGTCGGGGTCGATGCCCAGGACCGGTGCCACGGAGTGGAGTTCGCGCAGCAGGCCGTGGCTGGATCCCAGCGGCCCGCCGCCTTCGAGGAGTTCGTCGTTGGACAGCGGACGCGGGAAGTCCACCGGCACGTACGCCCCCGCGTGGTCGTAGTGCCAGACCAGATGCGACTGCTGCGCCGTGCTCTCGAACATCTCCAGCAACTGCTCGTAGTCGCCGCCGAGTTCATCCACCGGAGTGACGGCGAGGCCACAGAGGTTCAGCAGATGGGCGCGGCGCAGGAAGTGCAGGGCGTCGTAGTCGAAGCCCGCGACGGGTGCCACGTCCCCGGAGAGGCCCGGCATATAGCCGAAGACGGGCACCGGGGGCAGCCCCGCCTCGCCGAGTGCCTTGTCGTAGGCGGCGATCTCGTCGGCGAAGGGGTTGTCGGGGCTGTGGCAGAGCACGTCGACTAGGGGCACCAGCCACAGGTCACAGGCCACGTGAGCTCACTCTCGTCATCGCCTTCCCGTCCGATGGTCGGGTGGTCGGGCCAGAGTAGTGCCGCTCAGCCGGTTGTCATACCGGGCCGGCAGACGTAGACGCGCCGAATCCGCTTGGCTTCCGGCCGGCTTCACCCCCCGGGGTCGACGGTCAACGGTCCAGGCGTACGTCCCACACCCATGTGCCGCCGATCCAGCGGGGCTCCTCGCCCGTCAGCCGGGTGACGGCCGTCCGCAGCTCGCCGGCGTGTTTCCGCCGGTCGGGCAGGACGAGCGCGTCGGCGTGCCAGAAGGCGAGGTCCTGCCGGAACGCCCGGCGCTGCTGCTCGCCGATGCCGGGCACCCGGCCGGTCTCCTGGACCTTGTGCAGCAGGTCGGCGGTGGCCCGGAACTGGGGGCCGTAGATGCCGGTCCGGTCGGGCCCCCAGGGCCCCATGAAGTAGCCGCCGGGGAGCGGGAAGCCGAGGCCGGCGTCGATCTGCCAGCCGAGGGCGGCGGTGTCCTTGGGGTCGGGCACCGGTACGGGCACCAGCGTGTGCCCGTCGCGGACGTGCTCCCGCCAGGTGCCGTCGGCGAAGAACGCGGGCGCCGGGTCGCGCTCCACGGTGCGGTAGGGGGTCGGCAGCAGCGGCAGGAGGACGGCGGCGAGGGCGGCCCAGCCGATGACCCGGCGGGAGCTCTCTCGTTCGTTGCGCGCGTGCCGTTCGGCGAGCCGGTCGCAGGCGAGGGCGAGGAGGATGCCGACGGCCGGGACGCAGACCATCGCCATCCGGGCCTCGATGACCGATTCGAAGAGGGGCGCGTCCGCCATCAGCCGCCACGGTCCGGGCAGCGTCTTGTCCGTGCCCAGCAGCGGGATGTTCTGGCCGAGGGAGAGGACGGCGGCGGCCAGCGCGGTGAAGCCGAGGGCGCGGACGGCCGGCCGGGACCGGAGGTGGACGACGAGGGCGACGGTCAGGACGACCAGCGGCCAGCCGAGGAAGGCGTTCTCCTCGGTCCGGCCGAGGGAGAGCGCGGCGGCGTGCTGTTCGTCCCCGGCCAGGGAGCGGGTGGCGAACTCCAGGAACGCCATGGGGTTGTTGCCCACCTGTCCGTGGCGCACGCTGTGGTAGCTCTGCGGCCCGAAGAACTGCCAGACCAGGGGGCCGATCACCAGCGGTACGCAGACGAGGGCGGCGATGCCGAGGCCGCGCAGCAAGGGCCGGACGACGGCCGCCGCCACATGGGGGGAGGCGGCCGCGTAGCCGAGGGCGAAGAGGAGGAGGCCGGTGGCGGCCAGCAGCAGGGCCTCCTCGCCGATGAAGACCTGGTAGGCGAGGAAGAGGCCGAGGACGACGCCGTCGCGCGTGGTTCTCCTGCCCTCGCAGAGCCGCAGCAGCCGGTCGACGATCAGCGGCATCATGAACAGCACCACGAAGTTGGGGTGGGCGTTGCCGTGCGAGATCATCGGTGGTGCGAAGGCGCAGAAGCCGCCGCCGAGCGCGGCCGCCCAGCGGGAGCGGGTGAAGCGCCTGGCCAGCAGCCAGTACCAGGCGCAGGCCGTCGCCGTGAGCCCGCCCGTGAGGACGACGGCCCAGGTGATCTGGGGGCCGAAGGCCAAGGTGAGCGGTGCGAGGGGGATCGACAGTCCCAGCATGGCGGTGTTCGCCATGAGGTTGACGCCGAGCGGGAAGTTCTGGAGATCGCTGAAGAGCGGATTGCGCAGATGCGCGATGTTGTCGGCGGTGACCGCGAAGAACCATTCCCACTGCTGCTGGTCCTGGTCCGAGTCGATCAGATAGCGGCCGGCCGGGTCGCTCCACAGCCCGGCGTAGAGGAGGAGGCTCAGGAGGAGGAAGAGCGCGGGTATCGCGATCCGCGCCGGGCCGCCCGTCCGGCCGCGCGCGAGCCAGCGGACGCGCACGAGGTCGGCGAGGACACGCGGGTAGGCGAGGGGCCGGACCTTGGAGCCGGGCTGGTGGGCCCAGCGCACGGGAACCTCGGCGACCTCCCAGTCCTGCCGGTGGAAGTACCGCAGTATCTCGAAGTCGTAGGACCAGCCGTCCAGCCGGGAGCGGGAGAAGGCGGTGCGGACCTTGTCGCCGTCGAAGAGCTTGAAGCCGCACTGGGTGTCGCGGATGCCGGGGACGGCGGTGGCGCGGATCAGCCGGGCGCCGATCCGGCCCATGGCCTCGCGCAGCGCGTGCTGCCGGACGGCTATCCGGGAGCCGGGCAGGGCGCGGGAGCCCACGGCGGCGGTGGCGCCCTCGTCCATCCGGCGCTCCAGGAGCGCCAGTTCCTCGATGGGCGTGGCCAGGTCGGCGTCGGTTATCAGGACGCGGCGGCCGCGCGAGGCGAGGACGCCGGTGCGTACGGCGTGGCCCTTGCCCCGGTTGGCGGGCGTGCGCAGCAGACGGATGCGGGGGTCCTCGTCGGCGGCGGCCCGGGCGACGGCCGCCGTGGCGTCGGTCGAGCCGTCGTCGACGACGATCAGTTCCCACGCGACCGGGCCGGGGCCGTCGTCGAGATGGGCGCGGACCGCCTTGAGCGTGGGCGCGAGCCGGTCCTCCTCGTTGTACGCCGGGACGATCACCGACAGTCCGATGGCGCCCCCGTCCTCCTCGTCGGCCGCGGCGGGCGGGACCGGCGTCATCTTCATTGCGCATCACATTCCGTTGTGTCGACGACTGCGAGCGGATCCCGACTCTATGCGTAATGCATCGATCAGCTGTCGAACGGAATTGCCGGACCTATGGGATATACCCGCCCTACGCCTTGAACACGGACGATTCAGTGGCGGGAATCACCCCTGGTTCAGGGCCTCGATCAGCTCCAGGGTGTGCCGGTTGTACGCGGCGACGATCCGCTGGGCCCGCTCGACGTCCCGGCAGGCGATGGCCTCCGCCAGCTCGGCGTGGCGGTGCCACAGTCGCCCCCGGAGGTCGCCGAGGTGGCGCAGCAGGGGGACGGTGAAGATCCAGCTCTGCACCCGGAGCCGGTCCAGGAAGTCGGATATATAGGGGTTTCCTACGAGTCCGGCCATCTCCCGCCAGAAGCGGAGGTCGTAGCCGATGAGGATGTCGAGATCGCCCGCGAGGGCGGCCCGCGCCGCCTCGTCGGCCCGGCGGCGCACGGAGGCCAGCGCCTCCGGGGTGGCCGTGTCCAGCGCCTGCTCGACGGAGCGCCGGAACATGCCCTCGACGACGAGCGTGCGGGCCTCGATCATGTCGCGGAAGTCGGCGTGCGAGAACTCGCGCACCCGGTAGCCCCTGTGCAGCTCGACGTCGAGCAGGCCCTGCGAGCAGAGGTCGAGCAGCGCCTCGCGGACAGGGGTGGCCGAGACCCCGTACTGTTCGGCGATCTCCTTGACGGTGAACTGCCGCCCCGACGGGAGCCGCCCCGCGATGACCTCGTCGCGCAGGGCTTCGGCGATCTGTGAGCGCAGCGTCGTGCGCTTGACAGCCTCGCTGCCTGGCATTGGTCCTTCGTCTCCCTTTCCGTGGCCGCACGCCTGGCATGCGAACGGCCCTCGCAACCATAGGCGAGGGCCGACGTCGGGCGATATGACCGTGCGCACGGGACGGTGAACGGTACCTGATGCTGTGCGCGTGCTGTGGGAGTGGGTACCGGCGGTACGGCCCCGCCCGGGGAGCCGGGCGGGGCCGTACCGCCGGTCAGGCCGCGTACCGGTCCGCGACCGCGAGGGCCTCGTCCAGGGCCGCCAGACCCCGCTTCGCCTCCTCGTCCGTGATGGTGCACGGCGGCACCACGTGCACCCGGTTCATGTTCACGAACGGCCAGAGGCCCGCCGCCTTGATCGCCGCCGTGACGGCCGCCATCGGCGCGTTCGCCTCGCCCGCCGCCGCGTACGGCACCAGCGGCTCGCGGGTGCGGCGGTCGCGGACGAGTTCGACGGCCCAGAAGACGCCGAGGCCGCGGACGTCGCCGACGGACGGGTGGCGCTCGGCGAGCTCGCGCAGGCCGGGGCCGAGGACGTCCTCGCCGATACGCGCCGCGTTCTCGACGATCCCCTCCTCCGCCATCGCGTTGATCGTCGCCACGGCGGAGGCGCAGGCCAGCGGGTGGCCGGAGTAGGTGAGACCGCCCGGGTAGGGCCGTTGCTCGAAGGTGGCGGCGATCCCCGCCGAGATGGCGACGCCGCCGAGCGGGACGTAGCCGGAGTTGACGCCCTTGGCGAAGGTCAGCAGATCGGGGACGACCCCGAAGTGGTCGGCGGCGAACCAGCGGCCCGTCCGCCCGAAGCCGGCCATGACCTCGTCGAGGATCATGACGATGCCGTACCGGTCGCACAGCGCCCGGACGCCCGGGAGGTAGCCGGGCGGCGGGACCATGATCCCCGCGGTGCCGGGCACGGTCTCCAGGATGATCGCGGCGATCGTGCCCGGGCCCTCGAAGGCGATGGTGTCCTCCAGGTGCCGCAGCGCGCGCTCGCACTCCTGCTCCTCGTTCTCCGCGTGGAACGGCGAGCGGTAGCGGAACGGTCCCCAGAAGCGCACCACACCGGCCGAGGCCGTGTCGGAGGGCCAACGGCGCGGGTCACCGGTGAGGTTGATCGCGGCGGCCGTGGCGCCGTGGTACGAGCGGTAGGCACTGAGCACCTTGGGGCGGCCGGTGTGCAGCCGGGCCATCCGGACGGCGTTCTCGACCGCCTCCGCGCCGCCGTTGGTGAAGAAGATCTTGTCGAGGTCGCCGGGGGTCCGCCCGGCGATCAGCCGCGCGGCCTCGGAGCGTACGTCCACGGCGAAGCCCGGCGCGATCGTGCACAGCCGGCCGGCCTGCTCCTGGATCGCGGCGACGACCTTGGGGTGTTGATGGCCGATGTTGGTGTTGACGAGCTGGGAGGAGAAGTCGAGGTAGCGGTTGCCGTCGAAGTCCCAGAAGTACGAGCCCTCGGCACCGGCCACGGCCGGCGGGTCGATGAGGCCCTGCGCGGACCAGGAGTGGAAGACATGGGCGCGGTCGGCGGCCTTGACCGCCGCGGCGTCGGTGGGAACGGGCTGGGTGCTCACGGGCGTGACCTCTGATCGGTTGATCGGCAGGCGCTGTCGGGCCGAGCCTAGGTACCCGGGCCGGGCCCGGGTACCGGCACTGTGTCGGCCGCCGGGCGCCCCCGTGGACACAGTGCCGAGTGGGCCGTCCGGCCGGTGGACACCCCCGCAAATCGCCGTGCGGGAAATCCGCATTCGGCGGTTTCCTCCTGCTACGGTCTTTCGCGGTTGCAGTATTGGTCCCATTTGTCATGTGCGCCTGAAGGTCCGTGATCTCGGGCGCACTTGCGTTTTTCCCGGAGCCTTCGGAGTACGGAATTCCGCAGGGCGCCCCCATTAAGGAGATCGATCAGTTTGGCTACCGGCACCGTGAAGTGGTTCAACTCGGAAAAGGGCTTCGGCTTCATCCAGCAGGACGGCGGCGGCACCGACGTCTTCGCCCACTACTCCAACATCTCCACCCAGGGTTATCGGGAGCTCCAGCAGGGGCAGAAGGTCACCTTCGACATCACCCAGGGCCAGAAGGGCCCGCAGGCGGAGAACATCATCCCCTCCTGACCGAAGTCGGGCCGAAGTCGGGCCGGCGCCGGAGCGACGTCCGACCGGCGCGTCCGGCAGGATCGCGCGCCCCCGTTCAGGGCCGGGTATCGGTGATTTCGCCGTGCGGATACCCGGCCCTTTGCCGTGCCGCTATTCTCCGCCGTGGAACATGGGGGAAGGAGTGCCGGCATGGACGGCATCGAAGGTCTGTCGCCGGAGGATCCGCGCACGCTCGGCTCGTACCGACTACTGGGCCGGCTGGGCGAGGGCGGGATGGGCCGGGTCTATCTCGCCCGTTCCGGCCGTGGCCGCACGGTCGCGGTGAAAGTGGTCCGCCCGGAGCTGGCGGGTCAGGAGGAGTTCCGCCGCCGGTTCGCCCAGGAGGTGCGCTCGGCACAGCGGGTCGGCGGCGAGTGGACCGCGCCCGTGCTGGACGCGGAGACGGAAGCGACCGTGCCCTGGGTGGCCACCGGCTATATCGCCGGGCCCTCGCTGGGCCGGGTCGTCGGCCATGACTTCGGGCCGCTGCCGGAGCGGTCCGTCAGGATTCTCGGCGCGGGGCTCGCCCGCGCCCTCCAGTCGGTGCACGCCGCCGGGATCGTCCACCGCGACCTCAAGCCGTCGAACGTGCTGATCACCCTCGACGGGCCCCGCGTCATCGACTTCGGCATCGCCCGGGCCCTGGAGACCGTCACCGGCGCCGGCCTCACCCGTACCGGCGCGACCGTCGGCTCCCCCGGCTTCATGTCGCCCGAGCAGGTGCGCGGTGACACGATCACCCCCGCGAGCGACGTCTTCGGCCTCGGCTCGGTGCTGGCGTACGCGGCCGGCGGCCGGATGCCCTTCGGCGCGGCCGACAGCGCCGTGCACTCCGTGATGTACCGGATCGTCCACGAGCAGCCGGACCTCACCGAGGTGCCGGACGGGCTGCGGCAGCTGATCGAGGCGTGCCTCGCCAAGGAGCCCGCCGACCGGCCGAGCCCCGCGGAGGTCCTGGAGCGCACCGGCGTCCAGGACACCCTGGAGGACCTGCGGTCCGCCGAGCCCTGGCTGCCCGGCGGCCTCGTCGCCCAGCTGGGCCGGCACGCGATCAGCCTCCTGGAGGTGGAGGAGGCCGAGGAACCGGCGCGTCCGGCCACCGGCCATCCCGCCACGGTCGCCGAGCCCATACCCCCGGCGGCCGAGCCGCCCACCATCGCCGGACCGCCCCCGGGCGCCCGGCAGCCGGACCCGCCCACGCTCACCGCGCCGGGCGGCCCGTACCCCCACCACCAGCCGCTGCCGCCCCACATACCGGGGACGCCGCAGCCGGGGACGCCGCAACCGGGAATGCCCCAGCCGGGCCCGTACAACGGCCCGTACCACCACCCGACCGTGCAGGTCGGGCCGCAGACGCAGCCCTCCTCGAAGACGCCGTACCTGGTGGCCCTCGTCGTGGCCGCCGGGCTGCTGACGGGCGGCGGGCTGGTGTACGTGCTCAACCGCGACAACGGCGACAACAAGGCCACGGGCTCCGGCACATCGGCCTCCGCACCGGCACCCGGTCCCGCTTCGCCCGATTCGCCCTCCGCGCGGACCACCCCGCCCAGGACGGACCCCGTGACGCCGCCCACCGTCGCCCCGACCACCCAGGACCCCACCCGGGCCGGGGAGTATCCGGGGTACTCCGGCACCTGGCAGACCACCTTCGACAGCGGCGCGGGCGCCAACTACCGGACCATCACCGTCGCGGGGGCCGGCGCCACCATCGACGGCCGCGGCACCCTCTCCGACGGCACCGCCTACACCTGCCAGTGGCGGGCGACCGTGTCCGGCGGGGGCGGCGGCTCCCTGCGCCTGGGCCCGTCGTCCGTCACCCACGCGAACCCCGCGTCCGCCTGCCAGCCCGGATCCTCGTCCGACCTGACCCTGCTCCCGGACGGGCGGATGCGGCGCGACTTCACCGACTCCGGCACCAAGGACGCGTCGCTGGTCTACAGCAGGACGGGCTGAACGCTCGGTCGTAGGAGACGCGGGGCGTCAGCGGATGTAGTTCTTCAACGGCTCCGTATCGAGCGTGATGTTCACCGGGCCGGGAAGAGCGACCTGCTCTCCGAAGGGGGCACGGTGGATGTCGAGGTATCCGCGTTCCGGGTCAGGGTTGGTGTGTACGGCCACGACACCGGCGTCGCGGTCGACCAGAACGTGGACGGGGATGCCGGCGGCAGCGTAGGCGGCCGGCTTCTCCTGCCGGTCGCGGCGGTCGGTGTCCCCGTCGTACGAGGTGACCTCGACGGTCATCAGCACGCCGTCGGGGTCCGCCCACTCGCCGTGCCCGGCGAAGTGATCCACGGGCACGAGCGCGCCGTCCGGGCGGGCCCTGCCCTTGCGGTATTTCCCGACCTTCAGTCCGCGGGTGGTGTAGAGATCGAGCTCGGGGCGCACCTGCATGCAGCGCCTGAGCAGCCACATGATGATCGCGTCGTGATCCCCGTCGGCCACCGGCTTCTCCTCGATCCGTCCGTTGATGAACTCCAACGTGACGGTCTCGGGCGCGGCGGAGGCGATCTGCTCGAATTCCTCCACCAGCATGTGCGACGTGCGCTCGGCCATAACCGTCATGTTGCACTCCCTTCCAGGCGAAGGCCAGCCTTGCCGACCTTTGACAGGCACCGGCTCCCTTTTCCTGCCGCTCCCCCGGACGGGTGACGGCTTGGGGCTCGGCCCCGCACGGGGCACGGGGCCGAGCGGACGGACGGACCGACAACCATGCGCCCACGCCCCTCCCTGGTGCCGACGTGCCGGTGTTGCTGTCGGTCCGTGGTGCGGGAGGGGGCGCTACAGGCCCGAGGACGGGACCGGATACCTCTGGGTCACATGGCCTCCGTGAGTTGCTCCGGTGTGACGCCCGCCTGTCGCAACACATTCGCGAGCGTGCCCTTGGGAACCGGGCTGCGGTGCGGCACGACGCACACAACGCTGCCGCGCCGCATGACGGTGTGCGAGCCCTTGCCGGCCCGGCGTGTGAAGCCAAGCTGTTCCAGGGCCTTGATAAGCCGCTCGGATGAGATCTGTGGGAGCGGCGGCATCAGGCGGCACTCACCGTCACATCGACATCGCCGGACCAGGAACCGGCCTGCCGGGCGGCGATTTCTTCCGCGTCCTCGCGAGAAACCTCGGCGAAGTACAGCTCGAGAGCCTCACTGATCATCGCCTTTGCCTCGGCGAGGTCGCTGCCCCAGCTCGTCGTGCCGGTGACCGGCTCCAGAGCGTTGTAACCGCCTTCGTCCGGCGTGTAGAGGATGTGGAACGTGACGCGCTGTTCGGGCATTGCGGTCTCCCGTTGAGGTGGGGCTCGTATCCGCCGTCGAGTCTATGGGCGGCGCCGGCGCGGCCGTCGGCCCGAGTGGCAAGGGCCCCGGCCCCGCGCCGGAGCGCGAGGCCGGGCGGGCGGCCTACGGCTGGTGCGTTCCCCCGCTGCCCCCGCCGTCCTTCCGGCAGTCCGGCGTGCGGTCGGCGGACGTCGTCACGGGCGCGCCGTCGAGGGCGCGGCAGAGCTGCGCGTGCAGGTGCTCCGCCTCGGCGGCGGAGAGCCGGAGGACGAGATCGGCGTGGAACCGGCCGTGATGCTCCAGCCACAGGGGGACGACGATGCCGCCGTCGGCCTCACGGCGGACGGGCTTGCCGGGGACCCGGCTGACCCGCAGCCCGTGGCGCGGAGGGAGTGGCGGAAGCGGGGGCAGCGGGACGGGGTTCGGGGTGATCATCACGCGGCCACCGCCCGGGGAGCGAGCGCGACGGCGGGGGTGCCGATGCGGTGACCGTGGATGGCCCAGGGGCCGATGTCGATGCCGTCGAGCGCGAGCGCGAGGGCGGTACGGCGCCGGCGCTGCTCATGGGTGAGGCGGTAGGGGTGGAAGAAGGGGGTGAGGTCGGCGCGGGCGGCACACCGGTCCGGCGCCCCGGGCAGCGGTGGCGGTGTGAGGGCGCGGACGAGGAGGCAGAGGCCGGATGTGGTGCGGACGTGCCGCGCGGCGGGGCGGGCGGTTCCGGTACCGGTGCGGCACGAGCCGTACGGCGCCGCGGCAGCGCGGCGGCGCGCTCCCGTGGCCGGGAACAGCAGGTTCAGGACGAGGGAGAGTGTTCGTTGCAGGACGAGCCCGATACGGTTGGGCATGCTGACGCTCCTATGCGGCGTTGGCCAAGCCCCGGGGCGCGGACACGCCGCCGGGGCCCTTTGTTTCCGCGCCACAACCTCGCGGGCCACGGGCGGAGTTGAGACCGTAGCGCCAACGCTCATCAGCTATCAACGTTTGTACGTCGAGACCGCGTAAATGGCATATGCCAACCATGCCCACGCCCTGCAGAAACCTTCCATCAAACGAGAACCTAAGCAGAACGACCGAACTTCTCGTTCGCGACTACCACCAGGAGGGCCCGGAGAGCGGCCGGGGTGGTACTGAGAACCACGCGCGGATCATCACTCTCACGCACAAGAACCTCGCCCCAACTCGCGGCGATTTCCAGGCAGTTGTCACCCATCTCCGAGAATGAGGACTTGCGCCACCGTATACCCATGTATCCCTCACGCCCTCATAGCCCACGCATCGCGGAACGAATGAAGTCCCGCGACGATCGCGGGCTCATAGCGAGTTGCCGCATCCGTTCCACGACCGTGCGGTAGTTCGCAAGATGCGTCTCCGAGTGGAGAAAAGTCGACCCGGTTGGGACATCGATCTGCACTGTGTCGAGCTGCGGAACCGGCCCCTGCACGTAAAGCGTCGAGGAGCTACCGGAACTCGGGTAGCTCCCAGCGGCGAACGGAACAACGCGGATGACCACGTGCTCGCGCGTCGACTGCTCCAGCAAATAGCCCAACTGGGCCTTGATCACAGCGTTGGAACCGAACCTCATCCGCAAGGCCGCCTCATGGATGAGGAAGACGCACTCAGGTGGGCGCGGCAGCTCCAGCACACCGTGACGCTTCATCCGGAAGGCGATCTTGCGGTCCAGATCATCCGGCGCCAGCGACGGCACAGCCTCCTGGAAGACGGCACGCGTGTAGTCCTCGGTCTGGAGCAGGCCCGGCACATGCGTGATCTGCACACCACGCAACCCGACCGCGTAATACTCCATCTCCGCAAGATCCAGAGCCGTGGCGGCGAGCACGCCCCGGTACTCGTCCCACCAGTTTTTGTTCGCGGCGCGGCGCTCCTTGGCCATCTCCGCGAGCGCGTCGACGTACTCGTGATCCGGGCAAGAGTAGTTGCCCGCCCAAACACGTACCCGGTCGGCACTCACGCCGAAACGACCCGACTCCGTGTTGCTGATGGTGGTCTTGTCGGTGCGGTGCAACACCGCCGCTTCGACGAGCGACAGACCGACCCGCTCGCGCATTTTGCGGAGTTCCACACCCAACCGCCGCTGCCGCTCGGTCGGGGGCTTCCTGACCGACATCACGCTCCCCCTCGCACCACAGTGTCGACCGCACACTGTGGCACAAACGACGGCGCCCCGGCGGTCGATGACCGCCGGGGCGCCGTCACGCAATCGCGCCGCTTACGACAGGAACGAGTTGATCTCGATCGTCTCGTCGCGGCCCGGGCCGACGCCGATCGCGGAGATCGGCGCGCCCGACATCTCCTCCAGCGCCTTGACGTACGCCTGGGCGTTCTTCGGCAGGTCGGAGAAGGTCTTGGCCTTGGAGATGTCCTCGGTCCAGCCCGGCAGCATCTCGTAGATCGGCTTCGCGTGGTGGAAGTCGGTCTGGCTGTAGGGCAGCTCCTCGACGCGCTTGCCGTCGATCTCGTACGCGACGCAGACCGGGATCTGCTCCCAGCCGGTGAGCACGTCGAGCTTGGTGAGGAAGAAGTCCGTCAGGCCGTTGACGCGGGTGGCGTAGCGGGCGATGACCGCGTCGAACCAGCCGCAGCGGCGGTCACGGCCGGTGGTGACACCGCGCTCGCCGCCGATGGTGCGCAGCGCCTCGCCGTCCTTGTCGAACAGCTCGGTCGGGAACGGGCCGGCGCCGACGCGCGTGGTGTACGCCTTCAGGATGCCGATCACGCGGTTGATCTTCGTCGGACCCACGCCCGCGCCCGTGCAGGCGCCGCCCGCGGTCGGGTTCGAGGAGGTGACGAAGGGGTACGTGCCGTGGTCGACGTCGAGCAGCGTGCCCTGGCCGCCCTCGAAGAGGACGACCTTGCCCTCGTCGATGGCGTTGTTCAGGACCAGCGTGGTGTCGGCCACGAAGGGCTTGATCTGGTCGGCGTAGTCCAGCAGACCGTCGACGATCTTCGCCGGGTCGATGGCGCGGCGGTTGTAGAGCTTCGCCAGGAGCTGGTTCTTCAGCTCCAGGGCCGCCTCGACCTTCTGGGTCAGGATCGACTCGTCGTAGAGGTCCTGAACCCGGATGCCCACGCGGTTGATCTTGTCGGCGTAGGTCGGGCCGATGCCCCGGCCGGTGGTGCCGATCTTGCGCTTGCCGAGGAAGCGCTCGCCCACCTTGTCGAGAGTGACGTTGTAGGGCGTGATCAGGTGCGCGTTACCGCTGATCAGCAGCTTGGACGTGTCGACGCCGCGCTCGTTCAGCCCGCTCAGCTCGGAGAGCAGGACAGCCGGGTCGACGACGACGCCGTTGCCGATGACCGGGGTGCACCCCGGCGAGAGGATTCCGGAAGGGAGAAGGTGGAGCGCGTATTTCTGGTCACCCACGACGACCGTGTGGCCGGCGTTGTTGCCACCTTGGTAGCGCACCACGTAGTCGACGGATCCACCGAGGAGGTCGGTGGCCTTTCCCTTGCCCTCGTCACCCCACTGAGCACCGAGCAGCACAAGTGCGGGCACAGGCGTACACCCCTTCCGGGCGGGGCATGTCCAACGTGCACAGGTGGCCTGCCGCCCGCGTGATACGGGCGTTCACCACCGCTAGAGCCGTCGAACCGGTGCCCCGGATAGACGAAGCCCCTGGCGCAACAGCGACAGGGGCTCTTGCACCGAGAGATTACCTGAGGAAGGACGAAGGTGTCGGCTCCAGACCCGAGCGGAGCGCAGCTGCTCGTCGTCATCGACCCGGTCGCCAGGCGTGTGGACGGCGAGTCCACGCGGATCGCGAGGGATGTGCTGTGCGCCGGAGCGGTGGCCAAAATCTGTCTCCCGGGCGGTCCGGAGGAGGTGGCGCGGGCCGTCGCCCGGCGCGGACGGCGGCGGATCGTCGTGATCGGCGACGACCGGGCCCTGCTGCGAATTGTGGGCCTGCTCCACCGCCGCCGCGAGTTGGCGGACGCCCCGCTGGCGTGGGTACCCGTCGGGGCGCTCCCCGCGGTGTCGGTGGCCCGGGTGCTGGGCGTGCCCCTGGGGACCGTGGCGGCCGCCAGGGCGGTGCTGGACGGCGCGGAGCGGCGGCTGGGCCTGCTGGCCGACGAGAGCGACGGCGTCGTCCTGGGCGGCCTCTGGGCGCCCGCGGGGGCCGTACGGGCGGGCCGGGCGGACGACCGGAGCCCGTCGGCGGGGGCGGCGGTCCCCGCGCCCGGCAGCGGCCCGGACGGGGGCCCCGGCGGGCACCAGTCGTGGTGGACGCCGGCCGCCCGGACCGCCCGTACGGCCCTGACGCTGCTGTCCGGGCCGGCGGCGGGGCGGCATCCGCTGCCCTCGGCGACGCGGCTGCGGGTGGAGGCGGACGGGGAGGTCCTGGCCGATCTGGACCGGCCGGTCGGGCGGGTCGCGGTGGCGGCCGTGGACGGCCTGGCCGAGGTCGTCGTCCACGCCGGCGACCCGGCGGGCGCCCCGCTGCGGGTCCTGGCCCGCACGGTCACGGTCTCCGGCCCGGACTTCCGCTACCGCGCCGACAACCGCGTCCGGGGGCCGGTACGGACCCGGACGTGGACGGCGGTCGGGGACGCGTGGGGGCTGACGCTGCCGCGGGAGTGACCCGTTTGTGGGCAATCGTTCCGCAGGGCGGAACGGGTGGGCACAAACCGGCCCACCGGGCCGCACCGTTCCCGCTGGTCAGGCACCGCCGACCTCGCCGGTGGGGGCCGATCACCGTCGCGGCGGGGCCCCGCCCGGGATCACCCGCCCGGCCGGACCAGGCCCGCCTCGTACGCGAAGACCGCCGCCTGCGTCCGGTCCCGCAGCCCGAGCTTCACCAGGATCCGGCTGACGTGGGTCTTCACCGTCGACTCCGCCACCACCAGATGCTCCGCGATCTCCGCGTTCGAGCGCCCCTGGGCTACCAGCACCAGCACCTCCGTCTCGCGCTCCGTGAGGTCGCCGACGCGCTCCGGCGTGGGGGTCTTGGGGGTACCCAGACGGGAGAACTCCTGGATCAGCCGCTTGGTGACCGTGGGCGCCAGCAGCGCCTCGCCGTCGGCGACGACGCGCACGCCGTCGGCGAGCTGGCGCGCGGAGGCGTCCTTCAGCAGGAAGCCGCTCGCCCCGGAGCGCAGCGCCTGGTAGACGTACTCGTCCAGGTCGAAGGTGGTGAGCACCAGCACCTTCGCGCCCGCGTCGGCGGCGACGATCTCGCGGGTCGCCTCCAGCCCGTTCATCCCGGGCATGCGGATGTCCATCAGCACCACGTCCGGTCGCAGCTCGGCGACCTTGCGGACGGCGTCGAGGCCGTCCACGGCCTCCCCGATCACCTCGATGTCGGGCTGGGCGCCCAGCAGGACGGAGAAGCCCTCGCGGACCATCATCTGGTCGTCGACGATCAGCACCCGGATGGTCATGCGGCGGCCTCGCCCGGTGCGACGGGAAGGAAGGCGACGACCTCGAAGCCACCGTCGTCCATGGGCTCCGCCGTCATCTCGCCGCCGAGCATCGTGACGCGCTCGCGCATGCCGAGGACGCCGTGGCCGGCGCCCGGGGAGGGCTTGGCGAGACGGTCGGGGCGGCCGTTGACGATCCGCAGGCCGAGCCCGCCGAGGACGTAGGAGAGCTCGATGCGGGCCGTGGCGCCGGGCGCGTGGCGCAGGACGTTGCTGAGCGCCTCCTGGACGATGCGGTACGCGGACAGCTCCACGCCCTGCGGCAGCGGCCGGACGGCGCCGGTCGTCGCCTTCTCGACGGTGAGCCCGGCGGAGCGGACGTTGGCCAGCAGCCCGTCGAGGTCGGCGAGGGTGGGCTGCGGGGCCTCGGGGGCGGCGAAGGCGTCCGGGTTCTCGGACCGTACGACGCCGAGGACGCGGCGCAGCTCGGTGAGGGCGGCCACGGCGTTCTCACGGATGGTGGCGAAGGCGGCGGCCAGCTCGGGCGGGGTGTCCTGGACGCGGTAGGGCGCGGCCTCGGCCTGGATGGCGACCACGGACATGTGGTGGGCGACGACGTCGTGGAGCTCGCGGGCGATGGTGGTGCGCTCCTCCAGCACGGTCCGCCGCGACCGCTCGACCTGGGTGACGGCGACCTGCTCGGCGACCTGCTGCTTGGACTCGCGCATGGCGCGGACGGCGGCGGTGACGAAGAGCACCACGCCGTAGAACATGGAGATCTCGAGGACGTCGTTGTGGATGCCGGTGCCGTGGACGACGGACACGAACACCTGGAAGGCCCCGGTGATCAGCCACATCTCGGCGGCCAGCCGGGGGCGGGTGCGGAGGGTGACGAGCACCATGACGGCGAGGTGGGAGACGAGGCCGCCGGGGGTCCACAGCCCGCCGCCGAGGAGCACGGCGGTGACGAAGATCGCGCCGATCGACAGCCACCAGGCGCCGACGGGCCGCAGCAGCGTGGTCACCAGCGGGACGGCCACGAACAGCGCGAGGACCAGGCCGGACATGCTCGGCCGCTCGGCCAGGGTGCCCAGCGCGACCAGCGCCGTGAAGGCGATGACCAACGCGTGCGGCAGCCAGCGCGTGGAGCGGCCCAGGCCCCAGGGGGCCCTGCGGACCAGCACGTTCCCCTCGCCGAGCGGCGGCAGCGGCCGGAAGGCGAAGGCGTCGGTGAACAGGTCCTTGCGTATCTCGTCGGTGGCGCTCTCCAGGAGGCGCATCTCGCTGCGCAGGCCGTTCGTGTCATGCGTCTTGGTCACACATCAACCGTAGGCAACCGGAGCGGAGACGTCGTCCGCTTGTCAGCGGATCTCCGGGGGTCCGTCTCAAGTACTACACGCGCCGCCGCGACGGGGCGGAGAGGCCCCGGTCCCGCCCTTTCACCGTTTCCTGGGGGCAGCCCCCAGCCCCCCGGGGTCCGGGGCGGAGCCCCGGGAAACGGTGAAAGGGCGGGACCGGGGCTCACTCCCCCAGCACCTCGGCGAGCACCCGCGCCGCCCGTTCCGTCTCCGCGAAGGTCGTGTACAGCGGGGTGAAGCCGAAGCGCAGCAGGTCCGGGGGGCGGTGGTCGCCGACCACGCCGCGCCGGACGAGCTCGGTCATGGTGCTCGCGGCGGTCTCGGCCCGGGCGGTCCTCAGGGCCACCTGGCTGCCCCGTTCCGCGTGCGCGACGGGGGTGACGGACACGGCCCGGCCGGCCGGTACGTACGCCTCCACGCAGCGCAGGAAGAAGTCGGTGAGGGCGAGGCTCTTCGCCCGTACGGCCGTGAGGTCGACGCCCTCCCAGACGTCCAGGGCCGCCTCCAGCGCGAGCAGGGAGAGGATGTCCGGGGTGCCGACGCGGCCGCGCTGCGCGCCGCCGGCCGGGGTGTGGTCGGGGGCCATGCCGAAGGGGTCGGCGTGGGAGTTCCAGCCGGGCAGCGGGGAGTCGAAGCGGGGCTGGAGGTCGCGCCGGACGTAGAGGAAGGCGGGCGCCCCGGGGCCGCCGTTGAGGTACTTGTACGTGCAGCCGACGGCGAGGTCCACGCCGTGGGCGTCCAGGCCGACGGGCAGCGCGCCCGCGCTGTGGCACAGGTCCCAGACGATCCGCGCCCCGGTGGCGTGGACGGCGGCCGTGAGGGCGGGCAGGTCGTGGAGGCGGCCGGTGCGGTAGTCGACGTGGTTGACGAGGGCCACGGCGGTGCGGGGGCCGGCCGCGGCGGCGAGGTCGCCGACGGGGACGGCCCGGATCCGGCAGCCGGTCAGCCGGGCCGCGGAGGCGGCGATGTAGCCGTCCGTGGGGAAGGTGGCCGCGTCGACGAGGATCTCGTCCCTGGCCCGGCCCCCGGACCCCGCGCCCTCCCCCATGCGGACGGCGGCGACGACGGCCTTGAAGACGTTGACGCTCGTGGAGTCGCCCACGACGATCCGGCCGGGCGCGGCCCCGACGAGCCGCCCGATGCGGTCGCCGACCCGCTCGGGCGCGGTCCACCAGCCGGACTCGCGCCACGACCGGATGCGCAGCCGCCCCCACTCGCGCCCGACGACGTCGGCCAGGCGGGCGGGGACGGCGCGCGGGAGGGCGCCGAGGGAGTTGCCGTCGAGGTAGACGGTGTCGTCGTCGAGGACGAACTCCGCGCGCTTGGCGCGCAGCGCGTCGGCGGCGTCGAGGGCGGCCGCCTCGGCGCGTAAACCCGTGGTGTCGTCAGACACGGCTTCGCGCCGTCCACAGTTCGGGGAAGACGTGCTTACCGGCGCGCTTCTCCAGCCAGGCGACCCCGGCCGAGCCGCCCGAGCCCACCTTGGCGCCCATCGCCCGTCTCGTGGCGACGAGGTGGTCGTTGCGCCAGCGCCACACCAGCTCCGCGACCTCGGTGAGGGCCTCGCCGAGCCGGCACTCGTCGGTGCCCTGGTCGCCCGCGTAGACGCGGTGCCAGACGTCCTCGACGGCCGGGTCGGCCGTGTAGCGCGCGGCGAGGTCCCGGTCGAGGACGGCGGCGGGTATCGCGTGGCCGCGCCGGGCCAGCCAGCCCAGCGCCTCGTCGTAGAGGCCGGGCGCGTGGAGGGCCTTCTCCAGCTCCGCGTGGACGCGCGGCGCGCCCCGGTAGGGGACGAGCATCGCGGGGGACTTCTCGCCGAGCAGGAACTCCAGGCGGCGGTAGGTCGCCGACTGGAAGCCGGACGCCTCGCCCAGCGCGGAGCGGTAGGAGTTGAACTGGGTGGGCGTCAGATGGGCGAGCGGCTCCCAGGAGGAGTTGAGCGCCGCCAGCTCGTACGTGGACCGCTTGAGCGCGGCCATCGCGACGGGCAGTTCGTCCTCGCGCAGGGCGCGGGCGGCGGTCTCCCACTCGTGGACGACGACCGTGAACCACAGCTCCATGACCTGGGTGGTGACGAGGAAGACCATCTCGCCGGGGTCGCTGGAGAGCGGCTTCTGAAGGTTCGTGAGGACCTCGGCGCGGACGTAGGCCTCGTACGGGGTCGTGCCCTCGAACTCGAGGGTGGGGGCTATGGGGGCGTGGGACATCGCGGACTCTCCTCGGCAGCGTGCTCCCGGGTAGCGGTCCGCCCCTTCCCGTCGGCATCGGAGCTCCGGTCCCCTGTGCGCATCTTGCGTCGCGGACACCGCCCACGGCAAGAGCCGTGGACGGTGCCGGGCCGGTTCGCGACGGGGCGCCGACAGGGTGCCGGCAGGGTACCGGGGACGCCCGGGACGTCAGCCGGACGTCAGCCGAGGGTGCTGGCCGCCGTCGGGGAGCTGTCGCGGAGGAACGTGCTGCACCGCTCGTACTCCTCCTGCTCGCCGATCGCCTGGGCGGCGCGGGCGAGGGCGTGGAGGGCGCGCAGGAAGCCGCGGTTGGGCTCGTGCTCGAAGGGCACCGGGCCGTGGCCCTTCCAGCCGTTGCGGCGCAGCGCGTCGAGGCCGCGGTGGTAGCCGGTGCGGGCGTAGGCGTACGACTCGACGGTCCGGCCGGCCTCGAACGCGTCGTCGGCGAGCTGTGCCCAGGCCAGCGAGGACGCCGGGTACTTGGCGGCGACCTCGGCGGGGGCCGCGCCGGAGGCGAGGAGCTCGCGCGGCTCGGGGTCGTCGGGCAGATGGGTCGGGGGCGGTCCCCCGAGCAGGTTCTCGTGAATGGACATGGGGCCCAGTCTGCCGCAGCCGTACGGGGTGCCGGAGCTCCCCAGGGGTCATCGGTTCGCGTTCCCGGCGGCGTCCCCCGGGTCCAGCGGCGGTGCCGTCACCCCGCAGTGGAAGGCGCACTCCGGGTGGCAGGACGCCGCCTTCGGTTCGCGGATCGTCCACCAGGCGAGTCCGGCGCCGATGACCAGCGCTCCGGCGCAGTAGACCATGGCCAGGTCGAACGCGCCGGAGAAGGCCGCCGGGTCCCGGTAGGCGTCCGGTCCCATGCCCGCCGCCAGCGGCAGCGCGGCCACGGCGATCAGTCCGGCGGCCCGGGCGGCGGCGTTGTTGATGCCGCTGGCCAGCCCGGCCCGGGCCACGTCGACGGAGGCCAGGACCGTGGCGGTGAGCGGCGCGACCAGCGTGACCATGCCCAGGCCGAGGACGACGAGCGGGGGCAGCACGTCCCGCCAGTAGGAGGCGCCGTGCCCGACGCGCGTCATCAGCAGCATCCCCACCGCGCACAGCAGCGGCCCGACCGTGAGCGGGACGCGCGGCCCGACGCGCTGGGCTATTCGGCCCGAGCGGGAGGACAGCAGCAGCATCAGCACGGTCGTGGGCAGCAGGGCCGTACCGGCCTCCAGGGCGGACCAGCCGACGACGACCTGGAGCTGGAGGACGGAGAGGAAGAAGAAGCCGCTGAAGGCCGCGTAGACGAAGAACGTGACGACGTTGACGGACGAGAACAGCCGGACGCGGAAGATCTCCAGCGGCAGCATCGGATCGGGCCGGCGCCGCTCGACCCGGATGAAGGCCGCCCCCAGCAGGACACCCGCGACCGCGGGGACGATCACCCAGGCCGAGAGGCCCTTGTCGGGGGCGGCGATCAGCGCGTAGGTCACGGCGGCGAGGGTGAGGGCGCCCAGCGCGGCACCGGCGGCGTCGAAGCGGCCGCGGGCCGTGGGATCCCTGGTCTCGGGGACGTGCCGCCGGGCGACGAGGACGCACACGGCGGCGGGCGGGAGGTTGATCAGGAACACCCAGCGCCAGCCGGGCCCGTCCACCAGCCAGCCGCCGACGAACGGGCCGACGGCCGCGGCGACCCCGCCCAGCCCCGACCAGGCGCCCACCGCCGCCGCCCGGTCGTCGGGGTGGAAGACCGCCTGGAGCACCGCGAGCGAGCCCGGGGTGAGCAGCGCGCCGCCGACGCCCTGGAGGGCCCGGGCGGCGATGAGCACCCCGGCGTCGGGCGCGATGCCGCACAGCAGCGAGGCCAGGGCGAACCACACCACGCCGATCACGAACACCCGGCGGCGGCCGTAGCGGTCGCCCAGCGAACCGCCGAGGAGGATCAGCCCGGCGAGGGTGAGCATGTAGGCGTTGACCGTCCACTGGAGGGCGGCGAGGTCGGCGCCCAGGTCCCGGCCGATGTGGGGCAGGGCGACATTGACGACGGTGCTGTCGAGCAGCGCCATGCCCGAGCCGAGGACGGTCGTCAGCACGACCCACCGGCCGGTGGGGGTGCCGAGGCGGACGGCGGCGGTGCCGGGCGGCCCGGCGCCCGGGCCGGCCGCCGGCTCCTCCGGCTGGGGGGACACCCGCCCGGGGTCCCGTGCGGAGTCGCTCATGTCCGGATCATCTCTCGCCCGGGCCGGGTCGGCCATACGAGGCATGTGCGACGGGGCATGCGAAAGGGCCCGGCGCGGTCCGCTTTCGCGGACCGCGCCGGGCCCCTGACCCGTGGTGGGTTACTTCAGCTTGGTGCCGGTGGAGCGCAGGTCGGCGCAGGCCTTGGTGACGCGCGCGGCCATGCTCGCCTCGGCGAGCTTGCCCCAGGTGCGCGGGTCGTAGGTCTTCTTGTCGCCGACCTCGCCGTCGACCTTCAGGACGCCGTCGTAGTTCTTGAACATGTGGGCCGCCACCGGGCGGGTGAAGGCGTACTGGGTGTCGGTGTCGAGGTTCATCTTCACGACGCCGTTCTCCAGCGCGGTGCGGATCTCCTCCTCGGTGGAGCCGGAGCCGCCGTGGAAGACGAAGTCGAACGGGTCGGCCTTGCCGTGCTTGGCGGCGATGCCGTCCTGGAGCTCACGGAGCAGCTCGGGGCGGAGGACGACGTTGCCCGGCTTGTAGACGCCGTGGACGTTGCCGAAGGAGGCGGCCAGCAGGTAGCGGCCCTTCTCGCCCAGGCCCAGGGCCTCGGCGGTGCGCTCGACGTCGGCGACGGTGGTGTAGAGGTCGTCGTTGATCTCGTGGGAGACGCCGTCCTCCTCGCCACCGGTCGGGGTGATCTCGACCTCAAGGATGATCTTCGCCTTCACGGCCTCGGCGAGGAGCTCCTTGGCGATGGCCAGGTTCTCGTCGAGCTTCTCGGCGGAGCCGTCCCACATGTGGGACTGGAAGAGCGGGTTCTGACCGGCGGCGACGCGCTCCTGGGAGATCGCGAGCAGCGGACGGACATAGCCGTCCAGCTTGTCCTTCGGGCAGTGGTCGGTGTGCAGCGCGATGTTCACCGGGTACTTCTTGGCGACGACGTGCGCGAACTCGGCGAGGGCGACGGCGCCCGAGACCATGTCCTTGCTGTACTGGCCACCCAGGAATTCCGCACCACCGGTGGAGATCTGGATGATGCCATCGCTCTCCGCCTCGGCGAAGCCGCGCAGAGCGGCGTGCAGAGTCTGCGTCGAGGTCACATTGATGGCCGGGTAGGCGAACTTGCCTGCCTTCGCCCGGTCGAGCATCTCGTTGTAGACCTCGGGGGTTGCGATGGGCATCTGTCCGCTCCTTGTGATGTGCGGGTACGGGCTAAACGGGCCCTGACCTAGGGGGCGACGGTCATCGTCGAACCCATCTTCCCAGACTCCCGAAATTGCTCCACATGGTGATGGTCACGGATCTTGAACGGAATAACCGAAGGGCGCGGTGTTTCACGTGAAACACCGCGCCCTTCAGGGCCGCACGGGTTCGCACTTTCGCGCGAATTCCCGAGAAGCAGCAGGTCAGGCCTATAGGCCGGACCCAGTAGGTCAGGCCAGGCCGAGCTCGTCCAGGGAGTAGGCGTAGACGTAGGGGACGCCAGCGGTCTCGCTGATCTTCTCGGCGGCACCGGTCGCCCGGTCCACGATCGTGGCGACCGCGACGACCTCGCCACCGGCCTCGCGCACGGCCTCGACGGCCGTGAGCGGCGAGCCACCGGTGGTGGAGGTGTCCTCGACCACCAGGACACGGCGGCCCTTGACCTCGGCGCCCTCGATACGGCGCTGGAGACCGTGGGCCTTGGCGGCCTTGCGCACGACGAAGGCGTCCAGCGACTTCCCGCGCGCCGCGGCGGCGTGCAGCATCGCGGTCGCCACCGGGTCGGCGCCCATGGTCAGACCGCCCACGGCGTCGAACTCCAGGTCGGCCGTCGTGTCGAGCATGACCTGCCCGACCAGCGGCGCGGCCGTGCCGTCCAGGGTGACCCGGCGCAGGTCGATGTAGTAGTCGGCCTCCATGCCGGAGGAGAGGGTGACCTTGCCGTGGATCACGGCCTTGTCCTTGATCTGGCCCAGCAGTGCCTCGCGCGCTTCGCTCATGTCCATGAGCTTAGGCCAGGCCCAGGGACCGCCAGGTCCAGGTCGTGGCGATCTCCAGGGGGTCGATCGGGGTGACGAGGCGGGGGTGGGTGTTCAGCCCGTTGGGCGGGCCGGACTGCGGCTCCACGCACACCGCTTCGGTCTGCTCGTCGTAGACCACGACCCACTCGGCGCGGCTGGTGACCTTCAGCTCCAGGGCACCGGGCCAGGTGAGGGTGACGTCGACGCCGTCGGGCATCCCGAAGCAGTCGTCCCAGGGGCCGGGCCGGGGATCGATCCGGCGTCCGGTGGGGAGGTGGTCGTCGCCGCGCTCCTCCTGCCAGGACGGCTGGAAGCCGATCTCCACGTCCTTGCCCACCCCGAGGTTCCGCAGGAACCAGGGGTGCCAGCCGGCCTGCGCCGGGAAGGAGTCGTCATAGGTCTCGACGCCCATGGTGAGGGTGAGGGATTCCTCCGTCAGCTCCACCAGTTGGGTGACCCGGCCGCTGTACGGCCAGGGGTCGGCGAGGTCGTAGGTGAACGCGGCGGAGCCGTCATCGGCGCGGACGGTGCGCCAGGCGGTGTCCCGGCCGGTGCCGTGGATGGCGTGCGGGGCGGAGTTGATGGGCATCTGGTGGATCTCGCCACCGTCGCGGAAGCGGCCGAGCGCGATGCGGCCGCACCACGGGACCATGGGGAAGGCGCCATAGCGGGGGCCTTGGCGGAGCAGTTCGACTCCGCCGATCCTGAGGCCGGCGAGCCGGCATCCATTGCCCGGGTCCACGGTCACTTCGGCGGCACCGGCCGCCAACGTTACGTTTTCGCTCACGCCTTGACCCTAGGGCCTGGGGCTTGCGCCGACCTGCCGGTTTGTGGGCAATCGTTCCGCTGGGGCGGAACGGGTGGGCACAAACCGGCCCGCACCCGGCAACAGCGCTCAGCGCCCACCGGGGGCACCCGGCGCGTCAGCGCCTACGGCGCAGCGCGCGCGTCACCACCACCGCCCCCGCGAGGGCGATCGCGGCGGCCGGCGCGGCCCACCGCAGCACCGCAGTGCTGGTGGCAGCTTCCGGCGCCGGAACGGGCGCGTAGCGCCCACGCGGCGGCGCGTGGTCGACCTCCTCCGCACTGCGACCGATCATCGTGCGGCGGGCATGCGCCGCCTCCGCCGGGGGCTCGCCGTCGAGGACGTCGTCCTCGAAGCCAGCCGCCCCGCCGAGCGGCCCGTCCTCCTCGCCGTCGCCGTCGCCGTCGGACTCGGCGTCACCGTCCGACACCGGTGTCGGAGGTGTCGGCGCGGGCGCGGGCGCCGAAACCGCCGACACCTCCGCCGCGTCCGCCGCGTCCTCCCGCAACTCCTCCGCCAGCGCCGCGCCGAAGCGGTCGAGCAGCCGCCGCGCCACCGACTCGGCGGTCTTCGTGTCGAACTCCGCGAGCCGGCCCGCGCCGCCGACCGTTCCCGTGCAGCTCAGCCGGGTGCCCCCGGGGGCCTCCTCCGGCTGGGCGCTCAGCGCGAGCGTCACCGTGCCGGAGCCCCGGGCCTCGGTGCCCTCGCCGGAGAGCTCGTACGAGCCGTCCCGCTCGGTCAGCCGCATCTCACCCCGGTAGGTGATCGTGGATCCGCCGATGCGCAGCCGGAGCCGCCCGGTGAGGGCGGCGCCGGACGAGGCGTCCTGCTGGAGGCCAGGGACACAGCGGGCGACGCGCGCGGGGTCGGAGAGGACCCGCCGCACCGCACCGACGGGAAACGGAACGAACACCTCATGCTCCATAGCTAGCGAGCCTACCCATCGGGCCCCGCACCAGGCCCGCCCCGGTCGAATCCGAGTCGAATCCGATCGAACTTTCCGTCAGAAGACGGTCAGACTCCGACGGTGAAGCGCTCTCCGACGTGCTTCGGCGTCTCGATCTCGTCGATGAGCGCCACCGCGTAGTCCTCGGCGGAGATCCGGCTCTTGCCCTCCGCGTCCACGACGAGGTCGTCCAGCGCGGTGCGGTAGGTGCCCGAGCGCTCGCCGGGCTCGATCAGGGCGGCCGGGGAGACATTGGTCCAGCGGACGTCGGAGACCGTGCGGTAGAAGTCCAGCGCGTCGCCGTGCGCGTGCATGATCTGGAGCAGGAACTCCGGCAGCCCCTCCGCGTCCCAGACCTGCTTGCCGTCCGGGGTGCGCAGCGAGCCCGCGCCACCGACCGTGATCAGCCGGGGGGCCTTGTCGCCGAGCGTGCGCAGGCCGGCGACCAGCGACTTCGCCGCGGGCTCGATGGTGGCGACGTGGCCGGGGCCGTCGCCGCCGCCGACGGCGCTGACGACGACGTCCTGGCCCTCCGCCGCCGCGGCGACCGAGGCCGGGTCGAGGATGTCACCGGTGGTGACGGTGAGGTTCGGGTGCTGCTCGGTGAGCTTGGCGGGGTCGCGGACGACGGCTGTGACCTGGTGGCCGCGGTCCAGTGCCTCGCGCAGGACGCGGCTGCCGATGGTGCCGGTGGCTCCGAAGAGGGCGATCTTCGCCATGGGGGTGTCTCCTGTCGCACGGTTCAAGGACGTGTGGTGACGTGGATGTGTGGGGGTGCGTACCAGTGGTGCGTACGAGTGGTGCGCAATGACCACGCTAGGAGCGACTGCCCCACCCGGCCAGGTAGGCTCGCGTCTTCCCATGGTGAAAAAGCGACACACTGCCCCATGCGCGTCCGTCGAGAGCGACGGCGGCATCCTGGAGCTCGCCTATGAGCCCCCGCCCGGCGCCCCGCCCGGGCTGGAGGTGATGACCGTGGCCGAGCTGCGCGAGCGGGCCGCCGAGGGGCTGCTGCACAGGCCGCAGCGGCTGGACTTCCACCAGATCGTCGCCGTCGACGCCGGCTCCGCCGTCCACACCGTCGACTTCCGCACCCACACCCTCGACGCGGGCTCGGTGCTGTGGGTGCGCCCCGGTCAGGTCCAGCAGTTCGGCGACGTCGACGCGATCGAGGGCACGGTTGTCCTCGTCCAGCCGGGTTTCATTCCTCCGGGCACGGCGGTCTCCGAGGCGGCGGACGATCCGTTCGGGCCGGTGCTGTGGCGGCCGGGGGGCGAGGACCGGGAGGCCGTCTTCTGCGCCGTGCGCCACCTGGCGACGGACTACCGCACCGGCGAGCGGCTGGCCTCCGCCGTCCGCACGGAGGTGCTGCGGCATCTGTTCTCGGTGCTGGTGCTGCGGCTGACGCACGCCTCCGCTCCCGTGAGCGGCCTGCCCGCCCCCGGGGACGCCTTTATGCGTTTCCGCGCCGCCGTGGAACGCGACTTCGCCGCGCATCGCCGGGTGGCCGACTACGCCCGGGCCCTGGGCTACGCGCCCCGCACCCTGTCCCGGGCCACCCTGGCGGCGGCGGGGGTCGGGGCGAAGGAGTTCGTCGACCGCAGGGTGATGCTGGAGGCCAAACGGCTGCTGGCGCACAGCGAGCTGCCCGCCGCGCGGATCGCCGAACGGCTCGGTTTCGCCGACGCCGCCAATTTCTCCAAGTTCTTCCAGCAGCGCGCGGGAGACACCCCCGGCGCCTTCCGGACGGCCCTGCGCGGTCAGCCCGCGTAAGCGATCAGCCGGCGTAAGCGGTCAGCCGGCGTAAGCGGTCAGCCCGCGTAGCGCGGGTGCATCAGCGTCGACGGCAGCGCGCCCACCTCCTTGCGGCGCTCGGCCGCCAGGCCCTCGGCACGCAGCGTCTCCGGGGTGAGGGACGGCAGGGGCGGCCGGGCCTCGGCCAGCGCCAGCCGTACCGGCGCCCGCGCGGCCAGCAGGAACCCCCAGTCCCGCTCGGGCGCCCCGCGCCCCTGGGGGACGGCCGCGCGATAGGGCGCGGTGCGCAGCCCCACGGACCGCAGCGTCGCGTCGACGGTCCAGAAGACATGCGGCCGGGCGTCGAGGTCTCCCCCGTGCACGGCTATTCGGCCGCCCGGGGCGAGGACGCGCGTCACCAGCCCGTAGAACTCCTGGGAGTAGAGCTTGGTGCTGGGCGTGAGCCCGGGGTCGGGCAGATCGGAGATCACCACGTCGTACGGGCCTGCGGCAGACCCGCCCTCGCGCAGCCAGTCGAAGGCGTCGGCGGTCACCACCCGCACCCGTGGATCGCGGTACGCCCGGCGGTTGAGGGCGGCGAGGCCGGGGTCGGTCCGGGCCAGCCGCAGCACCTCGGGGTCGAGCTCGACGACGGTCACGGAGCGGACGTCGGCGTAGCGCAGCACCTCGCGCGCGGCGAGGCCGTCGCCGCCGCCGAGGACGAGGACCCGGCGGTGCTCCCCGGCCATGGCGGGGTGGACGAGCGCCTCGTGATAGCGGGATTCGTCACCCCCGCTGACCTTCAGCCGGCCGTCGAGGAAGAGGGAGAGCGGCCGCCCGTCGCCGTCCCCGCCGGCCAGCACGACCTCCTGGACCCCCGAGCGCACCGCGACCCGCACATCCGCGCCGTAGACGGCCTGCCGGGCGGCCCGCTCGAAGGGGCCGGTGAGCACCGAGCCCGCCGCCAGCACCACCAGCACCAGGCCATTGGCGGTGAGCAGCGCCCAGCGGGCCCGCGGCGACAGATCGCGCCGGAAGAGCCAGAGCACCAGCGCCCCGCCCGCCACGGCGTTGACCGCGCCGGTGACCAGGGCGCCCGTCAACTGGCCCAGCACGGGCAGCAGAAGGAAGGGGAAGGCGAGCCCGCCGACCAGGGCGCCCACATAGTCGGCGGCGAAGAGATCGGCGACCGCGCAGCCCGCGTCCTGGCGGCGGATGCGCTGGATGAGCGTCATCAGCAGCGGCACCTCGGCGCCGATGAGCACCCCGATCGTGAGCGAGAAGCCCACCAGGGCGAGCCGGGCCTGTCCGTACCAGGCGAAGCAGGCGTAGAGCGCCATGGCGGAGAGGCCGCCGGTCAGCGCGAGGACCGCCTCGACGACGGCGAAGCCGAGCGCCGGGCGGGCGCGCAGCCGCTTGGCGAGCAGCGAGCCGATGCCCATGGCGAAGACCATGACCGACAGCACGACGGACGCCTGGGTGACGGAGTCGCCGAGGAGGTAGGAGGCGAGGGCGACCAGCTCCAGCTCATAGACCAGCCCGCAGGCGGCGCAGACGAAGACCGTGGTCAGCACGGCGAGACGGCCGAGCCCGGCCGGTACGGGCAGCCGCGCCGGTACCGGGCGGTGGAGGACCATGCGGTAACGCTACGTCACGAACCAGGACCCCCTTGTCACCCACACGGGTTTAAATTCACGCGCCTGGGCGACTCTCGAGCGGCTCCCGCAGAGGGGCGGTCATCTCCCACAGAGGGGCGGTCGTCTCTCACAGGGGGGCGGTCATCCGCACGCCCACCCGGGTCCGGGTGGCCACCAGCCGCCCCTCCTGGGGGTACGCGTGCCAGGTGCGCCAGCCGATCTGGCCGTCGCGGCGCTGGGCGAGCAGGGCCGTGAAGGCGTGGGGATCACCGGGAAACGTTCCGGCCAGCCCTTGGGGGTGTTCGGCGACCAGCGCCAGGAGCTCCTGGGCGCGGCCCGCGAACGAACATCGTGAGAGGGTCTCCACCCGTGCCGCGAACTCGTACTCCCACGCGCCCACGCGCTTGGCGACGCCCAGGGGCAGCGGGGTCTGGCTGCCGGGTATGCAGGCGACCGTCTCCGAGCAGACTCCGTCCTCCTCCTCGAGTATGACCTGGTGGGAGGCGCCCAGCAGGCGCAACTGCACCGCCGAGCCGTCGAGTTGCAGATCGAGCACCGCCAGCGCGGGCAGGGGGTCCTTCCCCAGACACCAGGCGAGATCGGCGGCGCGGGTATCGGTGTAGGTGGTCTTGAGGGTGGTGAGCATGGGTCGGCTCCGCGAGCGGCAGTGGAGGGTGGGCCGGCCCGCCCCGAGGAGGACCAGATTCCTGATCGAGGCGCCGGCTCATGCCCACATTCGAGGTCCCGCGGACCGGTACCGGCAGGGGCCATTCCGGTGTGCCGGGGATTCCGGGGGATTGTCTCAACGTGGCTCTGATTGAGAGGGAATCACGAATGAGCGGCGCCCACAGCGGTTTTACCCATCATCTGCAACTTTCCATCCACCCGAGGGCCGTGCAGTTCAAATGTTCAACAGACCGGCGCACATAAGTTCAACACATCGGCGTCCGGCGGATACGGAAAACCCGCCGGACGCATATGCGGCTGGGCATGAGCCCCTTGCAAATCTCCCGATCAGGCGGCGGCGATCAGCTTCTCCACGGCCTCGACCACGGACTTCTCTTGTCGGCAGAAGGAGAAACGCACCAGATGGGAGGGGGCGTCCGGAGCGAGGTGGAAGGCGGAGGTGGGAATCGCCACCACCCCGGCGCGCAGCGGCAGTTCACGGCAGAATCGCACGCCGTCCGCGTGCCCCCACGCGCGGATGTCCGCCTGGAGGAAATAGCCCGCCTCCGCGCGATAGGGGCGCAGACCGGCCCGGGTGAGCCCCTCGCTCAGCAGATCCCGGTTACGGCGCAGAGTCCGCCGGAGCTCCCCCGCCCACTCCTCCACGCCCCCCAATGCCCGCGCGAGCGCCTCCTGATAGGGCGTGCCGGACGCATAGGTGAGGAATTGTTTCGCCGCAGCCACCGCCGCCACCAGCCGGGCCGGGCCGCACACCCAGCCGACCTTCCACCCCGTGACGTTGAAGGTCTTGCCCGCCGAGGAGATGGTCAGGGTCCGCTCCCGCATCCCCGGCAGGGCGGCGATCGTCCGGTGCGTCGCGTCGTCGTAGACCAGGTGCTCGTAGACCTCGTCCGTCACCACCGTCAGATCGCGCTCCCGGCAGAGCTCCGCGATCGCCGTCAGCTCCGCCGCCGTGAACACCTTCCCGGTGGGATTGTGCGGGGTGTTGAGCATCAGGACACGGGTACGGCCGGTGACGGCGGCCCGCAGCGCGTCCAGGTCCAGCGCGAAGCCGGGCCGCCCCTCCCCGTCGGTCTCCTCGGCCAGCGGCACCGGCACCAGCCGGGCCCCGGCGAAGCGGGCCGCCGCCGGATAGGCGTCGTAGCAGGGGTCGAAGGCGAGGACCTCGTCACCCGGATCGCACAGCGCCATCAGCGCCGCCGCGATCGCCTCCGTGGCACCGGTGGTCACCAGCACCTCGCCCTGCGGCGCGTACTCCAGCCCGTACCGCCGCCGCTGGTGCCCGGCGACGGCCTCGCGCAGCGCGGGGAAACCGTAGGCGGGCGGGTACTGGTTGGCGCCCGCCAGCACCGCCGCCGCGACCTCCTCCAGCAGCGGGCGGGGGCCGTCCAGCTCGGGCACGCCCTGGCCCAGGTTGACCGCCCCGGTCCGCCGCGCCAGCTCGGTCATCTCCGTGAAGACCGACTCCCCCATGCCCCGCACCCGCTCCGCCGGGCGCCAGCCCGTCTCCCTGGTGTCCATGCTCATCCCCACTCCCGTTGTCCCATCGGGTCATTCCGGTCCGGACGATCGAGATCACGATAGGCGGGGCACGCGGCGCCGCCCAGCACACCGGACCGCCCAGCACACCGCGCGGCCCCCGGCACGCCGACACTCCGGGGTGCGCCCGAGCGGGTGGAAGGCACACCGCTTACGGGCGTTTCCCGGTCGCGCGCGCGAGGGCCGCGCCGCATGGTCGGTATGCCGCCGCATGGTCGGTATGCCTCGACCGTCCCGTCCCGCACCGGAGGTACCCCGTGTCCGCCGGCCCCGCCGTCCACCGCGACGCAGTGCCCGTCCGGGCCCCCGAACCGCGCCGCGCCCCCCAGGGCCGCCGCCGTCCCGGCCGTACCGACCGTGTGCGCGCGGCGCTGCGCCGGGCCCTGCCCGCGCTCGGGCTCTACGCCGCCGCCCGGCTGACCGGCATGACGGTGATGGCCTCGTGGGCCTGGTGGATCGGCAAGCACCCGCGCACCCTGCTCGGCCACCTCTGGGACGGCATCTGGTACGCGGGCATCGCCCGCCACGGCTACGGCCTGGTCGTCCCCTCGCCCACCACCAAGGGCGTCTTCTACAACGACCTGGCCTTCTTCCCCCTCTACCCCGGGCTGGTCCGGGGCGTCGTGGCCGTGCTGCCGGTCACCGTCGTCACGGCCGGTCTGCTGGTGGCGTGGACGGCCGCCGGGGCCGCCGCCTGGGGCGTCTACGCGGTCGGCGAGCGACTGCACGGCCGCCGTGTGGGGACCGTGCTGGTGGTGCTCTGGGGACTGCTGCCGCACGCGATCGTGCAGACCATGGCGTACACCGAGTCGCTGATGACCGCGCTGGCCGCCTGGTCGCTCTACGCCCTGTGCACCCGGCGCTGGGTCTGGGCCGGGGCGCTGGCGCTGCTCGCCGGGCTCTCCCGGCCCAACGCGATCGCCGTGGCCGCCGCGATCGCCGTGGCCGCCGCCGGCGCCCTGTGGCGCGATCCGGACGCCCGCCGGAACCGGCGGATCTGGGCGGGCACGGCCATGGCGCCGCTGGGCTGGGCGGGCTATGTCGTCTGGGCCGGCTTCCGCTCCGGGGGCGGGCCGCTGGGCTATTTCAGGGTGCAGCGGCTGTGGGGCTCGCGCTTCGACTTCGGGCGCGACGCGTTCCTCTTCACCCGGCACCTGTTCACCGGCAGGGACTCCATGGCGTACTACGTCACCCTGGCGGCACTCGCCGTCGCCCTCGTCGCCCTGGTCTTCCTGGCCCTGGACCGGCCGCCCGCCGCACTGCTGGTGTACGTGCTGGTGCTGGCCGTCATCGCGGTCGGCGGCTCCAGCTACTTCGCCTCCAAGCCGCGGTTCCTGCTGCCGGCCTTCCCGCTGCTGCTGCCGGCCGCCGTGGCGATGGCGAGAGCCCGGCCGCGCACCGTCGTCGTGACGATCGGCGCGCTGGCCGGGCTCTCGTTCCTCTACGGGACCTATCTGCTGACCGTGGCCAGGGTCCCGATGTAGCCGCTGTGACGGCGCTGACGCGACAGGCTCAGGCCTCGTCGTCCGGCTTGTCGTCGCCCGACTCCGCGTCGGCCTCCAGGCCCAGCTGCTCGACGAGCCACTTGTCGAACTCGATCGAGGCGCGCACCCAGCTGACCGTGCTGGAGACGAAGTGCTCCAGGGCCACACCGACGCCGATCAGCATCTGCGCCTCACCGATCAGACGGACGGTGCCGTCGTCGTGGGTGTGGGTGTAGACCTTCGGCCACAGCGTGCGGCGGTTCCAGTCGTCGATGGCCTCGAGGAGCTTGCCCTTGTCCTCGATGTCGTGCGGACGGTCGTAGAACGTGCGCACGGAGAAGACCTGCTGCTCCTCCTCGCCCCGGAACATGAAGTACGTCCGGAACTGCTCCCACGGCGCGGCGAGGTCACCCTCGTCGTCCACGACGTACTTGAGCTCCATCTGCTCCAGGAGCTGCTTGATCAGGTCCTGATCCGGGATGACGGGGCCGGTCGGGCCCGCCTCAGGCTGCGGCTCGGGCTGGTTCCCGAAATTCGGAATCGAGGACGGGTCGATGCTCACCGTTTGCTTCCCTTCGTACGGTCTCCCGCCATACTCCCCCATCGTGGGCGGGGCCTGGTAGCCCCGCCCCGCCGGATGTCATGGCGTCTTCTCGGACGCCTCTTCCCGAACGGGCGAAACGGTAAGCTCCTCCGCCCCGTCCGCCACGTCGACGCGGACCGTGTCGCCGTCCCGTACCTCCCCGGAGAGGATCGCGCGGGCGAGGCGGTCGCCGATGGCCGTCTGGACCAGCCGGCGCAGCGGCCGGGCGCCGTAGGCGAGGTCCGGCTGGGCGGCGCCTTCCGCTTCCGGCGCGTGGCCGAGCCAGGCGAGCCAGCGCAGGGCGGCCTCGCTGACGTCCAGGGTGAGCCGGCGGTCGGTGAGGCGGCGCTGGAGGTGGCCGATCTGGATGCGGGCGATCCGCTCCAGCTGATCGGTGCCCAGCGGGTGGAAGACGACGGTGTCGTCGAGCCGGTTGAGGAATTCGGGGCGGAAGGAGGCGCGGACGGTCTCCAGCACCTTCTCCTTCTTCTGCTCCTCCTTCAGCAGCGGGTCCATCAGGAAGGCCGAGCCGAGGTTGGAGGTGAGGATGAGGATGGTGTTGCGGAAGTCCACCGTCCGGCCCTGGCCGTCGGTGAGCCGGCCGTCGTCCAGGACCTGGAGCAGGATGTCGAAGACCTCGTGGTGGGCCTTCTCCACCTCGTCCAGCAGCACCACCGTGTACGGGCGGCGGCGCACGGCCTCGGTGAGCTGGCCGCCCTCCTCGTAGCCGACGTAGCCGGGGGGCGCGCCGACCAGGCGGGCCACGGAGTGCTTCTCGCCGTACTCGCTCATGTCGATGCGGACCATCGCCCGCTCGTCGTCGAAGAGGAAGTCGGCGAGCGCCTTGGCCAGCTCGGTCTTGCCGACGCCGGTGGGGCCGAGGAAGAGGAACGAGCCGGTGGGCCGGTCGGGGTCGGCGATCCCGGCCCGCGAGCGCCGCACGGCGTCGGAGACGGCGCGTACGGCCTCGGCCTGGCCGATCAGCCGCTTGCCCAGCTCCTCCTCCATCCGCAGCAGCTTCTGCGTCTCGCCCTCCAGCAGCCGGCCGGCGGGGATGCCGGTCCAGGAGGCGACGACGTCGGCGATGTCGTCCGGGCCGACGTCCTCCTTGACCATGAGGTCCTTGGCGGCGGCCTCCTGCTCGGCCTCCACCTCGGCCTTCGCGGCCTCCTCCAGCTCGCGCTCGACGGCCGGGATCTCCCCGTAGAGCAGCTTGGAGGCGGCGTCGAAGTCGCCGTCGCGCTGGGCGCGCTCGGCCTGCACCCGCAGATCGTCCAGGCGCTCCTTGAGCTCACCGACGCGGTTGAGGGACTGCTTCTCCTTCTCCCAGCGGGCGGTCAGCCCGCGCAGCTCCTCCTCCTTGTCGGCGAGGTCGCGGCGGAGCTTGGCCAGGCGCTCCTTGCTGGCCTCGTCGGACTCGTTGCGCAGGGCCAGCTCCTCCATCTTCAGCCGGTCGACGGCGCGCTGGAGCTCGTCGATCTCCACGGGCGAGGAGTCGATCTCCATGCGCAGCCGGGACGCGGCCTCGTCGACCAGGTCGATGGCCTTGTCGGGCAGGAAGCGGGAGGTGATGTACCGGTCGGAGAGCGTGGCGGCGGCGACCAGCGCGGAGTCGGCGATCTGCACCTTGTGGTGCGCCTCGTAACGGCCCTTGAGGCCGCGCAGGATGGCGATGGTGTCCTCGACGGACGGCTCGGCCACCAGCACCTGCTGGAAGCGGCGCTCCAGCGCGGGGTCCTTCTCGATCCGCTCCCGGTACTCGTCCAGCGTCGTCGCGCCGACCATGCGCAGCTCGCCGCGCGCCAGCATGGGCTTGAGCATGTTGCCCGCGTCCATGGCGGAGTCCCCGCCGGCGCCGGCGCCCACGACCGTGTGGAGCTCGTCGATGAACGTGATGATCTGGCCGTCGCTCGCCTTGATCTCGGCCAGGACCGTCTTCAGCCGCTCCTCGAACTCACCCCGGTACTTCGCGCCCGCGACCATCGCGCCCAGGTCGAGCGCGACCAGCCGCTTGTTCTTCAGCGACTCGGGGACGTCACCCTTCACTATCCGCTGCGCGAGCCCCTCGACGACGGCCGTCTTGCCGACGCCGGGCTCACCGATGAGCACGGGGTTGTTCTTCGTCCGCCGCGAGAGCACCTGCACCACGCGCCGGATCTCGTGGTCCCGGCCGATGACGGGGTCGAGCTTGCCGTCACGCGCGGCGGCCGTGAAGTCCGTGCCGAACTTCTCCAGCGCCTTGTACGTGCCCTCCGGGTCGGGAGTCGTCACCCGCCGGCCGCCACGGGCGGCCTCGAACGCCTCCAGCAGCTTCTTGGCGGAAGCGCCCTGCTGGTCCAGCAGCTCACCGCTGCGGCCGCCGCGCGCGGCGAGGCCGATCAGCAGATGCTCGGTCGAGACGTACTCGTCGCCCAGGTCACGGGCGCGGTCCGCCGCGTCCGCGAGGACGGCCATCAGCTCCCGGTCCGGCTGCGGCGGCGCCACGGTCGACCCCTGAACGCTCGGCAGCCCCGCCAGCAGCCGCTCGGCCCCGCCGCGCAGCGCGGCGGCGTCGGCCTCGACGGCGGCGAGGAGATCCATCACGTTCTCGTTCTCCTGGCCGGCCAGCAGGGCCAGCAGGAGGTGGGCCGGCGTCAGGTCGGCGTGCCCGGCCGACACGGCGCGGTCATTAGCGGCGCTCAGCGCCTCCCGGCTCTTGTTCGTCAGCTCGGCGTCCACGGTGACGGGCTCCTCCTCGTGCTCGGGTCTTGATGCTCGCAGGTCTTGCCTGCCGGAACATGCAATAAGTTGAGTCTATTCCACTCAACCTTGCCCGCGCAGCCCTCACGCCCGAAAAGTACAGCCATTCCCCTTTCCTGGTGGAGCTGTGCCAAGATCGTTTACGGCGTTCCCCCCACCAAACGGCGCCAACCGTTCTCACAACAGGGACTTTCACCATGTTCCGATTCCACGGGGGATCGCGCCCCTCGAGCCGCGCGGCCATCGGCACCGCGCTCGTCCTCGCCACGACGGCCGCGACGCCGGCCGTCCTCGCGACCGCCGCGCAGGCGGCGCCCGTCGCGGCCGTCGCGACGGCTTCCGCTCCGGCGGCGCCGAAGGGCCTCAAGGCCGAGTACGTGAACTGGAAGCAGGGCTTCCAGCTCACCTGGCAGGCGGACACGGACGCCGCCACCACGGGCTACCGGGTCTACCGCTGGCGCACGGGCGACGGCCCCGACGCGGCCCGGATGCTCGGAACCGTGGACAAGGCGGCCTCCCCCTCCTACACGGACACGACCGAGATCGAATCGGGCGGCGTCCACTACAGCTACGCCGTCACGACCGTCGGCAAGGACGGCCGCGAGACCCGCCGCTCCACGCCGGTCGACGTCGTCCGCCCCTGGCACGCGGCCCCGGTCGACGTCAGCGCCACGCTCAAGGGCAGCCTCCTGCACATGGAGTGGACCCAGCCCGAGGTGGGCGACCGCCCCGACCACTGGATGATCTACCGCTCCAAGACCGCGCCGGTCCGCCTCGAGACCGGCGCCGAGCTCGTCCACGAAGCCGGCGGACGGTCCGACGACATCGAACTGACGGGCGAAGGGAACGAGGACTACTACTACGCGGTCGTCGCCGTCGCGCCGGCCCTCTCCCCCTTCTCCGAGTCCGTCAAGCCGGACTACACCCCCGGCCCGATCAACCGGGGCACCCCGCCCCCGGCCCCGGTCTGGATGGGGGGCCACGAGGGGAAGACGAGGATCGGCTTCAGCTGGGCGCCGATCGATCCGCCCGCCGGCGAACCGCGCATCGTGGGTTACAACGTCTACCGGTCGCTCTCCCGCGACATGACCATGGAGAACTCGACCAAGCTCAACCCCGAGCTCCTGACGAACAACTCCTACGGCGACGGCCCCGCCCCCGGGGCCACCTACTACTACGCCGTCACGGCGGTCAACGCGGCCGGGGCGGAGTCGAAGTTCTCGATGACCATCCCCTACACGCCCGGCGCGTGAGCCCTCGGGCGGCTCGGGCCTGGTCCCCACGGCCCGCGCCGCCCGGGTCTACCCTGGCCGCCATGGCGATCGACCTCCGCGACCCCGACCCCGCTTACCTCGCCTTCTGGCGCGAGCGGCACGTCTGCACCCTCACCACCCTGCGCCCCGACGGCTCCCCGCACGTCGTGCCCGTCGGCGTCACATACGACCCCGAGGCGCGGATCGCCCGGGTCATCTGCGACAAGAGCGGCCGCAAGGTCGCCAACGTCCAGGCCGCGGGCCCCGGGGGCGCCCGGGTCGCCGTGTCCCAGCACCAGGGCAAGCGCTGGGCCACGCTCGAAGGCCGCGCCGTCGTCCGCACCGAGGCCGACGTCGTCGCCGACGCGGTACGCCGCTACGCGGAACGGTACGAGCGCGTGCCGCGCCCGAACCCCGACCGGGTGGTCATCGAGATCGCGGTCACGCGGGCGCTGGGGCGGGGGTAGCGGCCGGGGTCGGCGCGGCCTAGCCGTAAGGCAGCGCCACCCTCCCCCGGAACAGGCACCGGGAAGAAGATTTCAGCTGCCGTCGGCGAGCCGGGCCGCGAACCCGTCGAGGACGGCCCGCAGGCCGAACGCGAACGTGTCGTCCGGCGCGGCGGCATAGCCGGTGGCGGCGGCGGTGCCGAGGCGCTCCCGCAGGCGGGGGAAGTCCATGGCGACCTCGGCGGCCCGCGCCATGGCGTCGGCCAGCTGCTGTTCCGCGTCACCGTCCTTGCCGCCCAGCCGCCGCTTCAGCGAGACCTCCGAGGCGGGCCCGAGGGCGCTGCCGAGCACGAAGAGGAACACGGTGGCGGCCGCCCGGTCCGCGTCGGCGGGAGGGAATCCCGCCTTCTCGTAGAGGGCGAGGCTGCGGTCGTCGTAACGGGCCTTGCCGCGCCCGTAGAGAAGATGGCTGCCGAACGCCTGCCCGAGCCACGGATGCCGGGTGAGCATCGCGTGCATGCCGGTGGCCATGGCGGTGGCGGCCGTACGCCAGTCGCCGGCGTCGGCGGCGTCGGCGTCGAGGTCCGGCAGCGCCACCTCGTGCCAGACCGCGTCGGCCGCGAGCCGGACCAGTTCGTCCTTGGTCTTGATGTGCCAGTAGATCGCCGTGGGGGCCGAGCCGAGGCGTGCGCCCAGGCTGCGCATGTTGAGACCGTCCAGCCCCTCCTCGTCCAGCAGGGCGATGGCGGCGCGGACGATCTGGTCTGCGGTCAGGGTGTTCCGAGGCATGACCATCACCCTACTTGAACTAAGTACAGGACCTGCTCTACGCTCCACTTGCACTTAGTTCAAGAAAGCGGAGCGAGGGGGAAGCGATGTCGCAGGTGTCGCAGGTGTCGCAGGAGAAGCTGTCCGATTTCGTCCAGACGACGGCCCGGGAGCTGGGCGTCCCCGGCGTGGCCGTGGGCGTCCTGGTGGACGGGCGGGAGAGCTGCGCCTCCTACGGCGTGACGAGCCTGGAGAACCCGCTGCCGGTCGACGAGAAGACGCTCTTCCACCTGGCCTCGGTCACCAAGACCTTCACGGCGACCGCGCTGACCCGCCTCGCCGAGGAGGGCAAGGTCGACCTGGCCGCGCCGGTGCGCCGCTACGTCCCCGAGCTCCGGCTCGCCGACGAGCGGACGGCGGAGGACATCACCGTGATGAACCTCCTCAACCACACCGGAGGGCTCGACTGGGCCCTGCTCGACAACGGCGAGGGTGACGGCTCCCTGTCCTCGTACGTGGCGAGGATGACCGACCTGCCCCTCATCGCGCCGCTCGGCGCCCGCGCCTCGTACAGCCAGGCCGGCTACAACCTGGCCGGCCGGGTCGTCGAGGCCGTCACGGGCCTGCCGTTCGAGAAGGCCGTCGCCTCGCTCGTCCTCGAACCGCTCGGGCTCGCGAACACCTTCTTCGAACCGGACGACGTGATGATCCGGCGCTTCGCGGTGGGCCACAACCGCGGCGAGGACGGGACGATCCGGTCCGCGAGCCCCTGGAAGGCCTTCCGCCCCGGCGACCGCGCCAACAACCCCGGGGGCGGCGCCGCGTCCTCGGTGAGCGACCTCCTGCGCTGGGCCCGCTTCCACCTCGGCACCGGGGACGGCGTCCTGTCCACGGACGCACTGGGACGCATGCGGCAGGAGACGATCGCCCTGCGCGGCAGCACCCTCGGCGACGGCATCGGCATCGGCTGGTTCCTGCGCGAGGTCGACGGCGTCCGCACGATCGGCCACGGCGGCTCGGGCAACGGCCAGTTCGCAGAGCTCCTCATCGTGCCCGAACGGGACTTCGCCGTCGTCGCCCTCTCCAACGCCGGCCCCGACGGCTACGTCTTCAACCAGACCGCCGTGCGCTGGGCCCTGGAGCACCACCTCGGCCTCGTCGAGCACGCCCCCGAGCCGCTGCCGTACGACGAGGCGCGGGCGTGGGAGGTCGTCGGCCACTACGAGAACGACGCGATGGATCTCGACATCGCCACCGACGGCTCCCGCCTCACGCTGGCGGTCGGCATCAAGCCGGAGATCCGCGCGGCGTCGGACATGGAGATGCCGCCGGACTACCCGGCGGTCGCGATGGGCCTCCTGCCGGGCGACGGCGACGAATACGTCATCACGGAGGGTGGTTTGGAGGGGCAGCGCGGTTTCTTCACGCGGGACGCGGGCGGGGTCGTTGTCGGGGTCGACCTTGCGGGGCGGCTCTTCGGGCGGGGGTAGGGGACTCCCCCCTCCTCCCGGTACGCGCCGGGCGCCGGCGGGGGCGCCCGGCGGGCGCCCCGAAGGGGCGTGGGGAACTGCGCGACCAGCCACGACGCACCCGCAGACGACGTTGCGCTGCCGGAGCGCAGCGGAGGCATGTCGCGGGGGCGGCATAGCGGGGTGAACCGGGCAGCGGCGCCGAGTCTGGCGCCGTGAGACAGCGGGATCGTGCATCGGCGCATCGGCGCATCGGCGGGGCCTGGTCGCGTTTCTTCCGCCCCATGGGCCCCAAGGGTGCGTGCGGCAGCGAAATCCCTCTTCGGGTGGGCGATTTGGGGCCCTTCGGGTGCGGGATCGTGCTGTCTTACGGCTAGCCGGGCCCCCGATCCGCGCAGCGGTGAGGCTCGCTGCCCGCGCGCCTTCCGGGCGACCGATGGATGCCGCGCCCGCCCTTCCGCCCGCGCAGCGGGCGGGCCCGAGGGCGCAGCCCGCTGCGCCTCCGCCGCCCAAGCCGCGCAGCGGCGCGGGAACGGTTCGTATCCGCGCGCGTGGCGGGGTGGGCAAGGTTTTCTCCCCCACCCCGCCCCTTCCCGTAACTGGGGGCTCCGCCCCCAGCCCCCCAAGGGGGGTGTCAGGCGCGGGGCGCCTTTACGGTGCGTATGAGTGCCGCGAACGAGGCCGGTCCGGTCGCTATGACCGTGCCGGGCTCGTCGCTCTCGCGCAGGGCGAAGGCGTCGCTTACGGCCGCGACCTCCAGGCACTCGTTGTTGAGGCCAGCTCCAGAAAACGAGCTCTTCCGCCAGGCGCGTACGGAAGCGACCTCTAAGCAGTCATTGTCAGGGCCCGTCCCCGAGAAGGTCGATTTCTGCCATCCAGTCCAACTCATGACCTACCCCTACAGCTCGCTTGCAACGCGGTGAAGAAAGTCCCGTGTCTCCACGGGGCTGAGCGCCGACTCCTCCACCTGCCGCCAGCGATTGCGGTAGCGATCTAGCTCCTCTTCCGCTCCGAAAAACACGGTTCCATGGACGTGATCGACCTGGACGGTGTCGAGCCGAGGAACGTCAGCAGCCAGGTAGAGCATCGAGTAGCCCATACCCGCGAAGCGCTCCGCCTCGAACGGGACGACACGGATCGTGACATTGGGCCGTTCGGCCTCGCTTAGCACGTGGTCCAGCTGCTCTCTCGCGACCTTGCGGTCCCCTACCCGCATACGGAGCGCTGCCTCATGGATGATTGCCGTGAATGTGGGCGGGTTTTCGCGGTCCAAAACCTTCCGCCGTTGCATGCGGAATCTGACCGTGGCATTGACCCTGTCCGGCGTGTAGTGCGAGCTCAAGTAGACAAAAAGGGCTCGGGTGTAGGACTCGCACTGCAAGATGCCCGGCACATGCATGATCTGCAGGCTTTGCATTGCACGCGAGTGCCACTCCAACGCAGCCAGGTCCAATACATTGGGGCCGACGTCGCCGCGGTACTTTTCCCACCAGCCACGTCCACGTTCGATCGCCAAGGCAACCAGCGCATCCACCAACGCGCTATCCGCTACACCGTAATGGTCGACCAGTCTGCGCAGACGCTCCTCGCTCACCGCCGCACGGCCGGACTCGAAGAGCGACATCTTGCCCTGATCCACGCCAGCCACTCGGGCGGCGTCACGCGCGGCAACCCCGGCTCGCTCCCGCAACTTCCTTAGCTCTGACCCCAATCGCACCTGGCGGGCAGTGGGGTTCGTCCTCGGTGGCATGAACCTCTCCTCGTGCTCTCGCGACACTGTGGCACGCCGCGCCCCCATCGGGCGAACTTTCCCAACCAGGTTGCCCAGGGCCAAACTTAGCCCCTACGTTGAGTGCTCCGCCGCTCACTACGCGGCGACATCCGGCCACCCGGAAGCGCACCGCCCTGCCCTGCCCACGCAGTGGCGCGGCGGCAAGGACACCGGCGGCCCGGCCGCCAACACCCCACCGCAGGAGGCGACATGCTGCTGCACCTTCCTACCCAGAAGCCATCCCCCGCCCCGGACGTCGAACCGTTCGAGTACCGCCTGCTCATCCCCCACACCCCCCGCGCCGTCCAAGTGGCCCGCACGACCATCCGGGCCACCCTCATCGCCCACGATCTACGCGAACTCATCGGCCGAACCGAGCTGTTGGCGGGAGAAATGCTGACCAACACGATCGTGCACACCACCAGCACCGCCGAGCTGACGCTCGCCTGGTCGCGGTGGGGGACCCTGCGGGTCGCCGTACGGGACACGTGCGCGAAAACGCCCGCCCTCCAACCGGCACCGCGCCCGTTCGACAGCAACGGCCGTGGACTCCGCCTCCTCCAGACGCTCGCGGACCGGTGGGGTTACGTCCCGCTCCACCGCGACCTCCACGGCGACGAGACCAAGACCGTCTGGTGCGAGATCAGCCACAGGGTGCCCGCCGCGTGGGCGACGGCGGCCCCATGAACGCGCGACGGGCCCGTCACCCACAACGTGGGTGACGGGCCCGCGGGCCGAGCCGAAAAGATCAGCCGTGTTTCTTCTGCTCCCGCTTGGGACGCCACACGACCAGCGCGCTGGCCTGCTGGACGTCCTGGTACGGGACCAGGTCACGCCGGTACGACGCGTGAACCTGCGCCTCCCGCTGCTGCATCGCCGCCGCCGCGCCGTCGACGACGGACTGCAACTCAGCAACACGGGCGCTCAGCGCGGCGACCTGGTTCTCCAGCTCGATGATGCGCTTGATGCCGGCCAGGTTGATGCCCTCGTCCTGGCTCAGCTGCTGCACCGTGCGCAGGAGCTCGATGTCGCGTGCCGAGTAGCGGCGGCCGCGCCCGGCCGTGCGGTCGGGGGAGACCAGGCCGAGGCGGTCGTACTGCCGCAGGGTCTGCGGGTGGAGACCCGACAGCTGGGCCGCCACGGAGATGACGTAGACCGGCGACTCCTCGGTGAGCTCGTAAGGATTGCGTCGGCGGCCGATTCCTTCCATGGGTCACGCTCCCTTCGCGGCCTGGAACAGCTCCGCGCGCGGGTCCTCGTCAACCGTGGCCTCGCGGTAGGTCTCCAGGGCTTCCCGGGCCTTGTCGCTCAGTTGGGTGGGCACGGTGACCTCGATGGTGATCAGGAGGTCGCCGCGGGTGCCGTCCTTGCGGACCGCGCCCTTGCCGCGGGCGCGCATCGTCCGGCCGTTGGGCGTGCCGGCGGGCAGCTTGAGGGTGACCGGCGGGCCGCCGAGGGTGGGGACCCGTACCTCGCCGCCGAGGGCCGCCTCCGTGAAGGTGACGGGCACGGTGATGGTGAGGTTGTCGTCCTTGCGCCCGAAAAGCGGGTGGGTGCCGACGTGGACGACGACGTAGAGGTCGCCGTTGGGGCCGCCGCGCTCGCCCGGGGCGCCCTTGCCGCGCAGGCGGATCCGCTGCCCGTCGGAGACTCCGGCGGGGATGCGGACCTGCATGGTGCGGGAGGACTTGGCCCGGCCGCTGCCGTGGCAGACGTCGCAGGGGTTCTCGGGGATGAGCCCGCGGCCCTTGCAGTCCGGGCAGGGGTCGGTCAGCGAGAAGCCGCCGCCCGTGCCGCGCGACACCTGGCCGGTGCCGACACAGGTCGGGCAGACCCTGGGCGTACCGTTTTTGTCGCCCGTGCCGGAGCACGCCTTGCACGCCGCCGAGGAGGACATCCGCAGCGGGACGGTGGCGCCTTCGACGGCCTCGGTGAAGTTGAGCGAGACCTCGGACTCGATGTCCTGGCCGCGCCGGGGCTGGGTGCGGGGACCGCCGCCGCCCCGGTTGAAGAGGCCGCCGAAGACATCGCCCAGCCCGCCGCCGAAGCCGCCGCCGGCTCCGGTGCCGGCGCCGCCCTGGGCGCCTCCGAAGAGGTCGCCCAGGTCGAAGTTGAACGAACCGCCGGCGCCGCCCGGCCCGGCACGGAAGCCTCCGTTGCCGAACAGGGCGCGGGCCTCGTCGTACTCCTTGCGACGCTTGGGGTCGGCAAGAACGTCGTTCGCCTCGGAGATCTCCTTGAAGCGCTCCTCGGCCGAGGCGTCGCCCTTGTTGGCGTCCGGGTGGAACTCGCGGGCGAGCTTCCGGTACGCCTTCTTGATCTCCGCCTCGGTGGCGTCCTTGGGGACGCCGAGGACCTTGTAGAGGTCCTTTTCCAGCAAGTCCCTGCTGAGGCTCATCCTCGGCGTCCCTCCTTCCCGTCACTCATCGCGTCAGCCCTCTTCCGGGCCACCGCTCTCCTCGTCGGACTCCTCGCCCTTGGGGCTCGCGCCCGGCTGCGGCTCGGCCACCGCGACACGCGCGGGGCGGATGGTCCGCTCGCCGATGCGATACCCCGGCTGGAGGATCTGCACGCACGTCGTCTCGGTGACGTCGGGCGCGTAGCTGTGCATCAGTGCCTCGTGGACCAGCGGGTCGAAGGGCTCGCCCTCCTTGCCGAACTGCTGGAGGCCCATCTTGGCGGCGACGGTCTCCAGCGACTCGGCGACGGACTTGAAGCCGCCGACCAGCTCGCCGTGGTCGCGGGCGCGACCGATGTCGTCGAGGGTGGGGAGGAGCTCGGACAGGAGGTTCGCCACGGCGACCTCCTTGACCGCGACCCGGTCCCGCTCCACCCGACGACGGTAGTTCTGGTACTCGGCCTGGAGCCGCTGGAGGTCCGCGGTGCGCTCACCGAGCGCGGCCTGGGCCTGGTCCAGCTGTGCCTGGAGGCCAACCTCGACGAGGTCCTCGCCCGCGGCCGGGCCCGCCGGGGCCGCCTTGTCGGCGGCCCCGGCGGCCTTCGCCGCGTCGTCGGGGGTCGTGGCGTCGGAGGTGCCTTCAGGCTTCTCGTTCTCCTCGAAGCCCGGGGTCTCCTCCGTCACGCCGACGCACCGCCCTTCGGCTTCTCGTCGTCGACGATCTCGGCGTCGACGACGTCGTCCTCGGCCTTGGCCTGCTGGCCGCCGGCGGCACCCGCGGCGCCCGCGGCACCGGCCGCGCCCTGGGCGTCGGCGTACATGGCCTGGCCCAGCTTCTGGCTGACCGCGGCGACCTTCTCGGCGGCCGTGCGGATCTCGGCGGAGTCCTCGCCCTTGAGCTTCTCCTTCAGCTCGGCGACGGCCGTCTCGACCTCGGTCTTGACGTCGGCCGGGACCTTGTCCTCGTTGTCCTTGAGGAACTTCTCCGTCTGGTAGACGAGCTGCTCGCCCTGGTTGCGGGACTCGGCGGCCTCGCGGCGCTTGTGGTCCTCCTCCGCGTACTTCTCGGCCTCTTCGCGCATGCGGTTGACCTCGTCCTTCGGCAGCGAGGAGCCGCCGGTGACGGTCATCTTCTGCTCCTTGCCCGTGCCCAGGTCCTTGGCGGTCACGTGCATGATGCCGTTGGCGTCGATGTCGAAGGCGACCTCGATCTGCGGGACGCCGCGCGGGGCCGGCGGCAGGCCCGTCAGCTCGAACATGCCGAGCTTCTTGTTGTACGCCGCGATCTCGCGCTCGCCCTGGTAGACCTGGATCTGCACGGACGGCTGGTTGTCCTCGGCCGTCGTGAAGATCTCGGAGCGCTTGGTCGGGATCGTGGTGTTGCGCTCGATCAGCTTGGTCATGATGCCGCCCTTGGTCTCGATACCGAGGGACAGCGGGGTCACGTCGAGGAGCAGGACGTCCTTGACCTCACCCTTGAGGACACCGGCCTGGAGAGCGGCGCCGATGGCGACGACCTCGTCCGGGTTCACACCCTTGTTGGCCTCCTGGCCGCCGGTCAGCTCCTTGACGAGCTCGGCGACGGCGGGCATACGGGTGGAACCGCCGACCAGGACCACGTGGTCGATCTCGGACAGGGCGATGCCCGCGTCCTTGATGACGTTGTGGAACGGGGTCTTGCAGCGCTCCAGCAGGTCCGCGGTCAGCTGCTGGAACTGGGCGCGGGTGAGCTTCTCGTCCAGGTGGAGCGGGCCCTCGGCGGACGCCGTGATGTAGGGCAGGTTGATCGAGGTCTCCGTGGAGGAGGACAGCTCGATCTTCGCCTTCTCGGCGGCCTCGCGGAGGCGCTGGAGCGCCATCTTGTCCTTGGACAGGTCGACGCCGTGGCCGTTGGCGAACTGCTTGACCAGGTAGTCGACGACGCGCTGGTCCCAGTCGTCACCACCGAGGTGGTTGTCACCGTTGGTGGCCTTGACCTCGACGACGCCGTCGCCGATCTCCAGCAGCGAGACGTCGAAGGTGCCGCCACCGAGGTCGAAGACCAGGATGGTCTGGTCGTCCTTGTCCAGGCCGTAGGCCAGGGCGGCCGCGGTGGGCTCGTTGACGATGCGCAGGACGTTCAGGCCCGCGATCTCGCCGGCCTCCTTGGTGGCCTGACGCTCGGAGTCGTTGAAGTACGCCGGGACGGTGATGACCGCGTCGGTGACCTTCTCGCCCAGGTAGGCCTCGGCGTCGCGCTTCAGCTTCTGCAGGATGAAGGCGCTCATCTGCTGCGGGTTGAAGGTCTTGCCGTCGATCTCGATCTTCCAGTCAGTGCCCATGTGGCGCTTGACGGAGCGGATCGTCCGATCGACGTTGGTGACGGCCTGGCGCTTGGCGACCTCGCCGACCAGCACCTCACCGTTCTTCGCGAAGGCGACGACGGACGGCGTGGTCCTGGCGCCCTCGGCGTTGGTGATGACGGTGGGCTCACCGCCCTCGAGAACACTGACGACGGAGTTCGTCGTACCCAGGTCGATGCCGACCGCACGTGCCATGTCGATTCCTCCAGCTGACTTGAGTGGAACAGACTCAAGAGTGCAGCAGGGAGCGAAACCTGTCAACAGACCTGAGTCGGCTCCACTCAACTTTTATGCCGCACTTATAGTCACCCGGGGCAACGGAAGGGCCGCGGGGGGCTGCGAAGGGTCGCCTGCGCGACGCAGATCACCGGCGATGCGGGTATATCGCGCGCGGGAGAGTGAGTAGTCTCGAACGGACTGGATAAGTTACCGATTAGTAATCCCGCTCTCCCACCCGGAGGAGCCCTCCCATGCAACTCGCCGCGATCATCGTGTCGCTGGTCCTCATCGCGGTCGGCGTCGCGCTGTTCGGCCGTGCCCTCCTCCAGATCTACCGCTTCGTACGGCTCGGCCAGCCCGTACCGGCGGGCGCCCGTACCGACGAACCGGCACAGCGCACGGTCACGGTGGCCAAGGAGTTCCTCGGCCACACCCGGATGAACAAGTGGGGCGTCGTCGGCGTCGCGCACTGGTTCGTGGCGGTGGGCTTCTTCTCGCTGCTGCTGACGATCGTCAACGCCATCGGCCAGCTCTTCAAGGCCGACTGGATCCTGCCGGTCATCGGGGACTGGGCGCCGTACAACGTCTTCGTCGAGTTCCTCGGCACGATGACCGCGCTCGGCATCCTGACGCTCATCGTCATCCGGCAGCTGAACCGGCCGGGCGGCGCGGGCCGCAAGTCCCGTTTCGCCGGCTCCAACACCGGCCAGGCGTACTTCGTCGAGTCCGTCATCCTCATCGTCGGCGTCTGCATCTTCATGCTGCACGCCCTTGAGGGCGCCCAGCACCATGTGGACGGCTACGAGGCGTCGTTCTTCATCTCGTACCCGGTCGTCTCGTGGCTGGAGGGAATGGACGTCTCCACCCTCCAGAACCTCACCTACTTCTTCGCCGGGCTGAAGATCGCGACGTCCTTCATCTGGATGATCACGGTCGCGCTGAAGACGGACATGGGTGTGGCCTGGCACCGCTTCCTGGCCTTCCCCAACATCTGGTTCAAGCGCGAGGCGTCCGGCGACGTGGCGCTGGGCGCGCTCCAGCCGATGACCAGCCGCGGCGAGCCCATCGACTTCGAGGACCCGGCGGAGGACGCCGTCTTCGGCGTCTCGAAGGTCGAGGAGTTCTCCTGGAAGGGCATCCTCGACTTCTCCACCTGCACCGAGTGCGGCCGCTGCCAGTCGCAGTGCCCCGCCTGGAACACCGGCAAGCCGCTCTCCCCCAAGCTCCTGATCATGGCGCTGCGCGACCACGCGCACGCCAAGGCGCCGTACCTGCTCGCGGGCGGCGGCAAGGACGCCGAGGGCGAGGAGAAGGGCACCGAGGAGCAGCTGAAGGACGTCCCGGCGGCCGCCCTGGCCGAGGCCGAGCGCCCGCTGATCGGCACGCTGGCGGAGAACGGCGTCATCGACCCGGACGTGCTGTGGTCCTGCACCACGTGCGGCGCGTGCGTCGAGCAGTGCCCGGTGGACATCGAGCACGTCGACCACATCGTCGACATGCGCCGCTACCAGGTGATGATCGAGAGCTCCTTCCCGTCCGAGGCGGGCACGATGCTCAAGAACCTGGAGAAGAAGGGCAACCCCTGGGGCCTGGCCAAGAAGCAGCGGCTCCAGTGGACCAAGGAGGTCGACTTCGAGGTCCCGGTCGTCGGCAAGGACATCGAGGACCTCACCGAGGTCGACTACCTCTACTGGGTCGGCTGCGCCGGCGCCCTGGAGGACCGTGCCAAGAAGACCACCAAGGCCTTCGCGGAGCTGCTGCACATGGCGGACGTGAAGTTCGCCATCATGGGCGGCGACGAGAACTGCACGGGTGACTCGGCCCGCCGCCTGGGCAACGAGTTCCTCTTCCAGCAGCTCGGCCAGCAGAACGTCGAGATGCTCAACATGGCGTTCGGCGAGGATTCCGAGGACGAGGCCACGAAGAAGCCGAAGTCCAAGAAGAAGATCGTCGCGACCTGCCCCCACTGCTTCAACACCATCGCGAACGAGTACCCGCAGCTGGGCGGCGAGTACGAGGTCATCCACCACACGCAGCTGCTCCAGCACCTCATCGACGAGGGCAGGCTGATCCCCGTCACCCCGGTCGAGGGTCTGATCACCTATCACGACCCCTGCTACCTGGGCCGCCACAACAAGGTCTACACCCCGCCGCGCGAGATCATCGCCAAGGTGCCGGGCCTGCGCAACGAGGAGATGCACCGTCACAAGGAGCGCGGCTTCTGCTGCGGCGCCGGCGGCGCGCGCATGTGGATGGAGGAGCGCATCGGCAAGCGCATCAACAACGAGCGCGTGGACGAGGCGCTGTCCCTCAACCCGGACATCGTCTCCACGGCCTGCCCGTTCTGCCTCGTCATGCTGACCGACTCGGTCAACGGCAAGAAGAACGACGGCAAGGCCAAGGAGTCCATCCAGGTCGTCGACGTGGCCCAGCTGCTGCTGGAGTCCGTCAAGACCCCGGCCGCGCCGGAGGGCGACGGCGAGAAGGCGGACGCGCCGGAGCCGGACCCGGAGCCGGTGAAGTAACCGCTGCCGAAGCGTACGCACGGCCGGGCCCCGCGACTGTTCGCGGGGCCCGGCCGTTGTCGTAGGGGCGTGGGACGATGAAGTCGTACGCGCTCGTAGCTCGCACCCAGGAGTCACGCCATGGACTACGCCCGTATGCGCGCCATCGCCGAGGAGCTGATGAAGCACGCTCCGGACCCGATCAGGGGCGTCGAGATCACCCACGACGGAATCATCATGATGATGTCGCCGTCCAGGCCGCACGAACTCATCGCGATGCGCCTGCGCCGTCAGCTGGACCCGCAGCTCGACAATGGGCTGGTGGCCCATTCCGGGGGCGAAATCGAGGACGTGTCGCTCGGTAAGCTCCGCCGCCCGGACCTGATCGTCGTACCAGAAGAGGTCTTCGCCGAGGAGACCATGGCGCCATTCGATCCGCACGACCTGGCCATGGTGTCGGAGATCGTCTCACCGTCCAATCACAGCACCGACTACACGGACAAGATGGACGAGTACCCGGCTATGGGCATCCCGCTGTACCTACTGATCGACCCCCGTAAGGGGACGGTGGCGGTGATGTCCGATCCCGGCCCCGGATCTGACGGTCAGCCCTGCTACCGCGCCCGCCACGACTACGTCTTCGGCGACAAGGTCACTGTCGGACCCTGGACCATCGACTCCTCCGAGTTCCGCACGTACCCCTCGTGACCACCAACACTCTTGATCTCAACCATGCTTGAGGTCCTACCGTCGTAGACATGACGACGACGCAGAACACGCAGCTCACCACCCCCCGCTCCGACGACGGCAACCTCGCCGGGCAGCCCATCGGCTACTGGAGCTACGCCACCCACAAGGCCGTCATCCGGCACATCCGCGGCGCCCTGGCCACGCAGGACGTCACGCAGCCGCAGTGGTGGGTGCTCAACCGCACCATCGCCGTCGAGGGCGGGCTGAGCCGGGAGGAGCTCCGCGAGGCGCTCACCGCCAACCTCGACCACCGGCCGGAGGAGATCGACCAGGCCCTGGACTCGCTGGTCACCCGCGGCTGGGTGGCCGCCGGCGAGGACGGCCTGTACGTCGTCACCGAGACCGGCCGCGAGGCCAAGGACCGTATCTTCGAGGTCGTGAAGAAGGTGCGCGCGGAGATCCACGCCGGGATCACGGACGAGGAGTACGCCGCCGCGCTGACCGTCATGCGCCGCATGATCAAGAACGTCGGCGCCGACGAACTGCTCTCCCCCGAGCGCTGGGTGCCCAAGCGGGCCACGGAACTCCGCTGAACGGAACTCCGCTGACCGGACGGGCCCGTAACCCGGAGGTTTCCCCTAGGGGATGTCACAGCTCGGCCGCAAAGCCCGGTCCGTTCACCCTTGGGCGGCTACGGGAGCTCTCCGGAGCGGGTACGTTCGAAGGCGTGGCTGGATTCAGGATGGGACGAGGACGGGACGCCCAGGGCCCCGGGCCCGCGTGGCAAGGACAGCAGGCTCCGTACGGCGGCGGCCAGGGCGCGCCCGGACACTCCGGCGCACCCGGCGGCGGCTACGGGGACCAGCGGCAGGGGCAGTGGCACAGCCAGGCCCAAGGCCAGGGCCAGGGGCAGGGCGGCTACGACGAGCCGGAGTACTTCGGCGAGGGCGGCCAGCCACAGCAGCAGCCGTACCAGCAGTACCAGCAGCCGCAGGCCCCGCAGGGCTACCCCCAGGACCCGTATTACGGGCAGGACGCCGGCCGCACCCAGCAGTTCAGCGTCGGCGAGGCACCGGACGCGTACGGCGACTACGGCAACGGGCCCGCCGGCCCGCCCCCGCCGCCGCCCGGCCCCCGGCTGCACTGGAAGGACCTGCTGACCGGCATCGTGCTGCGCCCGTCGGCCACCTTCTGGCAGATACGGGACCACCAGGTGTGGGCCCCGGCCCTGATCGTCACCTTCATCTACGGCCTGCTCGCCGTCTTCGGCTTCGAGAAGGCCCGTGCGGACGTGCTGCGCGCCTCGTTCGCCGATGTGCTGCCCGCCGTGCTGATCACCGGCGTGATCATGGTGGTCGCCGGGCTGATCCTCGGCGCGGTCACCCACACGCTCGCCCGGCAGCTCGGCGGCGACGGCATATGGCAGCCGACCGTCGGCCTGTCGATGCTGATCATGTCGATCACGGACGCGCCCCGGCTGCTCTTCGCGATGTTCCTGGGCGGCGACAGCACCCTCGTCCAGGTGCTGGGCTGGGCCACCTGGCTGGCGGGCGGCGCGCTGCTGACGTCGATGGTGAGCAAGTCGCACGATCTGCCGTGGCCCCGGGCGCTCGGCGCGTCCGCGATCCAGCTCGTGGCGCTGCTGTCGCTGATCAAGCTCGGTACGCTTTAGCGTTCCGCCGGTCGTTTTGGCTGCGGGCCGGCAGTGGCTGGTCGCGCCCACGCGGCGGCAGCCGCATATCGACACTGCCCCGCGCCCCTTCGGGGCGCGGTACCGCATGTGAAAGGGCCCGTCCTCCCGGACGGGCCCTTTCACATGCTCACAGGCTTACGCGTCGAGGACCTGGCCCTCGCGTCGCACCACCGGCGGCTCGACCGACCACGGGAAGTTGATCCACTCGTCCGTCTTCTTCCAGACGTACTCGCACTTCACGAGCGAGTGGCTCTTCTCGTAGATCACGGCGCTGCGGACCTCGGCGACGTGCTCCAGGCAGAAGTCGTGGACGAGCTTGAGCGTCTTGCCGGTGTCCGCGACGTCGTCGGCGATGAGGACCTTCTTGTTGGAGAAGTCGATCGCGTTCGGGACGGGGGACAGCATCACCGGCATCTCGAGGGTGGTGCCCACACCGGTGTAGAACTCGACGTTCACCAGGTGGATGTTCTTGCAGTCCAGCGCGTAGGCCAGACCGCCCGCGACAAAGACGCCACCACGGGCGATGGACAGGATGATGTCCGGCTCGTAGCCGTCGTCCGCGATGGTCTGTGCCAGCTCACGGATGGCCTGCCCGAAGATCGGGTAGGTCAGGTTCTCGCGGATCTCACTCACTGTTGCTCTTCGCCCTGTTCCCTGGACCGTCGTCGCCGGACGGTCAGACCTGCGTGCGGTGGAAATTCTGGAAGGACCGCGAGGGCGTGGGCCCACGCTGTCCCTGGTAGCGGGAACCGTGCTTCGCGGACCCGTAAGGATGCTCGACGGGTGACGTCAGCCGGAACATGCACAGCTGGCCGATCTTCATCCCAGGCCACAGCTTGATCGGGAGCGTGGCCATGTTCGACAGCTCCAGCGTCACGTGACCGGAGAAGCCCGGGTCGATGAAGCCGGCCGTCGAGTGCGTCAGCAGACCGAGACGGCCGAGGCTGGACTTGCCCTCCAGCCGCGAGGCGATGTCACCGGGAAGCGTGATCACCTCGTACGTCGAGGCCAGCACGAACTCGCCCGGATGCAGGATGAACGCCTCGTCGCCCTCCGGCACCACCTCACGCGTGAGGTCCGCCTGCTCGACCGCGGGGTCGATGTGCGGGTACCGGTGGTTCTCGAACACCCGGAAGTAGCGGTCAAGCCGCACATCGATGCTCGACGGCTGCACCATCGATTCGTCGAACGGGTCGATCCGCACACGGCCGGCGTCGATCTCGGCCCGGATGTCCTTGTCTGAGAGAAGCACGTCTCGAGGATACGCAAAGAAGCCGGACAACCTGACAACGCGACCCCGGCCCCGGACGGGGCCGGGGTCGCGCCGGTCGTCAGCTCTTCGTCATCGGTTCTTCTCGGACGCAACGGGGACGGAGTGCCGCAGCCGCGCACAGCGGGGGCAGCGCAGCAGCCGTCCGGGGCCGATCCGGGAGGGGCCGAGATTCTGCATCGGGAACGAAGCGGTGCTGAACACGTGCCCCTCGGCACAACGAACGACGGTGCGCTCCATAGAGCTCCCTTTCCCCAAGTACATGACCGACAAAAGCCACATTAGGGGATGATCCGGACCGGCCGGAGCGCGGCACCCCGACAGCCCCTCACGGTTTGCCGACCCCCCACGGTACGCCCCAACTCCCGCTCGCCACGCCCACGTCCCCATCGCCGCCACAGCGCCCTCACACGACGAGAAGGCCACCACGGCGAGTGCGCCGGGGGCCTTCGATGGGGTAGAGTGTGCGACGATGCGAGGCCCTGAGGGGCCTTCGCGCGGGCGTAGTTTAATGGTAGAACATGAGCTTCCCAAGCTCAGAGCGCGAGTTCGATTCTCGTCGCCCGCTCTTCTGCAAACCCCCAGGTCAGCGACCTGGGGGTTTGTTGTTGTCTAGACCTCTTGAGGGCTGCCGCGCCCTCCGCGTGCCCCAACTCCGAGGAATGCCCTCCCGGGAGGGCCGCTCAGGACCCGACCAAGAACGCTCCCCCCAAGTGGCGCCTCGAATACCGAGACACTCTTTACGTGACCCGCGTCACTCGCGAGGGCCTGACATGCAAATTTGCCTTCCCGAAGCCCAGTTGACGACACGACAGGGCCCCTTCGCCGCGCCCACACCACCCTTTCCAGGTCAGGCACCACACCGGCAGCCGACGACAGCCGACGCCGACGCCTGCTCGTCGCCGGAGGGCTGATCACCGATGCAGCAGGCATCCTCCACCTCTCCGACAGGACGCTTGCCGAGGACATCGGCGTCGGCCTTGACGACGTACACCTCCCACGGCTCCTTGCCGGGGCCGGTCACCCACACCTTGTCCTGGAGCGCGTAACAGCAGGAGGTGTCGTTCCCTTCGAAGGTGGCCAGCCCGGCCGCCTTCAAGCGCTCGGTCGCGGCCGAGACCTGGTCGACGGCCTCCACCTCGACGCCGAGATGGTCGAGGCGGGTGTCCTGGCCGGACTCTCCTTCGATGAGGACGAGCTTGAGCGGGGGCTCCGTGATGGCGAAGTTCGCGTAGCCGGGCCGACGCTTGGCGGGCTCGACACCGAACAGCTTGGAGTAGAAGGCCACCGACGCTTCGAGGTCGGCGACGTTGAGGGCGAGCTGGACGCGGGACATGACGATCTCCTCGATCCGCCTGTATCGATCGACTTCGATGCAAGCTTGCGCCTTGAATCGACAGACGTCAACATAGAAGCATGTCGAATCAAGAGTTCGTGGTGCTCGGGCAAGAGGGTCCCGACGGCTGCTGCCCCGGCCTGCTGACCGCACCGCTCGCCGAGGACCAGGCGGTGGAGCTGGCGAGGGTCTTCAAGGCACTGGGTGACCCGGTGCGGCTGCGGCTGCTGTCGATGATTGCTTCCCGGGCGGGTGGCGAGGTGTGCGTCTGCGACCTGACGCCCGCGTTCGAGCTGTCGCAGCCGACGATCTCCCACCACCTCAAGCTCCTGCGCGAGGCCGGGCTGATCGCCTCGGAGCGGCGGGGTACGTGGGTGTACTACCGGCTGCTGCCGGAGATGACCGACCGCCTCGCCGGCATCCTCACCCGCCCTGCCGGCCAGCCTCTGCCCGAGCCCGCCGAGGCCCCATCGTGACCCGCACGACCACCGCCCCGGTGGCGGGACGGCTGTCCTTCCTCGACCGCTACCTCGCCGTCTGGATCCTCCTGGCGATGGGCGTCGGCCTCGGCCTGGGCCGTCTCGTGCCCGGTCTGGGGGATGCGCTGGCGAAGGTGACCGTCACCGGGGTCTCGCTGCCGATCGCGCTGGGGCTGCTGGTGATGATGTACCCGGTGCTGGCCAAGGTCCGCTACGACCGCCTCGACACGGTCACCCGCGACCGACGCCTCCTCGTGCCGTCGCTGCTGCTGAACTGGGTGCTGGGGCCTGCGGTGATGTTCGCCCTGGCCTGGCTGTTCCTGCCGGACCTGCCTGAGTACCGCACCGGCCTGATCATCGTCGGGCTGGCCCGCTGCATCGCCATGGTCATCATCTGGAACGACCTCGCCTGCGGCGACCGCGAGGCCGCCGCCGTCCTGGTCGCGCTCAACAGCGTCTTCCAGGTGATCGCCTTCGCGGGACTGGGCTGGTTCTACCTGTCCGTCCTGCCCGGCTGGCTCGGCCTGGAGACCACCGCGCTCGACGTGTCCGTGTGGGAGATCGCCCGCTCGGTGCTGATCTTCCTCGGCATCCCGCTCGCCGCCGGCTACCTCACCCGCCGCCTCGGCGAGAAGGCCAAGGGCCGCACCTGGTACGAGACGAAGCTGATCCCCCGCATCGGGCCGTTCGCCCTGTACGGGCTGCTGTTCACCATCGTCGTGCTCTTCGCCCTCCAGGGCGACGCCATCACCTCCCAGCCGCTCCACGTCGCCCGGATCGCACTGCCCCTGCTGGTCTACTTCGCCGCCATGTGGACCGGATCGATGGCACTGGGCCGCGCGGCCGGCCTGGACTACCCGCGCGCCACAACCCTGGCGTTCACCGCTGCGGGCAACAACTTCGAGCTGGCCATCGCGGTGGCCATCGCCACCTTCGGCGCCTCCTCCGGCCAGGCCCTCGCCGGGGTCGTCGGCCCGCTGATCGAGGTACCCGTCCTGATCGGCCTGGTGTACGTCGCCCTGGCCGCCCGTCGCTACTTCCCGCCGTCCCCCACCGGCCAGCCGGCCACCGCCCCGGAAGGTTCTGCCCGTGTCTGAGTCCCTCAAGCCCTCGGTCCTCTTCGTGTGCGTCCACAACGCCGGCCGCTCCCAGATGGGCGCCGCCTTCCTCGCCCACCTCGGCGCAGGCCGCGTCGAGGTCCGCTCCGCCGGCTCCGCCCCTGCCGAGACGGTCAACCCGGCCGTCGTCGAGGCGATGCGGGAGGTCGGCATCGACATCGCCACCCAGACACCGAAGCTGCTGACCACCGACGCCGTCCAGGCGTCCGACGTCGTCATCACCATGGGCTGCGGCGACGCCTGCCCAGTCTTCCCCGGCAAGCGGTACCTGGACTGGAAACTGGATGACCCCGCCGGGCAGGGCGTCGACGCGGTACGCCCGATCCGCGACGAGATCGAGCGGCGTGTCCGCGAGCTCCTCACCGACCTCGGCGTCAAGGCCGGCGCATGACCGCACCCACCACCGTCCGGGTCCACGGCCAATGGCGCGACGTCATCCTCATCGAACGCCGCAGCCCCACCGCGCTCTGAACGGCCACCAGCCTCGGACACACGAGGGGGCGGGAACGCAGTCGTCGCGTTCCCGCCCCTGCCGCCATCAGGCTTCCAGCACGACGGGGCGCTCGACCGCCGCCTTCTGGCGCGCGACGCGGACCCTGGCGTCGATGCCCTCCGCGACCTCCTGCTGTCGCTCGTCGTCGGAGTGCTGGTAGATCATCGCGGCCTTCTCCGAGGACTGGCCGGCGCGGACCATCGTGTCCTTGAGGGTGGCTCCGGACTGGGTGGACAGCGTGTGGCCGGTGTGACGGAGGTCGTAGAAGCGGAAGCCGTCCGGCAGGCCGACCTGTGCCCGCGCTCGCCTCCACTTGCGGCCGAAGGTGGACCGGCGGAAGGGTGCCCCCTTCTCGCCGACGAACAGCAGACCGTTCGGGCCCTTCTCCGCGAACCAGTCGAGGTGTCGCTTGACCTCTATATAGAGGAAGGCGGGCAAGTAGATCATGCGCTTGCCGGCCGCGGACTTGGTGTCGCCCTCGACGCGACGGCCAGAACACAGCTCGGGCGCCGCTTCGGTGACCTGGGCGGCGAGGGGTTCGAGCGTGATGTCGGGCCGCCGTAGGGCCGCCTGTTCCTCCGGTCGCATCGGGCCGTAGGCCCCGAAGTAGACCATCAGGCGCCACCGCGGGCCCATGGCGTCGGCGAGGGCATCGACCTGCTCGACCGTCGCGGTCGGCCGTTCCTTCGGCTTCTCGATGCCGGCGCCCTTGATACGGCAGGGGTTGCGGCGGATCAGCTCGTCGTCGGCGGCCGTCTGGAGGATGGCCTTCAGCAGGCGGTAGGACTTGGCGGTCGTCGTGGCGCCAGTGGCCTTCAGGCGTTCGGCCCGCCAGGTGCGGACGCCGGGCGGCGTGATCTCGTCGAGGTCGAGCCGCTCGAAGGCGGGCAGGATGTACAGCCGCAGGAGCCTGCGGTACAGCTCGTCCGTTGTGGGGGCCAGGCCGCGCTCCTCGACCCACTTGAGGGCGTAGACCTCGAAGTTCACGGCGCCCGCGTCAGGGTCGGTCCAGTCTTTGCGCTCGATGTCGGCCTGGGTCAAGGTGAGCCAGGTCTGCGCGTCAGTCTTGGTGTCGAACGTCTCCGGGGCATTGCGGCGGGCGCCGTCAGGCGCCCAGTAGCGAGCCTGCCAGCGGCCGGAGGGCAGCTGTCGTACGGTGCCGAACTCGCGGCGCCGCTGTGTCCGACGCGCCGCCATCAGGCCGCCTTCCCGTAGCGGGAGCGTATGCGGCGCGCGGGCTCGACCGTGTTGGCCTCGATGTACGCGGCGAGCACGCTGTCGGCGATGCGGACGTGGCGTCCGACCTTGACGAAGGCGATGCGGCGCTCGGCGATCAGGCGCCTGATGAAACGTTCCCCCGTGCCGAGGCGCTCGGCGGCTTCCGCCACGGACAGTAGGCAGTCGGACGGGGCAGGGGGCAGTGCAGGTCGGTGCAAGGGGTGTTCCTCATCTGGCACGCGGGCTGGCAGGCCCGTCGCACCGGTGTTGATCGTTCAGGCATGGGCGAGTTGGGATGGCGTGGCCTTCGGTGTTGGCGCACCTGAAGGCCAGCGAAGACGGCGCTGGGCGCTACGGCGTCCCGTGAAGAAGCGCGAGCGGCGAGACGCCGAGGGCGGCCGAGATGACGACGAGGTCGTCGACGTCGCACCGGCGTTTCCGGCGCTCGATGCGCGACAGCATGGTGTTGGACATCGGACGGACCAACTCGGTGACACGGTCGGCCAGCTGCCGCTGGGCAAGGCCGCGTGCCGCTCGGGCACGTTCGATGGCGAGCGCGGTCCGCTCTCCGGCAGGACCGATTTCCAAAGGGCGTCGGGACATGCGTTCTGTTTTAACTCGCGTTCGCCGTTTTCGGTAACCGGGAATCGTGGTTTATAAAGCGCCCCGCACAAGTGTCAGTAGGTGCCGGAAGACGGTGGCCGGTGCGCGAACCAGCGGAGGCGCCGCATGCCTTGACGTGCAGCCCAGCTGCTTTTTGGTCAACCGGCGATTCGCCTTTACCGTTTTGAACAACCGCCCGAGCAGCGTTCTCGGTCAGCAGACCGAAGCTGCGTGCAAACGCTGGACTTTCGCGGTTTGGGTGTGGCTGTGTTGGCCACACCAGGGAAATGAAACGGCCCCCGACGCGCCAACGCCGAGGGCCAGTGTGTCCCTACCAGTCGCCCATGCCTGAACGAACAAACGGTGGCGGCGGGCCTGCCAGCCCGCGCCGCCGGGTGAGGAACGTCTATGCCCAACTTTACGTCCCCGGCCCCGGACAACGGAGCCGGTGGATACACCTGGCCTCCGGTCGCGATCCCTGGCCGGGGCCGCAGTCCGGAGGCGGACCTTGCGGGCGATGTGACCGCGGATCGGTCCGTATCCGCGCCGGAACAGCTGGAGGAGGCCTGGGGGACCGGTCCCCGAATACCGGTGGCCGAGCCGAAAGGGGACCGGTCCCCGGTGCGGACGACATGGGGTCCGGCTGAGCGTGAGGGCGGCACGGAGGACGGAAATCCGCTGGTCAGCGGTGTGGGGACCGGTCCCGAAGCCGGGGACCGCACGGCACCGGACGGTCCCCTCGTACCCGTCCCCGCAGGCACGGCCGCGACGGCCGGTACCGATGCCAACCGGGCTGGGGATGAGGCCGGGGACCGCGAGGGGACCGGTCCCCGGTCCCCGGCCGGACCGACGGAGCGGACGGGGACCGTCCCCAGCGAAGGCGAGCGCCTGCTCAACGAACTGCGCGAGACCCTTGCCCGGTACGTCGTGCTGCCCAGCCCCGAGGCCCTCGACGCGGTCACGCTGTGGATCGCCGCGACCCACCTCCAGGCCGTCATCCAGCACGCCCCGCGCCTCGCGGTCGTGGCCCCGGTCAAACGGTGCGGCAAGTCCCGCCTGCTGGACGTCGTCACGGAGACCGTGCACAGGCCGGTCATCACTGTGAACTCGACTCCGGCCGCGATCTTCCGCTCCATCTCCAAGGACGACCCGCCGACCCTGCTGGTCGACGAGGCCGACACCATCTTCGGCACCGTCAAGGCCGCCGAGAAGAACGAGGAACTGCGCGGCCTGCTCAACGCCGGTCACCAGCGCAACCGCCCCAGCCTCCGCGTCGCCGGCCCCGACCACACACCGACCGAGTTCCCCACCTTCGCCATGGCCGCCATCGCCGGCATCGGCGACCTGCCCGACACCGTGATGGACCGCTCCATCGTCATCCGTATGCGCCGCCGCGCTCCAGGCGAGAAGGTTGCCGCCTTCCGCACCAGCCGCGACGTGCCTGCACTGCACGCCCTGCGCGACCGCATCGCCTCCTGGCTGAAGACCCAGCGCCGAGCCGCTGCCCACTTGGAGCCCGAGATGCCCGTCGAGGACCGGGCAGCCGATACGTGGGAGCCCCTCGTCATCGTCGCCGACCTCGCTGGAGGACGCTGGCCCGCCCTGGCCCGCAACGCATGCACCGCCATGGTCGGCCACGAGGCCGGGGAAGAGGAGGACACCGGGCTGAAGGTCCGCATCCTGGCGGACATCCGTGCCGCCTTCATCTCCTGCGGCAACCCCGACGCGCTGCCCACCGCCCGCCTGATCAGCATCCTGCGCGAAGACCCCGAAGCCCCCTGGGCCGAGTACGGCACCAACGGCCTCACCCCGCGCCTGCTCGGCATCCTGCTCCAGGACTATGGCATCCGCTCGGCCAACATCCGCTTCCCCGAAGGCAGCCAGGCCAAGGGCTTCGCCCGCAACAAGTTCCTGGACGCGTGGGAGCGCTACTGCACCGCTCCGACTCCGGCGGACTCCTCGGGCGCCTGACCCGTACCACTGGTCCCAGCCGTCCCCGCGCAGGTCAGCGCGGGGACGGGTCTCTTGCGCGCAACGAGTCGACCCGTACCTGCGCTCTCACCCGTACCTGCTCTGACCAGGCATGCAACCGGTGGGACGAGTGCGACCGCACCACGCCCCGCCTCGCCCCGACCGGGGAGCAAGTTATCGCAAGAGCATTGCTCTTGCGGTCCGGCCGAGGCCGAGCTGCCTCCGCCCCAGGGGTGGCGGAGGCTGGTGATCAGCGGAGGACTGCAGAGACCTGTCGGCGCAGACGCTCGTCGGTGATGGTCTCCGGCTCCCTCCACGCAGCGTCCGTGACCTCTTCGGTCTGGAGCTGGTGAACGTCGGCGGTTGTGCGGAAGAGGAACCTGAAGTCGATGTGCTGGTGGTCAGGCTCGCCCTTGGCGTCGTTTGCCGGGATCGCGTGAACGTCGATGTGGACGGGCCGGTCCGCCACGGCGGTGACGGCATCGGCGGGGATGCCGGTCTCCTCGGTGAGCTCGCGCAGGGCCGCGTCGAGGAGGGTGTCGTCCTGGGCTTCCAGGTGCCCGCCGGGCAGCAGCCACTTGTCCAGGGCGAGGTGGTGGATGTGCAGGATGCGGCCGTCCGGGCGGGCGAGGATGGCGCCGGCGGTGGCGTGGCCGCGGAATTCCTTGCGGCTGGCCAGGTCGGCTCCTTCGTCCAGGAGACCGAGGAGAGGGGCGAGGGCCTGCTTCTCGTCGGGGTGCTCGTCGAGGTAGCCGTGGATGATTGTGCGGATGTTTTCTGCCGTGATGGCCAAGTCGATCACCTGTTGAAGTAGGAGAGCCAGGTCGCCGCGATCGCGGCTCGGTCGTCCGCGCTGACCTCGTGAAGGCCGGGGGCCAGGTCGGCGCGGGTGAGCATCCTGATCGCGGCCAGGATCTCGGCCTGGACCAGGAAGATGAAAGGTCCGACGCTCGCGCCGTGCAGGAAGTTGACGGCGTTGCCGCCGTTGGCGAGATAGAAGTAGTGGCCGGTGGTCTGGTAGCGGGTGATGTGCTCGCCGACCATCGTGCGGGTGTAGACGTTGGGCAGCGCGTCCAGCTCCAGCTCGTCCTCCTTCGAGGTGACAGTGGCGACGTAGGCGCCGTTGCGCAGGTGGGGGAAGTCCTCGCCCTTGAGTGAGCGGGCGCCGGTCGCGCAGAGCACCAGGCCGGCCGAGGCGAGGGTGGCTTCGCGGTCGCGGGCGACGGCAAAGCCTTGGGAGAGGGCCTGGGTGCGGCGGACGGGGTCGATGTCGCAGACGGTGACCTGGACGCCTTTGGCATGCAGGAGCCGGGCGATGGAGGAGCCGAGCTTGCCGAAGCCGATCACGAGGGCGGGGCGGCCGTGGAGGATGTCGCCTCGGTCGCGCAGGACGGCCTCGGTGGAGAAGACGACGGACTGGCCGACCAGGAAGTCCTCGGGGTCCTTCAGCGGCGAGCGGGCGACCGAGATGACCGGGCAGGGCAGTTTGTCGAGCTCCGCGTACCGGCGGTGGCCGTTCTCGGTGTCCTCGATGACGCCGAGGATCTGGCCGGTGAAGCAGCTGTGCAGTTCGGCCAGGACGGGGGCGAAGTAGCCGCCGACGTCCAGCAGCACCACCGGCTCGCCGGCAGCCCGGGATTCGAGGTAGTCCAGGGCGGTCTCGGGGTTGGTGAACAGCTCGCGGGAGAGGGTGTCGCAGGGGGTGGTCTGTTCGATCTCGTGCTGGGCGGCGGGGCGGATGGACTTCGGCTTGGGCAGCACCGCCCGTAGCCGGGTCATCGCGGCGACCGCGCGGACGAAGGCGGGCCGCTCGGCCAGCAGGTGCGTGACGAGGAAGGCGGTGGCCTGCTCGGTGGGGGCGAACTGGGTGGCGATCTTGGTGAAGTAGGCGTCCAGCCTGGCGCGCTCGAAGGGTTCCATGGCAGTTCCCTCTCGGTTGAGTGTGGGGTCGTGCATGGGCGGCTGGGTCAGGGGGTGTAGGCGAGGCCGAAGAGGAGCCGGTCGGCCGCGCGGCCGGCATCGAGGTAGGTGTCGAGGCGGCCGGCGGTCGCGGACTGCGGCAGCGGGTCCAGGCCGATGATGAGGACGGCCTGGCCTCGGCGGGTGATCAGGTCGGTCCACCCGGGATGGGTCGGCAGGCGAAGTCCGTAGCGGGAGCCGCCGAACTTCAGCAGCACCCGGCTGCCGATAACGCGCAGGCAGCCATCGAGCTCGGCGACGGCCTCGTGGACGCCGACGAGGGGGCCGAGGCTGGCGGCGATGTGTCGCATGCGGGCCTCGATCGCGGCGGGGGTGTCGTGGCTGGCGCGGCCGGGCGGGTGGGCCAGCAGGATGTGCGCGGTGTCCTGCCCGTCCGGACCAGGGCCGGACCACGTCCAGGTGCTCAGCGAGAACAGCAAGCTCGGGCCAGGTCCGGTGGACGGCGCGGGCGCGAGGGGGCGGGTCAGCATGGCGTCTCCTGCACGGCGGGCGCGATGCGGAACCGCGACCAGACGATCTTTCCGGAGGGGTGGAGAGGGGCGACGCCCCAGCCGACCGACAGGGCGGCGACCAGGTGCAGCCCACGGCCGGAGGTGACGTCGTGGGCGGGAAGGCGGACTTCGGGCCAGCGGGGGTGCTCGTCGTGGACCTCCAAGTGGAGGTAGTGGCCGTCGATGGCCAGCCGGACCAGGAAGCTGCCGTGGTTGGCGTGGACGACCGCGTTGGTCGCCAGCTCCGAGGCACAGAGCCGGACGTCGTCGGCGAGGGCGTCCAGGCCCCAGACCAGGAGGGTCTTGTCGGCGAAATCGCGGGCCAGTCCGACCGAAGCTGGCGACGAGGCGAAGAATCGCTGGTCGGACGGGGTCATGGAGAGGTTCATGACTCTGCCTCCAGTACCGGCGCGGATCCGTGGCCGCGTCGGCGGGCCTGAGGGCCGCCGTGGCCGGGGCGCCGACGGCGGGCCGGGCCCGGAAGCTCCTTGCGGACCAGCAGCAGCCGGGCCCCGGTCGCCGTGATGCGCTTGCCTCGCGCTGCGGCTATGGCCCTGGGGCCCAGGTGGGAGGCGGAGGGCAGCACGACGCCGTAAGTGCCGGGCACGTCCAGCGTGTCCATCAGGCCGGTGAAGGCAGCCGAGTTGACCTTGATGACGCGTTCGGTGAACACGCCGGACAGCGAGAGCTCGTGCTGGCGGCAGTACTCGGCCAGCGACCGCTTCAAGGCCGCCTCGCGGGCCGTGGAGACGTTGACCAGCCGCAGGAAGCCATAGACGACCGGGCCGCTGACGCGACGGTGCTCGGTGAGGGGTTCCATGAAGGGGACCGTCCAAAGGATCAAGGGGGATGAAACAGGAAGGCCACCCCAGGGCGAAGAAGGGGCTGTGACCTGCGTGTTGAAGCGTCCTCCTGCTCGTGCGGCGACGAAATGACGCGGTGTTGCACTTGCGTTGCACTTCCGTCTCCCCGCATGCGTGTTCCGTGCTTGCATGAGCTCTCGGAAGGGAGCGACGCGTGGCGACCGTGCATCACTGGACCGGCCTGGAAGCCCGTGCCCTGCGGCTCGCCCTGCGGATGAGCGTCCGTGCGTTCGCCCAGCACCTCGGCGTCGCCGTCCGGACCGTCTCCAACTGGGACAAGCACCTGTCCGCGACCGAGCCCCGCCCCGATACCCAAGCGATCCTGGACACAGCTCTCGTCCGCGCGGACGCATCAGTGCACTTACGGTTCGAGACGTTCCTCTCCGAGGCCGGCGGGCCGCCCGCGACGACCCGCCGCGTCACCTCGGCAGGCCCCAGGGCCTGGGAGTACGAATCGTGGACCGACGACCTGGACCGGGTCGTGGTCGCCTTGAGCCGCCAGAACTTCACCTTCGCCGACAACCTGCTAGGCCGCTGGTTGAACCGCTTCCGACCGCCAGAGCTGGACGACAAGGGCCTGTATCTCCTCGCCCGCTCCACAGCCCTCATGGGTGACCTCAAGCGCGACCAGGGGGCAGTGGTGGGGCCGCTGTCGGCCCAGCACGCGTATGCCGGAGCGCGATCGCTCTTCGCCCAACTCGATATCCCCCGCCGCGTCGCCCAGCTCGACCTCTCCCTGGCCGTAGTCGCCGAGATGTCCGGCCGCCTGGACACCGCCGCCCGCACCTACGAACACCTGGCCGTCGACGACCGGCTCGCCCGCCGCGACCGCGCCAGGGCCCGCCTGTGGGTCGGGACCGCGCTGAGCAAGGAAGGCGAGCACGACTACGCGGCCCGCGTCATGCTCGCCGCGACCCACGACTTCGAAGACCTCGGCGAGCCGGACGACTGGTCCGTCGCCCACCAGAAACTCGCCCTCGCCCACCGGGGCGTCGGCGACCTGGGTAAAGCCCTGCACTTCATTGGCATCGCCCGCAGAACGGGAGTGACCGACTCGCCGATGCAGCGCGTGCGTCTGGACACCGCTCACGGACACATCCTGCTGTCCGACCTTGCCACCCGGGATGATGGCCTGACGGCCCTCGATCAGGCCGCGAGGCTGGCCGCTCAGTACGGCATGAGCCATCAGCTGGCCAGCATCGAGAGCATCCGGACGACCGCCGGGGCGATCAGTCCCAGGCGGCGGTGACCAGGGAGAGACGCCAGTGACGACGGACATCCAGCGGGCCATCACCGACGACCAGCGTCGACGAGCCAAGCTGATCTGGGACTACCACCAGACGGGCCACGAGCTCCGGCCGACGGACGCCGCCATCGGCCTGGGCAGCCACGACCTGGGCGTCCCCGTCTTCTGCGCCGAGCTCTATCGGGCCGGACTCTTCCCCACCCTCGTCTTCTCCGGCGGACCCAACCCCACCCACCCCGGCCGCTTCCCTCGCGGCGAGGCCGTGCACTTCCGCGAGCACGCGCTCGCCCTCGGCGTCCCTGACGAAGCGGTTCTACTGGAGCCCAACGCCAGGAACACCGGCCAGAACATCACCTTCTCCCGCGACGTTCTGGCCGCCGCTGGCCTCGATGTCAAGACAGTGCTGCTGGTCGCCATGCCTTACATGGAGCGACGCGCGTTCGCCACTGCCCGCCAGGTATGGCCCGAGGTGGAGGTGATCTGTGCCTCGGCGCCGCTGGAGTTCGACGACTACCTGAAGACGATCGGCGACGAAAAGCTCGTCGTCGACCAGCTCGTCGGCGATCTGCAGCGCGTGATCGAGTACCCGAAGCTCGGCTTCGCCATCGAGCAGGACGTCCCGGAGGACGTGCATGCCGCGTACGAATCCCTCATCAGCGACGGCTTCGACAGCCGTCTCCTCACCACCTGAACCCACGCGGGGTGGGGTGTGTGCCATCCACCAGCCCAACTTCTTCCCCCGGCTGACCACGCTGGCCAAGCTGTTCGCGGCGGACTGCTGGATCGTCCTCGACGACGTCCAGTTCGCCCGCCGCGACTATCAGCACCGAGCCCGCCTCGCAGCACTGGACAACCCGGCAGACCACAGATGGCGTCCCTTCCCACCCACCTGCCCAACGGCCAGCGGACACTCATCCGAGATGCGGTGATGGCCGAACCGGCCCGGACCCGGGAACGGACCGCCCGAGTGCTCCAGCAGCTCTATGGGGCCAGCCCGCACTGGCCCGCCTTCCAGCAAGCCCTGGCCTCGGTCCTCGACGCCTTTGTTGTCAGCGACCGGACCGCAGCCGTCGCCGAGGCCTCCACCCGAGCCCTGCTGGACCTCCTCACCTGGAAGGGACAGACCCTCCGCAGCAGTGACCTTCCGGCTCGCCCAGGCCGCTCACAGCGGCTCGCCGACCTGGCCACCGGCGTCAGCGCCCGGACGTACCTGTGCGGATCAGGCGGCATGCGCTACCTCGATGTGCGCCCCTTCGTCGCCAGCGGCATCACGGTCACTCCGTTCAACGCATCGGTCGCAGGGTTGTGCGAGGCCGCGCACCAGATCAGCGCAGTCAGGGCTCTGATGCAGTTCGGGCCTCATCACTTGGTCGACGAGTTGCGCACCAAGCTGCAACGGTGGAGTGACACATGCGACGAGCGTCTCGTCGTGTCCCCAAAGGGCCCGCAATAGACCAACGAGCGTCCACAGTGCCACGTGTTACAGGGCCCTGTCTCTGGGCACAGCAGGCCCTCATACCAGCGCGCGTTACGAAACTTCTTTCGTTCCCGTGCCTTGCCCCCAGGCCATCTACTGGCCTTGACCTGCGGAAACACCTCTGCCTGCTGCACACCGGCCCACTGACCAGACAGAGCCAGGTACGTTCTCCCTCAGGTCACGGCACATCTGTGCCTCGGCCACGCCAGCCCCGCCTCACAGCGGGGCTTTTTATTGCCCGCACACCGATCGATGGCCCCCGCCGCAGAACACTGCGGCGGGGGCCATCGTCATGTCTGGGCCCGGAAGGAGAAGAGCACACAGTGTCCAAGGCCGTACTGATCGCGCTGCTCGCGCTGGTCGCGCTAACCCTTGTCTGGCTAGTCACCGTGCTGGTTCACGGGCGCATCGCCGAACAGGCGATCCGCCGGGCCCGTCTCGAAGACTTGCCCCAGATGTTGGAAACCAGCAGCCGCACCCTGATCAGCATGTGCAGCTCGCTGCGGTTCAGGGTCCGCCAGGTGCTCCCCGGTACCAGCACCGAAGTGGCGGAGAGCAGTGAGCGATCGGCGGCAAAGGAGGGGGCAGAGGGGGAAGAGCAGTGAGACACAGGGGATACGGGCCGGATCGAGACCGCGTAGGCCGGCACATTGGCGAAGACATTCTTGGCCGTGCACTACGTAAGGTACTCACCCCAGCACACCGACGGCTGCTCCTCGACTACCTGCACGGCGCCCCGCCTGAGCAGATGGCAGCCCAGCTAGGCATCACACAAGGCAGTCTGCAGCAGCTCATTTCCCGGCTCCTGGCCAAGCTGCGTGACTCGGAGTACGGCGACCAACTCCGTGAGGAACTCCGCAGCCGCTTCGGGCCCCGACACTCACCCGTGGTGTGGCAGGCAGCCAAGGACGTCCCCGTACACCGTTGCGCGCGTCCTAGCTGCACCGCCCCACCCTTCACCCAGAAGCCCACTGGTCGGCCCCGCCGTTACTGCAGTACAGCCTGCAAGCAGGCCGCCTACCGTGATGCCCGGCGCGTCGGGTCCGGCTCGACCATACGCTCAGAGAGGCGTACGGCCCGGCGCACCGTGCAGCGCCGTACCTATCGACTGCTGAGCTACTCGGATACTCCACCCGAATTCCCCGCGCCGCGTCACTCACCGCCCGGCTTCGACGAGTACATGGCGTATCTCGAACGACGCCTCGCCGAGTGGGCGGCACCCGTCACCCCATACGTACGGACGCCATCAACGTTCCGGCCCAACCCCGGCAGCTGGCACTTCCTCTTCGAGGAGTACGGGACGCAGATCTCTGGTGTACCAGGCACTGGCAAATCCCAGCTTCTGGCCCGTCTCCTCCATGAATTGGTAGACGGTCAGCATCGTGCACAGGCGGTGCTGTTCTCGCCCTATCTGACCCAGCGCCTGGGGCGGAACATCAGGCTGGGCATAGAGCCACCCCCTTCAACGGAGCCAATCAAGCTCGACCCCAGCCCGACCAGCCCCCTGCACTTCCACCTCCCGCCCCACACCCACTACACCAAGCCCCGACAGCACCAGGTGGACCCCCTGCCAGACCCCATCAGCACCTGGGTCCGACCCTGGCAATGGGGGAAGGCCCCACACAGCGGTCCGTCCTGGCACCCCGAGAGAGAACCCCGAAAGACACCTCCGATGTACAGACCCGCCGTGCGCACCCCGCCCCGTCGCTACCGCCGAAATCGGTAAGAAGTACCGAATGCGACTTCGAGCCGATCCTCATGCATAGCTTGGCCGCGCCACATCACGGGACGGCCCAGACGCCGCGCCAAGAACGGCTCGGTAGTCACGTCGAAGGCTGCGGGACACCATCCGGCTACTCGAGCCCCCGTGCCCTATCCGTGCCCTTGGGCCCGGTAGACAGCGGTTAGAAGGGGCACCAGACAGCCCCTGAAAAAGCACTGAGTCCCTCCATCACCGCAGGTCAGGTCGTATATCTGTCCTCCAGACCCCTGTGATTCCCAAGCTCAGAGCGCGAGTTCGATTCTCGTCGCCCGCTCTTCTGGAACGGACCCCAGGCCGGATGGCCTGGGGTCCGTTTCGTTTGCTCACGTCACACCGGCGCTCACGTCACACCGGCGCTCACACCCGCACAGGCGCTCACATCCGCGCCGGCGTCCACGACGGCCAGGGCTCCGTGCGTACCGAGCGGTCGTGATCGCCGCTGAGCTCGCGCAGGGAGCGGGCCTCCGGGGCGCCGATGCGGGCGAGCAGCACGTGCGCCTCCGACCAGTGCAGCCGGGCGGTGTCGGGGTCGGGGAGGCGGGCGGTGGCGTGGCCGAGTTCGGCGAGGGCGAGGCCCGCGCCGTACTGGTCGCCGTCGGCCGTGAAGGCCTCCACGGCGCGCGCGGCGGCGTCGGCGGCCTCGGCGGCGCGGCCGGCGGCGCGCAGGACGTGGGTGAGGCTCATCAGGGTGCGGCCGGTGCGGCGGCGCTCCTCGGGGCGCAGCAGGGCGAGGGCGGCGCGGAAGTGGCCGACGGCCCCGTCCAGGTCGCCGCGTTCCTCGGCGAGGGTGCCGAGGGTGCTCAGGGCGAGGGCCTCCAGGCCGCTGTCGTTCAGGGTGCGGCACAGGGCGCGGGCCGTGGCGGCGGCGTTCCCGGCGTCGGTGGCGCGGCCCGCGCCGGCCAGGGACCGGGCGAGGCCCAGGAGTTCGGGAACGACGGCGGCGGTGGAGCCCAGGGTGTCGTGGAGGGTGGCGGCGGCCCGGAAGGCGTGGGCGGCGTCCTCGTGCCGGCCGGCCCGGGCGAAGCAGGCGCCCAGGGCGCTGTGGGTGTGGGCGCGGACGACGGGCGGCAGCGCGTGGCGGGCGCACAGGTCGCGGGCGGCGATCAGCTCGGCGAGGGCGGGGGTGGTGGCGGTGCCCATCTCCAGGAGCAGCCGGCCGAGGGCGAGCCGGACGCGCGCCTCGGCGGCCGGGTCGCCCTCGGCGAGGGCGGTGCCGAGCAGGGCGAGCGCGGCCCGGCCGAGCCGGCGGGTGGCGTGGCCGCAGTCGTGCCGGAGGGTGCTGTCGAGCAGCAGCTCGGCCGCGAGGGCGAGATCCGGGGCGCCGGCCGCCCGGCCGGCGGTGAGCGCGTGCTCCCGGCCGGCGGTCAGCGCGCGCTCCGGGCCGGTGGTGGCCGCGCCCTCGGCGTACCGCTGGAGCGCGGCGGCGACGTCGCAGGGGTCGACGCCGGGGTCGCCGTGGTAGCGGCGGACCACCCGGCCCAGGGCCGCCCTGATGTGCTCCGGTTCGCCTTCCGGGCCGCACAGGCCCTGGGCGAAGGCGGACAGCAGACCGTGGTAGCCGTAGCGCTCGGGGGCGGGGGTCTCCAGCAGGGAGCAGTCCACCAGTGATTCGGCGACGTCCTCGGCCTCGTGGCGGGACAGTTCGAGGGCGGCGGCAACGGCGTCCAGCGGGAGGTGCGGGAGCCGGAGCGCTGCCAGCAGGCGGAAGGCGCGGGCCTGGGCGGCGTCCAGCCGCTCGTAGCTGAAGCGGAAGGTGGTCTCCACGTCGAGGGTGCCGGAGCGCAGGACGTCCAGGCGGCGCCGGTCGTGCTCGTCCTCCAGCTGGTCGACGACCCAGCCGATCCCCCAGCCGGGCCGGCAGGCCAGCCGGGAGGCGAGGAGGCGGATCGCGAGCGGGAGGTGGCCGCAGGCCGCCACGCCGCGGCGGGCGTCCTCCGGCTCGGCGGCGACCCGGTCCGCGCCGACGACGCGGGTGAAGAGTTCCAGGGACTCCTCGGGCGTGAGCACGCCGAGGGCGACGAAGCGCATGCCGGGGAGCGGGTCGAGCCGGGTGCGGCTGGTGACGAGGACGGCGCAGCCGTCGACGGGCAGCAGCGGGCGTATCTGCTCGGTGTCGCGGGCGTTGTCGAGCACGATCAGCACCCGGCGGCCCGCCACCGCGGAACGGAAGAGGGCCGTGCGCTCGGCGAGCCCGGCGGGCACCGCCTGGGCGGGGACGCCCAGGGCGCGCAGGAAGCCCTCCAGGGTCTCCTCGGGCGGGGTGGGCCGTCCGTCGTCGTCGTGCAGGACGGCGTGGAGCTGGCCGTCGGGGAACCGGTCGGCCAGCCGGTGCGCGGTCCGCACGGCGAGTTCCGTCTTGCCGACGCCGCCGAGGCCGGATATCGCCACCACGGGCATGCCGTCGGGCCGCAGCAACGCCTCGGCCACGGTGGCCGTCTCGGCCTCGCGGCCGGTGAAGTCGGATGCGGTGAAGGGGAGTTGCCGGGGAGCCGGGGACCAGAGGGCGGGCGCCGTCTCCACGCGTCCCGGCCGCCGCTCGGCGAGGAGCCGGCCGGCGAGGGACGAGGCGCCGGGGGACGGGACGGCGAGGGACGAGGAGGTGGGCGCGCCCGGCGCCGGCGCGGCGGGCACCAGCGCGGGGTCGGCGGCGAGCACCCGCCGGTGGAGCTCGCGCAGGGCCGGCCCGGGATCGACCCCGACCTCCTCCGCCAGCACCCGGCGCGCCTCGTCGTACGCCTTGAGCGCGTCGGCCTGCCGGCCGGACCGGCACAGGGCGGTCATCCGCAGCTCGGCGAAGCGCTCGCGCAGCGGGTAGGCGGCGGTGAGCCCGGCGAGTTCCTCGACGACCTCGCGGTGCCGGCCCTGTTCGAGGTCGATCTCCAGCCGGGTCTCCAGCAGTTCGACCTTGCGCTCCTGCCACCGGGTGCGCTGGCGCTCGGCGTACGGGCCGGGCAGGACGAGCAGCACGTCACCGCGCCACAGGCCCAGGGCCTGCCCCAGGGCGCGCAGCGCGCCCTCCGCGTCGCCCTCGGCGCGACGGGCGGCGGCCTCGGCGGCGAGCGCCTCGCACCGGGCGGCGTCCACGCGGTCGGCGGGGACGCGCAGCCGGTAGCCGCCGGACTCGGAGGTCAGGACGTCCGCGCCGAGCAGGCGGCGCAACCGGTAGGCGTAGGTGCGCACCGTGCCGAGGGCGGCGTGCGGCGGCTCCTCGCCCCACAGGGCGTCGATGAGCCGGTCCGCGGAGACCGTCCGGCCCTCGCTCAGCAGCAGCATGGCGAGCATGGCGCGCTGCTGCGGCGGTCCGAGCGGCAGTTCGGCCCCGCTCCGCCAGGCCCGCAGCGGGCCCAGGACGGAGAACCACAGCCCCTCCGGCGCTTCCGGCACGCTCGTTCCGATTGCCATGAATTCAGCCATACCTGTCGTGATTTCCAGTAAGTGAAGGGTATTCTGCACCCCGGCCGTATCGATCATTTCCTTTCAGTTTCCTTCGACTTCTTTCGGCTTCTTTAGAACACGGCCGTGCGGGGTGGGAATCAGTGCGGGGGAAGACCCTGGCCGGGCGGTACACGCTGTCCGAACGGCTCGCGAGCGGCTCCATGGGGACGGTGTGGACGGGCCTGGACTCCGTCCTCGAGCGGCAGGTCGCCGTGAAGCTGCTCCGTCCGCCGGTGGAGGACGACGCCACGTTCGCGGAGCGGTTCCGCTCCGAGGCGACGGCCATGGCCAAGCTCAACCACCCCGGCATCGTCTCGGTGTACGACTACGGGCACGAGCCCCCGGCCGCCGGGGACACCGGCGAGCCCACCGCGTTCCTGGTGATGGAGCTGGTGACCGGCGAGTCGCTGGACGCGCTGCTCCGCCGCGAGGGCGCGCTGCCCCCGGAGCGCGCGCTGGACCTCGCCGTACAGATCGTGGAGGCCCTGCGCGCCGCGCACGAGGCCGGGATCGTCCACCGCGACGTCAAACCGTCGAACCTGCTGCTGCGGGACGGCCGGATCCTGGTCGCGGACTTCGGCATCGCGCTGCCGGACTTCTCGCCCCGCCTCACCGCCTCCGGTACGCGGCTGGGCACCGCCCCGTACCAGGCGCCCGAGCAGGCCGCCCGGGGCCGGGTCACACCCGTGGCCGACCTGTACTCGGTCGGCGTCGTCCTCCACGAGATGCTGGCCGGGCAGGTGCCGTTCGACGGCGCGACCGCCTTCGAGATCACCCTCAAGCACCTCACGGAGCCCCCGCCGGAACTGCCGGACGACATCCCCGTCCCGGTGCGGGAAGTAGTGCGACGGGCGCTGTCCAAAGCCCCCGATGAGCGGTGGGAGAACGCCGCCGCCATGGCCGCCGAACTGGCCTCCGTGCGTGACGCGGTGAGGGTGTACTCCTCGTACGCCGCCTCAGTCGCTACCTCCAGCCCGGCCACGACCTCCGTCCCGGTCGCGTCCCCCGCCGCCTCGACGCACGCCACCGTCTCGACGAGCGTCACCGGCATGCGGCGAGCCCAGGTGGGGGCGCTCGTCGCGGCGTGCATCGTGGCGGCGGGCGCCACCGCCGTGGCCGTCCCCCTGACCCTGCGGGACGGCGGCGAGCGGCAGGCGCGGGCGACCGCCGAGGACGCCGGGAGCATCCGTCCGGGCGCCTCCCCCGCCGCGCCGCGGGCGGGCACCGCGCCCGGCGCCTCCGCCGCGCCCGCCCCGCCCGCCGCCTCCCCGAGCGCGAGTTCCGGCCACTCCGGGACCGTCCCGGCCCCCACCGGAAGCACGCCCTCCGCTCTGCCCGGCGCGTCCGGCAGCGCGACACCCGACATGTCGCGGCCCTCCTCGCCGGGCGGCTACACCCTTCCCGGCCCGGTGGCCCCCACGCCGTCCCACCAGAAGGGCACGGGCGACGGCACGGGCGGGGACTCCCGGCCCGAGACCGGCCGGCCGGCGCCGGACCACTCCAAGGAGCCGGACCCCGACAAGAACCCGGACCCGGCCAAGCCGACCCCGTCGAAGCCCGATCCCTCGAAGCCGGCCCCGCCCGTGCAGCCCGCCCTGCCGGCGAAGGTGCAGTGGCGCAACGGCTTCACGGCCCTCGACAACGACAACAGCCGGCAAGTCGACGGCAATCGCGTCGGCACCTGGGACATCAACGCGAGCGAAGCCCAGCAGTGGCAGCCGACCAAGTACGGGGACGGCAGCTACACCTTCACCAACCTCGCCGCCCCGGGGAAGGTGCTGGACATGAGCCTCGAGGACCGCATGGCCCAGATCTGGGGCACGCCCCAGGGCCCCGCGGCGAACCAGCGGTGGCGCGTCGTGCCCGAGGGCTCCGGCTACCGGCTGATCAACATGAAGAACCAGGAGTGCCTGACCGCCAACGGCCTGCACGTCCTGACCAACGTCAGCCCGTGCGACGGCGGCACCCGTCAGCTGTGGACGGCCATCGACGCCGACAGCTACGAGACGAAGAACTCGTCTCCGTGAGCGGTACGTCATCCGCTGGTGCGTCGTGGCTGGTCGCGCCCGCGCGGCGGTAGCCGCATGCCGACAACCGCCTCGCGCCCCTTCGGGGCGCTGCCTAGGCCCCGTCCCGGTCCTCGTCCTCGTACGGCGCCTCCTCCAGCAGCCGTTCGCCGATGTCGTCGGACCAGGCCCGGGCCCAGTCGCGCAGCGCGGCGACCCGGTCCTCCGCCAGCCCGTACGCGGTGAACTCGCGGTCGTCGATCCAGTCGGCGCCGTCCAGCCGGGCCCGCAGGTCGGCCAGGTCGAAGGCCTCGTCCCAGGCGTGCCGTCTGCCGAACTCCTCCAGCTCGGCGGGCGGCCAGTGGGCGGAGGCGGCGTGGACGTCGATGAAGTCGCGGGCGAAGCCCCGGGCGGCCAGGGCGCGGACCTTGGTGCCGACGACGTCCTCGGCCGCCAGGCAGGGGCCGAGGCCGGTGGGGACGAGCGGTCGCCAGACCGTCTCCTTGAGGATCTGCACGGCGCGCTCCTCCCCGGTCTCCGGGTCGGTCACCGCGAAACGGGCCGACAGCGGATCGGTCTCGGTGTGTCCCACCCGCCAGCCGTGCGCCTCCAGGGCCGTCCGCAGTGCCGCGACGAGGGCGGGCATCGGCTCCTGGCTGTCGGTGGCGAGCGCCGCGTTGCCCACGGGCCGGTCGGTCAGGCCGAGCGCCCGTAGGGCGAGGCCGCCGGTCAGGACGAGCGGATACGCCGCCCCCGCCGTGACGAGGTGGGCGATCAGCCGCCGGAGGGGTCCGGCGATCGGCTCAGGGCCATCCGCTTCCATGGCCGTGATTATCGCGCAGGGAATGATCATCGCGTGCTGTCGCGGGGCGCGGCCGTGCCGCGCCCCGCGAGTGACGTCGTCGGTGCGAGCGTCCTCGTCAGTGCTGCCAGCCGTCCAGCTGGCGGTGGACCTTCACGGACGGACGGGCCGGGTGGGCCGCGGTCAGCGAGGTCGGCTGGGACAGCAGGGCCTTGACCTCGTCGGCCAGGGCGTCCGCCTGGCGCCTGAGGTCGGCGGCGGGCAGCCGGGAGGCGCTCAGCGTGTCCAGCCTGCGGTGGATGTCGGCGAGCCGGTGCTGGGCGTCGGCGGTGAGCCGGGCGGGCGCGGCGGTCGAGACGACGAACTGGTAGGCGCCCGCGAGGGTCTGGCAGCCGTCGCAGTGCTCGTTGACGGCGTGGCCGTTGTTGACCGCGGAGAGCCGGACGTCGTGCCCCGAAAGGGTGATGACCTGGAAGGACAGTGCCACCGAGCGGCAGGCGTCGTCGGCGGTGCACCCCACCGACCTGGCGTCCGCGCGGTTGTCGGCGCGGGCCGCCGCGACCGAGCCGAACTGGTGGATGGTGAAGCTGTCGCGGTGGTCGATGTGGTGCCGGTGGTCCGCCGTCGTCCGGACGCCGTCGTGGGTGATGGCGACGGCCTCGGCGGCCTGGGCCGGGCCGGTGGCGGCCACGGCGAGCCCGGCGGCCAGCAGGCCGACCCGCAGAAAATGGCGTGAGAGGTGAGCGTTCATGGAGTGCTCCTTGCGACGGTTTGCGTCGGTGTGACTGAGTGGATCAGTGGGTCGCGGCCGGCGACGCCGTCGGCGAGGGCGCCGGGGTCGCCGGGGTCGCGGTGGTGGGCGCCGGGGCCGGGGGGCTCGCCGGCGCGGGGGCCGGGGCGGGCGGGACGGGCGCGGCCGACGGGGACGCGGTCGCGGCCGGGCTGGGCACCGGCTTGGGTGCCGGGGAGGGCGGCAGCACGGGGGGCTTCGGGGGCGCGGTGGTGGGCGCCAGGACGATCGGGGCCGGGACCGCGGAGGGCTTGGGGGCCGGCGCGGGACCCGCCGCCGGGGCGGCCGGGGCCGGGGCGGCCGACGGGGGCGGCGAGGGGAGTCCCGGGGCCGCCGACGGGGTGCGCCAGGGCAGCGGGGAGAGCACCGGGGTGGCCGCGTCCGGGCCGGCGCCGCTCGGGGCGTGCCCGGCGATCGGGGCGTGCGCGTTCGCCTCGGCCGGGTCGGGCGCGGGCGGCACGGTGGGGACGTTGGGCTGGAGGATCGGCGCGATCGGCGGCTTGGGCGGCAGCGGCTTGGGGGTGACCCCGCTGGTCCAGGCGTAGGCGAGGACCGTGGCCACGGCGGCGACGCCCAGGACGAGCGCGGCGCGCAGCCGGGGGCGCCCGGAGGTGGCGCGCAGGGCGTTGCGGCCGAGCCGTCCGGAGAGCCGGATGGACAGGTACGTCATGCCGGCCAGCGGCACGATGAGCATCAGGCTGCCCAGCACTCCGGCGAGGCCCGCTGCGAGCTGGCCGTCGGCGAACGCCTCGTAGGTGCCGGTGAGTTGCTGGGTGAGGGAGCGGATGCCCGTGCCGATCAGGCGCGGGAGGTTCCACAGGGCGTAGGCGACCTCGGCGGCCAGCAGCGGGACCATGGTCAGCACCCAGGTGGTGACGACGGCCCGGGTCCTGGGCTTGAGGTCGGCGACGGCGGGGTCGGTGCCGCGCCAGGGCAGCGCGCTCAGCAGGATCGGCTTGATCTTGCCGTAGAGGTCGGGCACTCCGGCGAGGTCGCCGAGGATGAAGTAGCCGTCGAGCCGGACGGCGGGCATCAGTTGTTCCAGCACCTCGAAGTGGCCGAGGTAGACGGCGCAGAGCAGGAAGGGCTGGCCGGTGGCGAAGTACGCCCCGGTCAGCAGCAGCATGAAGACGACGTTGAAGTAGACCCCGCCCAGGTCGGTGCGGATCCGCCCGGCCCGGCCGATGCGGTAGACGTCGGTGACGTCCGTGTACATCGAGGGCCAGATCAGGAAGAGGCCGCAGCCGATGCAGCCGGGTGTCGCGCCGTCGTATCTGCACGCCGAGGCGTGGCCGAACTCGTGGAAGACGAGCGAGGCGACGGTCAGCCCGAAGACCACGAGCAGCAGCAGCGGCTGGTCGAGGACGTTGAGCACGGGCGTCATCGCGCCGTGGACGCCGAACAGCCAGGTGTCCATGGCCAGGGCCAGCAGCAGGACGACCGCCACCACGGGCGGGCGGTGGAGCCAGGCCAGCGAGCGGGCGATGACGGCGACCCGTCGCTCGTTGAAGATCACGCGGTGGCCCTTGAGGGCCAGCAGCAGGTCGGAGCGCGGGCCGTGGACCTCGTCGCTCTCCTGGCCGGGCGGCACGGTGATGCCGAGCGGCTGGAGCTTGGTCTCCACGAGGTAGGCGACGTTGTCGGCGCTGACCTCGCGGCCGAACGAGACGCTGACCTCCCGGGCGATGGCCCGGGTGTCGCGCCGCCCGTCGACGGCGGAGGCGACCAGGTGGAGCAGCCGGGAGAGCTGCACCACCTGGCCGTCGCCGCGGCGGGCGATGTACTTGGGCTCGGTAAACCCCGAGCCCTGGTACTCGCCGTGCAGCCGCAGCCCGGCGCTGAGCCGTGGGACGACGGCTTCCGCGTCGGGCGGCGGCGGGGTCCCGGTGGCCTCCCCCTCCTCGTACGCCGGTGGCAGGACGTACGGGAATCCTCCGGGACCCGGCACCGGGGCTCCGCTGTCCCCTGTCCGGACCTCGGTCCCCCCGGTGCCGAAGTGGATCGTCGTGGTCGTGCCCGTCGTGCCCGTCGTGCGGCGATGGCGGCTACGGCCGGCCTCGTGGTCTCCGACCACCGTCATCCTGTCTCCCCCTGGACGAAATTCGACGGATCCACCCCTGTCCCCCATCCCCCGAGCCCCCCCGGGGATCGGCGGACCGCGCTTCCCCTGGACGCGGTCCGCCGAGCGTGTGGGCCGGGCCGGCCTACTGCTTGATGGAGATGGACTGGGCCGCCTCGGACTGCGCCACCGCGAACGGCGAGTTGTCGTTCACCGCGAGCGACTCGTTGTGCGCATGGACGTTGGCGATGTGCTTGGTGACGCTGGTGGTGCGGGAGAAGCTGAACTTCAGCTTCCCCAGGGCCTCACGACCCGGCAGCAGCTCGGCGGACTCGGCGTCGAGCTCGTGCGCGTTCATGCTCATGGCAGTGCCTTTCTGTTCTGACGACTCTGTTCCGGCGACGGGCTGTTACCGCTACTGCTGGATGGCGATGTTCTGCGTGGCCGCCGACTGGGCGACGGCGTCGGGCGAGCAGACGTTCAGCGCCGTCGACGTGTTGTGCGCCGAGACGTTGGCGATGTGCTTGGTGACGGTCGTGGTGCGGGAGAAGCTGAACTTCAGCTTCCCCAGGGCCTCACGACCCGGCAGCAGCTCGGCGGACTCGGCGTCGAGCTCGTGCACATCGAGCATGGTGTTCCCCCTCGGGACGGCGGTTCGTCTGTGAACCGCGGTGACGCGGACGGACACGGCAGGACCCCCCGGCTCGCGTCCGATGCGGTCGGACAAGCTGTCCAACGAGATTGGACAGTAGTGGGGTCCGCCGACGGCGCGCAAGGGGTTCCCGAAGATCCCCTCTGGACGGCCTCCGTAGAATCGGTTCACCCGAGCGCGCCCGAGCCAGCCGAGAGCAGGAAGCGACCTTCAGTGACCAACGCACTGAGCCAGATCATCAAAGAGCGCCTGGACCGGCAGGGGTGGTCCTACGGGGAGGTCGCCCGCCGGGGCGGCGTTCCGCGCTCGACCGTGCACCATCTGGCCACGGCCGAGCGCCTGGTGCGGATGCCGCAGCCGGCCACGCTCGAAGGACTGTCACGCGGCCTCGACCTCCCCCTGGACAGCCTGCGCCGCGCGGCCGCCGAGGCCTGCGGGATCCACCTCTACCCGACCGCGGAGCCGGCCGCGGAGACCAGGGAGCCGGCCGCGCCGGCGGACCCGGAGGTCGATCTGCTGATCGCGAGTGTCCAGCGGCTGTCCGCCGACGACCGCCGGCATGTGGCGGCCCTGGTCGAGTCGTTGCTCGAACGCACGCCCAAGGACCACCCGGACGGGGGCTGAACCACCCGTTCGGGCCCGCGAGTTCCGTACCGGACGTCGGCGGCGGCGCCCACGGTTCCCGGATCACCGGATTCCGGCGAATATTCGCGTCCGCCCGAGGAGCGCGTCCCCACCCGGCTATCGTCTCGGTCTGCCCGAAGCCAGGGGGAATGCGTGCTCGTTGTCAGTGGTGCCTCGACGTCCAACGCCGTCGTACGGGGGCGCTGTGGGGAATCCGTGGTCCTGCTCTCCGGTGAGCTGCCCGAAGTGCTCACCGAACGGAGCGTCGCCGAACTGCTCGACCTGGCGGCCGCCGTGCTGACGGGCGAGGAGATGGCCATGTTCCGCGACTGCCTGCGCGCGCTGCGCCGGGGGGAACGGCTGGGCCACCGCCGGGTGGAGGTCGGTGGCGCGGTGCTGACCATCTACCACGAGAGCTGAGACGCACGGGAGCTGAGACGCACGGGCGCCGAAAAGCACGGGCGCCGAAACGGCGGGAGCCGCCCCCCGGCCCCGAGACCGGAGGGCGGCTCCCGCGGCGAGCGGGTCAGGCGCGGCCGTCAGTGGCCGTGACCGTGACCGTGCCCACGGCCGCCGAGCTCCCCGAAGAGACCGCCCTCGTTGCCGGAGCCATTGCCCGACAGGATCGGGATGTCGTCGAGGATGTGCGACAGCGGGTCGTCCCCGTCGTTGATCGTCGAGTTCTCGGTGCACATCTGCTGTTGCTGCGACGACAGGATCGGGATGTCCTGGAGCCCGAGGCCGAGCACGCCGATGAGCGACTGGACGCCCAGCTTGCCGATGGCGATGCACGGCTTGTTGAACGAGCCGTTGATCAGACCCATCTGCGGGCTCATATAGCCGCTGGTATAGGTGTTGCCGTACATCTGCATGGCGCCGTTGGCGTTGTAGACGTCCCTGGCGTCACCCCCGCCGTACGCGAACGCGGGGGCCGACGACACACCGACCGCGGAAACCGCGAGCGCGGCCGTGGCCACAACCTTCTTGAACACGTTTTTTCCTCAGCTCCGGTCGACGGATTTCCTGGACTCACTGCCTAACTCGGAGCGGCCGCGAAGGTTATCGGCCTTCATTCCTTCGGCCCAGCGCGGGAAAAAGGGGAGTCCCCCCGCAGCGGGTCCCGCACACCCGCCGCAGAGGGACTCTTTCCGTTTTGCCGGACGGTTTCGGTCAGTGACCGTTGCCCGAGCCGTTGCCCGACAGGATCGGGATCTCGTCGAGGATGTGCGACAGCGGGTCGTCCCCGTCGTTGATCGTGGAGTTGTCGGTGCACTGCTGCTGCTGCTGCGACGAGAGGATCGGCACATCCTGGAGACCGACGTTGATGGCCCCGATGAGGGACTGGATGCCCAGCTTGCCGATGCCGATGCACGGCTTGTTCAGCGTGCCCTGGATCAGGCTCATCTGCGGGCTTTCCTTGCCGCCGGTGAACGTGTTGCCGTAACCGGTCTTCGCACCGTTGGCGTTGAGCACATCCTGGTCGTTTCCGATGGCCATCGCCGGCGAGGCGACGGCGCCGACCGCGGAGGCCGACAGGGCGGCCGTGGCGAGAACCTTCTTGAGCACGTCTATGCCTTTCGATCGAGTAGCGCCCCCACAGAGAAAGCGTTCTGAATAACTCCGGCCCATTGACTGGGTTGCGGGCTTTCACTCGTTCGATCCAGTGGACGCGCTAGGCCCGATCGGCGTTCATACCGGCGTTCATAGCGAAATCCAAAAGGCCCTCAACGGGTCAGTCGTCGATAGGAAAAAATGCTGGTCAGCGTCACGTACCGGTATTGCCCGCCACGCTCGCTGCGCAGTTCGCCGCGCTCGATGAGATGGGCCACGGTCCATGGGGAGAGCCCCAGCAGTGAGGCCGCCGTACGCACCGGGACGCTCAGCCCCTCGAATACCGCGGGCAGGGGCTCGGCCGGGGAACGACCGGCCGGAGCCCGGTCGTCCGGCGCGGCGTCGGCGGGCGCCTCATGGCGCGCACCACCGGCCGCGGCGAGACCCGTCGCGTAGTAGTCGTGTGCGTAGTAGTCGATCGCGGCAGCAACATGTCGTGCCATGTCGACGCGCACCATCCCCTCGGTCCAGTCACATTTACGTACCTGCCGCCAGGCTAGTCAGCTAGGCCGGAAGCGTAGGAGCCTCCTAGCCGGGCGTCAAGTATGGTTTCGCCTTGCCTGCCGTCCGGCTAGATTCCCCTCGTCGCACCCGTCCCGGCCGCCACAAGGGCACCGATGAGGGGGGCCGCCCGTTACTTACTTGCCGACGGGCTAGTTAGGAACTTAAAGAAAGCGCACCACGGACCAGCAGGAGAGTGAGCCCATGGGCAGCACATCCCAGGCACGCAAGAGCGACACCCGCGAGCGCATCCAGCAGACGGCCCTCGATCTCTTCGTCTCGCGCGGCTACGAGAAGACCTCGCTACGGGAGATCGCCGAGGTGCTCGGCGTCACCAAGGCCGCGCTGTACTACCACTTCAAGACCAAGGAGGACATCCTCGGCGCCCTCTCCGATCAGCTCGGCCGTCCGGTCGACGAGCTGATCGCCTGGGGCCGGGACCAGCCCGTCACCCTGGAGACCAAGCGTGAGCTGCTGCGCCGCTACAGCGCGGCCCTGCGCGAGGCCGCGCCGATCTACCACATCCTCCAGGAGAACCAGGCGACGCTGCGGGAGCTCGCCATCGGCGCGACGCTCCGGGAACGGGTGACGGCGGTCTCCGGGCTGCTCCACGAGGGCGAGGCGCCGCTGGACACCCGGGTGCGGCTCTCCAGCGCCCTGCTGGCCGTCCACTTCGGGGCGCTCACCATGGACGCGCTGCCGGGGGACCGTGAGGACAAGCGCGCGGCCGTGCTCCGGGTCGCCCTGGAGATCCTGGATTCCACCGCCCGCGACACCTCCGCGCGGGCCGTCACCGCGGGCTGACGCCCGCACTCATGGAAAAGCCCGGGCCGGCCGCTTCACAAAAAGTGGCTGGCCAATACAACGGTTCAATACCGTCACGTCGGTTTGCTCTACTGCCGATGAATGTTTTCGGCCGTCGCTTTCCGGCCAGCCTAAGAGAAACGGGTGCCCTGCGGCACCCTAATTACGGAATAAGACACTCCACCCCGGCGGGAAGCCGGGAAACGCGCGGGATACGGCCCGCGGTTCAGCCCACCCCGGCCGGCGCGGCCTCCAGGGCGCCCTCCGCCCCGGCCGCCCGCAGGCGCTGCCGCTCCGCCTCGGCCAGGGCCCGGGCACCGCGCCCGGGGGCCAGGTCGAGCCGGGCCAGCACCGAGGGCACGGCCACGCTGGGCATCACGTGCTCGTAGAGGATCGTGGCCCGACGCTCCAGGTCGGCGCGGTTGTTGATGGCCTGGGACATGGTGTTGATACCGGCGTACGCGCCGACGATCAGCTCCGCGGTGTCGGCCGGGACCACATGCGGCAGCACCTCGCCGCGCTCCTTGCCCTCGGCCAGGACGCGCGTGTGGACTTCCGTCCAGCCGTGGAAGGGGCCGCTGCGGTTGAGGTTCGTCGAACCGTGTTCGAGGGTGAGCCGGACGCTGCCGCGCAACAGCGGGTCCACCAGCAGCCGATGGGCGAAGATCATGCCCATGTCGACCAATTCCTGCATCTTGGACGCCCGGCCGGGCTCGGCGGCCGGGAGGTCCGTCATCATCTGGGCATCGATCACGGCGAGCGCCAGTTCCTCCTTGGAGGCGAAGTGGAAATACAGCGCCCCCTTGGTCACTTCGGCCCGGGTCAGGATCTCCGTAATGGTGGCGGCGTCGTAACCCCGCTCGTCGAACACCACCGCGGCCGCTTCCAGAATGGACTGGCGAGTCCTGATCGCGCGGTCCTGCTTTGCCACGGTCTGCCTCCGGATCGATGAGATAGCTCCGCCGCGTCCCGGCGGCGAGGGCGACATGTCGCCGGCCTACGTGCCGCGGTCGCCCCGGAAATCAAACCGGCGAGTACGTATCCTATCAAGAGCCGTCTGGCAACATGGCGCAATACACTCGATACCAATTCGTCCGGGGCGGCGCGGCCGGTCGCCCAACTCCCGTGTCACACCATGTGGAAGCCGCCGTCCACGGGAACGGTGGCGCCGGTGACGAAGGACGAACGGTCGCTCAGGAGCCAGGCCGCGGCCTCCGCTATCTCCTCCGGTTCGGCGGTGCGGGGCTGGGGCGACGCCGCGTGCAACGCCGCCTCGATTCCCGGGTTCCGCTCGAACCACTCCGCCACCACCTCGGTGCGCGTGGTGCCCGGGGCCACGGCGTTCACCCGGATGCCGTCGGCCGCGTATTCGGCGGCCGCCGCCCGGGTGAATCCGATGACCGCGTGCTTGGCGGCCACGTACGGGGCGGCCACGGGAGTGGCCAACAGCCCGCCGACACTGCTGTTGTTGACGATGGACCCTCCGGTTCCGGTCTCCAGCATGGCGGCGATCTCGTCCCGCAGGCAATTCCAGGTGCCCCGGGCGTTGACGTCCATGATGGCGTCGTAGAGTGCGTCGTCCATCAGGTGCAGCGGAGTGCGCCCCTCGCCCCAACCGGCGTTGTTGAAAGCGGAGTCAAGTCTTCCGTATCGTTCCACGGCAAAGGCGACGGCGCGGGCGGTGTCCTCACGCCGGGTCACATCGGTGACGACGTACGCCGCCTCGGCCCCCTTGTCGCGCAGCTCCGTCACCAGCTCGCGCAGCCGGTCCTCGCGCCGGGCGGCCAGCACGACCGTCGCCCCCTCGCGGGCGAACACACGTGCGGCCGCCGCACCGATGCCACTGCTGGCGCCGGTGATCAAGGCGATCCTGTCCCGCAGCAATCCCTGGTCACTCTTCATCAAGGGAACCCCTTCACTTACGCTCCGGCAGCGGTACCGTCGGGGGCGGTACCGTCAACCGGCTCCATGATGGTGGTCCGTCAGGCGTCGCCCGGCCCGGTGGGGTCCCACGACGTCCCGGCGGCGGCCTCCGCGTCGACGGTGCGCAGCATCGACTCGTCGATGGCGGAGAGCGAACCGGCCAGGTGCCGTACGCCCGCCGCCCTCATCAACTCGCCCTGGAAGCCGTGGGCGAAGCCGGAGGGGTGCCCGATGAACGCCACGCCGAGTTCGCGCGCCGCCTCCGCGACCCGGGCGACGTCGTCGATGAACACCGCCTCGTCCGGGCGGAGCCCGAAGACCTCCGTGGTGATCTCCTTGACGCCCGGCCGGAAATCGTTGGTGCAGACGTACCCGGGGCCGTCGAAGAGGTCCGCGTACGCGCCGAGGTGGCGGTCGAAGTGAGCGGCGTCGAGACCGCCGTAGCAGACGGTGGCGAGGCCCAGGGCGCGCAGCCGGCGCAGCAGTTCCACCGCGCCGTCGAGCAGCCGGACCGGGTCGCGCTCCAGATACGCGGCGCGTTCCCGGAAGTAGACCTCCAGCACCTTCTCCGGCGGCCAGTCCAGCCCGGCCGCCGCGCCCAGCGCGCGGGCCGCCACCGGCCGGGGCTGGGAGAAGACGGCGTACTCCACTTCGGCGGTCCAGCGGCCGCCCCGGTCGGTGACGAACCGGTGGATCACCGGGCTGAACGTGTCGTTGAGAAGGACACCGTCGATATTGACGGCGGCCAGCCGTATCCGTCGCAGGGACCCGACCACTATCGACCTCCATTGCCGAACGAAAGAACAGACGGGGGGAACGTTCCCTCGAATTACAAAGCGACGCACCGCGATTGCCCCAGGCGAGAGAGGTAAATCACATCGGCGCTGAAAGGCCGTCACCCGCCTTGTATCTTGACCCCCCGAAGGGCGATGACCGGGGGGCCGTCAGCAGCTCGAGAAGCCCTGACAGCACGCACCTTGACATATCCGCAGTCGATCCTGGGCGCTGCATGCTGATCCGAGGGGGAACCATGTCCCAGACCACCTCCGCGCCGGCGACCCTCGCCCCGGCCCTGCCCCGGCTGACCACCACCGTCCCGCGGGAGTACGTCCACCGCGCCGCGGTCGCCGAGGTGTTGCTCACGGGCTGGCGCAAGGTCGAGGCGAACCGGTTCCGGGTCTGGGCCCAGTGGCCGCGCGGCCACAGTTTCTTCGCCCCGCTCCGGGGAGTGCAGCACGATCCCATGCTGGTCGCCGAGACCGTACGGCAGATCGGTTCGCTGCTCGCCCACGCGGAATTCGACGTACCACTTGGATTCCAGTTCCTGATGTGGCACCTGGACTACTCACTGCGTCCCCAGCACACGACGCTCGAGACCACCCCCGCCGAACTGGTGCTGGACGTCGAATGCTCGGAAATCCGCCGCAAGGGCCGGAGTTTCGGCGGCATGCGCTATGACGTGGTCATCCGCCGGGACGGGGCGATCGCGGCCACCGGCAGCGCCTCGTACACCTGCACCTCTCCCGAGGTCTACCGCCGGCTGCGCGGCGACCGGCTGCCCGGCACGCCGACCGTGCTCGGCGCCCCGCTGCGCCCCCGGCGCGTCGGCCGGCACTCCCCGTTCGACGTGGTGCTCGCCGAGGAGGACGCGCCCGGCGCGGCCCGGTGGCGGCTGCGCGCGGACGGACGGCACCCGATCCTCTTCGACCACCCCGTCGACCACGTCCCGGGGATGGTCCTACTGGAGGCCGCCCGTCAGGCCGCGGCCGTCCTCTCACCGGACCCGGTCATCCTTCCCACCGAGCTCTCCAGCAGCTTCCACCGCTACGCGGAGCTGGACAGCCCCATCTGGATAGAGGCCACCCGCGAGACCTCCGCCGGGGGGCCGGGCGCTCCGGCCGCCACCGTCGTCCGGGGCCATCAGGACGACGAGGTGCTCTTCACCTGCGCGCTGACCTCCATACGCCCGCGGAACGCCCCCGCTCCGCCCGGCGATACGGCCGTCAACCCTTCCGAGTAGCCCTGCCCCGTTTTTTCCGGCGCTCCCTCCCCCGCTCCATTAAGGTCGTCCCGCCATCGGGACCGACGAGCCGAGGGGGCGTCCGCGGGATGGGCCTGAGTCTCACCAGCACCGCGTTCCTCGTTGTGCTCGTCGTCGCGTCCGTGCTGGCCGTTCTCGCCACGCTGCTGCTGTGGGCGCGGATCCCCGGGCCGGCGCCGCTGCGCTGGCTGGGCCGGGTGCTGCTGATCGGCCTCTGCCAGGCGACCGCGATCTGCGTGGTCGCCGTCTCGATCAACTCCAGCTACGGCCTCTACGCCTCCTGGGACGACCTCCTCGGCCGCAAGAGCACCGGGCCCGTCTCCATGCCGGGCCCGCCCGCCCACCGCGCCCGCTTCAGCCGGGCCGACTACGGCATGCAGGAGACGTACTTCCGCGGCTCGCGCTCCCAGCTCTCCGGTCAGGTGCTGGTGTGGACCCCGCCGCAGTACGAGCAGGAGCGCTACCGCCGGACGGCCTTCCCGGTGGTCGTCCTGCTGCACGGGGTGCCCGGCTCCCCGCAGTCCTGGATGGAGCTGGGCCGGATGCCGGGGGCCTACGAGCGGCTGCTGAAGGAGGGCGCGACCCGGCCGTTCATCCTGGCCGTGCCGATCATCAACCCCGGCGGCGTCGACACCGACTGCTCCGACGTGCCCGGCCGCAAGGTGGCGACCTGGCTCTCGGAGGACGTGCCCGAGCTGCTGCGCAAGCACTTCCGCACGGGCCGGGGCCCGGAGTCCTGGGGCGTGCTGGGCATCTCCACCGGCGGCTACTGCGCGGCGAAGCTGCCGCTCCAGTACCCCGGGGCGTTCACCGCGGGCGCGGCCCTGGACCCGGACCCGCTCAACGGCGACGGCGGCGCGATCCCCGATCCCGGGCTGCGCAAACGCAACAGCCCGACGTGGCTGGTGCGGCACACCGACGCCGACGTCGGGCTGTTCGTGGCGACGTCCCGGCAGGACCGGGACAGCCCGCCGCGCTACGTCGAGGAGTTCCAGCGGGAGGCGGCGGGGACCAAGGTCCGGCTGAGGACGATGCTGCTGCCGTCCGGGGGCCACAACTACGGCACCTGGATCAACCTCTACCCGGCGGCCTTCGCCTGGCTGGGACAACAGCTGCGGGGCGGTCCGACCGGCTAGCGGTGCGCTATTCCGCCGCCTCGGACTCCTCCGCCGCCTTCGGCTCCTCGGACGGCTTCGGTTCCTCCGAGGGCTTCGGGGCCCCGGAAGGCTCCGACGTCCCCGACGGCTTCCCGGAGGGCTTGGCCTTGTCCGCCGTGTCCTGCGGGAACGTCAGCTGCTGGCTCATCCACTCCAGCACCGGGCCGATCTCCCGCCGCCACGTGGTGAAGTGGTGGCTGCCCTCGGGGAGGATGATCGAGGAGGCGGTCATGGGCTGTTTGACGGCCTTGAGGAACCGCTCCGTCTCGGCGTAGTTCTTCTCGCCCTTCTTGCTGCTGGTCACCAGCACGTTCACCCGGGGCGCGGGCATGTTCTCCAGCCGCCAGAGCAGGTCGTGCTCCTGCTGCTTGCGCTTGGCGTCCGGGCCGCTGCCGAAGAGGTTGCCGGTGGTCAGGTCGTTGCCGACCTTGTAGTCACCGGAGAGCGCGGCCGCCGCGGGGTAGACGTTCGGCTGGCGCATGGCGAGCTCCAGCGCGCAGGTGCCGCCCGAGGAGTAGCCGAGGACGCCCCAGGCGCTCGGGTCGTGGCCGACCCGGTAGGTGCTCTTGAGCGCGTCGGGCAGGTCCTTGGTGAAGAAGGTCTCCGCCTGCGGGCCGTCGGGCACGTCCACGCACTCGGTGTCGCGCGGCGGCGCGATCGTCGGCCGGACCATCACGATGACGGTCGGCTGCATCCTGTTCTCCTGGAGCAGCCGGCCCGCCGTCTGCGGCACCTGGAGGTGCTGGGCCAAATTCATGATCCCGCCGGGATAACCGCTGATCACGACCATGACGGGAAAGCGGTGACGCTCGTACTGCTTCTGGAAGTACTGCGGCGGGAGATAGACGAATGCGGGGTTGATGGCCCGGGAGCGCTCTCCGACGATACGGACCGACTGGACCTTCCCCTCCTTGTCGGCGGGGCCGCGCGGAATTCCGCCCACCTTGTCGAGCCCCTGCGGCCCGGCCGGCTGCACGAGCCCGTCCTTGGACGCGCCGACCGTGGCGTACGGCCCGCCCCGGCCCATCTCGTTCACATTGACGGGGGCCTTGTCGACGCGGCCGAGGAGCTGATTCCAGGTGCCGTAGAAGCCGCCCCAGGAATTCACGGCCAGCGCCAGCGCCGCCATGATGGACAGCTGGGTGGTCACGATGGCCCCCAGCCGCCCCAGCACCGGCCGGATGCCGCGGCCCGCCAGCCGGGGCCAGATCCAGACGGTGAGCCCCACGCACAACACGGCGGCGAATACCACCGTGTACAAGAGTGACCTGCTGGTCAGGCCCATGCGCCTCTCAACTCCCTGCCCCCGTGGTGGGTACTCATGTTCGGTCCGGTAATACTCACCGATAAAGAGGCCGGAACATGCGGACAGGGTTGCCCTGACCTCATTTATTGCCCTGCTCTTGTCCTGCCCGTGTCCTGGGCTTCCCCAGGCGTTCCCGACAACGAAAGCCCCCTTCGGGCGGTTACCCCGGTCCGGTGAAGAACGGTCGACCGCCGGATGGAGACTGGCCGAACGCCGCCTTCCGCTGTTTGGTGGAATCACGGCCGAGCGTCGGGGGCACCGCCCGGGGGCGGCGGGGACGGGGCCGGTGGAGGTGGCGCGGTATGGACCGGAATCCGGACACCGAGGGGCGCAACCCGTACCTCGGGGGGTTCTACGCCCCCGTGACGGACGAGACGACCGCCTTCGACCTGCCCGTGACCGGCCGGCTGCCCGAGTCGCTGCGCGGCCGCTACCTGCGCAACGGCCCCAATCCCGTGCACGTCGCCGACCCGGCCCGCTACCACTGGTTCGGCGGCGAGGGCATGATCCACGGCGTCCGGCTGCGCGACGGCCGCGCCGAGTGGTACCGCAACCGCTGGGTGCGCTCCGACGCCGTCGCCGGGCAACTCGGCGAGAAGCTGCTGCACGGGCCGCGTCACCGGGGCCTGGACTTCGCGCCCAACACCCACGTCCAGTCCTTCGCCGGGCACTGTCTCGCCCTCGTCGAGGGCGGCGCGCTCCCCTACGAGCTGGACCCCGAGCTCCACACGATCGGCCCGTTCGACTTCCACGACACCCTGCCGGGCGGCTTCTCCGCCCACCCGGTGACGGACCCGCGCTCCGGCGAGCTCCACGCGGTGGCGTACTGCCCGGACTGGCCGTATGTGCAGTACGTCGTCGCCGGGCGGAACGGCTGTGTGCGCCGGCACGTCGAGATACCCGTCGACGGCTCGCCGATGATGCACGCCTTCTCGCTCACCGAACGGTACGTGCTGCTGTACGACCTGCCGGTGGTCTTCGGGCGGGACCCGAGCGACGGCGGCCCCCATCCGCGCTGGGACACCGGCAGGCCCGCCCGGCTCGGGATCCTGCCGCGCGACGGCGGGGCGGCGGAGACGCGCTGGCTGGAGACCGAGCCGTGCTTCGTCTTCCACCCCATGAACGCGTACCAGCGCCCCGACGGCCTGATCACCGTCCATCTCGTCGTCTACGCACGGTACTTCGACCACCGGCGACCGCTGCCCGGCGAGCACCTGGCCCACCTGGAGCGCTGGACCGTCGACCCCGCCGCGGGCACCGTGCGCCGACTCCCGCTGGACGACCGGCCGGTGGAGTACCCCCGCGTCGACCCCCGGCGGCTGACCGTCCACCACCGCTTCGGCTACGTCATGCGGGAACGGGCGGAAGGACGGGACACCGCACTCATCAAATATGACCTGGAGCGCGGTACGAGCGAGGAGTTCGAGGTGCCGGCGGGCGGTGACGTGGGCGAGGGCGTGTTCGTCCCGGCCTCGCCCGGGGCGGCCGAGGACGAGGGCTGGGTGCTGGCGTACGCGTACGACCCGGAACGCGGGGCAGGCGAACTGGTGGTGCTGGCGGCCCAGGACTTCACGGCCGGCCCCGTGGCCCGGGTGCACCTCCCGGTACGGGTGCCGCTGGGTTTCCACGGGAGCTGGGTCCCGGACTGCCCATGACACACGCTGTGGCGTGTCGGGTGTGAACGTACTGGACCGGACTTGACAGCTAGCCTTACGTAGTCGTCAAGCATGCGGACTTTTACGAGCAGTACGGACGTATCCACCCACACGATCTGAGACACACGAAGGGCATCTCCCCATGGGCATTCGGAGTCTGCTGCGGAACGCGTTCGGCCGCGCCAAGGCCGCCGGACGCGACGAACCGAGCCTCCCCCAGCAGAACGCGGGCCCCGACCAGACGGCGAACGCCGTGTCCGTTCCGGCCCAGCCGACCGCGGAGACCGCCGACCGGGCCGGCTCGACCATCCCCGACCCCGGCCCGCTCGGCCCCATCCCCACCCCCGGACCCCCCGGGCCCGACCCGGTCCCCGAGCCCGAGCCGGCACCGACCCCGATGCCGACGCCCAAGCCCGTCCCGGAGCCGGAGCCGACGCCCCGGCCGGACCCCCACCCCGTGCCCGAGCCGGCGCCCGGCCCGGACCCGGAGCCCGCGCCCGCGATGACGGCGGGGGCGACGACGACGGGGGCGACGACGGAGGCGGCGGGGGCGGCCATCAGCCTGGAGAAGGTCGAGGAGACGGCGCCCGGCCTCGTCAGCCTCTACAAGTCGGCGGGCGTCTCGCTGCGCAAGCAGGGCCTGGCGGGCCAACGGGCGGCGGTCTACCTGGTCCTGGACCGCTCGGGCTCCATGCGCCGCTACTACAAGGACGGCTCCGTCCAGCACCTCGCCGAGCAGGCGCTGGGCCTGGCGGCCCACCTCGACGACGACGGCGTCGTCCCCGTCGTCTTCTTCTCCACGGACGTCGACGGCACGGCCGAGATCGACCTCGGCAACCACCGGGGCCGGATCCAGGAACTCCACGAGTCCTATGGCCACATGGGCCGCACCAATTACCACTGGGCCATCGAGGCCGTCATCACCCACTACAAGGCGTCCGGCGCCACCGACCCCGCGTTCGTCATCTTCCAGACCGACGGGGCGCCCTACAGCAAGCCCGCCGCGGAGAAGGCGCTGTGCGAGGCGGCCGGGCTGCCGATCTTCTGGCAGTTCGTGGGCTTCGGCGACCCCGGGAGCAAGGGCTTCGACTTCCTGCGCCGCCTCGACGACCTGCCCGTGCCCGAGCGCCGGGTGGTCGACAACGCCGGCTTCTTCCACGCCGGCCTGGAGCCGCGGCTGGTGACGGACGACGAGCTCTACAAGGAGCTCATGGTCGAGTTCCCCGAATGGCTGGTGGAAGCACGCGCCGCCGGAATCGTGCGCTAGCCCGTCCCTCCGCGCCGGGCCGCCCGGCCGGCAGGTCGACGACCACCCTGAGGCCGCCCCCCGCGTTGGGGGCGGCCTTCGCCGTACCGCCGTGCGCCCGGGCCACCGACCGCACGATGGACAGCCCGAGCCCGGACCCCCCGCCCAGCCGCTCCCGGCCACGGCCCCGGCGGAACGGCTCGAAGAGCGCCGGTACCTCCGCGGCGGAGACGGCGGGCCCGGTGTTGACGACGGTCAGCCGGCCCGGGGCCACGGTGACGTCCACACCGCCGCCGGGGTGGTTGTAGCCGACGGCGTTGCGCAGCAGATTGCCGGCGAGCCGGCCGAGCAGCACCCGGTTGCCGAGGAGGGGGACGGGCCCGTCGGCGTGGAGGACGACCCTTACGCCCGCCCGCGCCGACTCCCCGGCGACGGCGGCGACTTCCTCACGGACGACCTCGGCGAGGTCGAGCCGCTCGCGGCTCTCCAGGCCGCGCTCGCTGCGGGCGAGGAGGAGCAGCCCGTCGATGAGGCGTTCGGACTGGCGGTTGGCCTCCAGGAGCGTCGCCCTCACCCGGGCGAGGTCCTCCGGGGACGGCTCGCCGTCCAGCCCGACCTGGACGGCGGCCCGCTGGGTGGCCAGCGGGGTGCGCAGTTCGTGCGAGGCGTTGGCGATGAACCGCCGCTGGCTGTCGAGCGCGCCCTGGACGGGCCGCAGGAACAGCCCGGCCGTCCACCAGCCGACGCCGAGCGCGAGCAGCGCGGTCAGCAGGAGGGCGAAGACCGACCAGAGGACCAGTTCGTGGGAGGCGGCCTCGGTGACGTCGCCCGACAGCCGGTAGATCGTGGCGGTGCCCACGGTCTCCTGCGGCTGCCCGTGGACGGGCCAGGGCCCGGTCGGCTCCGCGGGCACCGCCAGCCGGGCGATCCGGCCGGCCCGCTCGCGCGTACCGGCCCGGGACAGGACGTTCACCGTGACCAGCAGCCCGGTGCCGAGCACGGCGAACACCGCCCCGAACGCGACGGCGATACGGGCGCGGGCCGTGAGGACGGGCCGCCTCACAGGGCGTACCCGACGCCCTGCACGGTGCGGATGAGCGGTGGGTCGCCGAGCTTGCCGCGCAGCTTGCTCATCGCGACCCGGACGGCTCCGGTGAAGGGGTCGGCGTGGGCGTCCCAGGCCCGTTCCAGCAGTTCCTCGGCGCTGACGACGGCCCCGTCGGCCTCCAGCAGGATCTGCAGCAGCGCGAACTCCTTGGGAGAGAGTTCGAGCTCCCGCCCCTCCCGGCTGGCCGTGCGCCGCACGGTGTCCATGCTCAGCCCGCCCTTCTCCAGCAGCGGCGGCGCGGGACGGGCGCTGCGGCGGCGCAGCGCCCGTACGCGCGAGACGAGCTCGGGAAACTCGAACGGCTTGGGGAGATAGTCGTCGGCGCCCAGGTCCAGCCCGGCGACCCGGTCCTCCATGGAGCCGGCGGCGGTGAGCATCAGGATGCGGGTGCGGGAGCCGGAGGCGACGAGGTGGCGTGTGACGTCGTCGCCGTGTACCCGGGGCAGGTCCCGGTCGAGGACGACGACGTCGTAGTCGTGCAGCCCGAGGTAGGCCAGCGCGGCGTCCCCGCTGTAGACGGTGTCCACGGCGAACCCGGCCCTCCGCAGCCCGGTGGCCACGAGCTCGGCCAGCACCTCTTCGTCTTCGGCGACGAGCACTCGCATGACGGTTGCCCCTCGTTCCTCTCGTCCGGTACGCCCCCTTCCTTCCAGGATGCGGGTCTACCAGGCGGGGTGTTTCGGAAACCTCTCCGTTCCGTCATGCGGTGCGGAAGTGGCTTGTCAGCCGATCGTCGGGAGGCCGTAGCCCGGCTTCATCGTCTTCTCGGCGACGCGCGCCTGGAGTTCGCCGTCCTTGGTGTAGAGGCCGACCGTGGCCTTCGCCGGGGTGTCGGTGGCGATGGTGCGCTGCGTCCACTCGACGAACCCGGTGTGCTCGGCGCCGTCGCACTGGAGCTCGCGCTTGGCCTTGGTGGCCTTCAGGGTGGTCGCGCCGGAGACGACCTCGACGGCCACGTGGTCCGTCGCGGACGTGCAGACGTAGTCGAAGGAGACGTCGACGGAGGCCACGACGCCCTTGCCGAGGAAGATCTTGTTGACGGCGACGGACGGGCCGGAGGTCACGACGTCCGCGGCCTTGGCGGCCTCCCAGGCGTCCCGCGCGGCCTGGTACGTGGCATCGGCGGCCTCGTAGGCACGCATGGCCTTGCGGGCGGCCTCGGCGGCGGCCTTCGACGAGGGGTTCTCGGCGGCCTTCGCGGCGGCGACCTGGGCGGCCTGGTACGCGGCCCGGGCGGCCTCGCGATAGGCGGCCAGGGACGCCGGCTCGTCACCCTTCGCGGTCGCGGCCTCGCGGGCGGCCTTCGCCGCCGCGTCGGCGTCTTCGGCCGCCTTCGTCGGGGCGGTCGCGGCGGTCGCCGCCGGAGCGGCGACGCCGAAGGCGACAGCGGCCAGTACCGAGACGCCGGCGGCCCGGAGGATGGTGCGCTTCACTTCCGTACTCCTCAACACGTATGCGTGGGAGGAGGCGGTTACGTGCCTCTGCCGTCACCTCCCCCCGAAATGACCGTTTCAGTGTACCTGTCAGGAGCCGTCCGGCCACGCATCGTCACTCGCACCCTGACGCCCCCTTGATCCCCGCGTCACTCTCCGCGACCATTCAATAACCGATCAGGCGACGTGCGGGTGGGCATGGATAGAGGCGTGAGCGATGAAATTCCCTGTGGGACCTACGCCGTCGACACCCGGACCGGGCGGCTCGGCGAAGTGATGGACCACCACGCCGGTCACGTACAGCTACGGCCGCCGCGCGGCGGGCTGGAGTGGAACTGCCCGCCCGAGCACGCGCGGCCGGCGACGGAGAGCGAGGCCGGTCCACCCCGGGACGCCGACGCGGGGCACGGAGAGGAGGGGCGGTCGTGACGGCGCGGACGGTCTTCCTCTTCGGCACGTGGACGCTCGCCCCGGATCAGGAGCCGGACGCCGAGCCGATCACGTACGCGATGCAGTGCGCCGTGTGCGGGGCGGACTCGGAGCCGAGCGAGGACGCGGCGGTGGGCCAGCGGTGGACGTTCCAGCACGTGGGGCGGAACCCTTCCCACCACACCTTCCGGGAGACGATCACCAGACCGTGGCGGGCCTGGATGCAGCCGTGAGCGAGCCGTGGGCGGGCCGTGGACAAGACACAGCCGGGAGCAAGGGGAATACGGGCTCCCGACATTGACACAGCCGTCATAAAAGCAGCGCGGCCCCCCTCTGGCGCTCGGATACGCTAAAGGTGCACAAGCCTTTGACACACAGCGACCAGGGAGCAGCCGCAATGGCTCGACACCTCATCACCAGCGCCCTTCCGTACATCAACGGGATCAAGCACCTGGGCAACATGGTGGGGTCCATGCTCCCGGCCGATGTGTACGCGCGCTTCCTGCGGCAGACCGGCCGCGAGGCCCTGTACATCTGCGCCACCGACGAGCACGGCACGCCCGCCGAGCTGGCGGCCAAGGAGGCGGGGCTGCCCGTCGACACCTTCTGCGCCCAGCAGCACGACGCGCAGAAGGCGATCTACGACGGCTTCGGGCTGTCCTTCGACTACTTCGGCCGCAGCTCCTCGCCGGAGAACCGGGAGATCACCCAGCACTTCGCGCGTCAGCTGCAGAAGAACGGGTTCATCGAGGAGCGGTCGATCCGCCAGGTCTACTCCCTGACCGACGGCCGCTTCCTCCCCGACCGCTACATCGTCGGCACCTGCCCGCACTGCGGCTACGACAAGGCGCGCGGCGACCAGTGCGAGAACTGCACCCGCGTCCTCGACCCCACCGACCTGATCGACGCCCGCTCGGCCATCAGCGGCAGCAGCGAGCTGGAGGTGCGCGAGACCAAGCACCTCTTCCTCCTGCAGTCGAAGCTCCAGGGCGAGGTCGAGGCCTGGATCGACGAGCACGGCAAGGACTGGCCGGTGCTGGCGTCCTCCATCGCCCGCAAGTGGCTGACCGAGGGCCTCAACGACCGCGCCATCACCCGTGACCTGGACTGGGGCGTCCCGGTCCCGGCGGACACCTGGCCGGAGCTGGCCGCCGAGGGCAAGGTCTTCTACGTCTGGTTCGACGCGCCCGTCGAGTACATCGGCGCCACCAAGGAGTGGGCCGACCAGGACCCGGAGAACCGTGACTGGAAGTCCTGGTGGTACGAGGCCGAGGACGTCCGCTACACCCAGTTCATGGCGAAGGACAACGTCCCGTTCCACACGGTGATGTTCCCCGCCACCGAGCTGGGCACCCGCGAGCCCTGGAAGAAGGTCGACTACGTCAAGGCCTTCAACTGGCTGACGTACTACGGCGGCAAGTTCTCCACCTCCCAGAAGCGCGGCATCTTCACCGACGCCGCCCTTGAGGTGCTGCCCGCCGACTACTGGCGCTACTTCCTGATCGCGAACGCCCCGGAGTCCGACGACTCGTCCTTCACCTGGGAGCACTTCGCCGCGACGGTCAACAAGGACCTCGCCGACACCCTGGGCAACTTCGTCAACCGCGTCCTGTCCTTCTCCCGCAAGCGGTTCGGCGACGAGGTGCCGGCCGGTCTGGAGGAGGGCGAGGCCGAGGCGCAGCTGGGCCACCAGATCGCCGAGCTGCTCGCGGAGTACGAGCGGCACATGGAGGAGCTCCAGTTCCGCAAGGCCGCGCAGGCGCTGCGCGCCCTGTGGAGCGCGGGCAACTCCTACCTGGAGACCAAGGCCCCCTGGCTGGAGATCAAGACCAACCCCGAGGGCGCCGCGCTGACGCTGCGTACGGCGATGAACCTCATCCACCTGTACGCGATCGTCTCCGAGCCCTTCATCCCGGCCTCGGCGGCCGCCATGCGCTCGGCGTTCCAGCTGGCCGACGACAATGCCACCTGGGTCACGCAGGACGAGGCCCGCTCGCTGACCTTCGTCCCGGCGGGCACGCCGTTCACCGTGCCGCCGGTGCTCTTCGCGAAGATCACCGAGGACGACCTGGCGGCGTACCGCGAGCGCTTCGGCGGCGGCGAGGAGACCGCCGTCTGAGCCCGATGCACATCCGGTCGTGAGGGCCCGGGACCGCTACGGCGGTCCCGGGCCCTCACGCGTACGGGCGGGTGGGGTGTTTAGCGCCATGCCATCGCCGCCGGGCCGTCAGAAGAAACGGTTACGGAGCCGGTTCCGGCCAAGGTCACGGCGCACCGTGGCGACCCGGAACCGGCGGAGCGGCCGGTGACCGCCGTCTGTCCGGATCGCACCGGCTGGCTCGTAGGCGCCCCTGTGACCGGCGTGCGCCCCGGCGTACGGTCCGTCTGTTCTTCGCGTACGCGACGGGTTCGCAAACCGGAGGTCCTCTGATGTCGCTCTTCCCCTACAAGCAGTCGTTCGCGGGCTCCACCGTTCCGCCGGACTGGCAGCTGTCCGGCTCGGCGAGGATGACCGGCCAGGGCTGGCTCAGCCTCACCCAGGCACGGACCTTCCAGGCGGGCACCGCGCTGCTGAACATCGCCTTCCCCAGCAGCGACGGCATCTCGGTGGAGTTCGACCTCGCGGCCTACGGCGGGTCCCCGACCGTCGCGGACGGCATGTCGTTCTTCCTGATCGACGGCGCGTACGAGACCGGGGCGGGCGGCCCGGGCGGGGCGCTGGGCTACGCCTGCTACCAGAAGGGCCAAGCGGAACAGAAGCCCGGCGTCACCAAGGGGTACGTCGGCATCGGCATGGACCAGTACGGCTCGTTCTCCGATCCGAGCCAGGCCGGCAACGGCGGGCCGGGGCCGAGGCCGAACAACGTCGTGCTGCGCGGCTCGGGGGACCAGTACGACGGCTACCGCTACCTCACCGGCGTCGCGCTGCCGACGCTCAGCCTGAGCCGCCAGAACCCCACGCGCGTCCTGCTGACGGTCATCGACCGCGTGGTGACGGTCTCCGTCCGCAAGGACAACTCCTGGCAGCGGCTGATCGACTACGACCTGAGGAACGCGACCGGGCAGGCGGCACTGCCCGCCACCCTCAAACTGGGCCTCTCGGCGGCCACCGGCATGTACACCAACAACTACGAGGTCCGTGATCTGGCGGTCACCCTCCCCGCCGAGATGCCGCTGGCGATGACGGGGCCGCAGACGGCGACGGCCGGTTCGCCGATCGGCTACCGGATCACCGTGTCGAACAAGGGGCCCAACGCCGTGCCCGACGCCCAGGTGACCGGCAAGATCCCCACCGAGGTGTCCGGGGCGGTCTTCGGGACGATCGAGCTCACCGGCGGCGCGACCGCCGGTACCGGCACCATCTCCAACGGCACGTTCACCCAGCCGCTCGTCCTCCCCAAGGGCGGGGGTGCCGTCATCCCGCTGAACGGCACGATCAACACCGGTGTCGTCGGCGACATCACCTGTGACGCCACCATCTCGTCGGCGACCCGGTCGAACATCGCGACGAAGTACTCCGACTCCGTCACCACCAAGGTGACCGCGCCGGCGACGGCCGATGTCCCGCTGGGCATGCGGGGCCCGGCGGTCGCGGACTCCGGGAAGCCCGTCTCCTACACGATGACCGTCCAGAACAACGGGCCGGGCGACGTCGGCGAGGCGGAGCTCACCGGTACGTTCCCGGTACAGCTCACGGGGGCGAAGTTCGGGCCTCCGCTGCTCTCCGGCGGCGCCGAGGCCGGGCAGGGCACGGTGAGCGGCGGCGCGTTCACCCAGCCCCTGAAGCTCCCCAAGGGCGGGAAGGCGGTCATCCGGCTGGACGGCACCGTCCAGCAGAACTGGACCGGCGACCTCACCGTCACCTCGAAGATCGACACCAAGAAGGTCACCAACACCTCGCCCCACACGTCCGGCTCCGTCACCACCAGCGTCTCGACCCCGAAGATCGACATCACCGTCAAGGAGAAGACGGGCTTCGAGCAGTCCTGGCCGCCCGAGGCCAAGGGCTATGTGTGGTCGTTCCTCTTCGAGCTGGCGGCCAGCAAGAACCGCGTCCAGCAGTGGCAGCTGACCTTCGACCTGCCCGTACCCGGCCGGTTCAACCCGCAGTACAAGGAGCACTGGTACACCGTGGTGAAGGACGGCAGCGACGACGGGCACGTCGTCATCGAGTCGCCCGCGACCGGGCACAGCATCGAGCCCAACACCCCGCTCGACGTACGGGTGCAGGTCCTCTACCCGTCGAAGGCCGAGTCCGCCGACGGCACCCTCTACAACCTCCAGGGCATCGCCCTGAAGGAGGGGAAGAAGTAGCGCGCTATACGCGCGTTGATCGTTCGGCAATCGTTCGTTCAGCCCGCTGCGGAAGGCTTCACCATGTGTTCGAGAAGTCCATCACCGTAAACGTTCATTCCGCCGACGAGGTCGGCCGGCACCGGATCGTCCGGCAGCTCCGGTCGCTCCCCGGTGTCGACGTCGTCAGCGAGACGCCGGCGGTCGACATCCTGCTGATGGGGCGGCACGACACCGACGCCCCGGAGAAGCTGCGCAGACTGGCCCGGGCCGGCCACGCGCCCCTGGTGGTGATCGCCGACGAGCTCGGCGAGACGGAGCTGCTGGCCGTGTCGGAGTACGGCGTGCGCTCCGTCCTGTGGGGGGAGCGGCTCACTCCGGGCCGGTTGTCGCGGGCGGTGCACCAGGCGGCGGGCTGCTGTCCCAGAGAGCCGATATCCGTCGCCCTGGTCTGACCCGGTCGTAGAGACGGGAAAACGCCGCCGGGGGGGGGGGGGGTGGGGGCCCCCCCGCGGCGGGGGGGCGGGGGGGCGGGGGGTGTTAAACAGGGGGTGGGGGGTGGGGGTGTGC